>NZ_JASTWE010000001.1 GCF_030282845.1 Pseudodesulfovibrio pelocollis
GGGGCTCCACAGAATGAAAAAAAGGACTTCGGGCTGTTGCCGGAAGTCCTTTTTCTTTCCTTGGCGGAGAGGGTGGGATTCAAGGATCGAACCCTGTACACACTGAAATCATTGGTATTATCTACTTGCTATTCTTACTCCAGTGTAGCAGTTGGCAAGCTCTATCCTTTGCGTCCCTCTTCGTAGGGGCCAAGGAAGCGTCCACCATTAAAGTGGATCATGTGATCAGGGTTGTCTGCTACCCAAACTTCTGTCTCCCAGCTTATTTGTTTCGAATATTGAGCAAATTTTGCCATGGTTAAAAAGGCAGTAACATATACACACCCAGCGGTGCTGCCACTAGTAAACCGTCTAAGGTTAAGATGGCGTAGTTTGTCGATAGGGCCAGAAGAGTGGACTGCTTCAATGAGATAAAGCCAATTTGTTTCTGAGTCATAAGCAATAATATCAGGCAAGGCATTACGTGAGATGCCTTCTAAACCCAGTTTGTTTAGTTCTTCCTCTTCGTGAAGAAGTATTTTTTTGGCTGTATCACCAACATAAAGCACATTCGGCTTCTTGGCATATCTAGTAAGAAATTCTTCAATGATCGCACATTGAAGTTTGTTATGTGGACCTGGGGACAATGAGAATTTGCGGCCATCTGGAAGCGTTACTGGAACTCTTTTAAACTCCCTTGCACTGCTTATACGATCATTAAATTTTCCGACACTGTCACGAAATGTAATCAAGGAATCTTCCCAAGATTCAGTCCCATAGGTCTTAACTAGGCTGTATGCATTCTCAGTGAGAGAATATCCTCTTGTCCCATCGTTGGTATCTGCTGAGGGGTTTGCTGCACTTTTCGCAACCAGCCCACCTTCAACAAGCCAAATCAAATCCTTACGTCTGACGTCATCATAAGAAGAATCCGCGATGTTCTCATCGTAATGCTTGTTCCAGAATCGAATGATTTCACGTGTAGTGATTGGTGGAGTTTTGTCAACAAACAGGCATCCAGCATCATTCCAAGATTGGTCAGCGGAGAGTCTCGCAACAGCCAAAAAAGCTTTTGCCACACGCTCTTGCCTTCGTTTTGTCATCTCTCTAGCCGGTATTCCAACACTTCGAATGATTGTTAACGCTTGATCAACTTTAATTTTTGCTGGCGTCGAATGATGAAGAGATGTCATTCTGAAGGTCTCCTTGTCTGGCTGTGAACTAGCTGGGTTTTCTAAATAAAATTTAACCTGTCCGGCTACAGCATAGGCAAGTAACGGAGGCACAGCATTGCCGATTTGTTCGAACTGTTCGTATTCGTTGCCTACGAATTTATACCAATCTGGAAAACTCTGTAACCTTGCACCCTCACTTACTGAGAGCATTCGACGTCTACCGTCAGGGAGCTTGATGCGAAGCATATCTGATGTTGCCCCGCCGAGGTTTCTACAAGTAACCGTTCGACTCGGTTGATCAAAATATAAATCACGGGGATTTTTACAGTGGCTTTTTCGTTCATATTCAGCAATGTAGCGGTCCATGTTGGGGGTTAAGAATTTTGATTCGTCATTCCCAGAAACCGCCGCAAGAGGGCCAAGGGCTATGCCGACAGAAATCGGAGTGCGTACTACAGGATTAGGCCAGCTCCACCCAACCGTTGACGCTACTATAACTACTCGTTCACGCTTTTGAGGAACACCAAAATCTACAGCCTTTAAAAGCCTTGCATCCACGTTGTAACCAAAATTCTCAAGTTCATTTGCTACAAGCCTAAGGTAGTCTTTGTTGCGGAATAGAAGACCCCTCACGTTTTCAATAATAGCAATCTTGGGGCGTATTCTACGTACTGCATCAAGAAGAATTGGGAAGCCATCTCGAGAATCTCTATTCCCTCGTTGGTAGCCTATTTGACTGAATGGCTGACAAGGCGGGCCACCGATGATGACATCAGCGATGCACGTTTCCGGCATTCCAATATCTAAAGTGGTTTTAATGCATTGCCCTGATAGATTGTTGTTATAGGTCTCAACGGCGGCAGGCTTCATTTCATATCCAACAGTATGAAATCCTTGAGCTTCAAATCCTAATGCAAGCCCTCCGCAACCTGCAAACAGGTCAAGTACGACCAGAGACCCTTTGGGGACGGGGCGGTTAGGAAGAGTGTCGTGAAGCCAGCGATGCCAGCTTTCATGATCTGAAAACCACATCTTATCGAGAAGATTCAACTGATGGGCCATGGATGAATTTGTAGTTGGCCTCACTGAAAGGTTCAAGCGTTTTCTATTAAATCTATCTTGGCTGTTAAAAATGACATATATACCCAAGAAAGAAACACGCAAAGACAAAGCCCGTCCAGCAAGGTAGGCAGGACGGTTCTGGATTCAACGAAAAAAGCCCTGAGCGCAAAACTCAGGGCTTTCATACTTCCAATGGCGGAGAGGGTGGGATTCGAACCCACGTACGGGCTGTTAACCCGTAACTCGATTTCGAGTCGAGCGCGTTACGGCCGGACTTCGCTACCTCTCCGTTTGGGACGGCGCGGGTGCGCCGACGTGGAAACGGGTTATAAACAGACTCGGCGCGACTGGCAAGAGGTTTTGCCAATCGCGCCGAACCGCTTGGGAATGCTGCCGCCGGGATCGAGGGGTATGGCGGCGTGGTCGTGGCCCGCCCCTATCAGGGGTGAGGCGGACACACTGGGGTTCAACACCCCTTGCATAGCATGATTGGAATAAATGTAAAGAAAATCAAGAATTTCAGAGCGTCGTGGTAGGAAATGCACGAAGCGGGTCACGCTGGCAGGGTCAAGGCTTTCTTCTTTCAAGGAAAAATCGTTTGAGCAGGGCGGAGCATTCCTCGGCCATGACCCCATGGACGGTCCACAGGCGATGGTTGGCAAAGGGCAGGGCGCGGCCATCGAGGTTGGAGAGTACGGCCCCGGCGCGCGGGTCCAGCGCACCCATGACCACGCCCGCCACCCGGGCGTGGAGGAGGGCACCGGTACACATCAGGCACGGCTCCAGGGTCACGGCCAGGATGCAGCCGGGCAGACGGTAATTGCCCAGCCGGGCCGCGGCCTGGCGCAGGCAGAGGATTTCCGCGTGGGCCGTGGGGTCGCTCAGGGCGATGGGCTGGTTGTGGGCCTTGGCCAGCAGTGCGCCGTCCGGGGCGAACAGGGCGGCCCCGACGGGTGATTCGCCCTCGCGGGTCGCCACGCACGCCTCGGCAAAGGCCACGTCCATGAGCGAGCGCCACGTGGTCCCGGCGGGCGGATCGGGCACGTTCAGGACCATGGCCTACCTGTCTTGAAGGTAGCGCACACCCGCTTCGAGCATGGCCAGCCCCAGCGGGATGGCGGGGTCGGTGCCACGCGTCCAGGAGGGGTGGTTGGTGGGGTGGTTGTATGCCTCGGGGTGGGGCATCAGGCCGAGGATGCGGCCCGACGGGTCTGTCAGCCCGGCCACGCCCAGGGGGGAGCCGTTGGGATTGGCGGGATACTCCTGGGTCGGCTCGCCGGTGGCCGGGTCAACGTACTGCACGGCCACGAGGTTGCTGTCGAGAATGGCCTGGAAGGTGGCATCGTCCATGGGGATGATCTTGCCCTCGCCGTGGCGCACGGGCATGTCGATGAGGTCGATGCCCTTGGTGAAGACGCAGGGCGAGGCCGGGTTGGCCTTGAGGCGCACCCAGCGGTCCTCGAAGCGGCCGGAATCGTTGTGGGAGAGGGAAATTTGGCGCTCGAAGTAGCGGCCGCCCACGGCTGGCAGCAGGCCGAGCTTGCACAGAAGCTGGAAACCGTTGCAGATGCCGAGGATGATGCCGCCGGAATTGAAGAAGGCCTTGAGCTGGTCGAGCACCGGCGAGCCATCGGCCGCGTTGGCCCAGCGCCAGCGCAAGGCGGCCGCCTGGGCCGCGCCCAGGTCGTCGCCGTCGAGAAACCCGCCGGGGCAGAGGAGATAGTTGTAGCTGTCCATGCGCACATGTCCGGCCACGAGATCGGAGAAATAGACGATGTCGGCGCTCTGCGCGCCAGCGGCTTTCAGTGCGTAAGCGGACTCGTTTTCGCAGTTTGTGCCGTATCCCGTGATAACGAGGGCGTTGACGCGAGCCATGAAAATCTCCTCTTGCTGTTGACTTTGTTGCGCTACCCTGCAAAATTTGCGAAGCAGTTTTTGCTGGGCAGGAACATACGTGTCCGGGACTTGTCAGTCAACATGGACGGCACATGGGGTTACCCATTCAATTTCCTTACAATTCAAGCATAATCAAGGGGCTTGCTGGCATATGAAAACCAAGTTCATATTTATCACTGGTGGTGTTCTCTCTTCCCTGGGCAAGGGGCTGGCCGCCGCCTCAATCGGTGCGTTGCTCCAGGCCAGGGGACTCAAGGCCACCATCCAGAAGCTCGACCCCTACATCAACGTGGACCCCGGGACCATGAATCCCTTCCAGCACGGCGAGGTCTACGTCACCGACGACGGCGCCGAGACCGACCTCGACCTCGGACACTACGAGCGCTATCTGGGCAAGGCGCTCACCCAGCAGAACAACTACACCTCCGGCTCCATCTATTACTCCGTGATCCAGAAGGAGCGGCGCGGCGACTACCTGGGCGGCACGGTCCAGGTCATCCCGCACATCACCGACGCCATCAAGGAGGCCGTGGTGGGCCTGCCCACCGACGAGGACGTGGCCCTCATCGAGATAGGCGGCACCGTGGGCGACATCGAGGGCCAGCCCTTTCTGGAGGCCATCCGCCAACTCAAGAACGACCTGGGCAAGGAGAATGTCCTCTACATCCACCTGACCCTGGTGCCCTACATCAAGGCCGCTGGCGAGCTGAAGACCAAGCCCACCCAGCACTCGGTCAAGGAACTGCGTAGCGTGGGCATCCAGCCGGACATCATCATCTGCCGCTCCGAGGTGGAGCTTGATGACGACCTGAAGCGCAAGATCGCCCTGTTCTGCGACGTGGACCGCGACGCGGTCTTCACCGGCGTGGACGTGTCGAGCATCTACGAGGTGCCGCTCAAATTCTACGAAGAGGGGGTGGACCAGAAGATCGCCATCCTGCTCAAGCTGCCCGCCAAGAACGCCGAGCTTGGCCCCTGGGAGCGGCTGGTGGACAAGCTCAAGAACCCCGGCGGCTCGGTACGCATCGGCGTCATCGGCAAGTACGTGGACCTGACCGAGGCCTACAAGAGCCTGCACGAGGCCCTCATCCACGGCGGCGTGGCCAACGACGTTCGGGTGGAGCTTGAATACGTCAACTCCGAGAAGGTGACGCCCAAGAACGTGGAGAAGAAGCTCAAGGGATTGGACGGCATCCTGGTGCCCGGCGGATTCGGCTCGCGCGGGGTGGAGGGCAAGATTCTGGCCATCCGCTACGCCCGCGAGAACAAGGTGCCGTTTTTCGGCATCTGTCTTGGCATGCAGTGCGCGTGCATCGAGTTCGCCCGCAACGTCATCGGCCTTGAGGGGGCCAACTCCGAGGAGTTCGACCCGCAGACCCCGCACAACGTCATCTATCTCATGAAGGAGTGGTTCGACTTCCGCACCAAGAAGACCGAGACCCGGTGCGAGGAATCGGACAAGGGCGGCACCATGCGCCTTGGCTCCTACCCCTGCAAGCTCAAGAAGGACACCGTGGCCCACGCCGCCTATCAGACGGTCAACATTGACGAGCGCCACCGCCACCGTTTCGAGTTCAACAACAAGTTCATAGACCAGTTCGTGGAGCACGGCATGGTCCTCTCGGGCACCGCGCCGGACGAATCCCTGGTGGAGATCGTGGAGCTGCCCGGCCATCCGTGGTTCCTGGGCTGCCAGTTCCACCCTGAGTTCAAGTCCAATCCCATGAATCCCCATCCCCTGTTCCGCGAGTTCATCAAGGCCTCCAAGAACGAAAAAGCCAAGAAGGGGAAGTAGTTGGAAATTAGTGAACTCTACAAGGCCAGCCGATCCGGTCCCTTTGTCCTCGCCGGGCCGTGCGTCATCGAGAGCCGGGATATCACCCTGAAGACAGCGGCCGCCCTGGCCGATGTGGCCGCGCGCTTGGGCCTGCCCCTGGTCTTCAAAAGCTCCTTTGACAAGGCCAACCGCACGGCTGTGACGAGTTTTCGCGGGCCGGGCATGGAAGAAGGGCTGGCCATCCTCGCGGAAGTCAAGCGCGAGACCGGCCTGCCCATCGTCACCGACATCCACAGCCCCGAGCAGGCGGCCCGGGTGGCCGAGGTGGCGGACGTGCTCCAGATTCCCGCCTTTCTGTGCCGTCAGACCGATCTGCTGGTGGCCGCAGCCAAGACAGGACGCATCGTCAACATTAAGAAGGGCCAGTTCCTCGCCCCGTGGGACATGAAAAATGTCGTGGACAAGGTCCGCGCCTCGGGCAATGACCAGGTCTGGCTGACCGAGCGCGGCTCCACCTATGGCTACAACAACCTGGTGGTGGACATGCGCGCCATCCCCGAGATGCGCAAATTCGACGTGCCCGTGGTCTTCGACGCCACTCATTCGGTGCAACTGCCCGGCGGATTGGGCGGGGCGTCTGGCGGGCAGCGCGAATATGTGCCCGTGCTGGCGGCCGCGGCCGTGGCCGCCGGTGCCAACGGCATTTTCCTCGAAACCCATCCCGACCCGGACACCGCCCTGTGCGACGGCCCCAACAGCCTGCCCCTTGATCGGGTGGAATCCCTGCTGCGTCGGCTCAAGGCCATCTGGGAGCTGACCGATGCGTGAGGACGTCATGGAACGTGCCAGCCGCATCCGGCTGCTGGTGCTCGACGTGGACGGCGTGCTGACCGACGGCGGCCTCTACTACGATGCCGATGGAATGGCCATGAAGCGGTTCAACGTCCAGGACGGGTTCGGCATCAAGCTGGCCCAGTCCGTGGGCCTTGAGGTGGGGGTCATCACCGGCCTGGACCAGCCGCCCGTGGCCAGCCGGATCAAGGAACTGGGCATTGTTCACTACTACCCCGGCAATCACGACAAGCTTCCCCATTTCCTTGAGATATGCGAGAAGGCCGGTGTCGAGGCGTCCGAGGCGGCCTTCATGGGCGACGACTGGATAGACCTCTCGGTCATGCGCGAGGCCGGGCTGGCCATGAGCGTGCCCAACGCCCTGCCCGAGGTGATCGAGGCGGCCCACTGGGTGTCCAGCCGCCCCGGCGGCCACGGCGCGGTGCGCGAGGCGGTGGCGCTGATCATGCGGGCCAGGGGGCTTGAGGACGGCGCGCTGAAACAGTGGGCCGGATAGATGAAAGGGCGTCCCGGGCTGCTGCTCGTTACGATTTTTCTGGTCGGTCTGCTGGCTGGCATAGTCATCAAGGCCGCCTTCTTCACCGAGGAGATCGTCGAGCCCACGGCCGTGCAGCCTGTGTCCGGAAAATCCCGTACCCAGTTGCTCGACGAGGCCGACATCACGGCCGAGGACATCGAGCTGGTCCAGGGCCGGCTGGGCGCCATGACCTGGAAGCTGCTGGCCACCGAGGCCAGGTACAACCAGGAACGCAAGCTGGTGGGCGTGACCCGGCCGCAGCTCTCGGCCTATTTCGGCGAGGAGCGGCAGGAGGTCTACGTCAAGGCCGATAGGGGAGAGGTGGACCAGCCCAACGACAACCTGACGCTGTACGACAACGTCACCGGTCGTTTCGGGGTCATGGCCCTTGATGCCGGGCACCTCGACTATGTCGGGGCCATCGACAAGGTGTATCTCAAGGGCGGTGTCACCGTGCGCCGCCCGGACATGACGCTCACGGCCGTGGCCGTGGAAATAGACTTGGTCAGTCTTGAACTCAAGGCGGCCGGGGGTGTTGAGGCGCTGTTCGCGCCCAAGGGATTTGACGCAAGCCCGTTCCAGGGCCAGGGCAGGGAGTAAGCTTTTGATGAACATGACACGATGGCTCACGGCGGCGATCTGCCTGCTCGTACTCGCATCCCCGGCGCTTGGCGCGGACTGGGGCGAGGTGCGCGAGGCCGCGAGCAACCTCAACGTGCGCGAGGCCCGTTCGCCGCGCAGCGAGCATGTGCTCACCCTGACCACGGGGCAGCGCGTCAGGGTCGATTTTCTCAAGGACGGCTGGTACGCGGTCTTTGATCTCACCGTGACCGAACGCAGCGAGAAGCGCGCCCTGGGCTATGCCAACGCCAGGTTCCTGGTTCCTGTGGCCGACACGGACACGGCTCCCTCTTCGGCGGCTGGCGAGCCCTCGCCCGGCATCGTCGAAGAACCGGCGCAGGCGACAGGTCCCGCCCGGGGCGAGGGCGGGGTCAAGGCCCCGGCCGCGCCGACGCCGCCCGAATCTGTCAGGGTGGGCGTCGATCCCAGCCAGGTGCCGGTCAAGATCACCTCGGACCGCATGACCTACGACGAGAACGGCAAGGTCGTCTCCTTCGTGGGCAATGTGGTGGCCGTGCATGGCGAGCTGACCCTGTGGGCCAACCGGCTTTCGGCCTTTCTCTCGTCGAGCACCGGCAGACAGTTCGCGGTGGACGGCATCGAGCGCATCGTGGCCGAGGGGGCCGTGCGCGCCAAAAAGGGCAACACCGAGGGGACCTGCGGCAAGCTGACCTATTTCGTGGAGGAGCAATTGCTGCGCATGGAGGATGACCCCATGCTTCAGGACGGCCCCAACAGCCTGACCGGCGAGGTGATCAACTTCCATGTGCGCGAGAACCGCAGCGAGGTGGTGGGCGGCAAGGGCAAGCGTGTCCAGGCCATCTTCCTGACTCCTGAAAAGATCAAGGTGCAATAGATGCCGGGCGGACTCGTCGCAGCCAATCTCTCCAAGCGCTACGGCCAAAAAGAGGTGGTGCACGGCATCAACCTTGAGGTGCACCGCCGCGAGGTGGTGGGCCTGCTCGGTCCCAACGGCGCGGGCAAGACCACCACGTTCTACATGCTGGTGGGCATCGTCAAGCCCAACACCGGCCATGTGTCGCTGGACGGCGCACCCCTGACCGACAAGCCCCTGCACGAACGCGCCCGCATGGGCGTGAGCTACCTGCCCCAGGAAAGCTCCATCTTCAAGAAACTCTCCGTGCGCGAGAATCTCCAGATCATCCTGGAGCAGACGGACCTGACCCCGGCCGCCCAGCACAAGCGGGCCGACGAACTGCTGGAGATGTTCACCATCACCAAGTTGGCGGATCAGGCGGCCATGTTTCTCTCCGGCGGCGAGCGGCGCAGGCTCGAAATAGCCCGCGCCCTGATCATGGACCCCAAGTTCATCCTCCTTGACGAGCCCTTCGCGGGCATCGACCCCATCGCGGTCATCGATATCCAGGAGATCATCTCGGTGCTCAAGAGCATGGATATAGGCATCCTCATCTCCGATCACAACGTCAGGGAAACGCTGAATATCTGCGACCGAGCCTACCTCGTGTACGAGGGCACGGTGATCCTCGAAGGCAGTCCCGAGGAGATCGTGCAGGACAGCCGCGCCCGCCAGATATATCTGGGCGAGGACTTCCGCCTCTGACCCTCTTTTTCCCATGCATCCACTCTTGGCGATTTACAGCGGGGTGAATCGTTGGTACACTTTTTTCATGCGAATGGTTTTCGTCGAATAGTCGAAGTGTGTCAGATGGTTATCTGCACGGTGTTGCTTCCTGGCGCAATGTGTGGCAGGGTTGGATGCAGGAATTGAACGAACCGTTGAAAAAAACTGTTGCGAACCCCCGGGGCGGACCGCTGTGGAGCCCGACCCGAGAGGTCTAGAATATGGGATTGGAACTCAGGCAGCAACTCAAGCTCTCCCAGCAGCTGGTCATGACACCGCAGCTGCAGCAGGCCATCAAGCTCCTGCAGCTCTCTCGCCTGGAACTGCTCGAAACCGTGCAGCAGGAACTCATGGAGAACCCGTTTCTCGATGAGGCCGAGGTGGAGACCGAGATTCGCGAGCCCGAGAAGCTGACCGAATCCCAGGCCGAGGAGGAGCTTGTCCGCACTGCGGACTGGGAAAATTACCTCGGCGAGTTTTCGAGCACATCCAAGCAGTCCACGGCCCGGGACTCGGAGATCCCGGAAGAGGGGCTCTCCCTTGAGGCCCGGCTGGCCTCCAAGCCGTCGCTGGACGGCCACATCGGCTGGCAGATGCGTCTCTCGAACTTCACCGAGCGCGAACTGGCCATCGCCGAAGTGATCGTGGGCAACCTCGACCACAATGGCTATCTCCAGGCATCTTCGGAAGAGATGGCGACCATGGTCAATGTCGCGCCCGAGGAGGTGGAATCGCTCATTCTGCGGATGCAGCGGCTCGATCCGGTGGGCATTGCTGCGCGGACCCCGCAGGAATGTCTGCTGGTGCAGATGGAGGTGCTCGGCTACGACGACCCCATCCTCGTCTCCCTGGTCCGCGACCATCTGGAAGACCTGGAGAAGAACCGGTTCAAGCCCCTGGCCCGCAAGTTCAAGATTTCCATGGACGACCTCAAGTCCTACATTGAGCTTCTCCAGACCCTCGACCCCATGCCCGGGTCCCATTTTTCAAGCATTGAGCCCCATTATGTGAGCCCGGACGTCTTCGTCTACAAGTACGGGGACGATTTCGTCATCATTCTCAACGAGGACGGGCTGCCCAGGCTGCAAATGAACTCCTACTACATGGAGACCATGCAGGGGGCCAAGAACAAGGAAAAGGACTACTTTCAGGAAAAGATGCGCGCGGCCGCCTGGCTCATGAAAAGCCTGTACCAGCGGCAGAGAACATTGTACAAGGTAGTTGAGAGTATTGTCCGCTTTCAGCGTGAATTCTTTGAGGAAGGCGTGACAAAGCTCAAACCCCTGATCCTCAAGGAGGTGGCCGAAGACATCGAGATGCACGAGTCCACCGTCAGCCGCATCACCACCAGCAAGTACGTGTCCACGCCGCACGGCATCTTCGAGTTGAAGTTCTTCTTCAACAGCGCGCTGGATCTCAACGACGGCTCCCAGGTAGGCTCCGAGAGCGTCAAGGCGCTCATCAAGCAGATGATTGCCGGAGAGGACCAGAAGAAGCCCTTGAGCGACGAGCGCATCGGCGAGATTCTCCAGGAAAAGCTGGAGGTGAACATCGCCAGGCGCACGGTTGCCAAATACCGCTCCGCCATGGGCATCGCCTCGTCCTCCAAGAGAAAGCAGTATTTCTAAGGCAGGCTTTCAGCACATTCAACCAGGAGGAATGTATGAACATAAGCTTCACTTTCAAGAACTTTGAGCCGTCCGATCATCTCAAGGGCTATGCGCAGAAGCGCTTTGAAAAGGTGGGCAAGTATGTTTCCGACGCGGAGGCCGACCTCCAGGTCAACCTGCTGGTGGACAAGTTTCGCCACAAGGCGGATATCATCCTGAACGCCGACGGCATCCATATCTCCGCCTATGAGGATTCCGAGGACATGTACTCGACCATCGACATGGTCCTCGACAAGCTGGAGGCCCAGCTGCGCCGCATGCGCGAGAAGATCAAGGACCGCAGCAAGCAGGCACGCGGCAACAAGGTCCAGATGAACTTCATTTCCTATGAGAGCAAGGGCGGTGAGCCCGGCCCGACCATCGTGGGGACCGACACCTACGAACCCAAGCCCATGTCCGTTGACGAGGCGGCCCTGCAACTGGATTCCCTCGACAACGAGTTCCTCGTGTTTCGCAACGCGGAGACCGAGGGCGTGAACGTAATCTACAAGCGCAAGAACGGCGACTTCGGTCTGATCGATCCTGGAAACTAAGCATGAAACTCGGTGATTACCTGGACAAGGATCTTGTCCTGTACGACCTCGCCTCCGGCTCCAAGCCGGAGGTGCTTGCAGAACTCCTCGTCCCGGTGGGCGTGAAGTATCCCGAAATGGACACGGACCACGCGGTCCGTGTCCTTCTTGATCGTGAAAACCTCGGCACCACGGGTATTGGCGATGGCATCGCCATCCCCCACGGCAAGCTCGAAGACCTGGAGCAGGTCATCGTGGTGGTGGGCCGAAGCGTTTCCGGGGTCGAGTTCGCGGCCCTGGACCACAAGCCGTGCACCATCTTCTTCCTCGTGCTTGCACCGGAGAAGGTGGCCGGAATGCATCTGCGCATCCTGGCCCAGGTCTCGCGCGTGCTCAAGGACGAGGCGTTTCGGCGCGAATTCATGGAAACCGAGAGCTTCGAGGCGCTGTGGAAGCTCCTCGAAGAGGTCTAGGCCAGCCGGAGCCATGCCGTGACGCCTGCCAACACCTTCCCCGTGGTCGTGGTGACCGGCATCTCGGGCTCGGGCAAGAGCACCGCCCTCAAGGTGTTCGAGGATCTCGGCTTCTTCTGCATCGACGGCCTGCCGTCGGGCATGTCGGCCAAGATCGCTGGGCTGATCCTCAAGCAGGACACCAAGTATCGCGGTCTGGCCCTGGGCATGGACATGCGCCAGCCGGAATTCCTCGAAGGCTGGGACACCGCCTTTGAGGAAATGGCTGGCATGGGCATCGTCCCCCAGGTGCTCTTTCTCGAAGCGAGGCTGGGCGAGCTGATGCGGCGCTACGCCACCACCCGCAGGCCGCACCCCCTGGAGAGTCAGTCCCTGGGCCTGGAGCAGGCGCTGGAGCAGGAAAAGGCGCTGCTCGAATCCATTCGCGCCAGCGCCGACCTCGTGCTCGACACTTCGGACTACTCAGTCCACGACCTGCGCCGCGTCATCCAGACCAAGTGGTCGGCCATCGAGGAACTGGGCCGGGGCATGCGGGTGCACATCATCACCTTCGGGTTCAAATACGGGGTGCCCAGCGAGGCGGACTTCGTCTTTGACCTGCGCTTCTTGCCAAATCCCTATTTCAACGAGGCCCTCAGGCCCCTCTCCGGCCTGGACCCGACCATCTCCGACTTCGTACTGGGCAGCCCGGTGGGGGCGGAGTTCAACGACAAGTTTCTGGATTTTCTGATGTATATCCTGCCGCTCTATGCGGACGAGGGCCGCTATCGGATTACCCTGGCCCTGGGCTGCACCGGCGGACGGCACCGCTCGGTGGCCGTGGCCGAATCGGTACTGGCGACGCTGAAGAAAAAAGGATATGCAGTCACCATCGAACACAGACACATGGAACTGGGATAGACATGGTGGGATAGACATGGCCGCGAAGAATGAGAACACCGCCATGGTGGGCGTGGTGCTGGTCACGCACGGCTCCTTTGGCGAGACCCTGCTTGAGGCTGCCGAGATGGTGCTGGGGCCGCAGCAGCACTGCTTGGCCGTGGGCGTGGACGTGGGCCGGGGCGTGGATGAATCCATGGAGGCCATCCGCAAGGCCATCAAGTCGGTGGAGAAGGGCAGGGGGGTCGTGGCCCTGACCGACCTCTTCGGCGGATCGCCCACCACCATGAGCCTCTCGCTGATGAAATCCGAGCGGCTGGAGGTCATTACCGGCGTCAATCTGCCCATGCTGGTGGCCACGCTCCAGTCCCGGCTCATGGACCTGGACGCCCTGGCTGACAAGGCCATGGACGCCGGGATGCAGGGCATCAAGGTGGCCGGAGCCATGCTGCGCAAGCGGGCCGCGGCCAAGGACAAGGCGTCATGACCCTGGTGCGCATCGACAACCGCCTCATCCACGGCCAGATCATCGAGACATGGCTGCCCTATACGGGCGCGACCATGGTCGTCGTGGCCAACGACCATCTGGCCGACGACATCCTCCAGCAGGAGATCATGTCCCTGGCCATTCCCCAGACCATCACCAGCACCTTCGTCGAGGTGGAGGCGGTGGTGGAGACCCTGGCGGACCTTGGTGCGAGCCGCGACAGGGTGTCCATCTTGGTCCTCTTCTCAAACTGCGCAGACGCCAGACGCGCCTATGACTGCGGCTTCGCCTTCGAGGTGCTGAACATCGGCAACGTCCACTACAGTCCGGGCAAGCGGCAGATATCGCCGAGCGTGGCCCTGTCCATTGATGACGAGGGATGCCTCAGGCACCTGTCGCGCAAGGGCGTGACGCTGGATTTCCGCTGCGTGCCCAATGATCCCGTGCAGGTGAGGTTCTAGTCATGGCCCTGTCCAATCCCTTCCTCTGGTTCGCCGTGGTCGCTTTTTTTTTGCCCTGTTTTCCCTGTTCCGATTCTCGCTGACCATCGGGTTGCTTGAGCGTCCTCTGGTCATCGGCCTGTTCTGGGGGCTGGCCACGGGCGATGTGGAGACGAGCCTGTGTATCGCCATCTTCTTCGAGCTGTTCTGGCTCGACCTCATCCCGGTGGGCACCTACATTCCCCCACACCTGACCGTGGCCACCTTCGCGGCCCTGTCGCTGACGACCTTCTTCGGTCTCGATCACCCCGGGCGCATCCTTTTCGTCCTCTTCGCCTCCATGCCCCTGGCGTGGCTGGGCACCAGGCTTGAGGCCCTGCTGCGGGAGCGGGATCAGGTCAACTACAACAAGCTGCTCACCTGGGTGCGTAACCCGGATTCGCCGCGCCTGCCATCCCTCATCGTCATGCGCTCGGTGGGCCGGACCTTTGTCTATTCGGGCCTCGCCTTCTACGCTGCCATGCTTGTGCTCGTGTACTTTTTCGAGATATTTTTCTCCCTCAATCCCTCTCTCTTCACCAAATTGGGCGTGACCTGGCCCTATCTTTGGGTGGCGGCCACCCTTGGCGGGCTCATGGCGCTTCGTGTCAGGCGCGCCTATGCCCTTCTCGCTGCCGGAATAATCCTTTTCATGTTTTTCACCCTGTGGTCTCGCTTTTAGCTTGGCAGCCGGAGTTGATTGTGATATTCCTCACATTCTATTTTGAGTGCGTACCATCCTGAGTTCAGGACAAAACAGATTAGGAGGACTTGATATGGCAATTTTGGTTGTAGGACACAAGAACCCCGATACCGACACCGTCGCTTCCGCGATCGCTGTCGCCGACCTGTTCACCAAGCGCGGCATGGAGTCCAAGGCGATCACCCAGGGCGCCATCGCTCCCGAGAGCGAGTTCGTGCTGAAGAAGTTCGGCCTCTCCGCTCCTGCCATCGTGACCGACGCCACCGATCAGAAGATCATCCTCGTCGACCACACCGACATCTCCCAGACCATCGACAACCTGGACAAGGGCGAGCTGGTCGCCGTTGTCGATCACCACAAGCTGGGCGACGTCACCACCCCCAACCCGCTTGAGATGTGGGTCTGGCCCGTGGGCTGTACCGCCACCGTCATCAAGAGCATGTACGACTTCTACAATGTCGAGGTTCCGGCCAATATCGCCGGTATCATGCTGTGCGCCATCCTGAGCGACACCGTCATGTTCAAGTCCGTGACCACCACCGACGCCGACAAGGTCGCCGTGGACGCCCTGGCCAAGATCGCCGGTGTCAAGGATGTCATGGCTCTGGGCATGGAAATGTTCAAGGTCAAGTCCGCCGTTGACGGTGCTTCTCCCGAGTCCCTGGTCTTCCGCGACTACAAGGACTTCGACATGTCCGGCAAGAAGGTCGGCATCGGCCAGCTGGAAGTGGTTGACCTGTCCATGCTCGACGCCCACAAGGCCGCCCTGCAGGCCGAGATCGAGAAGGTCAAGGCCGATGGCCGCCACTCCGTCTTCCTGCTGCTGACCGACATCATGAAGGAAGGCACCGAGATGCTCATCGCGTCCGACGATCCTTCCGTGGTCGAGAAGTCCTTTGGCGTCAAGGCCACGGGCAAGTCCGTGTGGCTCGACGGCGTCATGAGCCGCAAGAAGCAGGTCGTTCCCTGCTTCGAGAAGGGTTTCAAGGCCTAAGGGCCGACAAATCCTGTTGGGTATTGCGCAAAGTCAGGCCCGCCAGCGTTGTGCTGGCGGGCTTTTTCGTGCGCGTCCGGCCGGTTGTCGACAGGGGATTGTGATATTGGGCACAAGTCCGTGGCGTGCAGCGCAGGAGGGGGCATTTTCGACAATGGGCTAGGCAAAAAAACGGGCGGGGCCGGTGCGCACCGGCCCCGCCCGAAGCGGCGTCGTGTGGCTGGGAATCAGATCAGCCCGGCATCCTTGAGCACGGCTTCGAGCCTGGGCAGGTTCTCGTCGCGAAGGGGCACGATGGGCAGCCGGAACTCAGCCGTGGGGAAGATGCCCATGAGCTTGAGCGAGGTCTTGACCGGAATGGGGTTGGTCTCGACGAACATGGCGCGGTTGACCGGGGCCATCTTCAGGCTCAGGTTGAGGGCGCCGTCATGGTCCTTTTCCATGAACAGGCGGCACATGTCGCTCATGGTCTTGGGCATGATGTTGGAGACTACGGAGATGACGCCCTGGCCACCCACGGCGAGCAGGGGCAGCACGGTGAAGTCGTCGCCGGAAAGCAGCTGGAAGCTCTTGCCGCAGCATTCGATGACCTCGGCGGCCTGGCACATGTTGCCCGTGGCCTCCTTGACCGCGATGGCCTGGGGCACCGCGTCCACGATGCGCTTGAGGTCCGGCGGCAGCAGATTCAACCCGGTACGGCCTGGTACGTTGTAGATGACCATGGGGATGGACACCTCGGCGGCAATGGCCTTGAAGTGGGCGATCAGTCCTTCCGGGGTCGGCTTGTTGTAGTAGGGCGTGATTTGCAGGGTGGCGTCCGCGCCGGCTTCCTTGGCCAGCCGGGTCAGCTCGATGGCCTCCCGGGTGCTGTTGGAACCCGCACCGGCGATGACCGGCACGCGCCGCCGGACCTGATCGACGCAGATGCGGATGATGCGGCCCTGCTCCTCGTGGCTCAGGGTGGCGGCTTCGCCGGTGGTGCCGCAGGGGACCAGGCCGTCGATGCCCTGGTCGATCTGCCACTCGATGAAGTCCCGGTAGGTGGCCTCGTCAACGGCCCCGTCCCGGAACGGCGTAGAGAGAGCTGTGAACGCTCCTCTGAGTATCATAAAACATCTCCTCCTGGGTATCTGTCCCGGCTGGCGCGGCTACTGAAGCACTGCGCCCACTTCCGGATTGTCGAAATAATCATCGCCAAGCCCCACGGTCACGGGAACGATGCTGCCCGGCTCCGTCCACCGGAAATCGCCCGAGCGATCAGGCCATGCGAGGACGCGCACCTCGCTCACGGTCTGTCCCTTGTCATAGGGACGAACCCAGACGCAGCGCCCCTTTGCCTCGATGCGGCCGTTCACGCCCGATCCGCGCCCGCTCCCGAGCAGGATGTCCGGCACGAACCGCGGCCGTTGGGCCAGATATTCCCGCTCGCCAATCCAGCCCCAGTCGGACAGGGCCACCAGCAGGCGCACCGATTCGCGCTCGCGCTCGATTTTGCGGGATATGGCCTCTATCATGTCCTTGGACGGGATGTCCTTGCCCATGGGCAGGGAAGGGAGGCGAAGGAATCCGATCCTGTCTCCGGCCGTAGTCTCAAGCACGATGTAGGGTGCGGCCTCGGCTGTCTGCCTGAAGGGCTCGGACTCAAGGCCCATGCGGGCCAGATTTTCCGCCTCGAAGCGGCCGATCAGCCCGATGTCGTAGGGCATCATGCCAAAGGCCGTGATAAGCCGCTCGACAATGCGGGGATCGGGCATGGAGCCGTCGGGGTTCATGAATTCCCATCCGCCCGCGACCAGGAGCCTGGGCGATTCCGTTGATTGCAGGTCAAAAAAATATGTAGCCCGCCGGGCCACGCCTCCCAGGGTTCGCCCGCCTCAGGATGGACATGGCCGCACCGTGCCGTAGGTGTTGGCCGTGTAGAATATGGTCAAAACGGGTTGCGCCTGCGCGGCGGTGCCCTGAAGCAGCCCGGCCAACAGCAGCAGGCAGAGGAAAAATCGCCGCATCTAGTTGTTGATGTATTCCTTCAGCTCCTTGCCAGGACGGAAGAAGGGCAGTTTCTTGGAGCGGACCTGCACCACGCTGCCGGTCTTGGGATTGCGCCCGGTGTATCCTTCGTAGTCCTTGATCTTGAAGCTGCCAAAGCCCCTGATCTCGACCCGGTCGCCTCGCAAGAGCGCTTCCTTGATCGAATCGACGAAGGCGCCGACCACCTTGGTGGCGTCGTCCACATGCATTTTCTTCTGTTCGGAAAGAGCCTTGATCAATTCGCTCTTGTTCATGGTTTCCCCCTGAAACATTGGGTTTGCCTTGGGCCGACAATTCGGCCCGGACGGAATCAAAAACTCATTCTCCTGGATAATCCCAACTAACTATGCCAAAAAATGACTCTTTTCGTCAACCCCTTATTTCATTTGTCACAACGATGGAAAGTCCTTGAGGATGGGGCGGCCCGAGATGCGCTCACGATTGTCCTCGCGGTAGCGCATGATCTTCTTGGCAATAGCAGAAATATCTTTGCCTGCCGGGGAGTTCGGGGCGAATTTCATGAGCGGTGTCTGCCGCCGAACCGCCTCGACCAGGGTCCGGTCCTGATGGATGAAGCCGAGGTTGCGCAGTTCGATGCCGAGGAAATTCCGGCAGGCAGCAGCCAGTCTCTCGAAGGTCTGGGCAGCCTCGGCCGATGAGGTGGCTTGGTTGACGATGACCAGGAAATCCTTGATGCCGCGTTGAGTGGCCAGGACCTTGATCATGGCGTAGCTGTCGGTCAGCGACGTGGGCTCGGGCGTGACCACCACGATGCGCAGCTGGGGCAGGGTGGCGAAGGAGAGCACCGTATTGCTGATGCCCGCGCCCAGATCAAGCATGAGATAGTCGTATTCTCCGGCCAGATTGATCAGCTTGCGGAACAGGATGTCCTGGAGATCCTCGTCCATTTCCACCAATTCGGGAATGCCGCTGGTGGCGGGCAGCATGTCGAACCCCTCCTCGATGCAGACCAGCACGTCCTCGGTGTCCACGCCGCTTTGGAGCAGGTCGTGCAGGTTGCGCTCGGGCGAGATGCCGAGCAGCACGTCGAGGTTGGCCAGCCCCAGGTCGCAGTCCATGAGCATGACCTTCATGCGCTCCATGTTCAGGGCATAGCCGAGATTGAGGATGATGTTGGTCTTGCCGACACCACCCTTGCCGCTCATGACGGAAAGACTCAGCGTGTTGTTGCGGTTCATGTCCTGTCTCCGTTATTTCCCGCCGAACAGGAATTGCTTTTCGTTTGCGTGGACCAGCGTGTCGCTTGGGACGTTGTCGGCAAAGGGGAGTCTGGAGACCCTGACCTGATCCTTGCCCGCGTTTTTGGCCTCGTAGAGTGCCTCGTCCGCCAGACGCACCAGCTCCGCAGGCTCCATGTCCACGGCTCCCTTGAAGCAGGTCAGGCCCACGGAGCAGGTGACGTGGAAGGGGGGGCCTCCGGCGGGATCGCAAAAGGGCACGGCCCGGAACTCGGCCAGCAGCCGCTCCAGCAGCCGCTGGGCCTTGACCACGCCCGAACCGGCCATGACCAGGGCGAACTCCTCGCCCCCGAAGCGCGCGGCGAGGTCGTAGCGGCGCGTGGTCTGCTTGAGTCTGTCGGCAAAGGTGATCAGGACTTCGTCGCCAGCCTGATGGCCGTAAGTGTCGTTGATGCGCTTGAAGTCATCGAGGTCGAAAATGGCCAGGGAGAGAGGGGTGCGGGCGCGTTTGGTGCGCTCCATCTCGCTGTCCATTACCCGGTCGAAGGCACGGCGGTTGGCCAGCCCCGTGAGGGGGTCGTGCTCGGTCTGGTGGGCCAGTCGTTCCAGTGTCGCCTGGAACCACTTCAGGTGGGGAAAGGAGTCGCCGTCAAGGGGCAGGGTGAGCCATTGGCGCAGGTGGTGCTTGTCGGCCAGGGCCTGCCACTGGTCATGGGTCAGTCCCTCGATGAGGCGGAACACCCACACCGCGTCCGACGGGTTTCCATCGGGATTCTGGGCGCAGCGCAGTTCGGCCTGAAGTTCTGCCAGTTCGGCGATGATCGCCTCTTCGGGTATGTTAGTCATGCTTTCCCTGGGAGTGGACAAAGAGAAGGTGATTCCTGATCATGGCGTCGAGATCGCCGTCCAGAAAGGCGTCCACGTTGCCGGTCTCGCTGTTGGACCGGTGGTCCTTGACCAGCCGATAGGGCTGGAGGGTGTAGGTGCGGATCTGGCTGCCCCAGGCGATGGCACCCTTGGCCTGATAGTCCTGCCTGCGGCTCTCCTCGATTTTCTTGAGTTCCTGCTCGTAGAGCCGGGCCTTGACCAGCCGCAGGGCCGTGGCCTTGTTGCGGTGCTGGGATTTCTCGTTCTGGCACTGGGCCACGATGCCGGTGGGAATGTGGGTGATGCGTACGGCCGAACTGGTCTTGTTGACGCTCTGGCCACCCGGGCCGCTGGAGCGGAAGATATCGATGCGCAGGTCCTCGTCGCGCACCTCGATCTCGATGTCATCGTCCAGGTCCGGGTAGACATCCACCGAGGCGAACGAGGTGTGCCGCCTGCCCGAGGAGTCAAAGGGCGATATCCTGATGAGGCGGTGAACGCCGGTTTCGCCCTTGAGCAGGCCGTAGGCGTAGAGCCCTTCCACCTGAAGGGTCACGCTCTTGACGCCCGCTTCCTCGCCCGGCTGGTAATCGAGCTGGGTGACCTGGAACCCCTTGCGCTCGGCATAGCGATTGTACATCCGTAGCAGCATCTCGGCCCAGTCCTGGGACTCGACTCCGCCAGCACCGGGGTGGATTTCCAGGATGGCGTTGTTCTTGTCATGCTCGAAGGCGAACATGGTGGCCATCTCGATGGTCACCAGCCGCTCCTCGAACACGTCGATCTGGGCGTCGAGGCCGCTCAGGGCCTCTTCCTCGCGCGACTCATTGGCCAGTTCGATCCACTCTTCCATGTCGGCCCTGGCCTGGACGAGGCTGTCGTACAGGGCGAGCTTGTCGGCGAGCTGGGTTTTTTCGCGCAGCAGGGGGGTCAGGGTGCCGGGCTTGTCCCAGGCACCGGGCAGGGAGAGCTGCCTTTCTATGTCGTCGAGGCGGGATTTGGTCTGGGCATAGTCAAAGCCGCCCCCAAAGCGTCTCGAACTTGTCGATGAGCCCTGCGGAGACGGTCTTGAGTTCATGGTATTCAAGCATGAGTCGCGTTATCCTTTCCTTTGTTTTCTCGCACGCAGGCCGACCAGGACAAAGCCGAGCATGGTCAGCGCATGGATGCCCGGGCCGATCCAGGGGTATGCCTTGTGGAAGAGGGTGGTCCCCTTCATCGGCGCGATGGCGTGGCTCAGGGTCTCGGCCTCGAACTGGGCTCCCCTGGCCGCGATGCGCCCCACCGGGTCGATGAAGGCGGAGATGCCGGTGTTGGTGCAGCGGACCAGCCAGCGGCCCTGCTCCACGGCCCTGAGCACGGTCAGGTTCAGGTGCTGCCTGGGGGCCGATGTGTCGCCGAACCATGCGTCGTTGCTCAGGTTGAGGAGCGCCGTGGCTCCCCTCGCCACCTGTTTCTGGGCAAGCTCCGGGAAGATGCCTTCATAACAGATGAGCACCCCCAGGGCAACGGTGTCCACCATCAGGGGACGATTTCCTGTTCCCGGTACAAAGTCGCCCACGGCCTGGACCAGCTTCTCGAAGGGCACCCATTCCTCCAGGGGCATGTATTCCCCGAAGGGCACGAGGTGCTCCTTGTCGTAGGAGCTGAGTATGCGGCCCGCGTCGTCCACCAGCCAGGCCCGGTTGTAGAGCACATAGGTGCCGCGCTCCATGTCGGTGACGCGGTAGGCGGGCGAGCCGGTGATGATGGGGGTGCGCGTGTCGCGGGCCAGGGAGCGCACCGCGTCGCTCAGGGGGCCGGGCTCCTGGAGATAGAAGGGCGCGGCCGTCTCGGGCCAGACCACCAGCGTGGGCGCGTGGTCGCGGATGGCACGCAGGGTCAGGTCTGCGTATTTTTCGATGGTCTCCCGTTGCAGGTCGGGTTCCCACTTGTGGCTTTGGTCCACATTGCCCTGGACCATGGAGACTGTGAATTCGGCTGGCCCGGTTTCGTGGGTGGACACCCGGTGCAGGCCGAAGCCGGTCAGCCCGAGGGTCAGGGCCACGGCCAGGATCAGGGCGGAGCGATAGGTGGAGTACAACAGCCAGGCCACGGCCAGGGCGGCCAGCAGGCCGGAGAGGCCGTAGGCGCCGATGACGGCCGCCCCCTGCACGGCAAAGGGCCAGGGCGCGAAGGCTGCGGCGAGGTTCATCCAGGGAAACCCAGACAGGACCACGCCCGTGAGCATTTCCATAGATGCCCAGGAAAGCCCGGCCAGCAGGCACAGGGGAACGCCGGTCACGAACCGTCCAGCGTGGTGCATGGCCAGGGAGAAGAGCCCGTAATATATGGCGATGACCGCAGCCAGCAGCGCGGGACAGGGTAGGGCCACATACCAGGGCAGGCCACCGTAGAGCTGAACGGGGATGACCATCCAGTAGAAGCAGCCCGTGGCGGCCAGGGTTCCGGCCAGCCAGCCGGTGCGGAAGGCGCGGCGGCCCGAGGTGGCGCGCAGGCCTATCCAGGCGAGCCCCAGCGGAAAGGCCAGGGCCGCCAGGGGCAGGTGCAACAGGGGATTGGCAAAGCCGAGCCAGGCCCCCAGGGTGGCTAGCAGGACGAGGGTGGGCACGTCAGCCTTCCGCGGGCTCTATGCGGATGGACCAGATCTGCCTGTCGTCTGACCTGATGATGGTGAACTTCCTGCTGTCAAATGTGAATATCTCGCCCTCGTGCGGGATGCGTCCGGCCATGGCCGCGATGAATCCGCCGATGGAGTCCACCTCCATGCTTTCAAGGGGCAGGGCACATTTTTCGCTGACCTCGTCGAGCAGGGCGCGGCCTGAGACCACGAACACGCCGGGCTCGATCTCCAGCACCTCGTCGGGCCGCTCCTGGTCGTACTCGTCGGAGATTTCGCCCACGATCTCCTCCAGCACGTCCTCCATGGTGACCATGCCCGAGGTGCCGCCGTATTCGTCCTGGACGATGGCCATGTGCAGCTTCTCGTGCTTGAAGGTGGCCAGTACCTGATCCAGGCGCATTTCCTCGGGGATGAAGAAAGGCGCGCGCATCAGGCTGGTTACGGGCATGTCGCCGCGCCCCTTGAGCAGCGGCTTGAGCAGGTCCTTGGCATGCACGACGCCGAGGATGTGGTCCCGGGTGTCCTTGTAGATGGGTATCCGGGAGTGCGCGCCCTGATTGATGATGATGTCGGCGATGTCGCTGACAGTGCTGGTCGCGTCGGCACAGGCCATGTCTGTGCGCGGGACCATGATTTCAGAGACAGATTTCTCGTCGAAATCCAGAATGTTCAAGAGCATGGAGACTTCATCGCTCTCCAGCTCGCCTTCGGCTTTGGCATCGAGGATGTGCTCTTCGAGCTGTTGCCCGTTGGAGCCGAAAATTTTTTTGAAAAGGTTGGATATTCGACTGTCAGACCCTTCGTCCAAGACCAGACTCCTTAGAAATAAGTTTCGGTTACGGTCTCCCTGCGGCAGGATGAAGTCCTGCATGCGGGAATGATTGCACAATCAGAATTAGTCTGCCCGGTGCTCCCTGTCAATACTTGCGGGAGCAAGTCGCGTTACAGGAGGCCGCGTTTTTTCAGGGCGATTTCGAGACAGGCCAGGGCCGCCGGGGTGACGCCGGAGATGCGTCCAGCCTGTCCGAGGGTCAGTGGCCGGATGGCGGTCAGTTTTTCCACCACCTCGCGGGTCAGCCCGGCCACGGCGGCGTAGTCCATGTCAACGGGCAGGGCCACGTCCTCAAGCAGCCTGGAGCGGGCCACCAGTTCCTCCTGCCTGACCAGGTATCCCTCGTAGCGGATGCGCGTCTCGGCCTCGGTCAGGACATCGTCTTCCATGTTGGCCAGCTCCGGGTGAAAGGGGGTCAGGCTTCGGATGTCCACCTGGGGCTGGCGAAGCAGGGCGGCCAGTTCCACGGCCTTGCCCGGCACGGCCGCGCCGATGCGCTCCATGATCCCGCGATTGGTCGCGTCGGGCCGCACCCGGATGGTCCGCAGGGCGTCGAGCACGCTGCGCAGCCTGTCCCGCTTTGCGGTGAAAAGCCGCCAGTGATTGTCGTCCACCAGTCCGATCTCGCGGCCCGTCGGGGTGAGGCGCTCATCCGCGTTGCCCTCGCGCAGCAGCAGCCGATGCTCGGCCCGGGAGGTGAACATGCGATACGGCTCCAGGGTGCCCCGAGTCACCAGATCATCCACCAGCACGGCCATGTAGGCCTGATCGCGCCGCAGCAGGAACGGTGCGCGCCCTGTAGCCCGGCAGACCACGTTGAGGGCGGCCCACAGCCCTTGGGCGGCGGCTTCCTCGTAGCCCGAGGTGCCGTTGATCTGCCCGGCCAGATAGAGACCGGGCAGGAGCTTGGTCTCCAGGGTGGGGTCGAGCTGGGTGGGGGGCGCGTAGTCGTACTCGATGGCGTAGCCGGGGCGCACGATCTGCGCCTTTTCCAGCCCGGCTATGGCCGCGATCATCCGCTTCTGGATATCGAACGGCAGGCTGGTGGGGATGCCGCTGGGGTACACTTCGGGATGGTCCAGTCCCTCGGGCTCGATAAATATCTGGTGGCGATCCTTGTCCGGGAATCGGGCCACCTTGTCCTCGATGGATGGGCAGTAGCGTGCGCCCGTGCCCTCGATGACCCCGGTGAACATGGGCGAGCGGTCGAAGCCGGAACGGATGGCCTCGTGGGCCTCGGGGTTGGTATAGGTCAGGTGACACGGAATCTGAGGCAGCGGCACGCTGGTATTGCGGAAGCTGAAGGGCTGTGGAGGGTCATCGCCCGGCTGGATCTCCATGCGGTCGAAATCCACGGATGCCCGGAGCAGCCTCGGGGTGGTCCCTGTCTTCAGGCGGCCCAGCTCAAGGCCGATGGCGCGCAGGTTGTCCGAGAGCGGGCCGGACGCCGGGTCGCCCATGCGGCCGCCGCTGAAATGTTCGAGCCCAACGTGAATGAGGCCGCGCAGGAAGGTGCCGGTGGTCAGGAGCACGGCCCGGGAGCGGATGGTCTCGCCAAGGTGGGTGCGCACGCCGCAGGCCCGGCCGTTTTCCACCAGCACGGCATCGGCCGTGTCCTGGAAGACCCAGAGCCTGTCCTGGCCGAAGATTGAGCGTTGGACCACGCGCATGTACTCGGCGCGGTCGATCTGGGCCCGGGTGGAGCGCACGGCCGGGCCCTTGCGGGTATTGAGGATGCGGAACTGGATGCCTGCGGCGTCGGCCCACAAGCCCATCATGCCCCCCAGGGCGTCGATCTCCTTGACCATGTGCCCCTTGGCCAGTCCGCCGATGGCCGGATTGCAGGAGAGATGCCCGATACGGTCGAGGTTGATGGTCAAAAGCAGGGTGGACAGGCCAAGGCGCGAGGCAGCCATGGCCGCCTCGCATCCGGCGTGGCCCGCGCCCACGACCACCATGTCGAAATTGTCCGGAAACGGCTCTTTTCGCTGCATGCGCTCCGCGCTCACTCCCTGGCGAGGAGCATGTCCACGATGACTTTTGCATCGCCGATGGTGTTCTTGATGGAGGACCACTCGTTGGGCTGATGCGCGTTGTGGTTCAGGGTGGCCCAGACCACGGCGTTGAAGCCCCGGCGGCGCAGAAAGGCTGCCACGGTGCCGCCGCCCACGCCCACCAGGCGCGGCGTGGAGCCGTACACCTTGACCACGCTGGCCAGGGTCCGCTGGACGATCTCGCTGTCCACCGGAGTGGCCGGGGCGGCCTGTTCGTACATGGTCCGCTCGTAGGAGACGGTCACACCGTGAACATTTTCCACCTCGCGGCCGAACTCCTTGATGGTCTCGAGCACGTCGTCCAGGTCGTAGATCGGCAGCACCCGGGAATCCACATAAAAGACATCGCGACCTGGGATGGTATTGACGTTCTCCACGTTGGCCTCCTTCTTGGTGGGCTGGAAGGTGGAGCGGGGCGGATCGTAGATGGGGTCCTCGGCGTCGTAGATGCGCTCAAGCTCCCTGATGCGCAGGATGAAGTCTGCGGCGGCAACCAGGGTGTTGATGCCCTGGCCCGGGGTGGAGGCGTGGCACTGTCTGCCCTCGATGATGATCTTGAGCCAGAACATGGACTTCTCGGCCACCTCGATCATGCCCGAGTCCGGCTCGCCGAAGTCGGGCACCAGGAACAGGTCGTTGGGGGAGAAGATGTCGGTGTGCTCGCGCACCAGATAATCGAGCCCCTTGATGCTGCCTGTCTCCTCGTCGGCCACGAAGAGCATGCCGAAGTTGATCTCCGGCGTCACACCCTGATCAAGCAGCACCCGGGCCGCGATGAGGGAGGAGACGATGCCCTGCTGGTTGTCCTCCACGCCGCGCCCGATGAGGGTGTCGCCGTCGCGCTCGAGGATGTAGGGATCGGTCTTCCAGAGAGCGAGGTCACCCGGGGGCACGATGTCGGTGTGGGAAATGACCCAGAGGGTGCGGGACGTGTCTTTGCCGGGAATAACGGCGGCCACGCTCGGCCGGTAGCCGCAGGTCACGGAGTCGTCCGGGGCGCGGAACTCGCGGACATCGCCGATGCCCATGGATTTGACATACTCCATGAGGAATTCGGCCTTCTGCTTTTCGCCATCGCCGCCGTTCTTGGGTCCGAGGGCCGGGATGGCGGTCAGGCGGCGCTGGAGATCGTACACGGTCTCGGTCTGTCCATCGAGGGCTGCGAAGAGGGCGTCCATGATTCCTCCGTGATCGGCGCGCGGGGCGGCTGGCCCGGAATACCGGCAGGCGGTCTGGCCGGGAACCGGCACAAACAAAAAAGGGCGGGGACAAGCCCCGCCCTGACGAATACCTGTCTCGCCTAGCGGCCGCGGGCGGCGCGCTTGGAGGCCTTGAGCGGGTTGACCTTGGCCTTGCCGCCCTTGCCCGCCTCGTTGCGGGTGTGGGTGGCGAAGTTGCAGGCACCCTTGGCCCACTTGGCGGAGGGTTTGGCGTAGCTGGGGCAGTAGTTGCTGCTCTCAAAGGGAACGATGCGCTCACATCCTTCGCACTTTTCGATGACGGGCTCCATGATGACGCCTTTGTAGTTCAGACCGGCGTCGGTCATGACGGCACCTTCCAGGGAAATCGGGGTCTTCTTGGCCATGGTGTGGCTTCCTCCTAATAATGATGCGGCTTGGAATATGCCGGTGGCATAAAAATCTAGTGTTGGTGCAAGAGCAGCATTCGATATGCACCCGGGGCGGGTGTTGTCAAGTTTTTTGCCGTTCTTTTTCGTTTTCGCGCCCGGATGAGGGGCACGGAATCAGTCCATGGACGCGATGGTTTCCGTCAGGACCGAGGTGACCTTTTCCACATTGCCGCGGAACACCTCGATGATGTCATCCCAGGAGACCGGCGGTTCGTCGGTCTTCCAGCAGTCGTAGTCCGTGCTCATGGCCACCGCGGCGTAGGGGATGCCCGCCTCGTTGGCCAGGATGCATTCTGGCGCGACGCTCATGTTGATGACGTCCGCCCCCCACATGCGGAACATGTTGGACTCCGCCCGGGTGGAGAAGCGCGCACCCTCGATGGTCACCACCGTGCCGACTTTGTGATGGACCACGCCCAGCCCCTCGCAGGCCTTGATGAGCCGTGAGCGCAGCGCGGCGTCAAAAGGCTCGGCCATGCCCGTGTGCACCGGTTCGTGGGGGGGGAAGGTCTCGTGAAACGAGACATGGCGCAGCCGGGTGAAGTCGATGAACTGGTCGAGGATGATCAGATCCCCCCGGCCGATCTCCTGGCGCAGGGAGCCGCAGGCCGTGGTGGCGATGACGCACTCGCACCCGGCGTCCTTGAGGGCGCTGATGTTGGCCCGGTAGTTGACGTAGGTGGGGGGAATGGTGTGCTCCCGACCGTGGCGGGCCAGGAGTATCACATCGCGCCCGGCGATGGTTCCCCGGTGAAGCGGGGCCGAAGGTTTGCCAAAGGGGGTCGTCACCTCCACGTCGCGGGCATCGCGCAGGATGTCGGGGTTGTCCAGGCCGCTGCCGCCGATGATGCCTATCATGACGCGCTCCTAGTCCAGTTCCAGCAGGAAGCAGTGCTCCTGACCGGAATCCTTCATCTTGCGGGGTCCGTCCAGAAAGCCCAACTGGATGACAAAGCCGCAGCCCACGATGTCGCCGCCCGCCTCGCGGACCAGCTTGAGCATGCCCTCGGCCGTGCCGCCGGTGGCCAGCAGGTCGTCGATGACGAGGACCTTTTCGCCCGGGGCGATGGCGTCCTCGTGCATGCACAGGGTGTCGGTGCCGTATTCGAGGTCATAGGTGACGCAGCGGCTCTTGTAGGGCAGCTTGCCCGGCTTGCGTACCGGCACGAAACCGATGCCCATCGCATAGGCCAGCGGCGCGCCGAAGATGAAACCCCGCGCCTCGGCGGCCACTATCTTGGTGGCCCCACAGTCCTTGAATCTCTCGGCCAGACAGTCCACGGTGTGGCGAAAGGCGTGCGGATCGCTCAAGATCGGGGTGATATCGAAGAAGACGATGCCTTCCTTGGGGTAGTCGGGGATGTCCCGGACGAAATCGCGAAGATTCATGCTTTCCTCCATTGAATAAATACCGCCGATTCATACGTTCGATTCGCGGTCCGTGTCAATGCGAGTTGCCATGCGCGGCCGCTTGGGCTAGGTGTCTGTGACCCTTTGGAGGGGGACGCATGCGTGACGACACTTTCCGCCACAGGGCCAAGAAGAGCCTGGGCCAGAACTTCCTCATCGACGGCAATGTCAGCCGCCGCATCGTGGACGCCATTGCCCCCGGCCCCGGAGACACTATCATTGAAATAGGTCCGGGCCAGGGCGCGCTGACCGGGCTGCTGTCCGAGTCCGCCGCATCACGGCTCATGGCCATCGAGCTTGACGAAACCCTGGCCGACAGGCTGACGGACCTGTTCCCGCGCATCGAGGTGGTCCGGGCCGATGCCCTCGACTTCCCGTGGGAGTCCCTCGATGTGGCCGGGCCGTACAAGATAATTGGCAATCTGCCGTACAACGTCGCCTCCAAGCTCATCTGGGACATCGTATCAAAAACGCGAAACCTGGAGCGCGCCGTGTTCATGGTCCAACACGAGGTGGCCATGCGCCTGACCGCCGAGCCGGGCTGCAAGGCCTACGGAGGCCTGACCGCCTGGGTGCGCAACTTCGCCGACACCCGCTATCTCTTCAAGGTGCCGCCCACGGTGTTCCGCCCAAGGCCCAAGGTGGACTCGGCCGTGGTCGCCTTTACGCCGAGGCCCGCAGGGGAGCGGCCCGCCTCGCCCGAGGCGCTGGCCCGGCTCATCAAGATGCTCTTCCAGATGCGGCGCAAGCAACTCTCGACCATCCTCAAGCCATTGTGGACACTGGAGATCGACTCATGGTTCGATCAACAATCCATCTCTCCCTCGGCCCGGCCGGAGACGCTGACACCAGGGCAGTTTCGCGCACTCTCGGCCCTGATCAGGGAAAAATAGCGCCATCCCTTGGGGCACGGGGCTTTCCGCAGCAGGCGGGCAGGGGCGTTCATCCGACGCCTCGAGAAGCCGAAATCCCCCGGAAGCACCAACTGGCTTCGTTTTTTTCTGAATTTGAGGCCAACACACTGGACATGGCCGAAAAGTTCATTTAAAGCCCATTGAGTGAGTTGCTACGGATTCGAAGTGCGGGAGGCTCTCTGGGCCCGCCGCGCTCACACCCCATAGTCAGGTAATTTTAGTGAGGAGGAAGGACTGATGACAAAGGCTGAGTTGGTTGTCAAAATCGCTGAGAAGGCCAATCTGACCAAAGCGAATGCCGAACGTGCCCTGAACGCTTTCCTTGAGAGCGTTGAAGGCACCTTGGTGAGTGAAGGAAAGCTCACCCTGACCGGCTTCGGCACCTTCGTGGTTGAGGAGCGCAAGGCTCGCGTGGGTCGCAACCCCCGCACTGGCAAGGAAATCAAGATTCCCGCCACCAAAGTGGTCAAGTTCCGTCCCGGCAAGCTCCTCAAGGATGCCATTAAGTAACCTGGAGGAAATCTCTCATGATGATCCACGGTGAAACCGTTCACAGTCCGCTCCCCCAGGATCTCCCTTGGTGGATGCCCGATCATTTCGTCTTTTTCGGCGTCCTGTATATCGTCCTGGCCGTCATCGGCATCGGGCTGACCTACACGATCGTCAAGTCCTGGTGTGACGCCAAGAAGGCTCAGCACTAGACGGAACAGTCCTTGACGCAGCCTGCCGGAAACCAATCCGGCAGGCTGCTTGCTTTACCCCTGCGCGGGGATTGTGCTGCCTTGGCTTTTTAAGGTTGCAATCCCTCATGACAGGGTGTATGCATTTTTTCTTATTTTCGCCAGCCTGCCATGGAGCGGGCGGTTCACCGAGGAGGTGATTTTCATTGCCCGGAGTCTATTTGGACGATAGCGACAACTTCGATATCTCCCTGCGTCGTTTCAAGAAGCAGGTGGAGAAGGCCGGAATTCTTTCCGAACTGAAGAAGCGTCAGCATTACGAGAAGCCCAGCGTTCAGAAAAAGAAAAAGAAGGCCGCCGCCAAAAAGCGGCTTGCCAAGAAAATGCGCAAAGTGCGCGGCATGTAGTCATGAGTCTGCTCAAGAAGTTGGACCAGGACTACATTGAGGCCTACAAGGCCAAAGCGACGGTTAAAGTGGCCGTCTTGAGGCATCTCAAGACGGCCATACAAACGCGCATGGCCGAGGGCAAGGGTACCGAGGTCACGGACGACGACGTCCTCGACCTCATCGCCCGGCAGGTCAAGCAGCGCAAGGACTCCTTCGACCAGTACACCAAGGCGGGACGCGACGACCTGGCCAGGGTCGAGGCCGAGGAGCTTGTCGAACTGGAGCGCTATCTGCCTACCCCCCTTGGCGATGACGAACTTGCGGCCGCCATCGACAGGGCCGTGGCCGAGGTCGGTGCCGCCGGCATACAGGACATGGGCCGGGTCATGCAGGCCCTGCTTGGCACCCACAAGGGACAGGTTGACGGCAAGAAAGCCAGCGCCCTGGTCCGCTCCCGGCTTTCCGCCTAAATTTCCAACCACACAGACGGCTCACATGGAGTCCAGATCGTTTCAGGTATTGGAGTTCCCGAAAATCCTCGGGGCGTTGTCCGGTTTCGCCGTGTCCGGCGCCGGGGCTTCCGCGTGCCTGAATCTTCAACCATTCAAGGATATTGATCGGGTCAGGGAAGCCCTTGGCCTCCTGGATCAGGCCGCGGCCTGGAGCGTGGAATCGGCCTTTGTCATGCGTGCCTTTCCCGAGCTTGACGGGCTTATCGCCTACCTTGAGGGGCCGGGCGCGGCCCTGGACCAGGACGCCCTGTTCGCCCTCAAGCAGGTGCTCGACGTGGCCCGCGAGGCCCGCGAATTCCTGGAGCGGTTCACGGACCGGGGCTGGGACGCCCTGGGTCGGACCCTCTTCGACTACCCTTGGCCTGCGCGGACGGTTTCGGGCATCGGTCGCTGCCTGGATGCGGATGGCAACATCCGCGACACCAGTTCGCCGGAACTGCTGGCAGTGCGCCAGGAGATCCGGGCCATCCACCAGCGCTGCACCAAGCGGGTCAAGGACTTCGTGCTGGCCGAGAGCCTGGGGCAGGCGCTCCAGGACGAGTTCATGACCATCTCGTCCGACCGCTACGTGCTGCCGCTCAAGGCGAATTTCAAGAACAAGATCAAGGGTATCATCCACGACTACTCCCAGACCGGGGAGACCTGCTATTTCGAGCCCATGTTCCTGGTGGAGACCAACAACCGCCTCCAGGAACTCAAGCGGGAGGAGCGTGAGGAAGAGTACAAGATACTCAAATTCCTCACCGAGCTTGTCCGCCAGGAGCGCGACGGCGTGGGCGGTGCGTACGACGGACTGGTCGCCCTGGACGTGCTCATGGCCAAGGTGGCGCTGGGCAGCGCGTTGGGCGGCCGGGCCATCGAGGTTGCCCCGGAGGGAGAGCCGAAGCTGTTGCGGGCGCGGCATCCGCTGCTGGCCCTCAGCGAGGGCAGCGTCCAGCCTGTGGACATCGAACTGCTCGACGGCCAGAAGGCGCTGATCATCAGCGGCGGCAACGCGGGCGGCAAGACCGTCTGCCTCAAGACCCTCGGCCTCATCGCCCTGATGACCTTCGCCGGTCTGCCGGTGCCCGTGGCCGAGGGGAGCGTGCTTCCGTTGTGGACGGACATCTTCGTGATCATGGGCGACGAGCAGAGCCTGGAGGAGAACGTCTCCACCTTCACCGCGCAGATCAAGTATCTGCGCCGGGTCTGGGATCAGGTGGGCGGCAGCACGCTCTTCATCCTCGACGAATTCGGCGCGGGCACGGACCCCACCCAGGGCGCGGCCCTGGCCCAGGCTGTGGTGGACAGTCTGGTGGAGCGCGGGACCACCTCGATCATCGCCACGCATTTTCCGGCCCTCAAGGCATACGCCATGGCGGCCGATTCAGTCAGGGCGGCCAGCGTGCTCTTCGATCCAGGGACCAAGCGGCCCCTTTTCCGGCTGGCCTACGACCAGGTAGGCGCGTCCATCGCTCTGGACGTGGCCCGGGAGCACGGACTGCCCGCCATCATCCTGGAGCGCGCCGAGCGCTACCTGCTGCTGGACGGGTCTGACACCAGTTCTGTGCTTGACCGTCTCAACGAGATGGCTGTCAGGCGCGAGCAGGAACTGGACGCCGTGCGGGCCGAGCGGCGCAGGCTCGAAGACAAGCGCGACAAGCTCGAAGCGCGTTTCGAGAAGGAGCGCGGCAAGGCGCTCAAGGATGTTCAGGCCCAGGCCCAGGCCATTGTCAGGCAGTGGCAGGCGGACAAGCTGGGCCGCAAGGAAACGCGCCGGAAACTGGCCGAGGTGCGCGAAAAAATTGAGGAGTTGGGGTCGGAAGTATCCGCGTCCTCAGTGGCATCGGCGGTCGGGCAGAGTGGTGGAGTCCTGGCCTTTGCCGACATTGTGGCGGGCATGGCCGTGTCGTATCCGGCCTGGAACAAGTCCGGCACCGTGCTTGAAATGAACGCCAGGAAGAAGCAGGCCAAGGTGGATTTCGGCGGAGTGGCCATGTGGGTCGGGGCCGAGCATCTGGCCCGGGCCGACGCGCCCGGGACGGCATCGCCCAGAACAGGGATTTCCGCACCGGTCCCGCCGTCCGATCTGGTGGTCGAGGTGGACATCCGGGGCAACCGGGCGGACATGGCCTTGAGCATGCTTGAACGGGCCATGGACGACGCCCTGCGCAAGGGCGCGGGAAGGCTTGAGATAGTCCACGGGCGCGGGACCGGTGCCCTGCGCCGGGAGGTGCACGACTATCTGCGGCAGTATCCCGCCGTGGCCGACTTCTCCCTCGCCAACGAGGAGCGGGGCGGCGACGGCATGACCGAAGTAACTCTCAAGTAGCCGGTTTCGACCGGCGCGGAGGCGCACATGGACAGGAGTGCTGTGGAGGCCGTCAAGGCCCGCATCAGCATCGCGGACATCGTACGCCGCTATGTGGATCTGAAGCCCGTCTCGGGCCGCTGGATGGGCGCGTGCCCGTTTCATCAGGAAACCAAGCCGTCCATGTCGGTCAACGACGAGGAGGGTTTCTTCTATTGCTTTGGCTGTCAGGCGTCGGGCGATGTCTTTGATTTCTACGCGCGCATTAACGGCCTTGAGTTTCGCGAGGCGCTGGAGCAGCTGGCCGCCGAGGCCGGGGTGGATCTGGGCAATGTGCCCCACGACCCGCACGCGGCCGAGCGCAAGGCCCGGGCCAACCTGTTCCTCGACATGCACGACGAGGCCAACGCATGGTTCCAGCGCAACTTGACCATGGCTGCGGGCGAGACAGCCAGACGTTACCTGGAAAACCGGGGGATGACCCCGGACGTCATCGCCAAATTCGGCCTGGGTTACAGCCCGGACGATTGGCAAGGCCTCGGGAATTTTCTCAAGGGCAAGGGGCGGACCCCGGAACAAGGTGTTGATGCCGGGCTCTTGTCGAAAAACGAGAAAGGCAATATTTACGACAGGTTTCGCGGAAGGCTCATTTTTCCCATTCAAAATTTATCGGGTCGGGTCATTGCCTTTGGCGGCAGAATCATTACAGATGGGGAACCCAAGTATCTCAACAGCTCGGATACGCCGATATACAAGAAGGGCGACCACCTGTACGGATTGAATCTGGCGAGGTCCACCATGACCCGCTCCAAGCGGGCCTTGCTGACCGAAGGATACATGGACGTCATCTCGCTCCATCAGTTCGGCTACACCGACTCCTGCGGCGTTCTGGGCACGGCCCTGACGCCGGAACAGGTCAAGCGGTTGGCCGGATTCTGCTCGCGTGTCGATCTGGTCTTTGACGGCGACGGGGCGGGGCGCAAGGCTGCGCTCAAGAGCAGCCGGATGATCCTGTTGCAGGGCGTGGCCTGCCGGGTGGTGCTCATGCCCGATGGAGAGGACGTGGACAGCCTGCTCCAGACCAAGGGCACCGAGGGCTTCGAGGTGTGCCTAGCGCAGGCCCCGGACGGCCTTGATTTCTGCATGAGCACCCTGCGCAGCGATTATGCGCCGCGCGAGATCATGGCCTGGGCCAAGGGTTTTTTGACGGACTTGCAGGACCCGTCGCTGCGCGCCTTCTACCTGCCGCGCATTGCCGGGGGGCTCGGCCTGTCCGAGGCCGACTTTCGGCGCGACGCGGGCGTATCAGGCCCGCCCAGGTCGGGCGGGGCGCCCCGGGGACAGCAGGCCGGTCCGGCGCGGACTAGGCAGGGCGGCCAGTCTGGCCAGGGGCTTCCCGCAGTGGGCAAGGAAGACAAGGACGACAGGTATTTATTGAAATTTCCCATCCAGTACCCGGACTATGTCCCGGCGCTGGTCGAAAGGGGATTCCGACGCATCCTCGCCACACAGTGGGCAGGCACCCTCTGGGAGAAGCTCGTCAATGCGCAGCACGGCCACATCGTGAGCCAACTGGACGATCAGGAAAAGAGCTTCTATATCAGGTGCCGTGAGGAGGTGCGTGAATCCGCGCTCACGGGACGCGAACTGCTGGACGAATGGGAACATATCTGCAATAAGATCGCGTTTGGACAGCAGAAAGAGAACAGGCGGCAGCTCAAAGAGGCCCTGCATCAGGCGCAACTCAGCGGCGACAGGCAGCGGATAGACGAGTGTTTTCGGGCCTTGGAAGAATCTCTCAGGAGGGACGATGAGCAACATTAAGGAAATCCAGCAGATCAAGACCCTGATCGCCGAAGGCAAGCAGCGGGGATTCTTGACATACGAGGAGTTGAGCAAGGCCCTGCCTTCCGACTACAACACCCCGGAACAGCTGGAGGAAATTCACGCCATCTTCGATCAGATGGGCATCGCCCTCGTCGATTCCGACGAAGACGACAAGAAACTTGAGACCGACGACAAGGAACTTGAGCTGACCGACAAGGACGACGACTCCGCAGACTACGCCTCGCGCAGCACCGATCCGGTGCGCATGTACCTGCGCGAAATGGGCGCGGTGCCCCTGCTTGACCGCGAGGGCGAGGTGGTCATCGCCAAGAAGATCGAGAACGGCGAAATGGAAGTCCTGTACTCCCTGGTCGAAGTGCCCGTGGCCGTGGAGGAACTCATCTCGGTGGGCGAAGACCTCAAGGATGGCCGCGTCAAGCTCAAGGACGTGGTCAAGACCATCGAGGAGGACGACCCGAGCGAGGACGAGATGAACCAGCGCCAACGCGTCATCTTCCTCCTCGACGAGGTCAAGAAACTCTACAAGAAGAAGCGCAAGATATACGAAAAGCTCGATTACTGCGCCCAGACCGACAAGCGCGTCTACGGCGTGCAAAAGGACATCCTCTCCTACAAGGACGAGGTGGTCACCCGCCTGCGCGACATCAAGCTCGAAAAGACCCTCATCGACCGCATCATCGAGACGGTCAACGACTACGTCCGCCAGATGCACAACTGCCAGCGCGACCTCTCGGCCTATGTTCTGTCCGTGGGCCAGACCAAGGCGGAGATCGAGGTGCTCTTCAGGCAGGTGGACGACCGCACCATGAATCCGGTCAAGGCGGCCGACACCCTGGGCCTGACCGTGGAGGAGTTCTTCTCCTTCAAGGAAATGCTGGCGGGCAAGCTGGAGATCATGCACCGGCTGCAGGACAAGTGCTGTCACTCCGTGCACGACCTGGAGGAAGTGCTGTGGCGCATCAAGCGCGGCAACCTCTCGGCCATGCGCGCCAAGCAGGAGCTCATTCGCGCCAACCTGCGCCTTGTCGTCTCCATCGCCAAGAAATACACCAACCGCGGCCTTCAGTTCCTGGATCTCATCCAGGAGGGCAACATCGGCCTGATGAAGGCGGTGGACAAGTTCGAGTACCAGCGCGGCTACAAGTTCTCCACCTACGCCACCTGGTGGATTCGCCAGGCCATCACCCGGGCCATCGCGGATCAGGCCCGGACCATCCGCATCCCGGTGCACATGATCGAGACCATCAACAAGCTCATCCGCACCTCGCGCTATCTGGTGCAGGAGCTTGGCCGCGACCCCTCGCCCGAGGAGATCGCCGAGCGCATGGACTACCCGCTGGAGAAGGTCAAGAAGGTGCTCAAGATCGCCAAGGAGCCCATCTCCCTTGAGACCCCCATCGGAGACGAGGAGGATTCGAGCCTGGGCGATTTCATCGAGGACAAGAAGGCCACTGCGCCCGCCGAGGAGGTGGTCTCCACCAAGCTCGGCGAGCAGATCGCCTCGGTCCTTTCCGACCTCACCCCGCGCGAGGAACAGGTGCTGCGCAAGCGGTTCGGCATCGGCGAGAAATCGGACCACACCCTTGAGGAAGTGGGCAAGCTCTTCAACGTCACCCGCGAGCGCATCCGCCAGATCGAGGCCAAGGCTCTCAGAAAGCTGCGCCATCCCGTGCGCAGCGCCCTGCTTCGCTCCTACTTCGAAAACTAGCATGACAGGGGCCGGGAGAGTTCGCTCTCACGGCCCCTTTTTCCGCCGCTCCATGCGGCCTTGCGCCCCGCGCGAAACATCGAGCCCAACGGGACCAGGACCATGGAAATCCATTTCATCTTCATCGTTCCCGCAGCCGCCCTGATTCTCGACACCCTGTTCGGCGATCCCAAATGTCTGCCGCACCCGGTCCGGCTCATCGGCCGGGCGCTTGACCGCTACGAGGCGTCGGCCCGCCGGGTGGGCATCGATCTGCGCGCGGCGGGCTGGGGCGCTGTGATCCTGCTGCCCGCAGCCGCCTGGAGCGTGGCCGAATTCCTCATGGCCATCCCGTATCTGGGCCTGCTTATTGCCGTGTATCTGGCCTATGCCGGGCTTGCCCTGGGTTGTCTGGCGCGCGAGGCGTACCGCGTGGCCGCGCTGCTCGACACCGGCGACCTGCCCGGGGCGCGCGCCGCGCTCTCCATGCTCGTCAGCCGCGATACCTCAACCCTGACCCCGGACGAGGTGCGGCGCACCCTGGCCGAGACCGTGAGCGAGAACCTCAACGACGGGCTGGTGGCACCCCTGTTCTACCTCGTCCTGCTGGGGCCGGGCGGCATGTGGGCGTACAAGACGGTCAGCACCATGGATTCCATGTGGGGCTATCGCACGGAGCGATTCCGCGACCTCGGACGCGGCGCGGCCAAGGCGGACGACCTGCTGGCCTGGATTCCAGCCCGGATCACGGCCTGGGTGATGATCCTCGTGGGCTGGCGGCGTGGCCTGGATCACGCTGCGGCCCGGGCCAACCTCGCCCGCGACGCGGCCAGGGTGGAGAGCCCCAATGCGGGCTGGCCAATGGCCGCCGCCGCGTGGCTCCTGAATGGTCAGATGGGGGGCAAGGCGGTCTATTTCGGCGAGATCAAGGACAAGCCCGTGCTCGGCCCGGCCGGAGCGGTCTGGGACAGGCAGATGGTGCGTACCCTCATCCGCCTGTGCAAGTCCTCGGGCCATCTGGCCGGATGGCTCTTCATCGCGGTGCTGGGCTGCCTGCGCTGGGCCCTTTAGATCGGATTCTGAGCGGGAGAGGTAGCGCCTTATCGGCTGCGCCCGGGACGAAAGATCGTTACGGCAGCGGTGAAGGCCGCCACGCCAATGAGGCCGAACATCCACTGCTGCCCGCTGATGTAGAGCATGACGCGGATGCCGCTGCCCCAGAGGAAGATCAGGAACGCGGTCAGAATCAGCATGGTCCATGCGGACACCCGGTCATCCAGGGCAAAGAGGTCCAGGAGTCGGGGCAAGGCGTGGCGGAAGAAGAGCCACAGCGCCCAGGCAAGCAGTGCGGAGCCGAGGATGAAAACCCACCAGGGCGAGAGGCCGGTGGCGCGATTGAAGATGCCGATGTCCCCATGGTCGGCAAAGGCGCGCATCCAGACATAGGCGACCAGTTCCATGACATTGACCACCACAAGCCAGTAGACCGCGTGAAACGCCCATGGCCTCGTTGCAAGCTGGTGCCCGCGCATGAGGCCGATGCCAAGGCCGACGACCAGGGAGTGCATGATCAGCGGGCAGAACCCGATGATGGCCGCATGAAGGGTGTGTCCCTGGGCGAACATCCGCATGTACTCCACGCCTTCGTCCCACCCGGTCAGGGTCAGGGGATTGCCCCAGATGATGCCCAGCGGGCTTTGCTTCTCCCCGAGGAGCCAGGCCATGGTGCTGTGGGTGAATTCATGCGTCACCACCACCAGGGACTGGATGGCGAAAAAGGTGACAATGGCAATGACGAGGTAGGGCAGGGTGCCCATGGCGTGTTTAGCTTTGTCCATCTTTTTTCGATAGGCCGGGCTTGTCTGCGCCGTCAAGCCGGTCCTTTCGATGTGACCGTCTCCATGTCCTGCGGGCCATGAAAAAGGGCTCCTCGCGGAGCCCTTGTGTCGTTGTATCCAGGTGGGAGCCCTATTCGCCAAGCTCCACGCTGCGCAGGTAGGATTCGAAGGCCCCGTCGATGATGGAGCCGCGCACGCCCTGGCGGTCGAAGTGGGTGAGGGCGCGGACTGTGGTGCCGCCGGGCGAGGTGACCATCTCACGAAGCTGGGTGATGGACAGGTCGCTCTCTGCGGCCAGCCGGGCCGAGCCCGAGAAGAGTCCCTTGACCATCTGCGTGGCCTGGGGCCGCGACAGGCCAAGGGCCACGGCCGACTCCACCAGCGCCTCCATGAAGTAGAAGACATAGGCCGGGCCGGAGCCGATGACCCCGGTGAAGGCGTCGAACAGCTTCTCGGGCAGGATGTGGACCTGTCCGATGCCCTCGAACAGGGCGGGGATGGCCGAGTGCATCGTGTCGGAGAGGTCCTTGTCGTCCAGGCAGACGGCGAAGACGCCCTCGTTCACCAAGGCAGGGATGTTGGGCATGACCCGCACCACCGGGCACAGCCCCTCGGTCCAGTCCTTGAACATGGCCTGGGTGATGCCCGCGCAGATGGAGACAAGGCACTTGGAGCCGTCAAGCTCAGTGGCGATCTCCTTGACCACGGGTTCCGCGTGCTGGGGCTTGACGGCCACCACGATGATCTCGCACTCGCGCGCCAGGTCGTGGGCCGAATGGTGCGCGATCAGTCCGACCTCCTCGACCATGGCGTGGAGCCGGGCCTTGTCGTGATCCACGCCGTGCAGGACCACATCGCGGGAGGCCAGCCCCCGGATAATGGCCGAGCCCATGTTGCCAACACCGATGAACCCGATTTTCCTGGTCATTATCCCACCAATTCGTCCTTGTTGAAGAAGTAGGCCACCTCGTTCCTGGCGGTGTCTGGACCGTCGGAGCCGTGGCAGGCGTTGTTCTGGATGTTCTGGCCAAAGGCGGCGCGAATGGTGCCGGGCGCGGCGTCGGCCGGGTTGGTGGCACCCATCAGGGCGCGGTATTTTTCGATGGCGTTCTCGCCTTCGAGGCAGGAGACCACCACCGGGCCGGAGATCATGTAGTCCACCAGTTCGCCGAAGAAAGGGCGCTCCTTGTGCACGGCGTAAAAGCCCTCGGCCTTGGCGCGGTCCATGTGGATCATCTTCATTGCCTTGATGCGCAGGCCGGAGTCGGTGATCATCTTGAGGATGTCGCCGATGAGGTTGCGCTCGACGGCGTCGGGTTTGATGATGGAAAAGGTCTGTTCAATAGCCATGTGGGCCTCCCTTGGGTTTGCAATGTACATGTGTCGGACGGTTTTTGCCAGCGGCCCCAGCCCAGGCTGCGCGCAGCCTAGCAGAGCAGCATGCGGTCGGAAACGCCCTCGCCTCCGCGCAACTCGGAGAAGCGGCGGAGCAGATCCTCGACCTTGAGATTTCGTTTTTCCTCGCCGGCGATGTCGAGCACGATCTCGCCGCGGTGGAACATGACCAGCCGGTTGCCCAGGCTGATGGCCTGGGCCATGTTGTGGGTGACCATCAGGGCCGAGAGGTTCTGCGCCTGCACGATCTCGGCGGTCAGGTCGAGCACCATGGCCCCGGTCTTGGGGTCCAGGGCGGCGGTGTGCTCGTCGAGGAGCAGCAGGCGGGGACGCACCATGGTGGCCATGAGCATGGTCAGGGCTTGGCGCTGGCCGCCGGAAAGCAACCCGGTGGTGGTCTTGAGCCTGTCTTCGAGCCCCAGGCCCAGCACGGCCAGTTTCTCGCGGAACAGGGCGCGGTCGGCGGCCTTGACGCCGAGGCCAAGGCCGCGACGCTGGCCCCGCTTGAGCGCCATGGCCAGATTCTGTTCAATGGACGCGCCCGCGCAGGTGCCCAGCAGCGGGTCCTGGAAGACCCGGCCGATGAGAGAGGCGCGGCGATGCTCGGGCCAGCCCGTGACATCGTCATCACCCAGCACGATGCGCCCGGTGTCGAGGGGGAACGACCCGGCCAGGGCGTTGAGAAAGGTCGATTTCCCTGCGCCGTTGGAGCCGATGACGGTGATGAAGTCGCCCTCGGCCATGTCCAGGCTGACGTTGGTCAGTGCCGCGACTTCATTGACGTCGCCCTTGTGGAACGCCTTGGTCACGCCGGTGATGGTAATCATTTCGCCCTCCCGGCCACGGTGCGCTTCATCCTGGCCTTGAGTTGGGGCATGACCAGGGCGATGACCACCAGCAGCGCGGTGATCAGGTTCAGATCGCTCGGGGTGATGGCGAAGTCGCCCAGCCGCAGGCCCAGAGCCAGGGCGATGGCCACGCGGTAGAGGATGGAGCCGAGCAGGGCGGCGATGAGGGCGCGGGTGATGGTCCTGTGGCCGAACACGGTCTCGCCGATGATGACCGAGGCCAGCCCGGCGATGATGGTGCCAACGCCCATGTTGACGTCGGCCGCGCCCTGGTTCTGGGCCACCAGCGCGCCCGAGGCGGCCACCAGGGCGTTGGACAGGCCCACGCCGAAAATGATGATGGTGTCGGTGTTCACGCCCTGACTGGTGATCATCTGCTTGTTGTCGCCGGTGGCCAGAAAGGCGAGGCCAAGCTCGGTGTGCAGGAACCAGACGAGCACGGCCACGACGACCACGCAGACGAGGCCGAAGAGCACCGGCGTGGAGACATGGGGCATGAGGCCGCTTGCTGAGGCGAACCAATCCACCACCGTGTCCTGGCCGAGCAGGGTCATGTTGGGCCGCCCCATGATGCGCAGGTTGATGGAATAGAGGGCGATCATGGTCAGGATGGAGGCCAGCAGATGGAGAATGCGGAATTTGGTGTTGAGCACGCCGGTGACGGCTCCGGCCATGAATCCGGCCCCAGAGGCCATGAGGACGGCCAGGGCCGGGGAGTGCCCGGCCGTGATGGCCACGGCCGAGACCGAGGCGCCGAGCGGCAGGCTGCCGTCCACGGTCAGGTCCGGGAAATCGAGCACCCGGAAGGTCAGGTAAACGCCGACGACCATGAGGCCGTAGGCGAATCCCTGCTCGATGGCGCCGAGGAGTGCGTAGGTGGTCATATTCCATCCCGAAGTCTGCGGCCCGCAAGCGGACCATGTGAGCCCGACAACGAACAAGGCGCGTTGCGGACAACGCGCCTTGTATACTGTTGGCGTCAAATACGCAAATGCGGCTACTCGACGACCTTGGCCGCGCGGGCGATGGTGGCTTCGGGCAGGGTCACGCCCATGGCCGCGGCCGCCTTGATGTTGACGTGCAGGTTGAGGTCTTCAAGGAATTCCACGGGCATGTCGCCGGGAGCCACGCCTTCCACGAGAATCCTGTAGGCCATGTCGCCGGTTTGCAAACCCATCTTGTAGTAATCCACGGCCACGGCCGCGATGGCTCCGCGATCCACCGAATCCACATCCGCGACGATGAGCGGCAGGCGGCTCTGGGTACAGACCTTGACTGCGGACTCCAGGGCCGAGACAGCGGTGTTGTCAGTGGGGATGTAGATCACGTCGGCCCGGCCCACGAGGCTCCTGGCCGCCTGATACACGCCGCTGGAGTTGGCGATGGTCGCGCCCTCCACATTGATACCCGCCTTGGTCGCCTCTTCGGTCAGTTTTTCCACCAGGACCACGGAGTTGGGCTCGCCCGCGTTGTAGATGACGCCGATGGTCTTGACCGAGGGCACGATCTCGCGAATCAGGGCCACATGCTGGTCCATGGGGCTGAAGTCGGACATGCCGGTGACGTTGCCGCCGCCCGAGTTCTGCAAATCCTTGACCAGCCCGGCAGAGACGGGGTCGGTCACGCCGGTGAAGAGGATGGGGATGTCCTGAATCTTCTGGGCCGCGGCCTGGGCCCCGGGGGTGGCGATGGCCAGCACCAGGTCGGGCTTCTCGCCCCTGATCTGGTTGACGATCTGGACGTTGGTGCCCATGTTGCCCTGGGCGATGTGGACGTTGTAGGAGACATCCGCGCCGCGTTCCTTGAGCCGGTCGGCAACCCCCTGACGCATGGCGTCCAGGGCGGGATGCTCGACGATCTGGGTGACCGAGACGGTGTACGGTCCGGCCGCCAGGGCGTTGACGGCCAGCAGGCATAGCAAGGCGACGGTCAGAAGAAGTCGTTTCATGGGAGTGGTCCTCCGGAAGGGAATTTTGACGGATATTGGACCCGAAAACCGCGCCAAGTCAAGGTGTATCAACCAGCTGATGAAACAAAAAGGCCGCGTGAGCGGCCCCTTGATTGCGGTGTGTGCGCCATGGTCAGAAGCGGATTTCCTCTTCCTTGACCACCCGGAAGGATTTGTTGCCCTTGACCCGGCCCGGCAGTCCCTGGAACTTGCGCACACCCTCGATCTCGGCTTCGAGCAGTTCGTCCTCGTCGGTGTCGAGCAGAATGATGTCGCCTTCCTGGAGGTAGAGCAACTGGCGGCCGCTGATGGTCGTGCGGCCCATGCGCACCACCATTTCCACCGGGGTCTCCATGAGCCGCTCCTTGAAGCGGTTGATCCAGACATGGTCCACCTCCAGCCTCTCGGACTGGAAGGAGGCGTGCAGCTTGGAGCGGATGGGCTCCATGGTGGCGTAGGGCAGGCAGACGACCAGGGAGCCGATGGCGTTCTCAAGCTCCACCTCGAAGGTGATGACGATGACCACGTCCGATGGCGGCACGATGGCCGCGAACTGGGGGTTGACCTCGGTGCGGATCATCTCCACATGCACCTCGTGCACCGGCTTCCAGGATTCCTCCATGTTGGCCAGGGCGATCTTGACCACGCGCTCGACAATGGCCTGCTCAATGGGCGTGAAGTCGCGCCCCTCCACCTTGGGCTGGCTGCCGGCGCCGCCGAAGAAGTTCTCCACCAGGGCGAAGACGAGACGGGAATCCACCACCAGCAGGGCGTTGCCGCGCAGGGGGTCCATCTTGAAGATGGAGATGGAGGTGGGCACCGGCAGCGAGCGCATGAAATCGCCGAACTTGGACATATCGATGGAAATGGGGTTGATGTCCACCCGCTTGCGCATGGTGTTGGCAAGCGCGTTGGTGCACAGCCGAGCAAAGCGGTCGTTGACGATCTCAAGGACGGGCATGCGGCCGCGAATGATCCTGTCCTGGTTGGCCAGGTCAAAGGAAACCACCCCGGAGTCGTCCTCCGGTATCTCCGTCTCTGTCTCGACATCCCCCCCGGAAAGGCCCCGGAGCAGGGCATCCACTTCGTCTTGTTCGAGGATTTTGCTCATCTGGAAAAAGCCTCTTTCATAGGTCGCCTGGGCGGCCCGCTTGCCCCCGGCCGCGCCGGGATTTTGAACATCGTGAAACGATTAGCAAAAAGCGGGCCTGATTCGTCACTATTCCATCGGCCTGTCGCCAGTTTCGCTGTATGCCTCTGTAACATCCGCCCCGGCGGGAAGGCAAGAGCGGGCTGCGGGCAGCCGTCATTTGCCATGAAAAAGTCTATAGATTTTCCAGAGTCGAGCTGCTGAGGATGATGATTCAATGTGAAATCAAGCTTTTGCAGCCAGTTCTGGCTCTGCATGAAGCAGCCCGTGGGCGACCAGACGTCGAATGGGTCGGGCAGGGCGCAGGGCCTTGGGCCGGGTTACTCGGCTGCGAGTTCGGAAAGGGGAACCAGCCTGACCTGGGCATTTTTCCGGGACGACCACTCCCTGAGGGCGGCCAGGGTTTCCGGGTAGGGGTGGCCGATGGCGATGGCCGAGCCCTTCTTGAGGGCCACGTTTTCCGCCTTGCGCAGTTGCAGGGTGATGGCCGACACATCCTTGACGTTGTCCAGAAAGATATCGCGCTCGTAGAAGGGGATGCCGACGTTGCGGGCCGTGGCGCGGGCCACGCTCCGGGACGTGGTCAGGCTGTCGAGAAAGAAGAGGCCGCGTCGCCGCAGTTCGGTCAGGGCAACCTGCATGCCCGGGGCATGGGCGGTGAACCTGGACCCCATGTGGTTGTTGACGCCAATTGCCTCGGGAATGCGGTCGAGATTATCCGACACGCGCTGCCGGATGGCCTCGTCGTTCATGGTGGTGAAGAGGGCGTCCCCGCCCGGATCGTAGGCCGGGTAGCCCATGGGCTCCATGGGAAAATGGACGATGAGGTCGTGCCCAGAAGCGCTGATGAGCCGGACCGAATCGCGGGTCTGGCTGGCATTGGGCCACACGGCCAGGGTCACGGGGAAATCCAGCGCAAGGAGCCCCTTGAGCACGCGAATATCCTCGCCGATGTCGTCGATGACGATGGCCAGGCCCGGGCCGTTGGCCTTGGGCCGCGGCAGGGCCAGCGGAACACTCTCCAGCAGCAGGCGGTGCGAGGTCAGGCCGCTGATGGCGATGGTCGCCTCGGTCTCGCCGACCTCGGCCAGCACGGCTTCGGGCACACGCGTGTCCAGGCGCTCGCGCAGGGTGTCCAGAAAGGAGCGGCGCTCGCTGACCGGGGGAATCTGGAGCACCTGATAGTGATACGTGCGGCCGTCGAGCTTGCGCAGCTCAACATCGAGCAGGTCCAGGCCGGTCATGTCCATGCTGCTTGCACGCATGGCCTCGATGATGGCCAGATCGGCCTGGCGCACCCTGTCTTCCATGCCGCCCGTAGCGCCGCCCGCCGAGTCTTCCTCGTAGACCTTGGGCCGCGGTGAAGGCTGGATGGCACCGACCCGGGTGGACATGACGTCCGGCGGAGTGTCGTCGGTCAGGATGAAATAGCCCAGGGCGAGCAGACCGGCCACGCCGAGGACAAAGAACATCACAAGGGGACCGGGCCGGTACAGTCTCTTCAAGAGGCTGTCCGGACCGGTCCCTTCTTTTCCGGTTTCATCCCTGGTTTCGTCCCTGGATTGGTCGTCCATCGGGAACCGTATCGTCCTTTACTTGATTTCCTTGAGCTTGGGCAGGCTCTTGACCAACTCAAGGGCCATGCGCAACTGGTTGTCGCGCTCAAGCATTTCCTTGACTTCTTTTTCAGCCATGGCCGCACTGCCCTTGGTCTTTTCACCGTTCTCAAGGTGGCGGCTCAGGTCCTGCTCCCTGACGGTGAAGCGATCGCGCATGGCGCGTTCCTCGTCCTTGGGCGGGGCCAGGAAGGCGATCTTCAGGTCGGGCTCAATGCCCATGGCCTGGATGGAGCGGCCACCCGGAGTGTAGTAGAGGGCCGTGGTCAGCTTGATGCCCGAGCCATCGGCCATGGGGATGATGGTCTGGACCGACCCCTTGCCAAAGGAGCGCTCGCCCACGATCAGGGCGCGCTTGTGATCCTGAAGCGCACCGGCCACGATCTCCGAGGCCGAGGCGGAACCGGCGTTGATGAGCACCACCAGCGGCGCCTTGATCTCGTCCGAGGTCTTGGAGGCGAAGAAGTCCTTGCGGCTGGCCTCGTCCTTGCCCTGGATGTAGACGATGGAACCATCGTCGATGAAGGTGTCGGCCACAGAGACCGCTTGGCCGAGCAGGCCGCCGGGATTGTTGCGCAGGTCGAGCACGATGCCCTTGATGGCGTGCTGTTTCTGGTATTGGGCGATCTCGTCGCGCATGTTCTTTGTGGTGGACTCGTGGAACTTGGTCAGGCGCAGGTAGAGGAAGCCGTCTTCCAGCGAGTGGGTCTTGACGCTGGTGATGGGAATGGTGCCACGAACGATGGCCACTTCCTGGGGCTTGTTGGAGTCGCGGTGCAGGATGAGCAGGGTGACGGTGGTGCCCTTTTCGCCCCGGATGCGCTTGACCGCGTCGAGCAGGGTCATGTCCTGGGTTGATTCGCCGTCGATTTCGAGGATCAGGTCTCCGGCGAGGAGCCCGGCCTTGTAGGCAGGGGTGTCCTCAATGGGTGAGACCACGGTCAGCCGTCCCTGCTCAAGGCTGATCTCGATGCCGATACCGCTGAACTTTCCAGAGGTATCCATCTGCATTTCCTTGTAGTCTTCAGGAGACAGGAAGGCGGAATGGGGGTCCAGCTGTTCGATCATGCCCTTGATGGAATTGTCGATGAGTTCCTTGCGGGTGATGGGCTTGACATAATAGCTCTCGACCATGTCGAGAACCTGCGAGAAGCGCTTGAGCGCCTCGAAGTGGTCGTCCTTCCCGGCCATGGTCGGGCCGGGGGCCACCGTGAGGGTGAAGAGAAGAAGAAACGTGACAATCCAGAGCGATATGCGCATGAAGCCTCCCGCTTGACGCGCGACAAAAGCGCGCGTCTGGCATGATTCATTATGGCGACGTTAACCAAACTTTCGGGTTAATTGGTTTTTGGTGAAAACGCAATTCAAAATACAGCCCCGGGCCATCGGCCGCCGGGTAGTAGCCCACCACCCCCAGGGGCTCGTCTTTTTCGACCTCCTGGCCGGTGCTCACGTGCGTGTCTGACAAGTATGCGTACAAACTGTAATAATCGTGCCCGTGGTAGACGATGACCACATGCCCGAACCCGCGAAGGGTGTCGTTGTGCACCACCTTGCCCCAGAAGACGGAGCGCACGGTGTCCGCCTCCTGCGCCCCAAGGCCGAGGCCGCGCACCGGCGGGTTCGCGCCCGGGGCGTAGTCGGCCACGAGGCGACCGCGCACCGGCCAGGGCAGGGTCCGCTTGTAGAGGTCGAACCGCTTGGTCTTCTGGGACTGGAGCTGGTACTTCAGGCTCTCGATGGACGAGAGGATGGCCGTCAGCTCTGTCTCTGCATCCTCGCGCTGCCGGGTGACGGCGCGCAGGTTGCGGCGCAGGGAGTGTTGCCGATCAAGCAGCCGGTCCTTGGTCTCGTTGACCCGGGCAAGCTGCGCCTCGGCCTCCTGCTCAAGGGTCCGTTGACGCTCCAGGTTCCTGGCGATGCGTTCCGCATTGATCCTGGCCTCCTCGAACCGCGCCCGGGTGGCCTCGTAGATGTCGGCCAGCCAGTTTTTGCGGCGGTCGAACTCGGCCCAGCTATCCACCCCTGCAAAGCGCGAGCGCGCTGATTGCAGATGCACCGGCCACAGCGAGCGGATCAGACCGGCCAGCTCGCGCGAGATGCGCTGCTTCTCCTCCTCCAGGGCGTAATGATCCTCACGGGCCGCGCGCTCGGATTGGCGGATGGAGTTCAGTTCCGTTTCCTGGGTTGCGATCCGCTTGAGCAGGTCGGCCATTTCGCGCTCGATGCCCGAGATGCTCGTGGAGAGCTTTCCCGCCTGTTCCGTGAGCTTGCGCACCTCCTGCTCGCGCTGGTCGGCGCGACGATGCTCCTGTTGCAGGCTCTCGTGCAGCGATTGCCCGGCCTCCTCGGCCAGGACCGGTGTCCAGGCGAGGCAGAGGCAGAGCAGGGCATGCAGGAGGCGCGTCATAATGCTCATTGGCCGAGAAAGGGTTGTAACGGACAGGCTGCGCACAGCCCGGCCTGTTTCCGGCACCACTCCTTGCCCGTGCGGACGATGAGGGCGTGGAATTCGTTGTACAGTGCCACATCCTCGGGCAGGGCGTCCATGAAAAGGGCGCGCAGTTCGTGGTAGTCGATGCCTTCAAAGGCCAGCCCGTGGCGGCGCATCAGTCGATGGGTGTAGGCGTCAACAACAAATGTCGGCATTTCAAGAGCATAGAGCAGGATCGAGTCCGCCGTCTCCGGCCCGATGCCGCTGACCGCCAGGACCTTGTCGCGAAGTTCATCCAGTGGATGAGCTTTGAGGGATTCGATCTCGAACTCAGCCTCATCCTTGAGGAAATTGAGAAAGTTGCGCAGCCTGACCGTCTTGAGGTTGTAGTAGCCCGCCGGGCGGATCAACTCGGCCAGCTCTGCCGGGTCCAGGGCGAGCATGGTCCTGGCCGAGAGCAGGTCGCGTACCTTGAGGTTGGCCATGGCCTTTTCCACGTTCCCCCAGTTGGTGTTCTGGGTGAGGATGGCCCCGACCGCGATCTCGAAGGGCGTGTCGCCGGGCCACCATCGGCTGGGGCCCAGCGCGGCGAGCATGGCCTCGTACATGGCAAGTATGGTCGCGGCCCGGCTCATGCCCGCCTGTCGCCTCCCACCTGCTCCCAGACGAGGCAGGCCCATTCGCCCTCGATGGCGATGACCGGTGTGCCGATGCCCCGGCGCTCGTAAGCTTCGGCCACGGCGTCCTGTTGCTCCCCGGCAAGGATGCCCGAGAGGATCAGGCAGCCGCCCGGCCGGACATGGGCCAGGATGTCGCCCGCCATCTCGATGAGCGGCCCGGAGAGGATGTTGGCTACCACGATGTCGAAGGGCAGGCCGGGCTCCAGGCTGTCGATGCTGCCCACGGCCGTGCGCATGGCACCGGCCACGTCGTTGGCCTCGACATTTTCCCGGGCGCAGACGATGGCCTGGGGGTCGATGTCCAGGCCGATGCCGGTGAGTCCGAGCTTGGCCAGGCCAATGCCCAGGATGCCGGAGCCGGTGCCCAGGTCGAGGAAGGTGTCGCCCGGGGCGATGGCGCTCCTGCCGACAAGCTCGCCGATGGTGGTCAGGCAGAGGGAGGTGGTGGGGTGGTGGCCGGTGCCAAAGGCCATCTTGGGCTCGATGACGATGTGGGTGGTGCCGTTCTCCTTGCCGTCCTCCAGCCAGGGCGGCAGGATGGTAAAGGTCCCGCCGCAGTTGACAGGGTTGAAGAAATCCTTCCAGGCCATGGCCCAGTTCTCGGATTCCTGCTCGGACCAGCGCACGCCTGAGCCGGGAAAGCGCGCCTCAAAGGCCCGGACCATCTCCATGGCCAGGGGGTGGTCCTCCAGATAGAGGGTGAAGCGGCGCACGCCTTCGCCCGGGGTTTCCTCCCAACCGTGGGGCACCCGGGCGGCGATGAAGACCCCGGCCTCGTCGGCCGCGTCCTCGGCAATGGTGAATTCGATCTTGAGAAGAGTGGACATGGAAACGCCTCCGGCTGTGAAACATGACGCGGCCGGGAACGCGCGTTCCCGGCCGGATTGTCGTTGCGATGTTGCGGTCATCTAGAACACCTTGTCGATGAACGCGCCTTTTCCGGTGTACTGGAATTGCTGCACCGTGGTCTGCTGGTCCCGGCTCTCCGCCCTGGCTCTGGCCAGGGGGGCCAGGGTCTGCTCGTCGGGCATGGTGCTCTCCGGCTTGCGCAGGGCGGGCGAGAGCATGGCCTTTCGCTCCTCGGCGGCCAGGGGGGCGTATCCGCCCGTGGGGTCGATGGGATCAATGGTGCTCATGCCGTGCTCCTGCCTCAATCTCTACGCGCTCGTCCCGACAGGGTCAAGGCGGGCCGGGACGCGAGGAATCAGGCCGCCGGGTCCACGGTGCCCAGCACCTCGTCCAGGGCGGCCATGAACGCCTCGATGTCCGTCTTTTCGATGGTCAGGGGCGGCACCAGACGCAGGACCGTGCCCTGGGCCAGATTGCAGACCATGCCCCGCTCAAGCAGCCCCTTCCACACGGCCGGGCCGTCGCAGGACAGCTCGATGCCAAAGAGCAGGCCAAGGCCGCGCGTCCCCACGATCTTGCCCGGGTGTTTGACCATGAGCCCCTCGGCCCGGGCACGGGCAAAGGCGCCCATCTCAAGGGCGCGTTCGGCCATTTTTTCCTGGACCATGATGTCCACGACCCTGGCGGCCACGGCCGAGACGACCCCGCCGCCGCCAAAAGTGGTGGCGTGGGAGCCGGGCGTGAACCCTTTGGCCACCTCGTCGGAGCAGAGGACCGCGCCCATGGGCAGGCCGTTGGCCAAGGCCTTGGCCGAGGTGAAGATGTCCGGGACCAGGCCGTAATGCTGGTGCGCCCAGAAGCGGCCGGTGCGGCACATGCCGGTCTGGACCTCGTCCACGATGAGCAGCAGGCCGTTCTCCCGGCACAGGGCCGCGATGTCGGCCGCGTAGTCCGAAGGCAGGGGACGCACACCGCCCTCACCCTGGACCATCTCGATCATGATGGCCGCCGTGTTGGCACCGATGGCTCCCCGCAGGGCGTTGACATTGCCAAAGGGTACGGTGACAAACCCCTCGGGCAGCGGATCGTAGCCGTCCTTGATGGGACCGCTCTGCCCGGTGGCGGTCAGGGTGGATAACGTGCGGCCGTGAAAGGATTTTTCCAGGGTGATGATCTCGTGGCGGTCCTCGTTCCTGACCCGGTGCATGTAGCGGCGGGCGAGCTTGATGGCCCCCTCGTTGGCCTCGGCCCCGGAGTTGCAAAAGAATACCTTGCCCGCCGCGCAGGTGGCCAGCAGCTTTTCGGCCAGATCAAGCTGCGGTTCCTGGTAGAAGAGATTGCTGACATGGACCAGCGTGCGGGCCTGCTCGGCCATGACGTCGGCCAGATCCTCGCGGCTGTGGCCCAGGCTGCACACGGCGATGCCCGAGAGAAAGTCGAGGTATTCCCGGCCGTCCAGATCGTACAGCCTGCTCCCCTGGGCCTTGGACACGGCCAGCGGATACCGGCCGTAGGTGTTGCACAGAAGCGATTGTTCTCTTTTGACTATGGCGTCGAATTTATTGCTCATTGTATTGCTCTTTGGCGATTAGAGTTTCCCTGTGGACCCGAAGCCCCCGGCCCCGCGATCCGTTGCGCCCAGTTCGCCGACCGCATTGATGACGGCCTGGAACACGGGCATGAACACCAGCTGGGCGATGCGCTGTCCGCGCCTGATTCGTCGGACCTCGCCCGAGGTGTTGAGCAGGGAGACCTTGATCTCGCCACGATAATCTGGGTCGATGACGCCCACCCCCTGGCTGACGGTCAGCCCGTCCTTGGTGCCAAGACCGCTGCGAGAGAATACGTACGCGGCTACGCTCGGCTCGCGGATCTCGATGGCCAGCCCGGCGGGAATGGTCTTCTTCTCGCCGGGGCCGAAGACAAGCTCGTTCTCGTCGATGCAGGCCCTGAGGTCCAGCCCTGCGGAGAATTCCGTGGCGTAGGCAAGGTCGTGCTCTTTCCAGACGGAGTGCGAGAATGTGACGTTGACATCGATTTTCTTCATGGCTGTCGGTCCTTGCGCGGTCCTTGAGTTTTGATGCGTTGTTTATTGGGCCGAATCCGCCCGGCTGTCAATTGTGGAAACAAAAGGGAGCGCCGGGCTGTCATGCTCCGGCGCTCCTGTTGTGTCATCAATGGCAACAGATCAGCACAGGCCGTCCCAGCAGAGGTCGAGGTGTTTGCTCTCCATGCGTCGGGTGGCCAGGCTGACGCCCACGGCCAGGGCCATGGACACGGGCAGGGCGACCACATTGGGGTCCACCCACTGCATCAACCACAGCCACGAGCCCTGTTCGCCGCCAGCGGCCAGGGAAGACTGGCCGGTCAGGGCCTGGCACAGGCCGATGGCCGCCGACTCCTGAAGATGGACAAAGAGCAGCCAGAACATGGAGGCCGCGAACCCGCCGACCATGGAGACCTTGGCCGCAATCTTGGTCATGCCCTTCCAGTACAGGCCGAGCAGGTAGATGGGCAGGAACGAGGCCGCGCAAAGGCCGAAGAAGAAGGCCGTGGCCCGGGCGATGATGTTGCCCGGCAGCACCCAGGCCCAGACCAGGGTGGCAAAGACCGCGATGATCACGCCCAGTTGGTTCAGCTTCATCGACGAGCCCCCGTTGCCGATGCTCACGTGCTGCTCGAGGAAGTCGCGGGCCAGGGACGTGCCGCTCACATGGTACTGCGAACTCATGGTGGACATGGCCGCCGCGAACATGGCCACCAGGAACAGCCCCGAGAACCAGCCGGGCATGATCCTATCGATGTACATGGGAATGATCCGGTCGAAGTTGCCGCCCGCCGTGGTGATGGCGATCTCGCCGAACCTCTCGTAAAAGACCACGTTTGACAGGGCGCCGACCACAAAGGCCACGCCGGTCAGCAGCAGGATGAAGATGCCGCCGATGGCCACGGCCCGGTTCAGTTCGCGGTCCGAGGGCACGGTCATGTAGCGCACGGCCAGCTGGGGCTGGGCCAGCACGCCAAGGCCCACGCCGTAGACCAGTGTCGTGTAAATGGTCAGGCCGATGGGTGACTTGATGTCCGGCCCCTGGGTCCAGCCGTTCATGCCGCCCGCCGTGAGCTTTTCGGGCACCAGGGCGGCCATGTCGGTCAGGGCCTGATGGGCGTCGCCCACCCCGCCGAGCAGGGTGTAGGTGGTGACGATGAGGATGAGCATCATCACGGCCATGATGCTGCCCTGGAAGGCATCGGTGTACATGACCGCCCGCAGGCCGCCGGTGACGACGTACATGGCCACTAGCGCGGTGACCACGAGCAGCCACGCGCCATAGCTGACCATGGGGAAGGCCACTTCGAGCATGCGGCAGATGCCGATGAGCACGGCTGCGGCGTAGACGGGCATGAACAGGAAGATGAGCACGCCCGAGAACTGCTGGATGAATTTGGAGCGGTAGCGCCTGCCGAGCAGTTCGGGGAAGGTCTGGCAGTTGAGGGCCAGCCCCATGCGCCGGGTGCGCTTGCCGAACACCACCATGGCCAGGAAGACGCCCACGAAGATGGTCAGGAAGGTCAGCCAGAGCATGGACATGCCGAACATTCCCGACACGCCGCCAAACCCGATGATGGCCGAGGTGGAGACAAAGGTGGCCCCGTAGGACATGGCCAGCACAAAGGGGCTCATCTGGCGCCCGGCAAGCATGTAGTCGGTGGGTTTTCTGGTGACCTTCCACGCCTTGTAGCCAAGATAGAAGATGCCGACGAGGTAGACGAGGATGCCGAGGATCTTGCCTTCCACTTATGCATCCTCCTCAGGCACGGCCTTGCCCGGTTCCGCGCCCTTGTTGTTCCAGTTCACAATTCCGTAAACGACGCACAATACCGCCGATCCAATGCTCAGCCAGAAGGCCAGGGCTATCTCGACGCTGCCAAGTCCCATCATCATGCCCGATCGCTCCTCGTGTTGCGCGCCCCGGTCCGGTCGGCGGAACCATAAAGAAAAGGGCCGCCGGCTGTATGCCCGCGGCCCTCGTTGTGTCTGTAAATCCTTTTAGTGACTACTCGCACACCCCAAGACCGCTGGCGCTTCTAAAAAAGCGAAAGCCAAAAAAGAAAAAGAAGCCAAAGCGGTTGTGGTGGGAGTTCATGGGCTGGTCTCTACACAAAGCAGCCCTCCGTGTCAAGGGCGGATTTCAGTCCAGTGAGACAATATCATTGCCTTCTTCGTCATGAGGCCCATTACTGTATATAATATTGAGCAGAGGAGGGAGGAGGGCGATGAGGTGGTCCGAAAACGACAAATATGTAGCATGGGCCACCGAATCCTGACCCAATCGACCAGCGCGACAGAGATGAGGCCAGGCCTTAGCCCGCTGGCGCCAAGACGGAACGTCATCGAAACCCCCTCGCCAGGAGTGAAATTGACAAGATTATCTCTTTATATTTCAAGCAATTAAAACTTTTCTTGACAGCTTTGGTCCAGTTGTGCTTTTGTTGCTCCCCTTGCAATTCAGGTTTTTGCCCGAATTGTGAAAAGCCAGAAACGGTGCCGCCGTCATTCGGTGCAAACGATGACTTTTTTGGCAACCAAACGCAAAGAGGATACCCGCCTTGCTGTTTCAACCCGTCAACAAGAACTACCATGAGTTTTGCATTGATCGCGATCCGGACCTGTGCATCAGCTGCAAGGTCTGTGTGCGTCAATGTTCCTACCAGGCCCATTTCTTTGACGAGGCCCGGCAGAAGGTCGTGCACGACAACACCAAGTGCATCGGCTGCCACCGGTGCGAGGCGCTGTGTCCCACCGCCGCGTTGAACATACGCAACAAGCCCTCGGATTTCAGGACCAACAAGCTGTGGCGGCCGGTCTTTCTCCAGAACATCTACAAGCAGGCGGACACCGGCGGCGTGCTGCTGGCGGGCATGGGTTCGCCCGTGGACATTCCGGTCTACTGGGACCGCATGCTCCTCGACGCCAGCCAGGTGACCAACCCGTCCATCGACCCCCTACGCGAGCCCATGGAGCTCAAGACCTTCCTCGGGGCCAAGCCCAGGAAGATTTCTGTTGAAAATGACAAAAACGGTAAACCGTCCCTGAAGACGAAGCTGTCGCCACAGATCGAGCTTGAAGTGCCCATCATGTTCGCGGCCATGAGCTTCGGGGCCATCAATTTCAACTTGCATCAGGCCATGGCCCGGGCGGCCACGGAAACGGGCGTGGTCTACAACACCGGCGAGGGCGGGCTGCACAAGTCCCTGTACAAGTACGGCAGGAACACCATCGTCCAGGTGGCCTCGGGCCGCTTCGGCGTCCACCTTGACTACCTCAAGGCGGGTGTCGGCATCGAAATCAAGGTAGGGCAGGGGGCCAAGCCCGGCATTGGCGGCCATCTGCCCGGCGAAAAGATCAACGACAAGGTCTCGGAGACGCGCATGGTGCCCATCGGGTCCGACGCCATCTCCCCGGCCCCGCATCACGACATCTATTCCATCGAGGACCTGCTCCAGCTCATCTTCGCCCTCAAGGAGGCCTCGGAGTACAAGGTGCCTGTGGCGGTCAAGATCGCGGCGGTGCACAACGTGGCCGCCATCGCCTCGGGCATCGTCCGGGCGGGCGCGGACATCGTGACCATCGACGGCATGCGCGGCGGCACGGGCGCGGCCCCGGCCATGATCCGCGACAACGTGGGCATTCCCATCGAACTGGCCCTGGCCCAGGTGGATCAGCGCCTGCGCGACGAAGGCATCCGCAATCAGGCGTCCATCGTGGCCGCGGGCGGTATCCGCTGCTCGGCCGACGTGGTCAAGGCCATCGCCCTGGGCGCGGACGCCGTGTACATCGGCACCGCCACCCTCATCGCCGTGGGCTGCACCATCTGCGGCCGCTGCTACACGGGCAAGTGTCCCTGGGGCATCGCCACCAACGATCCCAAGCTCTCCAAGCGGCAAAATCCGGACATCGCGGCCAAGAAGCTCACCAACCTGATCCACGCCTGGGGCCACGAGATCGAGGAGATGCTCGGCGGCATGGGGCTCAATTCCATCGAGAGCCTGCGCGGCAACCGTGACAAGCTGCGCGGGGTGGGCCTGTCCGACACCGAACTCGACATCCTCGGCATCAAGCACGCCGGGCGCTAGACGGAGCAAGCCATGAAAAGAGTCTACCCGGACAAGGAATACTGTATCGGCTGCCACCTCTGCGAGCTGGCCTGCATCACCGCCCATTCCGCAAGCAAGGACCTGATCATCGCCTACCGCGACGAGCGCGCGGCCAGCGGGCTTTCGCCCTGCAAGCGCGTCTTCGAGAAGGGCGACACCTGCGTGGCCATCAGCTGCCGCCACTGCGACGAGCCTTCCTGCGTGGCGGCCTGCATCTCGGGCGGGCTGCACAAGGACCCGGAGACCGGGCGCACCGTGTACGACCGCGACAAGTGCGTGGGCTGCTGGTCCTGCCTCATGGCCTGTCCCTACGGGGCCATTCGCAGGCACCCCATCGAGAACAAGATCGTCAAGTGCGACCTGTGCGAGGGCAGGGCTGAAGGCCCGGCCTGCGTCCAGGCCTGCCCCAACGCGGCGCTCAAGTACGAAGAACGCTAGCCCGACGACAGCAACCCGCGAGGTCATCAATGAAATACGTCATCATAGGCAACGGCATCGCCTCCATCGGAGCCATCGAGGGCATCCGCAAGGTCGATGCGGCAAGCGAGATTCTGGTCATCGGAGCCGAGGATTCCCCGGCCTACGGGCGTCCCCTCATCTCCTACCTGCTGGCGGGCAAGATCGGCCCGGACAGGCTCGCGCTGCGGCCTGCGGAATTTTACGAGAAGAGCAACGTCACCCTCAAGCTCGGCACCACGGTCACGGCCATCGACACCGAGGCCAAAACCGTGACCACCGACGCGGGGGAAACCATCGGCTACGAGAACCTGCTCATCGCCACCGGCGGCATCCCGTTCACCCCGCCCATTCCCGGGGCCGATGGGCCGGACGTCTACAACTTCACCAATCTGGCCCATGCCCAGACCCTCATCTCCAAGGCCCGCGAGATCAAGCGGGCCGTGGTCATCGGCGGCGGGCTCATCGGCCTCAAGGCGGGCGAGTCGCTCTTTGACCGGGGCGTGGAGGTGACCATCCTCGAACTCTCGCCGCGCATCTTGAGCCTCGCCTTTGACGAAAACGCGGCATCCCTCGCGGGCGGCAGGCTGGCCGAGGTGGGCCTGGCCGTGCGTTGCGGGGTGTCGGCCAAGGAAATCCAGCGCGACAGCGCGGGCAACCTCAAGGGCGTGCACCTGACCGATGGCGACTTCCTCCAGACCGACGTGGTGGTCATCGCCATCGGCGTGGTGCCCAACTACGGGCTGGCCAAGGAATCCGGCCTCGAGGTGGACCGGGGCATCAAGGTGGACGACCACATGCGCGCCAGCGCGCCGGGCGTGTTCGCGGCGGGCGACGTGGCCCAGGCCAGGGACCTGCTCTACGGCGACGACCGGGTCATCCCCATCTGGACCAACGCCTACAACCAGGGGTTTTGCGCGGGCAAGAACATGGCCGGGGCGGATGTCCGCTTCCTGGGCAGCCTGGCCATGAACTCCATCAGCTTCTACGGGTTGCCGACCATCTCGGTGGGCATGGTCAACCCGCCCGAGGACGACGCCTCCTACGAGGTGACGGCCGTTCTGGACGAGAAGAAGAAAAGCTATCGCAAACTCGTGTTCCAGGACGATCACCTCGTGGGCTACGTCCTGGTGGGCGACATCGACATGGCGGGCATGTACACGGCCTTTGTCAAATTCCAGATGCCCATCCCCGAGGAGGCGCGCAGGCAACTGGTGGCGGGCGAGCCGGACGTGCTCATGTGGCCCGACGATTTCTTCCAAGAGACGTGGAACCCCGGGACTCCCGAGTAAGACCCCAGTGTCCCGCACGGGACGAATGGAGACAATAGAATGAAAGCGCCTGAACGATATTATGATTTTCAGAAGGATATTTCCGGCTGCGGAATATTCGGCGTCATCCACAAGAAGCGCGGCCTGATTCCCGGCGAGATGCCCATCGCGGCCATGACCTGCATGCACGACCGGGGCAACGGCTTGGGCGGCGGGTTCGCGGCCTACGGCATCTACCCGGACCACGCTGAAAAATACTGCTTCCACATGATGTGCGACGACGATTCCGCCATCGAGGGGTCCGAGAAGCTGCTGCGCGCCTATTTCGACCTGCACCACTTCGAGCCCATCCCCACGCGCCGGGTGCTCTCCATTCCCCGGCCGCCCAAGTTCAACCGCTATTTCGTGACCGTGCCCGAGAAGCCGGTCAACGAGTTCTCCGAACTGCCCGAGGAGGACTACGTGGTGGCCGTGGTCATGAAGATCAACACCTCGGTGCCCGGCGCCTTCGTGGTCTCAAGCGGCAAGAACATGGGCGCGTTCAAGGGCGTGGGCTATCCCGAGGACATCGCCGACTTCTTCCGCCTGGAGGAATACAGCGCCTATATCTGGACCGGCCACAACCGTTTTCCCACCAACACCCCGGGCTGGTGGGGCGGGGCGCACCCCTTCACCATCCTCAACTGGTCCATTGTCCACAACGGCGAGATATCGTCCTACGGCATCAACCGCCGCTACCTGTGCGAGAATGACTACCTGTGCACCATGATGACCGACACCGAGGTGGTGGCCTACGAGCTGGACATGCTCATCCGCAAGCACGGCCTCTCCTGGGAGATGGCCGCCAAGTGCTTTGCCCCGCCTTTCTGGGACGAGATTGCGCGCATGGACGAGGGCGACAGAGAGCTGTACACCGCGCTGCGCGCCACCTACGGCCCGGCCATGCTCAACGGGCCCTTCGCCATCCTGGTGGCCGACAACACCCGGCTCATGGGGCTCAACGACCGCATCAAGCTGCGCCCCCTGCTGGTGGCCGAAAAGGACGACATGGTCTTCATGTGCAGCGAGGAATCGGCCGTGCGCGACGTCTGCCCCGAGCTGGACAGGGTCTGGATGCCCAAGGCGGGCGAACCGGTTATCGTGGATCTGGAGGGCTAGCATGACCAAGAGAGAGCAGAGGACCCTGGCGGCGGGCCGCACCTACTACAGGCAGTTCAACGAGGAGATCCGCGCCCTGGTCCGCGAGGGGGTCACGGATTTCGTCATCAGGGAGTGCAACGGCCAGCGCTATCTGGCCACGGCCCTTGAGGGCGACCTGACCTTCGACATACACGGCGTGCCCGGCCAGGACCTGGCCGCCTTCATGCGCGGGCCGAAAATCCGCGTGCGCAATAACGCCCAGGACGGCGTGGGCAACACCATGGACGGCGGGCGCATCATCATCGAGGGCCTTGCGGGCGACGTCATCGGCTACGCCATGCGCGGGGGCGAGATATTCATCAAGGGCGACGTCGGCTACCGGGTCGGAATCCACATGAAGGCGTACCTCGACCACCAGCCCAAGATAGTGGTCGGCGGCAAGGCCGGGGACTTCCTCGGAGAATATATGGCTGGCGGAATTATTTTGCTCTTGGGGATGTTTTCTGATAAGCCTGATGCGCCTGTTGCCGGACGGAGTCTGGGCACGGGCATGCATGGCGGCGTGATATATGTCCGCGGCGAGGTGCCCGAACACCAGCTCGGACCCGGCCTGCACGCGCAGCCCGTGGACTCCGAGGACCTGAAAGTCATCGGTGCCCTGGTCGAGGATTACGCCAAGGAATTGAAGCTGGACAGCAAGGAAATTATGAGCGAGAACTTCGTCAAAATTCGACCGTTCTCGCATCGGCCCTACGGGAACCTTTACGTTCCCTGCTAGTCGCTTCGAGACAGTGAAACCCCTTATCCCTTCCCGGGAGGAACCATGTTCTTCGATTCCATAGCCTACGCAATGGCCCCGCCCTCTGGCGGCGGAGAGTCCGGCGGCCTCGGCGGCATCCTCGGCGGCCCGCTGCCGATGCTGGTGCTCATGTTCGCCATTTTCTACTTCCTGCTCATCAGGCCGCAGCAGAAGAAACAAAAAATGCACCGGGCCATGCTCGATTCCCTCAGAAAGGGCGACAAGGTGTGGACCAACGGCGGCATTCTCGGCTCCATCGTCGATATCGACGGCGACAACCTCACCATCGAGATCGCCCCCGGTGTCAATGTCGTGATCAAGCGCGGTTTCGTCGCCGACAAGGACGGCGTTTCCGCAGCAGACAACAAGAAGTAGGCTTGACAGCCGGCAATCCGGACTTCCGTGCGGACCGGACCACGACCGACGTGGCCCGGTCCGCGCTTGTGTTTGTCCACGCCCCTCGCTCCGGCTGCAACGTGTTCGCATCATAGGGAGTTTTCATGCAGAGTCTGCGCCTAAGAATCTTCACAACCCTGGTCGTTCTGGCCCTTGGACTGGCCTACATGCTGCCGTCCATCCCCGGCGTCAAGGAATCGCCGCTGGGCGCGCTGCTGCCGGGCGACTCGGTCAGCCTCGGCCTCGACCTCAAGGGTGGCATCCACCTGACGCTGGGCGTCGATATGGACACCGCCATGCACAACAACCTCTCGCGTCTGGGCGACGACCTCAGGGCCGCGGCCCGGGACGAGGAGATATTCGTTCTGCGCCCGACCGTGCTCTCGTCATCCAGGCTGGAGATGGTGTTGATCAAGGGCGATCAAAAGAGCGGCTTTGACTCGGTGATCGACAAATACAGCCCCTTCACCATCGAAGAGACGCAGAACATGGGCGACGGCAAGGTCAGATACCTTCTCTCCGTCTCCCCCCAGTACCGGGACGAGTTGACCAAGCTGACCATGGATCAGGCCATCAAGACCATACGCAACCGCATCGACCAGTTCGGTGTGGCCGAGCCGGACATCCGCCGCCAGCAGGACAACCGCATCCAGGTGCAGTTGCCCGGACTCCAGGACCCGGAACGGGCCATCAACATCGTCGGCCAGACCGCCCACCTCGAATTCAAGATGGTGGACGACGCGGCAGACATCGAGAAGGCCCTTGGCGGCGTACTCGCCCCTGGTCGCGAGCTTTCGACCCTGATCACCACCCACCCGGGCGGCGGCCAGAGCGAATCGCCCATTGTCCTCAGGCGCGAGGCCGTGCTCACTGGTGAATACATCACCGATGCCCGCGTGCAACTCGACCAGTGGAACAAGCCCTACGTCGCCATTTCCTTCAACGCCCGCGGCGGCACCATCTTCGCCAACCTGACCGGTGAGAACGTCAACAAGCGCATGGCCATCGTCCTCGACGGCAAGGTCCACTCGGCCCCGGTCATCCAGGAGCGCATCACTGGCGGCAAGGCGTCCATCACCGGCAACTTCAGCAACGAAGAGGCGCGCGATCTGGCCGTGGTCCTGCGGGCGGGCTCGCTGCCTGCGCCGGTGGTCATCCTGGAGCAGCGCACGGTCGGCCCCTCCCTTGGCCAGGAGTCCATCGACAAGGGCGTCACCGCGGCCCTGGTGGGCATGTGCCTCGTACTCGTCTTCATGGTCGTCTATTACGGCTTTGCCGGATTTGTGGCCGACATCGTGCTGTGCCTGAACATCATGCTGATCATGAGCGGCCTGGCCCTGTTCGGCGCGACCCTGACCCTGCCCGGCATCGCGGGCATCATCCTGACCATAGGCATGGCCGTGGACGCCAACGTCATCATCTTCGAGCGCATCCGCGAGGAGATGCGACGCGGGCTGACGGTCCGGGCCGCCATCGCGGAAGGATACGAGCGCGCCACCCTGACCATTCTCGACGCCAACGTGACCACAGTCATCGCGGCGATCATCCTCTACCAGTTCGGAACCGGCCCGGTTCGCGGCTTTGCCGTCACCCTGACGCTGGGCATCCTCTCGTCGATGTTCACGGCCATCTTCGTGTCGCGCATCTTCTTCGACCTGTACACCAAAAGCCGCTCCGAAACCGCCAAGCTGAGCATTTAAGGGGACGATATGGGACTTCAGATAATCAAACCCGGTACGCGCATCGACTTCATCGGCTTAAGGAAGATCGCCTTCGTCCTGTCGGCCGTGCTCGTGCTGGCCGGTCTGGGCTCGCTGCTCGCCAAGGGCGGCCCTCAATACGGCATCGACTTTGCGGGCGGCATGATCGTCCAGATCAAGGTGCACAAGGACGTGGAACTGGCCAAGCTCAAGGGAGCGCTGGAAGAGACCCGGCTGCCCGGGCTGATTGTCCAGACCCTGGGCATGGCCGATGACCACGAATACCTCCTGCGCACTTCAAGCTCGGACATCTCCTCGCAGCAGGTGCGGACCATGGTGGCCGACGCCCTGGCCGGGCCTCTGGGCGAGGGCGGATACGAAATCCAACGCCTGGAAATGGTCGGCCCCAAGGTGGGCGCGGACCTGCGCGCCCACGCCCTGGAAGCGCTGTTCTACGCCGTGCTGATCATCGCGGTGTACATCTCCGGGCGCTTCGAGCAGCGCTGGACCGTGGCCGCCATCATGGCCGCCGCCCTGGGCGGGAGCATCTACGGCATCGGCCTGCTCGGGCTCGACATGGGCTGGCTCATCGTCATGGCCATGCTCATCACCGTGGGGCTGTGCTGGTACCTCAAGCTCAATTACGCCCTAGGGGCGGTGGTCGCGCTCATCCATGACGTGGCCATCACCGTGGGCGTGTTCTCGATCCTGGGCAAGGAGTTCGACCTGACCATCATCGCCGCGCTCCTGACCATCATCGGCTACTCCCTCAACGACACCATCATCGTCTTCGACCGCATCCGCGAGAACACGCGGGCGCAGCAGGACCCCCGGCGGTTCCGCTCCATCATCAACGAGAGCATCAACCAGACCCTGTCGCGCACCCTCATGACCTCGCTGACCACCCTCATGGTGGTGGCCTGCCTGTTCGTGCTGGGCGGCAGCGTCATCCACGACTTCGCCCTGGCCCTGCTCATCGGCATCGGGGTCGGCACCTACTCCTCCATCTTCGTGGCCAGCCCCATCCTCATGGGCTTTGGCCCCTCGATGGTGGCGGAGGGCGAAGGCCAGGCCTAGGCCAACATCGCACACACCCCAAGGGGGAAGGGCCGCTTGGTCCTTCCCCTTTTTTTTCTTTTGGTCTTGACCTGTTGCGAAGAACCCCGAGACTCCCTGCCCGGCAGGGGGCGCAGCCCAGACGACGTGAAAAAGCCCCTCCGGCATGTCGCCGAAGGGGCCGATACAGTCTGTGTCTGATCGAACTAGACGAGCTTGCTCATCAGGTATTCCTTGATGGCGGTGATGGAATCCTCGCCGTCAAGCTCGATGTACTTGAAGCCGCCGTCCTTCATGTTCTTGTAGAAGTTGCAGGCGGCCATGGTGCCGGTCTTGTCGTCGTAGTAGATGTCGTGGCGCTGGTCGATGGCTGCCGCGTCCTGGTCGTCCTGGCGGGCGGAGAGGGCGCCACCACAGACACGGCACTTGTCGCCGTCAGGGGCGATGGCCGGGATGCCGACGTTGTTGGGGTGATTGGGATTGTTTTCACACAGGCGGCGACCCATGATCCGGGCCTTAGCGATCTCGCGGGGCAGCTTGATCTCGATGACGTAGTCGAGCTTCTCGCCGCTTTTCTGCAGGGATTCCCAGAGTTTTTCGCCCTGGACCAGGGAGCGGGGGAAGCCGTCGAGCAGCCAGCCGTTCTTGTCGGAGCTTGCCAGGACATCGAGGACCATGGGGATGGTGATGTCATCGGGAACCAGCTCGCCCTTGTTGATGTATTCCTTGGCCTTCATGCCCAGCTCGGTGCCGCCGCCGATATGCTTGCGGAAGATGGCACCGGACTCGATGTGATCCAGGCCGTACTTGTCCCTGGCCAGGGTGCCTTGGGTGCCTTTACCGGAGCCGTTGGGGCCGAAAATCAGAATATTCATGGAAACTCCTCCTGGTGATGAATCGCTATGCCGCACTGGCGGCAAGTACATTGTGCAAAAGATCACATGCTTTTATACCGCGCAACCGTGGAAGTCAATGCTTGGCGGAGAAAACCACTCCAGAACCAGTGACAACGGCCGTCTTTTCGCCGGGAAACTGGAAGAGCGCGCCCGTGCGCCGATCCTGCCACGCCCGGTCAAGGGCAAAGAGGGTGTCGGCCAGCGCCTGCCCCGGGCCGAGACGGTCCAGCGCCGCCTTGTACAGGCGCAGCCGCAGGGCGCGATGAGCAACGGCCAGGGTCGCATCCGGGATATGCTCGCCCACTGCGGCGGTCTGGCCCGACCAGTAGTCGCGATCGGCCTCGGCCACCCGCCACAGCCGGGCCATGGAGTCGAGAAAGTTGGGGTTTTCGCGCAGAAGCAGGGGCATGAGGGAGGCGCGCATGCGGTTTCGCGACCAGCGCTGGTCCGCATTGGTGGCGTCCTCGCGCCAGGGGACGCCGAGGTCTGTCAGGAAACCGACCAGTTCGGCCTTGGGGGTCAGGAGCAGGGGGCGCAGCAGGCGACGGGTGTCGTCACGTCCGGGCATGCCCGCCAGTCCGGGCCAGGCAGTGCCCCGGGCCAGCCGCATGAGCACGTCCTCGGCCAGGTCGTCCAGATGATGCCCAAGGACCACGAAATCCACCCCGTGGTCGGTCAGGACATCGGCATACAGGGCGTAGCGGGCTTCGCGCCCGGCCTCTTCGATCCCGATTCCAGAACCGGCCGCCAGACTCGCCACATCGACAACACGGGTCACACAGGGCACATCAAGGGCCGCGCACAGGTCGGCGACCCAGCGGGCGTCATCGTCGGCCTCGGGCCGCAAGCGGTGATTGAGATGGGCGGCCATGACGCGCCCGCCGCTGCGGGCGGCCAGACAGCGCAGGCACAGGAGCAGGGCGGTGGAATCAACCCCGCCGGAGAATCCGACGGCCAGCCTCTTCCCTGCCAGCTTAACCCCCAGGTCGTCGGCGACGAAGCGCTCGATTCCCAGACAAAAATGCGCCCACCGGGGTGGCAGATCCTGAAGGGATCGCGGCAGGGGTCGGGGCGCGTTTGGCATGTCAGACCGTGATCTCAAGCTCCTCGATGAACTGGTCGAGGTATTCGATCATGTGTTTGCGCTGGGGCGCGGTGGCGTAGCAGACGCAGGAACAGCGGATCTTTTTCCTGCCCCGGACCAGCAACTCGAGGCGGAGCTGGTTGCCCGCCGGATTGCGCACGGCCTCAAGGGCCATGAAATAGGGGCCGCACTCGGCCAGATGGTCGCGCTGCTCGGGCTGAAGCAGATCCTCGGGCAGGGGCAGATAATACATGCCTTCGATCTGACTTTTCAGTTCCAATTCATCGAAGGCCTTGAGAATCGTTTCGTAGTCGGCGTCGTAGAGGTCTTCTATGATGTAGGTGCGCATCATTGTTCCTTGTTCTTGGAGGCGTCAATGAGCCTGTCGACGTCTTCGGGTGCGCAGGAAGAGGATTTGCGGTTCATGTGGGCGTCGGGTGGCACCAGCTCATCGTCGAGGTTGAACATGCGCCGGGCCAGATCGATGAACTGGTCGGCAGACCCCTCTTCCTGGGTGCGGCGCTTGAGAAAACAGATGGGTTCGTGCAATGCCTTGCGACCCACGGAGAGGACCAGGGTCTCCAGGGAGCGTCTGGTGGCCTCGTCCACGGGGCCGATCTTCTTGAGGGTCTTGGCCAGTTCGCGCTGGGCGATTTCCTCGCCCCGGTCCACCAGATCGACGATGGTGGGCTGGAGCGCCAGGGAGCGCAGCCAGTTGCCAAAGGTCTCGGTCTCGGCCTCGACCACGGCCCGGGCCTTGACCGCCTCGCCCTGGCGCTGGGCCATGTTTTCCTCGACCACTTCCTTGAGGTCGTCGATGTCGTAGAGGTAGACGTTGTCCAGGCTGTTCACGTCCGGGTCGATGTCGCGCGGCACGGCGATGTCGATGAAGAACATCGGCTTGTTCTTGCGCTTCTTGAGGATTTCCTTGACATCCCTGGCCCTGATCACGGCCACGGGAGAGCCGGTGGAACTGATGACGATGTCCACCTCGTGCAGGTGGTCGGACAGCTGTTCGATCTGGATGGGTGTGCCGCCCATGGTCGAGGCCAGCTCCTTGGCCCTGGACAGGGTACGGTTGGCGATGACGATGTCGCGCACGCCGTTCTGGAGCAGATGGGTGGCGGCCAGCTCGGCCATCTCGCCCGCGCCCACCAGCATGGCCCGGGTGCCGTCCAGAGCGCCGAAAATCTTCTTGGCAAGCTCCACTGCCGCATAGCTGATGGACACCGCGCTGGAGGCGATGGCCGTCTCGGTGCGCACCCGCTTGGCCACGGAAAAGGATTTGTGCAGCAAACGGTTGATGATGGTCCGGGCCGTGCCCTTTTCCACGGCCTTGCGGTAGGCGTCCTTGAGCTGGCCCAGGATCTGCGGCTCGCCCATGACCATGGAATCGAGGCTGCTGGCCACGGTGAAGAGATGCTCGACCGCCTCCAGGTCCGTGTATTGGTAGGTATTTTCAACCAGCAATTCGGGCGAGCCCTGGCAGACCCCGGCCCAGTACCCGATGACCGCGTCGATGGCCTGGCGCTCGCCGGCCCGCTTGACCACGGCCACGATCTCCACCCGGTTGCAGGTGGAGAGGGCCATACACTCCGAGAGGGGACAGTGGGCCATGAGCCCGGCTTCGAAGTTTTCCACGTCGGTCAGGGCGAAGCGTTCGCGCACGTCCACTCCGGCGGTGCGGTGGTTGAGTCCTACAAGGATGATCTTTCCGTTCATGGCACGGCCCTGAAGGTGATGGTGTGATGGATGAGGGAGACGCACATGCCCGCAAAGACCCATATGGCGAGGATGGCGGGCTTGCGCCCGCGCCAGCCGAGCACCACGCGCTGGTGGAAGAGAAAGGCGAACAGGAACCAGACCGCAAAGGAGCCGATCTTCATGATGTCCCAGGCAAAGGGGCGCTTGGCGTCAATGAGATACCAGAAATAGGTGGAGAACAGCCCCAGGGTGAAGAGGGGAAAGCCGATGGTCACGGCCAGCCTGTTGACCGCATCGAACTTGTCCAGCGAGGGTATGCCCTGGCCCATGCTCGACAATCCGGCCTTGGTCTTGAGCTTGCGGTTGTAATAGATGAATGCCACGGCCGCGCCAAAGGCCATGATCATCACCCCAAGTGTCAGGATCAGGGTGCCGATGTGCAGGCCGAAGAAGAGCACGGTCAACTCGGGCGGCATGACCACGGTGATGCCGCCAAGGGCCAGTGAGGAGACGTAGAGGAGCAGGGCCAGCGGCAGGGCGGTGATGGCCAGGAATTCGAGCCGCAGCCGCCACCAGAGGAAGAAATACACGGCCAGCACGCACCAGGCCAGGATGTTGAAGTAGAAGGTGCCCGAACTCAAGGCCGAGGCGTCGCCGGTCAGGGCCAGGACCAGATCAACGGTGTTGAGGGCGAACCCGGCCACGGCCAGCCAGACGGCCAGCTTCTTGAGCCTGTCGTTGCCAGAGCACACGCCGGTGAGAAACAGCAGCGTGCCCAGGGCGTACAGGCCGATTATGAGGATGCTCAGCAGTTCAAACAAGCCCATCTAGCAGCTCCGGGATGTTGACGTGCAACTGTCGGGGCAATGATTCTTTAAGGATTTCCGCCACAGCGTCAAGCTCTGCGACCCGGATTCGGACCAGAAGATCGGAGTTGACCAGCGAGCGCAGCACTGCGGTGTTCTCGGCCGTGGTCATGCCAAGGCCGAGGAGCAGCGGCCGCACGCGGCCCATGAGGGTCAGCAGGCTGGCGTATTCCTCGCCGAAACTCTCCTGCAATTCCTTGCGGATGCGTTTTGCCATGGCCGGGCTGCGCCCTGCGGTGGAGATGGCCACCGTCAGGTCCCCGCGCTTGACCGTGGCCGGAACGATGAAGCTGCACTTCTCGGGCTGGTCCACGATGTTGCAAAGCACTCCTCGATCGGCGCAGAGGTTGCTGATGCGCCAGTTGACCTCCTCGCTCGATGTGCAGGCAATAACCAGGAACTTGCCGTCCAAGTCAGTATCGCGGAATTCGCGGCACTCGAAGGTGACGTTGTCCAGAGACAAAACGGACGCCATCTCCGGGTCTGCGGGGCGGGTGTCGATGATGGTCACGGTGCCCGCGCCCGAGTCGATGAGCGACTGGATCTTGCGCTTGCCGACCTCGCCCGCGCCCACCACCAGGCAGCCCTTGTTTTCCAGGTTCACGAAGATGGGGTAGTATCGCATGGGCACTTGATAGCAAGTGCCGGGCCGCATGTAAAATGCAATTGCCCGGTTCTTGCAATATCCGCCCGGCATGCGCTAGATAAATGACACCTCCGGGGAGCAATGAAGCATTATCTCGTCATACAACTGGCCCGATTCGGGGATCTCGTCCAGACCAAGCGGCTGGTGGCGACCCTGGCCGCCCGGCCGGACAGCCGCGTCCACCTCTGCCTTGACCGCTCCCTGGAGCCGTTGGCCCGGCTGGTGTACCCGGATGCGATCCTGCATCCCGTGACCGCCCACGGCACCGGCCTTGACGGCCCCGAGGCCGTGCGCGCCATGCTGGTGGACAACCGCCGCGCCTTTGCCGATATGCGGGCTGTCGGCTTTGAGCGGGTCTACAACCTCAATTTCTCGGGCCTCAACTTCCGCCTGGCCGCGCTCTTCGACCCGGACACGGTGGAAGGGTACGCCTGGAAGGACGGGCAGGAGCTGATCTCCCCGTGGGCGGCCATGGCCATGCGCTGGTCGGATCACAGACGCCTTTCCATCAATCTCGTCGATTTCTGGGCTGCCTACTGCCCGGACGCCATCGCGCCGCAGCGGGTCAATCCGCCCGCGTCAGGCCGGGACGATGGCCGGGGCGATGGCCGGGGCGGCGGGCTGGGCGGCGGGCTGGGCGTGGTCCTGGCCGGTCGCGAGTCGCGCCGCTCGCTGCCGGTGGAGGTGCTGGCCCGCGTCGTGGGCACCGTGGCCAGGGCGCGCGGGGTCGGGCGGGTCGTCCTGCTGGGCGGCCCGGGCGAACGCGCGGCCGGACAGGCCATGCTCAAGGAACTGCCGCCCGCTGTCCAGGCCATGACGCGCAATGTGGCCGGGCAGACCGGCTGGGCCGATCTGGTGGAGATCGTCGGCTCCCTGGACCTGCTTCTGACGCCCGACACCGGCACCATGCATCTGGCCGCCCACCTGGGCACGCCGGTGCTCGCCTTTTTCCTGTCCTCGGCATGGTGTTTCGAGACCGGGCCGTACGGCGAAGGGCATGTGGTCCATCAGGCCACGGCCCCCTGTCTGCCATGCCTGGAGACCCGCCCCTGCGACCACGGCCTGCAATGTCTTGGTCCCTTTGCCGATCCCGGCTATCCCCGGTTTCTGGCCACGGGCAACCCCGATCACGCGCCCGGCGGCCTGCTTGCCTGTCAGTCCCGGTTCGACGCCCTGGGCCAGACCTATGCTCCCATGATCGGAAGCGACCCGGATGCAGAGCAGCGGGCCGGATTCCGCCAGTTCATCCTTAGCCACCTGACCGGGGACCACGACTCCATACGAAAGGGACTTTCGGACATGGACACGCTCATGGCCCAGCGCGTACACCGCGAGCGGGACTGGATCACCACCGCCCCAATGCGAACAATCACGGAATGAAAGCATGAAAACCCTGCGCATCCTCGTTGTCCTGCCCCTGTATGGCGGCTCCCTGCCCATCGGCCGGTATGTGGCCACGGCCCTCAAGGACATGGGCCACCTCGTGGAAATCTTCGAGGCCCCGGAGTTCAACTCGGCCTACGACTGCCTGCGAAAACTCCGGGTGACTACCGACCGCCTCGACTACCTCCAGAATTCGTTTCTCAACGTGGTCAGCCAGTCGGTGCTGGCCAAGGTGGAGACCTTCGAGCCCGACCTTGTGCTGGCCATGGCCCAGGCTCCGCTGAATCATCAGGCCCTCAAGCGGCTGCGCCGCGACGGCGTGACCACGGCCATGTGGTTCGTGGAGGATCACCGCCTCTTCACCTACTGGAAGTCCTTTGCCCCGTTCTACGACATCTTCGCCGTCATCCAGAAGGAACCGTTCTTGAGCGATCTTGAGGCCATAGGCCAGCCAAACGCGCTCTATCTCCCCCTGGCCGCGCTGCCGGATTTCCACCGCCCCATCGACCTCGACCCCGTGGAGCGACGCAGGTTCGGCTCGGACGTCTCCTTCATGGGCGCGGGCTATCCCAACCGCAGGGCCGCATTCCGCCAGTTGGTCCACCTCGACCTCAAGCTCTGGGGCACCGAGTGGGAGGGCGACCATGTTCTCGAACCCCTGGTCCAGATGCGGGGGGCGCGCGTCTCATCCGAGGAGTGCGTGAAGATATTCAACGCCACGCGCATCAACCTGAACCTTCATTCCAGCATCCAGGCCGACCAACTGGTGACCGGGGACGACTTCGTCAACCCGCGCACCTTCGAGCTGGCCGCCTGCGGCGCGTTCCAGCTTGTGGACACCCGCTCCCTGCTGGGCGAGGCCTTTGCCGACGACGAGTTGGCGACCTTTACCTCGATGGATGAACTCATTGCAAAAATAGACCATTTTCTCGCCAATCCCGAGGAGTGCCATGCCATTACCGAGCGGGGCAGGGCGCGGGTGCTCAAGGACCACACCTACCACGCGCGCATGCAGGCGTTGCTCGACTTCACCGCAAGCCGCATCCAAGACTGGCCGCGCGACCGCGACACGGCCACGCCCGACCCGGACTTTCCGCCCGAACTGCGCGACGAGATACGCCAATTGCTGGCCCGGCTCGGTCTGCCCGAGGATGTGTCCTTTGCGGATCTTGTCTGGAGCCTACGCCAGCAGCAGGGCACGTTGTCCGAGTTGGACACAGCCATCCTCTTCCTCGACGAATGGCGCAAGCTCTACGCCAAACGCTGCTGAAAACCTTCAAGTGTCACATGAAAAACAGGCTCGTCCCCTACAGGGAGACGAGCCTGAATTGCTTGTGCATTCGAATGGTTGTCAGATTTTTCTGAACTGTTTGAGCCAGGCCAGGAGTTTCGGTTCCTCGCCCTGGTCCTTGGGATGGTAGAAGCGGCGGCCGCCCAGTTCGTTGGGCAGGTAGTCCTGGTCGGCCCAGGCCTTGGGGAAGTTGTGCGGATAGAGGTAGCCGCGTCCGTACCCCCATTCGCGCTGGAGCGAACTGGTGGCGTTGCGCAGGTGCAGGGGCACGGGCTTGGGGCCGTTATCGCGCACCTCTTTCTGGGCGGTGCGATAGGCGGCGTAGGTGGCGTTGCTCTTGGGGGCCAGGGCCAGATAAACGGCGGTCTCGGCCATGGGGATGAACCCCTCGGGCATGCCGATGGCCTCCACGGCCTGATGGCAGGACACGGCCAGGGGCAAGGCGCGAGGATCGCCCAGCCCCACGTCCTCGGAGGCGGAAATGATCAGGCGGCGGGTGACAAAGCGCGGGTCCTCGCCGCTTTCGAGCAGGCAGGCCAGATAGTAGAGGGCGGCGTCAGGATCGCTGCCGCGGATGGACTTGATCAGGGCCGAGGCCAGCTCGTAGTGCGAATCGCCGTCGCGGTCGCCCCGGACCACGACCTCGGGCAGGGACTCGCGCAGGGCCTCGGGGCTGCGCTTGGCAGCGGGCAGCTGGGCCGTGTATTCCATGAGATTGAGCAGGGTACGGGCATCGCCCCCGGACATGGCCGCAAGCAGGGAATAGCTCTCTTCCTCGAGTTCGAGGTCAAGGGTCTGGGCACCGCGCCGGGCCACGTCGAGCAGCTCCTCACGGCTCAAGGGGCGCAGGCGGAGCACATGGAGCCGTGACAGAAGCTGCCGGGTGACGCTGAAGGACGGGTTCTCGGTGGTGGTGGCCAGCAAGATAATCTCGCCGGACTCCAGGATGGGCAGGAAGAAATCCTGCTGCGCCTTGGAGAACCGGTGCAACTCGTCGAGGATGAGGATGTCGTTGCCCGGCAACTGCTTGCGCAGGGCGGTCAGCCCGGCCTCGGGCGCGCTGACGCGCAGGCTCTTCTTGCCGGTCAGCCGGGCCAGGAGCAGGGCCAGGGTGGACTTGCCGCAGCCGGGCGGGCCGAAGAGCAGCAGGCTCGGCAGCCGCTTGGATGTGGCAAAGGCCTCGATGCGGTTGCGGATATGGCTCTGCCCCACGAACTCGTCGAGGGTGGTCGGCCTGATACGGTCGGCCAGAGGTTGGGTGTCTTCGATGACCAGCTTCATTGCATGCCCTGTCGTGCGAACCAGCCGAGGCTGAGGCAGTAGGTTGCGGCGGTTTCCCAGCGCAGGATGCTGCGGCCCAGTGTCACCGGTACCAGCCCGGCCGCCAGGAGCGCCCGCGCCTCGGCATCGTCGAACCCGCCTTCCGGGCCGATGATAACGAGGCTGCGGCCCTGGGCCAGATGGGCAGGGGCCAGCGGGGTGTCAATGTCCTCCGACTCCCAGGCAACATAGCAGGTGTCAAAGCCACGCGCAAAGTCGATCAACCCGTCCAGCCCGCCGGGCAGGACGGAAAGGGCCGGGAGCAGCGGGTTGCCGCACTGCTTGGCGGCCTGGACGCATTTGTCGGTCCAGGTCTCCTTGACCGCGCCCGGCATCTGCCCTTGGCTGCGGGCCGCGGCCCAGAAGGCGACGCCAAGCCCCCCAAGCTCAACCAGTTTCTCGAAAAGATACTCGCGCCGCTTGGACTTGCCCCAGCCGATGGCCAGGGTCAGGCCCGTGTCCGGAACCGGGTGGTGCGCAAGGCGCTCGGCCCTGAGCAGGGCGGTGTTGCGGTCCGTGTCCAATACCGTGAACAGGCCGACCCGGCCCAGGCCGTCGAAAAGCCGGACCGTATGGTGCGGCGCGGTGCGCAGCACGGTCAGCATGTGCCGTGCCTCGGCTCCGGCCAGCCGGACGGATTCGCCCACGGCCTCGGGCCAGTCGCCGGGCGGGAGATGAAAGGAGTTGAGGCGCGCCATGGTCTGCTTCCCAAATGAAAAGGCCGGGGCGAACCCCGGCCGGTTGGCTAGAGTTCCTTGTTCACGAGGTCTTCGTAGGTTTCGCGTTTGCGGGCCACGGTGACCGTGTCGCCGTCCACCAGCAGTTCGCAGGCCCTGGGCCGCGAGTTGTAGTTGGAGGCCATGGTGAAGCCGTAGGCTCCGGCCGAGAAGACCGCCAGCAGCTCACCCTGTTCCACGGCGGGCAGGACGCGCTCGCGGGCCAGGAAGTCGCCGGATTCGCAGATGGGGCCGACAACGTCAAAGGTCTGGGAGTCCCGACCCCGGGGCGTGACCTCGTCGATGCGGTGGAAGGAGCCGTAGAGGCTGGGGCGCACCAGATCGTTCATGGCCGCGTCCACGATCAGGAAATTCCGGGACGGGTTGGACTTGGTGTAGACCACCTCGGCCACCAGGATGCCCGCGTTGCCCGCGATGACGCGGCCCGGTTCGAGGATGACCTTGAGGGGCACACCGGCCAGCCGCTCCTTGAGGGCCTGGCCGAACTCGGTGGGGTGGGGCGGCTCCTCCTCGTCATAGGTGATGCCGAGCCCGCCGCCCAGGTCGAGATACTGGATGTCGATACCCATGGCCTTGAGCCTGCCGTGGAAGTCGAGCAGCTTGTCCAGGGCCTCCATGAAGGGCGCGATGCTGGTCAGCTGCGAGCCGATGTGGCAGTCCATGCCCACGGGCTCTATATTGGCCAGTTCCGCGCACATGGCGTAGGCCTCAAGGGAGTTCTCGATATCCAGTCCGAATTTGTTCTTCTTCATGCCTGTCGAGATGTAGGGGTGGGTCTTGGGGTCCACATCGGGATTGATGCGGAAACTGACGCGGGCCACCTTGCCCATGCTGCCCGCCACCTCGTCGATCTTGCGCAGCTCGGCCACGGACTCGACGTTGAACATGAGAATCCCGGCCTCAAGGGCCTCGCGGATCTCCGAGGCGCGCTTGCCCACGCCGGAATAAACGATTTTTTCGGGCGGCACGCCCGCCTTGAGGGCGCGATACAGCTCGCCGCCGGAGACGATGTCCATGCCCGCGCCCAGCCCGGCCAGGAGCTTGAGCACGGCGAGGTTGGAATTGGCCTTGACCGAATAGCAGGTCAGGTGGTCCAGCCCGTCAAAGGCGGAGTCAAAGGCCTGAAAGTGCCGGGTCAGGGTGGCCGCCGAATAGACATAGAGCGGCGTGCCGTACTGGCGGGCAAGGTCCGGGACGGAGACATTCTCGGCGTGGAGAACACCGTCGCGGTACTCGAAATGATGCATGCTGTCTTTCTCCTTGAAACAACTGAATATTACTGCGTGGTGACAAAGACTTCAGTATAGACGATGGGCAGGGCGGGCAGATCGTTCTTCCCGGCCACCCGGAAGCGGTAGCGCGTCTGCGGGTCCAGGCCGCACAGGCTCAGCTTCAGGGTGGAGCCATGGAGGTCAAAGGCGCTCTGCTCGCGGGTGAAATGCTCGGCCTTCCGGGGCACAAAGGGGCATCCCTCGCAGCCCTGGCCGTCGCTGTCGCCCACGGCCTCGTACTGGATGCTGGCCCGGTAGAGTCGCTCGGCCGAGCCGCCCACGGACAGGGTCAGCAGCAGGCAGGTGTCCGTCCGTTTGGCGGCCACGACCTCCAGGCTGAAGGCATCCTCCGCCTTGACGGGCTGCGGCCATTCCTTGATGCCCAGCACGCACCCGGTCAGGGCTGGCAGGGCCAGGACAAGCAGGGCGACAAGGCATCGCGCGATGGCTCCACGGCGGATCATTCCTTGACCATCTCCTTCCAGCGGTTGAGGAGCATCAGGGCCTGGATGGGCGTCATGCCGTCCACGTCCAGCGCCGCCAACTGGCTGACCACCGGATGCTCCGGCGCGGGAGCAACGTCTTGGGCACCAGGGACAGTCCTGTCCTCGGGCGTGACCACAAGCCCGGGAAGCAGGGTCTGCGAGGCGCGCTCCACGGCCCCTTTCCAGGGGCTATCCTGCGACTTTTCTTCGAGGTTCGCAAGGATTTCCCTGGCCCGGTCCACCACCGGCCTGGGCACTCCGGCCAGCCGGGCCACCTCGATGCCGTAGCTGCGATCGGCCGGGCCGGGCACGAGCCTGCGCAGGAAAACGATGTCACCCTTCCATTCCTTGACCGCAATGTTGAGATTGCGCAAGCCCTCGACGCGGCCCTCAAGGGCGGTCAATTCGTGGTAGTGGGTGGCGAACAGGGTGCGGATGCCGCCCCGGGCGCGGGTGGACAGCTCCTCGACCACGGCCCAGGCCAGAGAGAGGCCGTCATAGGTGCTGGTGCCCCGGCCGATCTCGTCGAGGATGACCAGACTGCGCTGGGTGGCCTGCCTCAGGATACGGGCGGTCTCGGTCATCTCGACCATGAAGGTGGAGTGCCCCTGAGCCAGATTGTCCGATGCGCCCACCCGGGAAAACACGCGATCCGCCAGCCCGAGCCGCGCCCGGCGCGCGGGCACGAAGGAGCCGATCTGGGCCATGATCACCAGAATGGCCACCTGCCTGAGAACCGTGGACTTGCCCGCCATGTTCGGACCGGTGATCAGCAGGATACGCTTGTCGCGGTCCATGCGCAGATCGCTTGGGATGTAGTTTGAGTGGCCCATGGCATCCTCCACCACGGGATGCCGCCCGGCCTCGATCTCGATATCCAGGTCGTCGTGCAGTTCGGGGCGGCACCAGTCGTTGACCCGGGCGGCCTCGGCCAGCCCCTGCCAGTAGTCCAGGTTGGCCACGATGTCGGCCATGAACAGGAAACGGGTCCTGGATCGGGCCACGCGCTCGCGCAAATCCTGGAACAAACGGTATTCCAGCCCCTTGCGCTCCTCCGAGGCAGAGATGATGCGGTCCTCCAGCTCCTTGAGGTCCGGGGTGATATAGCGCTCGCTGCTGACCAGGGTCTGACGGCGGACAAAATGGTCTGGCACCTGCCCCTTGTAGGCCTTGGAGACCTCGAAATAGTAGCCGAAGACCTTGTTGTAGCCGAGCTTGAGCTTGGGAATTCCGCTGGCCTCAAGCTCCCGGCGATGCAGCGCCTCAAGCCTGTCCTCGCCGTGCTCGTGCAGCTCGATGAGTTCGTCGAGCACCAGATCGAATCCCTTGCGGAACAGGCCACCGTCGGTGATGACCGGGGGCGGGGAATCCACGAAGGAGGTCTCGAGCAGTTCGGCCAGGTCGGCCAGGTCGTCCCATTTTGTAAGGAGCCGTTTCAGATCGGACGGGGTCTCCGGGCCGCCTTGCTCCAGCAGGGCTCGGATTTTCGGCAGCATGGGCAGGCTGCGGCGCAGGGCCACAAAGTCCTTGGGCGTGGCCCGGCCGAGCACGGCCCGGGTGGAAAGCCGCTCCAGGTCGTACACGGAATCGAGAGCCCGGCGTAGGTCGGCCCGCAACTGGTCGCTGACAAAGAGGAAATCCACGCAGTCCAGGGTGCGGCCGATGGGCCCAAGCTCGCGCCAGGGCTGACGCAACCGGTTTTCGAGCAGGCGGCCGCCCATGGGGGTCATGGTCCTGTCCAGGACGCGCCACAGGGTCCCCTTGCCCGCCCGGCCGTCGAGCCGCCGGAAGATTTCGAGATTGCGCTCGGTGACCTCGTCCAGAAGCAGATGCTTGCCGAGGTTCAGCGGTCTGAATTCGCCAAGATGGGTAAGCGGGCATTTCTGGGTGTGTTCAAGGTAGGTCAGCAGCGCCCCGCAGGCGCGCACCAGCTCGGGCTTGTCGCCCAGGTCGAGGCTGTCGAGTCCGGCCGCGCCCTGGACCTCCAGGATGCGCCGGGCCGACACGGCCGGGTCGAAATAGGCCGCCGGGGCCACGCCCGTCACCTGGGACTCCAGCTCGGCGAACTGGGGGGGCACCTTGCGCCCCTGGGGCAGGAGCAGTTCGCGCGGGTTGATCTTGACCACCCATTGCCACAGCTCGGGTTCACGGCGGCCATGCAGGCCGGACCACTGGCCGGTGGAGAAATCGATCCAGGCGAAGCCGCCCGCGTTCTTGGCCGAATCCCAGAACAGGGCGCCGAGGAAGTTGTTGCCCTTGGCCCTGAGGTTTGAGTCCTCGACCACGGTCCCGGGAGTGAGCACCCGCGTGACGGCGCGTTTGACCAGCCCCTTGGCCTCCCGGGGGTCCTCGATCTGGTCGCAGATGGCGATACGGTATCCCTTGTCCAGCAACTGGGTCAGGTAGGGCTCCACCGAGTGGTGGGGCATGCCGCACATGGGGATGGGGTTGGGGTCCTTGGGATTGCGGCTGGTCAGGGTGATCTGCACGGCCCGGGCCACGGTCTCGGCATCCTCGAAGAACAGCTCGAAGAAATCGCCCATGCGAAAGAACAGCAGGCAGCCCGGATTCTCCTCCTTGAAGCGGAGATACTGTTCGAGCATGGGGGTCAGTTTCTGCGTTTCCACGAAATGATATAATTGGTTTTATTGAGAAAAATCTTTTCGAAAGCCGATGGAGTGCCAGCTGCGGCAGCGGGGGCAGTTGAAGAAGAGGTGGTCGCGCTTCAGCCCGCAACGGCGGCAGAAGAACCGGCGCACCTGATACGCCCGGTCGATGAAAAAGCTCAACTGTTCCCTGAAGAAGGGCGTCAGGGTCTGGTCCGGCCTGGACAGCTCGAAGAGTTCGAGCCGGGCCAGCCAGAAGTCGGACTGCATGACCAGCGTCTTCTCGAACCAGCTTCTGGCGTTCTCGGTGTCGCCGACGCGCATCAGGAACACGCCCCCGTAGTAGAGCAGGAGCACATCCGGCTCCTGGGACTCGATCACCGGGATCACGGCCGTGACCAGCGCCCTGTCCTGGCAGGCCCCGGCCCACTGGGAATTCTCGACAAGGGGTTTATCCCTGGCCTTGGCCGCCTTGTCCAGCGCCTGGAGCAGTCCTTCGAGCAGGACAAAGCGCAGGTCCGGGGCCACGTTGTCCAGTCCGTCGCGCAGGGTGTCGGCCACCCGGCGCTCGCTGCCCGACCTGTAGGCCTGCACCATCTGCTCGAGCCACGCCTCCACCGCGCCGGGATAGGCGCGGATGGCGTGACGAAGGGACCGCTGCGCCTGGGATTCCCTGCCTTCCTTGAAATGGTCCGAGGCAAGGCGCACCAGATAGTGGGCCTGAGGCAGGGGCAACCCCAAATTGCCAAAGGTCTCGGCCGCCCGCTCAAAGGCCCCGCGCTCGGCCGCCAGCCGGGCCATCTCGTGCTGGATGGACATCGCGTCATGCCCCAGGGAGCGCGCCTCCTCAAAGGTCTTCTCGGCGCGATCAAGGAATCCGCCGCGCCGGAAATCGCGCCCCAGCTCAAACAGGGCGCGGGCCTTGAACTCGCGGGCCAGCCCCGGCCTGACGATGAGGCTGTTCCTGATCTGGATGGCGCGCTCGATCTCGCCCTGAGAGCGGTACAGGCTGCCCAGCGCGAGGTAGATCTCCACCGCTTCCGGGTCGTTCTTGACGACCTGGCTCAGTTCCTCGATGGCCGCGCGGGTATCCTGGACGAGGAACGCCTCGCCGCCGGAAACCTCACGGGCTGCCGTGATCTTCTTGTGGAAATCCGAGGACTTCTTGCGATTGAACCAGTGCCAGGCCATGATGATACCGTCCGGTTAGTTGACCCCTTCGACCTTTTCTTCGGCAGAGTAGGGGCGCGCCTCATTGATGGGCATGTTGCGCAGGGAGTTGAGCTCCTGCTCAAGGCTGGCCATGCGCGTCTTGCACTCGCGCAGTTTGGACCCGGCCCGGAACTTGTCGATGGCAAAGTAGACCATGGTCAGCAGAGCCCCGGCCACGAAGGCGGCCAGAATGAGCACGCCAAAGGGCAGGGGGATGGAGTGCAGGGTCATGGCGTAGGGGATTTCCAGCTTCAGGGTCAGCCCCTGAAGCAACACATCATTGTTTTGGCTGAAGAAAAGAATGGAAAAGACGAAAAGTGCCAGCAGGAACAAAACTTTGATGAAACGCATACGACAACTCCTTACGATGTGATGGCGTCAAACAGGGGCCGAAGCCGTGCATAAGTTGATGAAAGATGCTCGGGAATGACCGTGGTCTCCCCGAACACGGCCATGAACGAGGCATCACCGTTCCAGCGCGGAACGATCTGGAAATGCAGGTGCTGGGCAATACCGGCACCGGCCGCCTCGCCCAGGTTGAGTCCCATGTTTATCCCATGGGGACTGAAGGCCCGCCCAAGCACCGAGGTGCAGTGGCGCAGCCAGAGCATGCAGTCGTTGGATTCATCCAGGCTCAGGTCGAGCAGGCTACTCACATGGCGGTAGGGGGTGACCATGAGGTGCCCGTTGTTGTAGGGGAACTTGTTCATGATCACGAAACAGTGCTCGCCACGGGCCAGGACGCATCGCTCCTCGTCCTCGGCCGTATCCTTCGGAATGCAGAACACGCATTCTTCCGGCTTGGGACCGAGTATGTAATCAAGCCTCCATGGTGCCCACAATACGTCCATATTCTTATCACTTTCCTTCAATCACAGCGTTGACGAGCAACAGCGTTCTCCGGGTCGCTGGCCCGGTATACGCCCTTCATGACCCCGGCCGCAATGGCCCGAACCAACAACGGATACCTGCCTCTTGCTCATGCGGGAACTCCTCGGAAGATCATCAACGGCTTGATTTTTCTACACGCCTTGCGGCCTTTGGGCAAGCCTGAAACCGGTCCCGGCGCAAAGTCACGGGCCGCTCCCGCCCCGGGGTTTGATCACGAACCGCTGCACTGCGGCCCGCCGCGTCGCGCAATGCCGCGCCACAATCTCTCGGCCAGACGCAGCTGCTCGTCGCGCGAGGCGGCCCGGCCATCAATCTTGGCGTCCAGCACCCGGGACAGGATCGTGGTATAAGCCGGGCCGGGATTGATGCCGAGTTCCTTGAGGTCCGCGCCGGAGATGTCACTGGTCACGTCGCGCAGGCGGGTCAGGTATTGCGATATGTTGCGGCGGATTTGCTCCTTTCTGCTGCGGGCCATGAGGAAGAGCACGCCCTCAAGGGGGATGGGCCTGAGAATGGCGCACAACCGGCTCAGCCTGGAACGGTCCTCGCGCCAGTTCATGAGTTTCATGAGCGCATCCCCAATCTGGTCGCGCAACTGGAGAAAATCGCGCTCCTCCCTGGCGGTGAAGCGCAACCGCGCCGTGACCAAACCGATCTGGTCGCGCTTGATGCCCATGGTCAGGCCCAGGAGATGGAGTTTCCAGGGCGTGGCCTCTGGCTCCAGGTAGAGGAGTTTGTACCAGTTGTGAACCTTGGACAGCTCCATGAGCACCTGCACCCGCTCGCCGGTGAGCTTGAGCAGCGGGTGGATGGCTTCGAGGATGCCCAGCTCCTGCATGCGGCTCAGACAGGCTAGGGGATTTTCCTCGGCCATGACCAGTTGCAGTTCGTGCAGGATGCGCGTGCCCGAGAGCTTGCTGAAGAGATCAAGGCTCAGGGCGTTCTTGATCAGGCGCAGGGTCTGGCCGCCGATCTGGAAGTCGAACCGCCGCTCGAAGCGGATGGCGCGCAGGATGCGGGTAGGGTCTTCCACAAAGCTCAGGGAGTGGAGCACGCGGATGGCCCTGCTCTTCATGTCCTGTTCCGCGCCGAAGAAGTCCACCAGCTGGCCGAAGCGGCCAGGGTTGATGCGCAAGGCCAGGGCGTTGATGGTGAAGTCGCGCCGGTACAGGTCCATCTTGATGGACGAAAGTTCCACCGTGGGCATGGCCGCCGGGTATTCGTAATATTCGAGCCGGGCCGTGGCCACGTCCACCCGCTGGCCGTCGGTCAGGATGACCACGGCGGTCTTGAATTTGACGTGGGCCTTGACCCGACCGCCGAGCAGGTCGGCCAGCCGCTTGGCGTAGGCGATGGCGTCGCCCTCCACCACGAGGTCGAGGTCGAGGTTGGGACGGCCAAGGAGGATGTCGCGCACGAAGCCGCCCACGGCATAGACCTCCCAGCCCATGTCGCGGCCCAGCTCGCCCGCCGTCTTGAGCAGGTCGAGCATCTTTTTGGGCAGCCGGTTGCCGACCATGGGGCCGATGTTGCGCTCCCTGCGCCGCTCGGGCAGCAACGAGTCCGGAATCCGGGCCGGTTCGTCGATGAGCATGTTCATGAGGTCGGTGCGGGTGATGACCCCGACCAGGGCCTCGCCCTCCAGTACGGGCAACATGCGCTGGCGTCTGCCAAGGATGATCTCCATGACCCGGTACAGGTCGGTGCCCGCCTGCACGGTCTCGAACTTGCGGCTCATGTATTCGCTCAGGCCGAGGTCGCCCAGGCCGTGGGAGAGCGCCTTGTCCGCCGTCTGGTGGCCCACGATGCCCACGCAGCGCATGGCCGGGTCCACCACGGGTACGTCCTTCAGGCCGTAGCGGGTCATCAGTTCCACGGCGTCGCTGATGGTCTTGTGGTCTTCGATGACCACAGGCGGGCGCGACATGAGGCTCTCCACCACGATCTGCGGATTGATCTGGGAGTAGAGCAGGGCGAAGAGGTCGTCGCGCACCTCGGCCAGGGTCCTGTCCTTGACCGTGGCCGAGGCGGCCGCGGCGTGGCCGCCGCCGCCAAAGGAGGTGCAGATCTGGCCCACGCTCACGTCCGGGTGCCTGGAGCGCGCCACCACATGGATTCGGTCGCCCATGCGGCCCAGCGCAAAGACCACCTTGAGGTTCTCCATGTCCATGAGCTTGTGCACCAGCAGGGCGAAATCGGGCACGAAACGGTCCGTGGACAACTCGGTGATGACCACGTCCACGCCGTGAATGTCGTGGGTGACGGCGTTCTGGAGCAGCTCGCCCAGGTGCGTCACCTGCTCGGCCGACAACTCGTGCGAGAGCAGGTCCGAGATGACCTCGATGTCCATGCCCTGGCCCTTGAGCCAGCCTGCGGCCTCGAAATCGTGCGGGGTGGTGGTGTTGAAGCCGAAGGAGCCGGTGTCTTCGTAGATGCCAAGGCCGAGCAGGGTGGCCTCTTCCACAGTCAGAACCACCTCGCGCCTGCGCATCTCGTCCACGATGATGGCCGTGGTGGAGCCCCAGTCCCGGACCACGCTCAATTCGGCCTCAAGATCGTCGTCCGTGTCCGGGTGGTGGTCGTACAGATGGATGCGCAGCCCCGGCTTGCCGAGCAGGGGGCGCACCTGGGGAATGCGCGAGCGCTGGCGCGTGTCCACCACCACCAGCAGCTCCACCGCATCGGGGTCGATGTCCTTGAACGCCTTGAAATTGAAGAGATAGGTGGTGCTCTGGATGAAGAAATTGCGCAGGCTCTTCTCCTGGCTGCCCGGGAAGATGAGCACCGCGCCGGGATAGAGCTTGCCAGCCGCGACCATGGCGGCCAGGGCGTCGAAGTCCGCGTTGGCATGGGCGGTGATCACGGTCTTGGCGCGTATTTTGTCGTTTGCATTCATGCTGTTGCCCATCGTTTCGATCACATGGACGATCGCGGGTGGAATTGCTGGTGGATGGACCTGAGGCGCCCGGCCTGGATATGGGTATAGATTTCCGTGGCCGTGATGTCCGAGTGGCCGAGGAGCAGCTGCACGGTGCGCAGGTCGGCTCCGCCTTCGAGCAGATGGGTGGCAAAGGAGTGGCGGAAGGTATGGGGCGAGATGCTCCGCTTGATGTCCGCCTTGGCTGCGTAGGCCTTGATCATCTTCCACACCCCCTGGCGGGTCAGCCCCTTGCCCGAGCGGTTGAGGAACATGAAGTCCGTTGACGGGCGCAACAAGGGGCGGGTGGCGTCCAGATACCGGCCCAGCACCTCCTGGGCTGTGTAGTGGATGGGCACCAGCCGTTCCTTGGACCCCTTGCCGAAAACCCGGAGCAGTCCGGTCTGGGCGTCGTAGTCGAGCACCCTCATGCCGGTCAGTTCCGAGACACGCAGGCCCGCGGCATAGAGCAATTCCAGCATGGCCCGGTCGCGCATGCCGAGCGGGGTGGCCGTGTCGGGCAGGGCGAGGATGCGCGATATCTCCTCCCGGGTCAGGAATTCAGGCAGCTTTCTGGGCAGCTTGGGGTTTTCGAGGAGTTGTCCCGGGTCCTCCTTGTACCATCGCTGGTCCAGGGCAAAGGCGAAGAAACCGCGCAACGACGAGAGGTGCCGGGCCAGGGACCGGCTCTGAAGCCCCCGGGCGCGCAGATGGGTCAGGTAGAGGAACAGGGTGCGCTCGGTCAGATCCTCAAGCCGGAAGGATTTGTCTTTGAGAAAGGCGAGCAGGGAGGCGAGGTCGGTCGAGTAGCCGGACAGGCTGTTCTCGGACAGTCCCTTTTCGATGAGGACGTGTTCGAGATACCTGTCCACCCACGAATGCGTGGTGAGGGTGTTCCCCCCGGATTTGTCTTCCCTGGTCATGATCACGCCACAATCATTGCAAGTTGATGAAATAGAATTCTTATCCTCAAAAAACCAATGCCCGGCGATCACGTTGCGGCACCCGGGCCGACCATGCCTTCATCCGATAGCTATCAAGGGGCCGCGCAAAGAGCAATGGTTCACATTGACAGTGGGACACCGCCCAATTATGAAAGACACTTCTTAGATCAGACCCAAGGAGAGTTCACCACATGTCAGATTTCACCCTCGCCGATCGCCTTTCGACCCTGCCCCCGTATCTTTTCGCGGCCATTGACAAGGCCAAGGCCCAGGTGGCCGCCAAGGGCATGGACATCATCAGCCTCGGCATCGGCGATCCCGATCTGCCCACCCCGGACTTCATCATCGAGGCCCTGTGCCAGAGTGCCAGAAATCCCAGGAATCACCAATATCCTTCCTATGTCGGCATGAAGACCTACCGTCAGGCCGTGGCCGACTGGTACAAGCAGCGCTTTGATGTCGATCTGGACGCCGACACCGAGGTGGTCAGCCTCATCGGCTCCAAGGAGGGCATCGCCCACTTTCCGCTGGCCTTCATCAATCCCGGCGATCTGGCCCTGGTGGCCACGCCCAACTATCCGGTCTACGGCATCGCCACCAACTTCGCGGGCGGCGAGGTGAAGTATCTGCCCCTGCTTGAGGAAAACGACTTCCTCGTCGATCTCGACGCCGTGAGCGACGAGACCTGGGCCAGGGCCAAGATGATCTTCGTCTGCTACCCCAACAACCCGACCGCGGCCACAGCCACCCGGGAATTCTACGAGCGCCTCATCCAGAAGGCCAAGGAATTCGAGGTGATCGTCATCTCCGACGCGGCCTACACCGAAATATACTACAATCCCGACGACAAGCCCATGTCCATCCTTGAATGCAAGGACGCCAAGGACGTGTGCATCGAGTTCCACTCCCTGTCCAAGACCTACAACATGACCGGCTGGCGCATCGGCATGGCTGTCGGCAACGCCAGCCTCGTGGCAGGCCTTGGAAAGATCAAGGAAAACTGCGACTCCGGCATCTTCCAGGCTGTGCAGGAGGCGGGCATCGCCGCCCTCAGGGATGGCGAGCCGTATGCCGAGCAGTTCCGCGCCATCTACAAGGAACGGCGCGACGTGGTCAGCGCGGCCCTGACCAAGGCGGGCATCAGGCACCGCGTGCCCGACGCCTCCTTCTACATGTGGTGCAACACGCCAGACGGCTTCAAGTCATCTGAATTCGTTACCAATGTTCTCATGCAGACCGGCGTGGTCCTGACCCCGGGCAACGGCTTCGGCACCCCGGGCGAGGGCTACTTCCGCATCTCCCTGACCGTCAACAACGAAAAACTCGAGGAGGCGGTATCCAGAATATCGAAACTGTAATCTGCTACGTCAGTCTCGGCTCCAACGAGGGCAACCCCGAGGAGAACCTGAACGAGGCCCTGGCGAGGCTGGAGACCTACGGCGACGAAATCTCGCTCAAGGCCATGTCCGGCATCTATCTGACCGAGCCCCAGGGACCGGTCACGGATCAACCCTGGTTCGCCAATCAGCTGATCAAGCTTGAGATCGACGCGGAGATATGGGCTGCGGCCGGTTTCCTGTCCACCTGCACGGCCATCGAGGCGCAGCTGGGCCGGACCCGGCAGGTTCCCGGCGGCCCCAGGCCGCTGGACATGGACATCATCGCCTGGGGCAACACGATCATGGAAACCGATTTCCTGACCCTGCCGCATCCGAGGGCCAGGAAAAGGGCGTTCGTGCTCGTCCCCCTCAAGGAGATCGCGCCCGATTTCGTCTTCCCGGACGGAACCACCGTGGACGAGGCCCTTGCCGCCATCAGCTATCGGCAGGAAGGTTTCAAGATTTGGCAGGATCCCGAGTAACCCACGGAGCGCCAGCATGTGGAAATTCATCATCATAGGCGTGGCCCTGTTTCTCATCTACAAGCTCTTCACCGGCGACAAGAAGAAGCAGGAGATGGAAAACAAGGAAACCATCAAGCAGAAGGTCGCGGCAGGGAAGATGGTCAAAGACCCTGTCTGCGGCACCTATGTGGACAAGGACGGTGACATCCGGGTCAGGGAAGGGGAGAAGATACGGGTCTTCTGCTCCTACGAATGCCGCGACCTCTACCTGAAGCAGATCGACGCCATCACCATTGAGCCAGAAACGCCCAAGGATAAGGATTGATCGGACGTTGATCGCCGGCAATCCGCCACGCAGACCGCTTGCCCGCACCTGGCCGGGCTGCGGCCACATTTGATCAGCCTCCAATTCCGGGGCCGACGCTCACAGTGTCGGCCCCGTTTTCGTTGCTCCGCGCAGGGCCGATCACCTCTGGACATGCGAACGCGCCATAACTCCGAGCAAGCGAGTGCGACAAGAGCCATTTGCACACCAGAGCAGAGACTGGTGCATCGACACGGCCGGGCTGCTTCCGACTGCGAACACCGAGCGGATCGATCAACCTGACTCCATTGAATTCGCCCGCAAATGCCCGGAGAAGGACCGGAGGCTTCCAAGCGAGACCATGGATCAGGAAGCTGGAGAAAAATCCCGCAGATCGAATTCTCGGCAACAGCCACCTGGATCGCACGGGCGGAGGAACGGACTTGGCTCACGTGCCAAGAGTTAAAGCGACGGTAAACCCTGTCATACCAACGCTATATACAAGTGTCTCATAATGTAAATTATGTAAACTTTTAACAAATGGAGGGGAAAACAGGGGTCGGAGAAAAGCCTCTCTTGGCCCTGCCGAAGACGCGCCCTGCCCGACGCGTACGATTCCTGTTGCGGAACCGGTGGACTTTCCTTCAAGCTGAACCTGAAGGTGACGTCAGTTGATCGGTCGCCCAACAACGGGTCGGCATGGTCATGATCCGGGTCCCTCTCGACAGGACCTCTCGACGGCAAACGTCCATATGGTCTTATTGAGAGTTTTTTCGGACCCTGTTAAGGGATTGCATTCAAAAACACCCAAAATGCCGCCCTGCGGCGCGTGAGAGCCATGAAACGAATTGCGATCATTGTTGCGGTCTGCGTCTTCCTCCTTGAAGGGCTGGCATCCCACTGTCCCGCCCAGTCTGCCGCTCCCGGCTCCTTCGAGGGCTGGCTTGAGCGCTACGGCGCATGGGATCGGCTTGAGCATGAATACGCCGCCGAGTCTTCCGACGACTCCCCGGAGGTCATTCTCAAGCGGGCCGAGGTCTACCTGAACCTCAACACCCCGTCCAAGACCCTTGAAATCATAGAGATGACCCCCGCCTTTGCCGACAATGCCACCGAGGCGGACCGGCTCTGGCTGGGCGGCCGGTCGCATCGCGCCATGGGCGACCTGACCAAGGCTGTCCTCTGGTTCAGCCAGTCCGCCGCCCTCGCACCCGACAAGGGCGCGTCCATCAGGCGGTTTAAGGCAGAACCGGGCCTGGAGAGCGTCTGGATGGACGTATGGCTCAAGCGTTTCTGGACCTACCGGGCCAATGTCACCCTCTCGCGTGCCGCCCAGCGCGACACCCTGCGCCGTATCCAGGAACTGGGCGGCGAGGTCTGGGGCGGCAGCTACTGGACATCGGCAGCTACGGCCCTGGCCGTCAGCGACCAGACCGGGATGCCCGCACCGTCTACCGCCACGGACGCAGCCGCTGGCCAATCCCTGGTCACCTCGGCGGACACCGACGCCATTGTCACGGCCCTCGCCCTGGCATCATTGGAAAAATTCGATGGTGCCCGGAGCGCTGTTTCGACCGTATCGCGAGACGAGGTCCGCGCCTTCTGGCGCATGCTCATCGACTTTCTCGAATCGGGCAACCTCCCGGCAGATATCGCCATCTTTGATGCGAGCGACTCTCTCAAGCCCCGCGCCTTTTGGGAAGGCAACCTGCTCGCTCCTTACTCCGTGTCCCGCGCAGGCTGGCTGCTGGGCAACCCGGAATCCGGGCCGTGGACCTCGTTTCGCAACAACATTCTGTCCATGTCCGTGCCCGAGGCCAATCAGGCCATCAACAACGAGCTTGGCTCTCTGCTCATCTCCGAGCAGACAGCCACCCTGCTCAACAGCTTCAAGTTCGCCCTGGCCCTGGCCAACGGCGATTTCATTTCGTCTGCAACCACATGGAATAATGCAAACAAGCAGAATCTCCCCCTGGCTTTGCAACTGGCCGGGGCTCTGCGCTTCAAGGAGAACTTGAACAATCTGCTGCCCGAAAACCAGATCGAGGCCCTCAACCTGCACCCTATCCTCACGGCCCTGTGCAGCGCTGGCGGCTATGAAGCCGTCACCGACGAGGCCCCCTTCTGGGTTTCCGCGCCCAAGGACAGGATCAAGACCCTGTCGCAGCGCTGGCCCATGGACAAGCTGCTGCTGCTGGCAAGCTGGCAGCAGGAGTTCACCAGTTCGCCTTCCGCCGAGCTGGCCAGACGTTCGGCCTACCTCTTCGACGACACGGCGTTCGGCATTGAGAGCACCCTGTATCTGGCCGATCAGTCGGTGCGGGCCAACCAGCTCCAGCTTGGAGCCTTCTACCTGAACACCCTGAAACCGGCTGCCCTGCCCCCTGCCCAGCGGATGCAGTGGTATGATGTGCGGCTCCGGCTGGAACTCGAATCCGGGCGCGAGGACGCGGCCCTGGAGACTTTCCGGCAGATGGCCACCTCGGGCGGCCAGGTGCCGGTCATGACCCGGCTGCGCATGGCCCTGCTCTACCAGCAAAAACGCGACTTCGATACCGCCCGCGAGCATCTGCTGACGCTCTGGAACACCCCCGGGCTGACCACCACCCTCCAGGCCGAGACCCTGTTCTGGCTCGGCGAGGGCGAACAGGCCGTGCGCAATACCGAAAAGGCGCTGGACTATTATCTGCGCCTCGCCTGGCAGTATCCCCAGGAAAACATATGGGCGCTGACAGCCATGTACCGGGCCTCGCTCATCTACGAGCGCCAGGGCAACTACGACACGGCCAAGCGGCTGCTGACCACCGTGGTCAGCCGGGCCGATCGCAAGGAACAGCGCGAGGCGGCCAAGGCCCGCATCGACGCCATCGATAAGAAAATGGGCCAGAGCAAGGCTGCGGACACGCTGGTCTACCCCTTCTAGCCCCTTCCCTTCACGCATGACGCAAGAAGGCCCGCACTGCAAATACGCCGTGCGGGCCTTGGTCATTGCGGTATGTCGCCAGGAATGGTCCACGCCCTGCTACTCGGCCATGGCGTTCATGGCACGGCCCGGATCGCGCTCCACGGCGTCCAGCAACTCCATCACCCTGGACTCGGGCAGCCAATCGACTCGGCCAGTGCCAACATCGTATATCGTGCCGACGACCTTGACCTTGCCGGATCGGACCTTCATGCGCGTGGCAGGACTCTGCATGAACAGATCCGTAATGCTCTGCCAGACATTCTCCTCAATGGCAAAAGGCACCACGGCTCGGCCCAAAGCCTCGGGATGGGCGGCCATGGCCCGCTTCGCCGCCGGAAAAATGGGGGCGACCAGTGGCGGAATATTACGCTCAAACACATGCTTGTGCCCCTGCACCACATCGGCCACTGCGGCAACCGCTCCGCATTGGGTATGGCCCATGACCACCAGCACCGGCGTATGCACATGGGCCAGCCCATACTCAATGGACCCGGCTTCGTGGGTTCTCACCACGTTTCCCGCCACCCGGACCACGAACAGGTCAATGAACCCGGCATCGAAAATCCGCTCCACCGGCACCCGGGAGTCCGAGCAGGAAAGCACGGTGGCAAAGGCATGATCGCCCTGATTCTCGCTGCCGGCCTGCGCCAGCCGCTCCGCATCGGTGTTTTCATGCAGCGCTTGGCCGGTGACGAATCGCTCGTTGCCCTCCTTGAGCATGGCGATGACCTCTTCGGGCGAGGCTTTGCCCACGACCAGTTCGGCCTGTACCCATGCCGTCATGGCAACGACAAGCACAGCGCTCGCACAAATAAATGCTAAACAATGCAATCCACGTTTCATTTTTCCCCTCCCGGCTTGTGTGGGTGAAGAGCATGATGACAAGGCATCAATCTATGATGTTGGCACTTAATTATCATTCACACAACAGGACTCTCCAAGAATTTGAGTCAACCGTTGGAAGAAAGTCCAATGCACTGCGGAACGCAAAACCGCGTCGAATGGGATTTGCAAGAAAACTCTCTGTGGCCGCAAAAAGAGGAAGGGTTGCAGCTTGTTAACTGCAACCCTTTTTCATTCGTGGTGCCGAGGGGGGGATTCGAACCCCCACAGAATTTCTTCCACTGCCCCCTCAAGACAGCGTGTCTACCAATTCCACCACCTCGGCTTTATGCTTTGAGCTATTCGCTCTTGGCTTCGTCGCCGGTGTCCATGAATTTCACGGACGGTTTTTGCTGATCAGCCGGTACGATGGGCTGAACCACGCCCTCACCCCGAAGCATGATGGAGTCGCGATCGGACACCTTGTTGCCGGTGAGAACATTATAGGTCATGGAAGTGATGAGGAAAACCGTCGCCAAACCTGCCGTGACCTTGACGAGAACACCCCCTGCGCCGCTGCTGCCGAACATCGTGCTGCTGCCGCCACCGAAGATGACGCCCATCCCCTCGTGACCGGTTTGAAGCATTACTGCGCCGATCAGAAAGATGCAAGCCAAAACATGTATGACAATGACTAAAGTTTCCACAATCTTACCTTTGTATCACTCGTTGCGAGGCATGCGCCTCATCAGGCCAGGACGATCTGCGAAAAGCTTTCACCCTGCAAGCTCGCGCCTCCTACCAAGACACCATCGACATTGTCAAGTGCAATAATCTCGGCGCAATTGGAAGGCTTGACGCTGCCGCCATACAACACCCTCATTTCATTGGCATTGTCTCCAAAAATGGCGACCAGTGTTTTTCGGACAAAGGCGTGGGCCTCAAGTATCTCTCCGGGGCCGGCCACCTCGCCGGTGCCAATGGCCCAGACAGGCTCATAGGCCACGCACAGCCGCTTGGGCTCGATGTCGCGCGGCACGCCCGCAAGGCCGATGCGTAGCTGGCGCTCAAGGACCTCTTCCACCCGCCCGGCGCGCCGCTCCTCGATGAGTTCGCCGACGCACAGGATGACGCTCAAACCCGCGGCGAGGCCGAAGGCGGTCTTCTCGCCGACCAGCTGGTCGCTCTCGCCGATGACGTGGCGGCGCTCGGAGTGGCCGGTCAGGCCGAAGCTCGCGCCAAGGTCAAGGAGCATGCCCGGCGCGATCTCGCCGGTGAAGGCACCCTCTTCGCGACAATAGAAATCCTGGCCGCCGGTGAAGAACCGGGGAACACCCGCAAAGACCTCGGCCACCGCCCCAAGGCTCGTGAACGGCGGGCAGACGAGCACCTCGCGATCCGCAGGGAGCGAGGCGGCGGCAAGGTCCACCAGTTCGAGGGCCGTGGCCTGTGCCTCGTCCCAGGTCTTGAACATCTTCCAGTTGGCAGCCATCAGTTTTTTCATTTCTTCATGCATTCCTTCAAGGCTTGAATCGCAGGCAGATCCTTGCCCTCCAGAAACTGAAGGAAGGAGCCGCCGCCAGTGGATATGAAGCTGAACTTGCCGGGAATCCCCAACATGTGGACCACGGCGTCTGTGTCGCCTCCGCCCACGATGGTCAGGGCGTCATCAAGGTCGGCGATGGCCCGACAGACGGCCATGGAGCCTTCGGCAAAGGCCTGCGTCTCGAACAGGCCCATGGGGCCGTTCCAGACCACGGTCCGCGCCTTGGCGAGGACCTTCTCGAAGTTATTGATCGTTTCCGGCCCAATGTCCAGCACCAGGGCGTGATCAGGGATGGCCGTGGCCGGACAGACGCCCTCGGCCTCTGTGGCGGTGTGCGAGGGCGCGTACAGAAAATCCACCGGCAGATGCAGCGTGGTTCCGAGCTTGACCGCCCGCTCCATGATCGCCAGGGCGTCGGAGACAAGGTCTTCCTCCACCAGGGACTTGCCCACGCCATACCCCTTGGCCAGCAGGAAGGTGTTGGCCATGGCGCCGCCGATGACGATGTCGTCCACCTTGCCCAGCAGGTTGTTGAGTATGCCGAGCTTGGTGGATATCTTGGCCCCGCCGGACACGCAGACATAGGGGCGCTTCGGGTTGATCAGCACCTTGTCGAGATATTCAAGCTCGCGCCTGAGCAAAAAGCCCGCGCAACAGACGGGCGCGTACCTGGGCGCGTCCACCACCGAGGCGTTGGCGCGGTGGGCCACGCCAAAGGCGTCGTTGACATAGATGTCGGCCATGGCCGCAAGCCGCTTGCCGAAATCGCCCCGCTCCTCCTCTGTCTTGCCGACCTCCTCGGGATAGAAGCGGAGGTTTTCGAGCATCATGACCTGGCCGGGCTTGAGTGCGGCGGCCATGGCCCGGGTGCGCTCGCCCACGCAATCGGGTGCCAGTTCAACCGGAACCCCCAGCAGTTCGGCCGTGCGCTGGGCCACCGGCGCAAGGGAAAGTCCGGGCACGACCTTGCCCTTTGGCTTGCCCAGGTGGGCGCACAGGATGATGGCCGCTCCCTGCTCCAGGGCATAGCGCAGTGTCGGCATCGCGGCGACCATGCGGATATCATCGGTGATGACCCCTTCATCAAGGGGAACGTTGAAATCAACTCGATACAACAGTTTCCTGCCAGTGATGTCAATCTGGTCAATAAACTTCATTTCATTGCCTTTACTGCTTTTTTTGGGTCGGATCCCGCCTGATGTCATGCCGGAACAGCAAGGCGTCGTCCCCGGTGTCGGGATAGTAGCGCTTCCTGATCCCTATCTGTTCATAGCCGAACTTCCGATACAAATCGATAGCCGCAACATTGGACGCCTTGACGTCCAGAAAACTCTTGGCGATCCCCATCGTGACGCAGACGTCCAGCGCCCGGCCCAGCAGGGCCGCTCCGATGCCGCATCGGCGATGGTCCGGATGCACGGCCAGGTTGAGGATCTCCATCTCGTCCTCCACCAGGGAGAAGGCGATGTATCCGGCCAGCCGTCCGCCCTGGCGTAGCCCGAGGACGCGGTACACGCCCCGCTCAAGACCCATGGCGAACTGCTCGCGTGTCCAGTGATAGGCGAAACACAGCCGCTCAAGGGCCATCAGCTCGTCCATGTCGCCCTCACCCAGGGCCACCACCCTATCGTCCATGCGCCCCCCTGCCCCATCGTCCCCCGGTCCGCCTCCCGCGCCTCTGGATAATCACGCCGGTTCCGTGTATACCTGACACATACCAGCCAATCAGAAGGCCCGGAGCAGGGACAATGATATTCACCAAAAAATCATCCGCGAAAATCGACCCGACCCGTTTCGTCGAGGTGGTGGACGAAAGCAACCGGCCCCTGGCCGTGCTGGCCGAGGACATGGCCCATCGCCAACTCCTGCGCCACCGCTCGGTGCAGGTGCTCGTCTTCAATGCGGACAAGAAAATCTACCTGCAAAAGCGCAATGCGGACAAGCGCTTCTTCCCGGGCCGCTGGGACGTTTCGGCCCGCACCCACCCCCATGTGGGCGAGGCTTCGGCCGATGCGGCCCTGCGGGCGCTCCGGGAAGAGCTGAACCTGGTGGTGGAGCATCCCCAGTTCGTCCGCGCCCTGCCCGCCTGTGCCGAAACCGGGTTCGAGCACGTCTCCATCTTCGCCCTGACCCGCAACACCCAGGCCATCGCCCCCAACAGCGACGAGGTTTCCGAGGGCTATCACTTCTCGCGCGAGGAACTGACCTGCCTGATCAAGGAGTTCCGCGAACTGCTGACGCCGAACCTCGTCACCCTCTGGGAAGCCGGACTGCTTGTAAGCGTTTAGTCGCCGCAAATCAACCGGGACATCTCGTCGTGGACGGCCCCGTTGGTGGCCAGGATGGTCCCGGCTCCCAGGGCGTAGTCCTTGCGCGTGTCATATTCCGTGACCCGGCCGCCCGCCTCGCGCACCAGCAGCCATCCGGCCGCAGTATCCCAGGGTTTGAGCGCGCTCTCATAGAATCCTTCGTACCGGCCGCAGGCCACATAGGCCAGATCGAGCGCGGCGGCACCCACCCGGCGCACTCCCTGAACGCGCGGCAGCACGGCCCGGAGCCGGTCCAGGATGGGGTCCAGGTGCTCATCGATGGCATAGGGAAACCCGGTGGCGATCAGGGATTGCTCCATGGCCCCCTCGGCCGACACGGACACGGGCTTGCCGTTGAGCCGTGCGCCGCCCCCTGCGCGGGCGGCGAACAGCTCGCCCAGCAGCGGCAGGTTGATCACGCCGAGCACTACCCTGTTCCGCTGCCACAGGGCGATGGAGGTGGCCACGAAAGGCAGCCCGTTGGCGAAATTGGTGGTGCCGTCCACCGGGTCGATGATCCAGGTCAGCTCGCCGGGCTCTGTGGCGCTGGCCGTCTCCTCGGCCAGGAAGTCCGAGCCGGGAAGGAGCGCGGCCAGTTCCCGCTTGAGCATCTCCTCCACGGCGAAATCCGTCTCGGTGACCAGGTCGATCCTGCCCTTGTGCGTCACCTTCCTGGCCCGGCCAGCCCCTTCGGCCACGATGGCGCCGGACCGGGCCGCGATCAGCTCAAGGCCTGTCTGAAGCCGTATGATCTCGTCATCGCGCATGGCCGTTTCTCCATAAAAAAGGGCGGTGTCCGTACCGCCCGAATGCACATTGTCCACACCGCCCCATCAAGACCTGCGCTGGATGAAAAATTGCACGGTCCTGTTGTAGGTCTTCTCCTCCTCGGCGGTAAAGAAGCAGGCCGGAATCTCGCCGCGCTGCCTGTGGTAGTGCAGACATTCGCAACAGATGCCGTGCTTGTCGCAGGTATAGGTGCAGGTACAGTATTGTTCGTTGATCTTGGCCCGTGGGCACTGGTCCTTCTTCTTCATCATCCACCTCGTCTCGCGGCACCTGGTTGCTGGATTCCTCGTTCGGCCATGGGCACAGTAGCCAATCAGCGCCAGAGTGTCAATTATTCAAGCCTATTGATTGTCAGGCATTTTGTCTGGCATCCTCCGGTGGTACCCGCCAAACTCCCCCTGCCGACCGCACGGACAGGTGTCAAATACGTTGAATTGTGTCATAAACAGGTGTATGTATTGAAAGTCGGGCAAACAGGGCACGACACCTGTTGTTATTATCACCAGATCACGGACAGACAGCCATGTGGGAAAAAGCGTTCAGCCATGTGCCGGGCTACGGCGGGGGCGATGAGTCGCCCCGGGCGCGAACCCTTGAGGAAATCAAGGAATTTCTCGACTATGCCCACATCCGCCAGTGCCTGCTGCGGCCCTACTTCGAGGTTGACGACTATCCAGTGGTGGAAGCCAGGGAACTGCTCCCCTCCTTTGAAGTGGACATGCACGAATACAAGAACCTGCCGGGTTTCAGCATGGTGGTCTTTGACAGGCCCCTGAACTCGTTCCAGGAGGTCTTCCAGTACGACGCCCTGCATGCGCCCACGGACTGGGAGGGGCCGCAGGCCCAGGAATTCGCCTGCCAGCTTGAGGAATCGGTCATCGCCACCAATGTCCGCACCTTCCTCAGCCGACTGCCAAAACGCCATCACGCTAGATTCATTGAGCAATTCGGAAGCCGTGACATCTGCGGCATGGATCTGTACGACGAGCTGCTGCCCTTCCTGCTCGACCTTGAGCGGGCGCACGTGGTGGCCCACGATGCCACGGGCCGGTTCACGCTCCAGGGCATGTATGCGTCGCTGCCTTCGAACCTGGACAGCGAACTCAAGCAGTTCGGGCTGCGCATAGGCAAGTTCAAGCCGGGCAACAGCATCATGTACGAGTGCAACCGGCTCTTCGTGTACCAGTTCATGATGGAGCTTTACGGTTTTCCCATCGTCTCGGAGCGGCGCACCTCCTCGGCCATGTTCTCCATCCGGCTGCTGCGCCAGAACCAGCGCTTCATCGTCCGGGTGCTGGGCCAGAGCGACCGGACCATCACCACCCTCATGTCGCGCCAGCCCGACGCTCCGGCCAAGATTCGCCGCTATCCCCGTGTGGAAAAGATCGCCCTGGTCCGCGTCAATGAAAGCCAGAAGGAAACCATCGAACTCCTCGACGACCAGGGATTCTTCGTGGACAGGAAAAACCGCGTGGTCATCCTGCGCGTCACCTACCAGCAGCACGAATACAACCCCAGGAACGTGCGCGAGGACAGGGCGCTCTCGGTCCATCGCCAGGAGGTGATCCACCCCCTCACCGGCCGGGTCATCGACGCCCTGAACATCATCCAGAACGTCCAGAACATGATCCTGCGCCTCAACGACATCGTCCGGGGCGAATGCCGCATCCCCATCACCTACAAGCGCAGCGACATCATCCGCTCCACCGAAAATCACGAGGACCGGCTCAAGGTGCTCTCCATGTGGCTCTCCAAACACATGTACCGGATCGTGGACTATTCCGACGAGTATTTCGCCCAGGTGGTCAAGGTGCTCGACGGCTACCTGCTCGCCCCGGACAATTACGATGTCTTCAGCGAGCATCACGAACTGCATCAGGAGGTGTGGGGCCGCTTCAGCCACATCCAGCAGGCGCGCAAGGTGCGTGTGCTCGAGGAGTTGCGCTGGCGGCGCTATCGGGGTCAACCGGTCTCCTACAAGGAAATGCTTGAGACCATGACCGACATCCTCGGCGACCTGAAATTCGAGATCGTCAGCTATTTCGACAAGCTGGTGGCCAAGGTGCTGATCATCGGCGAGGACGTGGCGGCCGACCCGTACCTGCGACGCAAGTACGTGGATGTCAAGGAGGATTCCCTCTCGCCCTACGGCCTTGAAATCCGGCGGCTCTATCACCGTCTCGTGGCCCTGCTCGACGAGTTCCGTTCCATCAGAAAATCCCGTACACTGAGCGGCGCGGGCTGACCGGCCGCGCCATATGATCACCACCCCGGCCGTCGCAGACTTCCGGGCACGGCGCACGCGGGCGGTTCGTCCCCGCAGGCCCGTGGTCACACTCCCGACGACCAGACACATTCCGCAAGGAGGAAACCTTGGAATCCCTGGCAACCACCCCCCTCACCGACTGGCACCGGGAAAACGGCGCCAAGATGGCCCCCTTCGCCGGCTTTGACATGCCGGTGCAGTACAAGGGCATCATCATCGAACACAAGCACACCCGCGCGAAGGCGGGCATCTTCGACATCTGCCACATGGGCGAGTTCAAGCTGGTCGGCCCCGGGGCCATGGAGGCCCTGAACAGGGTCGTCAGCCACGACCTGACCACCCTTGACCCGGGCAAGTGCCGCTACGGCTTCTTGCTCAACCAGTCCGGCGGAATCATGGACGACCTGATCATCTACTGCCTCGGCAGGAATGAATACATGCTCGTGGTCAACGGCGCCTGCCGGGGCAAGGACTTCGACCAGATCAGGGCCAGCCTGTCAGCCGGGCCGGTGCTGACAGACATCAGCGACGAGACGGGCAAGATCGACGTGCAGGGACCGCAGAGCCTGGCCGTGCTCGAAACCTTGACCGGAATAAAGTGGAACGATCTGAAATACTTCAATTTCGAGGCAACGGACTGCCTCGGCTTCCCCATGCTCGTCAGCCGGACCGGATACACGGGCGAACTGGGCTATGAGCTGTATCTGCCTGCGGACAAGGCCCTGACGGTGTGGGAAAAGCTCGCCGCCGACGAGCGCGTGGAGCCCGTGGGCCTTGGCGCGCGCGACACCCTGCGCCTTGAAATCGGGTATCCGCTCTACGGCCAGGACCTGGACGAGGAGCACACGCCCGTGGAGGCCGGGGCCGGATTCTTCCTGAAAAAGGAGAGCGATTACATCGGCAAATCAGGCCTCGGCACGGTCCGCCAGATGCTGGTGCCCCTGGTCATTGAGGGCCGCCGCACGGCCCGGCACCACGACGAGGTCTGCCTGCCCTCGGGCGAGAAGACCGGCATAGTCACCAGCGGCTCCTTCGCGCCCAGCCTGGGGCATTGCGTGGCCCTGGCCTATGTGCGCGCCGAAGACGCCGGGACCGAGCGTTTCGTCATCAAGACCGCCCGGGTCGAGCTTGAGGCAAAGCGGACCGAACTGCCCTTCTACAAGGACGGCACGGCCCGGATGAAGGTCTAAAGTACCTTCGCCCTGGCAGGACAATGGAAAAGGGACGCCTCGGCGTCCCTTTTGCGTGTCAACGAGCCGATTCCGGCTCCTGCGGCCCCAGGGCGAGCATGCGTTGCTCAAGCCGCTCCAGTTCCCGGGCCAGCACCGTTTCGGTCAGCTTCTCGTCCGTCACCTCCATGGGCTTGCCAACATACACCGGGCAGCGCGAAAAGGGCATGGGCAGCACAAAATGGTCCCAGGATTTGGTGAAGACCTTGGCCCGCTCGGGATAGGCGCGCAGCGGAACGATGGCCGCCCCCGCCTTCTGGGCCAGATAGATGACGCCGCCCTTGGGCTTGTGCCTTGGCCCGCGCGGGCCGTCCACGGTGAAGACGCCCATGCGGTGCTGCTCGGCCATGATTCGCACCGCCTGCAACAGAGCCTTGACCCCACCGCGCGAGCTAGATCCCCGGACAGTGACATGACCAAGGCGCTCGATGATCCGGGCGATGACCTCGCCATCCCTGCTCTGGCTGACAAAGGTCACCAGATCAGAGGAAATGGTGTGGCCGAATCCGGTCACAGGAAAGATTTCGCCATGCCACAGGGCCAGGACCAGCGGCTTCCGGTCCTGGCGGCGCTTCAGAATCTCATCGAGACTGCCGTGCGTCTCGAAACGCAGCGTGGCCACCCACGCCCGATAGATTGCTGCGAGAACCGGCGCGAGTTTGCCGGGATCAATGGAGATTTTCATGCTCTGGTCCGTCCGTCCGTTTTTATACCCATAAATGGAGTTGGCCGCTGGTGCAAGGGGTTCCGGCTCCGGCCCAAGCATGGTGTCAATTCAAGCATAAATCATATCTATTTGACCAAGCGAGTCCGTCTATAATTGGTTGATCACCAAGGAGGATTCCATGTCCGAAACCACACTAGAATGCCTTGGCCTGCCCTGCCCCCAGCCCGTGTTGCGCTGCAAGGACGCCGTGGAGGGGCACAGCCCCGACCGAATAGTCGTGACCGTGGACAACGATGCGGCCAGGGAGAACGTCTCCCGCTTCCTCGGCACGCGCGGCTATGCCGTGGAAACGAGCCTATCCGGCGACACTCGCGTCATCATCGGCACCAGGGGCGGTACCCGGACCGACACTCCCGCGCCCGGCCCTGGCCAGGGCGGCGAGAACGCTCCGGCGGCGGGCCAGCGCATCCTCGTCTTCGTCAGCGCCGATACCATCGGCTCTGGCGATGACGGCCTGGGCGGGCGGCTGATGGGCAATTTCCTGTCCACCCTCAAGGAGATGGGCTGTGATCTGTGGCGCATCATCCTGGTCAACGGCGGGGTGCGCCTCTCGGTGCCCGGCAGCCCCTGCCTGGAGCAGCTCCAGGCCCTGGAGGCGGCGGGCGTCTCGGTGCTGGTCTGCGGCACCTGCCTTGAGCATTTCGGCCTGACCAATAATCGCCGGGTGGGCCAGACCACCAACATGCTCGACGTGGTCACAAGCTTCCAGCTTGCCACCAAGACGGTTCACGTCTAATACTCTGCCCTGCGCGGCGGGACGACCCCCGTCCCGCCGCCACCCCGCCATCCAACGCCAATCAAGTCCGGCCCTGCCGGATGGGGAACCGCCATGCCCGACGCCCAGACCATCCGCCTGAACAAATTTCTCGCCCAGTGCGGCGTGGCCTCGCGCCGTGGGGCGGACGATCTCGTCTTTTCGGGCAAGGTGACGGTCAACGGCGTGACGGCCGATTCGCCCGGCCTCCAGGTGGACCCGGCCCGCGACCATGTGGCCGTGGATGCCAAGCCCGTGCGCCTGCCCGGCGCGCAGACGGACATCACCATCATGCTCCACAAGCCTGTGGAAACCGTGACCACGGCCCGCGACCCCCAGGGGCGTACCACCGTGCTCGACCTGCTGCCGCCGGAAATGGTGGAGCGACGGCCTTTTCCCGTGGGACGGCTCGATTTCTATTCCGAGGGGTTGCTGCTGCTGACCACGGACGGTGAGCTGTGCCACCGGCTGACCCATCCCAAGTGGCACCTGCCCAAGGTCTACGAGGTGACCGTCCGCGACGCGGTGCCCGAGAAGGCCATCAGGACCATGCAGTCCGGGATGACTCTCAAGGAGGGCGACAGACTGGCCCCGGCCGAGGTGGTGCTTCACCCCCCGATGGCAGGAACCCAGCTGCTTGAAATCACCCTCATCCAGGGGCTCAATCGCCAGATCAGACGCATGTGCGAGGAACTGGGGCTGACCATCCTGCGCCTGCGCCGCGTCAAGCAGGGACCGCTGGAACTCGGCAATCTCAAGCGGGGCCAATGGCGCGAACTGACCGCGGCCGAGCTGGCCGCCCTGAAACAGGCCGTCAAGCTCGCCTGAGGCAGCGCCTCCCCCGCCACCCGCCGACAGCGCCAAAAAAAGGCGCGGCCTCCATCAGAAGGCCGCGCCTGTTTCGCTCGCAATGCCAGCCCGGCCCGCAAGGCGGACGGGAGCCCGCGTCCCTAGATTCCCCGGGTGTTGTCCTCCACATGGGTTCCTGCGGGCGGGGTGAAGGTGAACATGTCGGCTGACAGCGTCACGTCCAGCTCCATGTTCGAGAGCCGGACCTCGTTGCCGTTGCCATAGAAATCCACGATCATGATCTGGCGCAGCAGGCCTGACCCGGGCTCCACGCCCACATAGGCCAGGACCATGCCCGGCTCGGGCTCCTTGGGCACCAGCTGGAGCACGGTGAACCCCTTGCCCCAGCGCTCGCGCACCGTGTCCGCGCCCTGCCACTCGGTCTTGACCACAAAGTCCTCCTTGAGGTTGGCCCGGCCGGAGATGAAGCGCAGCACGGTCTTGGAGTCGAGCAGCGCTTCAACATTGTACTTGATGGCCACTTCGTCGGCCTCGATGTAATCCCAGGCAAAGTCCGGGCCGAGGATGAGCAGCTCCTTCTCCGGCTCCATGGTCTCCCAGCGCACCTGGGAAGGCTGGCGGAACCAGATGCGGCCGCGCCGCTGCTCCACATCGCCGCTGGCCGCATTGGTCAGCTCCTGGACAAAATCGCAGCGAAAGGTCTTGAGACTTTCATAGCGCTGCTGGATCAGGTCTGGCACATCTTCAGCCGCTACACCCTCGGGGGCCTGCCCAAATCCGGCAAAAACCAGACAGAAAGCAAGGGAAAGCGTCACCAGATATTTTCTAGACATTTTCTAATCTCCTCTTATTCCGGAGAGATGACTTTTCTTGGCTTGCTGCCGTCCTGGGGGCCGAGCAATCCGTCCATCTCCATCTGTTCTATGTATCTCGCAGCCCGATTGAAACCGATGCGGAAGCGGCGCTGGAGCAGCGAGATGGACGCCTTGCCCTGGCTCAGCACAAACTGTACCGCCTCGGCATAGACCGGATCGTCGGACTCGCTGACCAGCTCGGAGCCATCACCACCCGGAGTTTCCTTCTTCCAGTCCGAAAAGTCGAGCTCGAACTCCTGGGGCTGACTGTCGCGCCAGAAATCGACCACATGCGCAATTTCCGTCTCATCCACGAACGCGCCGTGCATCCGCATGAGCTTGCCACCGCTGGGCTTGAAAAGCATGTCGCCCTTGCCCAGCAGTCGTTCCGCGCCCACGCCGTCGAGGATGGTGCGCGAGTCGAACTTGGAGGTGACGAAAAATGAGATGCGCGTCGGGAAGTTGGCCTTGATCAGACCGGTGACCACGTCCACACTCGGCCGCTGGGTGGCCAGCACAAGGTGAATGCCTGCGGCCCGCGCCAGTTGGGCCAGCCGCACGATGCACTGCTCCACCTCCTTGGCCGCCGTCATCATCAGGTCGGCCAGTTCGTCGATGATGATGACCAGATAAGGCATTGGCTTCATGTGCTCGAATTCTTCGGGCACATTCTCGCCCATGTCGGCGATTTTCTTGTTGTATCCCTCGATGTTGCGCACGCCGAGCTTGGCCATTTTCTCGTAGCGGCAGTCCATCTCGAACACGGCCCATTCCAGGGCGCTCTTGGCCATGCTCATCTCGGTGACCACCGGATGCACCAGGTGCGGCAGGGCCGCATAGGGAGCCAGCTCGATACGCTTGGGGTCCACCAGCAGCAGCTTCACCTTGTCCGGCCCGGCCTTGTAGAGCAGGCTCAGGAGGAACCCGTTGATGCCCACCGACTTGCCCGCGCCCGTTGCACCGGCCACGAGCAGATGCGGCATCTTGGCCAGATCAGCCACCCGGGTGGTGCCGTGGATGTCCTTGCCCAGGGCCAGGGTCAGGGGCGATTCGCTGCCCGTGAACTCCTTGGACTCGATGACCTCGCGCAGGTAGACGGTCTGCCGGTCCACGTTGGGTATCTCGATGCCCACGCTATCCTTGCCGGGAATCGGGGCCTCGATGCGCACGGACTCGGCCTTGAGGGCCAGGGCGATGTCGTCGGTCAGGTTCTCGATTCTGCTGACCTTGATGCCCGGGGCGGGCTTGAACTCGAACATGGTCACCACCGGCCCGGGGACCACCCGCTGGATCTCGCCCTGCACATTGAAATCATTCAGGCATTCCTTGAGCCGGTCGGCCAGGGGCTGGAGCACCTCCTGGGTCTGGCTGGTGGCCTGCGGCGGGGGCGGCGAGAGCAGATCAAGGCCCGGCAGCCCCCCCTGCCCTGCGGCCTGAACGGCGGGCGCAGGCTTGGCGGGCTTGGCCGGTTTGGGTCTGCGGGGCGTGGGCGGATTCTTGGGCGCGTTGTTTTCGGCCTCTTCCAGATCTATGAAGCGGACCTCGAAATCCTCCTCACCGGCCAGAATGTCCACCCCGTCCTCGGCCTCGGCCCGCTTCCTGGCCGCCGCCCGGGCCTGCCTGCGCTCCCTGATCAGGGTCAGACGCCCGGTCAACGCCTCGCGCAGCACGTCCAGGCGCAGGAGCAGCCGGTTCCATGCGGCGGTCCAGCTGAATCCGGCCACGGCCTGGAAGGAGATGATGGTGATGAAGGTCCACAGCAGCAGCGTTCCGGCCGGACGCAAGTACGGCTGGGTCAGGCCGGTGACGATCTCGCGGCCGAAGAATCCGCCACCGATGAGCCCGTAGGCATCGGCGGGAATGTCCACCAGCCAGGGATGGGTGGACCACCCTTCAAAGGCCACGAACAGCCCCACGAGGCCGAGCCAGCGCAGCTTGGAAATACGGATGCGTCCGACAAAGCGCGACAACCCGAGATACAGGAAGTAGAACGGCCAGACCATGGCCCCCAGACCAAACATTTCGACAAGAAACCCGGCGCAATATGCTCCGGCGACGCCCACCACGTTGCGCACCCGCCACCCTTCGCTGACCGCCTGGTTGAAACTCGGGTCGGCCGGACTGAAGGAGAGCAGGCTCAGGAAGAGAAAGGCCGAAAGAAAGAGGAAGAACAGGCCGGAGAATTCCCTGCCGTGTCCTTTTCGCCTGGGTTGGGCCGCTGTGATCTGTCGTCTCGCCATTCGTCCCCGCTTTTGAAAAAAGGTCCTGGACAGCGAACTGTCCACGACCTTTTTTACGCAATTTTCACAACGTGTTGCAAGTCGGGCTTATTCGCGTCCGAGGTATTCGCCGCTGCGGGTGTCCACCTTGATGAGGTCCCCTTCGTTGATGAACAGCGGCACGTTCACCTGGATGCCTGTCTCCATGGTGGCGGGCTTGGTGGCGTTGCTGACGCGGTCGCCCTGCACGCCCGGGTCGGTCTGGGTCACTTTCAGGTTGACGTTGGCCGGGAGGTCCACGCCGATCAACTCGCCATTGTACAGCAGCACTTTGACGGTGTCGCCTTCCTTGACATAGCCGCCCGCCTCACCAACGGCGGCGCTTGGCACATTCATCTGCTCGTAGGTCTCAAGGTCCATGAACACGAAATCCGTGCCTTCCTTGTAGATGAACTGCATGGAGACCACGGCCATGTCGGGCTTTTGCACCTTCTCGCCGGAGCGAAAGGTCTTGTCCAGCACCTGGCCGGTCTTCATGTGGCGCAGCTTGGTCCGCATCATGGCGCCGCCCTTGCCGGGCTTGAAATGCTGAAACTCAATGATCTCGAACGGTTTTCCGTCGATCTCGATTTTCAGGCCTGTCCTGAAATCCTTGGTCGATATCATGATCGCTCCGAAATGCCGGACCCCGGACCCTGCCGAGGTGGTTATCTGTTAACTGAGTCTTAAAACAATCATTCTCTAACAGGCTGATCAAAAATGTTCGAATGCAAGGCGCGAAAAAAGGTCAAGGCCGAAGCGTACTTCCTGTACGCGAGGATTTGATTCGCCCCGTCCTGGGGCTCACCCCTTCGGGGCGTCGGCTGAGCCGACGTCCAAATCCGCTGTCCTGCGGATTTGTGATCTTTTTGAAGCAACGCAGCAATCGGGCATTTTTTAAAAAGCCTGTTAACCCGATTGTCCCACAAGGCGCTCATGGAGCGCCTGGACAGCAAGCCCATACCCCAGAATCCCGAAACCGGCAATAACGCCGATGCACTGCCCCCCCATCAGGCTCTGCTGACGCAGGGGCTGGTCGGTGCGCGCCCAGATGTTGCTGATGTGGACTTCCACGCAGGGGATGCCTATCCAGGCCAGAGAGTCGGCAATGGCGAGGCTGGTGTGGGTATAGGCTCCGGCGTTGAAGACCACACCCGCCGTACCATCGGCCCTGGCCAGCTCCAGCCGGTCGATGAGGGCGCCTTCGGAGTTGGACTGAAAATGGCTCAGGGCGATGTCGTCCGCGCGCCCGCCCATGACGCGGCGCAGGATGCCGGGCATGTCGTCCATGGTCTGCGAACCGTATATCTCCGGCTGCCGCTTGCCGATATGGCCCAGGTTCGGGCCGTTGAGTATCAATATGTCAAATTTGGCCATGCGCTCCCCCTTGGTCTTGACCGAGTCGTGTCGCTCCTTGACGCGGCCGCGCAAAAAGAGAACATTAGGCTCTCCAAAATGCACGGAAACACGGAAACGGTACCCCTTTATGAACCGAACCATTGAGTTAGTCAAAACAATATACGAAATCAAGCAGCTTGAGGAGTTTTCCGAGCCGCAGATCGCCCTTGCCGGACGCTCCAACGTGGGCAAGTCCTCGCTGGTCAACCGCCTGGCCGGACGCAAGACCCTGGCCAAGATCAGCTCCAAGCCGGGCAAGACGCGCAGCCTCAACTACTACCGGGTCAACCCCGACGGATTCTACCTCGTGGACCTGCCCGGCTACGGCTACGCCAAATGCTCCAAGACCGAGCGGGAGAAATGGGGCAAGCTCATTGAGGCCTACATGACCGCCAATCCAGGCCTCAAGGCCGTGGTGGTGCTGCTTGATTCGCGCCTGACGCCGCAGAAGCTCGACCTGGAGTTGACCTCCTATCTGCGCGGTCTGGGCATCCCGGTCATCCCGGTGCTGACCAAGGCGGACAAACCCAAGCAGCGCGATCGGGCCGCCCTCCAGAACCAGTGGAAGGACATCCTCCAGCAATCGCGCCTGCCCCTGGCCTTTTCCAGTAAGACGGGCATGGGCGAGGACAAGCTGTGGAACATCCTGGCAGAATACGCGGGTATGGCCGCTCCCGGTTCCGACCCCGATGAGCCGAAGGGCGACATCGAACCCTTTTCCTGAAAATTCAACTGCCTCGGCCAAACAGACGGAGTTGACTGCCCTGCCTTCCGGGCAGCCCTAGGTTCTGGCCAGCCGCAGCCCTGCGCCCCAGGCCCGCAGTGTGGCCTTGAATCCCGGCGCTGCCACCCAGACCAGCCGCGCCCCGGCCAGGGTGCCCATGATGATGTTACCCAGCCACGCCGCGATAATTGGCGGCAGCACCGCCTGCTCGCCCGCCGTGGCCCCCACCGTGTGGACCCCGTACTGGACAAAGATGAGCAGCAGCGACAGCCCGACATTGGCATAGACGTTTTCCGAGAAGGTGATCAGGGCCAGGGCCAGCAGCGCCATCACGGATATGGAGAAGGCATAGGACCATTTGCCATGCCAGACGGTCTTGAGAATCTCCACGTTCGACCCGGATTCCTCCAGCTTGTCTATGGCCCTGGAAAGTTCGAACAGGGGCAGGTCCGCCGTGTCGCCCTTGAGTTCCACGGCCGCATAGGCCTTGAGGTTCTGCCGCACCGAGAGGAATTGCGAGGACCTGGTGACCGAGGCGAAGGTGCGGGTGTCCAGTTCGTGGACATCGAGCAGTCCCCATCCGTTGTCGTCGATGAGCGCCCGCCTGGCCGTGAGGATGCGGATGAGGTCGAGATTGTCCGTGGCGAATTCGTAAACCGTGATGTCCGTGGCCCGGCTCATGCCGGGAAAGGCCTCCCGGGCCAGGACGATGAAGGGGCCGTCGCGGAACCACAGATCGCTGATGACCAGATCATCCGCCTGGCGCTTCCTGACGTCCTCCTTCCAGATGCGGTTGGCCTCGTATTCGCCGAACACGCCGAGAAACTGGGAAAAAACCATCTGCCCCATGCTCCAGACCACGGCATAGACCAGAAAAAACCTGACAAACCAGCCAAAGGAGACCCCCCCGGCCCGCAGGGCCAGCATCTCACGGGTCCGGGTCAGGATGCCCAGTTGCAGGACCAGGGCGAGCAGAAAGATGGCCGGAAGCAGCTGGGAGATGATCATGGGCGTCTTGACCAGGAAATAGAAAAGGATCGTCTCGGCACCCAATCCGGCCTTGAGGAAGTCGTCGAGCCGGTCGAAAATATCGGAAAGCAGGTAGATGCACGTACCCGCGAACAGGCAGACACCCATCAGATAGAGATTTTGCAGGATCAGATAGCGCCCGAGCACGCCTATGCCGAAAAACGACCTCATGCCTCGGCCCTCCGCCAGTTGCGCAGGTGCGCCAGCCACTGCACCAGCGGCAGGCTGCGCTCCTGGTTGGCGAGCCTGATGCCTACCGCAGCCACGAACACATAGAGCACATTGGGAGCCCACAGCCCGTACACGGGCGGAATGGTCCCCCCCTCGCCCATGCTGACCCCGATGGAGAACATGCTGTAATACAGGACGAATAGCCCCATGGACAAGAGCAGGCCATATTGCTGCTTCAGCCCCCGAAAGACATAGGCCACGGGAATGGCGAACATGCCGAGTATCAGACAGCCCAGCGGAAGCGTCAGCCGCTTGAAATACTCGGTGTCCACCTTTCGCAGGAACTGCGCGGTCTGATTGGGGCCAAGTGTCGGATCCTTCCTGATGCGGCTCAACTCGGCAAAGGTCATGTCCTTGGCCTTTTCCTCGCCAAAGCTGTAGCCGCCGAGCAGTTGGGCCAGATCGAGCCTGATGGAATAGCTGCCGAACCGCAGGACATTGAGTTCATCGTTGTTCTGCCGGAATATCTTGCCCCGGTTGAAGGTGATGCGCACCTCGGCCGACTCGGGACTGGACACGATGCGCGCCTCGGGTGCCACGACCACCACGGACGCGCCGTCTATGGACTGGTCGCGGACAAAGGCGAACTTCAGCTCGCCGGTCTCGTTGTTGACCTGATGCGCATAGAAGGTGATGCCCGGGAACTCCTTGTTGAACACCCCCGGCTGGAGCGCGAAACGCGACTGGGACCGCGCGAACTCGTAAAGACTCGTCTTGAACATGTCCATGCCCCAGGCCAGTCCCCACATGGAGATGAAAAAAGTGAAGAGCATGCTCAAGGTGCAGAAAATCACCGGAGCCGGGAGCATCCGGTAGAGGCTCACGCCATTGGCCTTCAGGGCGGTCAGCTCATTGTCCGTGCTCATGCGCAGGAAGGTCAGGAAGACGCTGAGCATGGTGGAAATGGGCGCGACCAGCAGAAGGAAGAACGGCGTAAGATAGAAAAAAAGCTCAAGAATATTGAGAAAACCGATGTTCTGCGAGAGAAAGAGCGAGCGCAGCTGAAGCATCCGGCCGATGAGGATGAGCCCCAGCAGGCAGGAGACCGTCAGGCCGAACAGCTTCAGCAGTTCCTTGAATATCTGGCGATGGAGCAGTTTCACCGGACAGGGCAGTCTTGGTTTTCTTTGAAGAATCTCTGGAGAAATTCCACATCGAGCGGGCTGAGGTTGAAACGCGCCGACGCCTCCTCGATGAGGGTGGACAGCGCATGGCCGCCTTCATCCTGCTTCTCACAAATCCAGGCAATGGCCTTGCGGGTCAACTCGCTGGCGGGCATTATGGTGGTCATGGTCGTCTCCCGGGCTGTGGTGGGGTCAGGTCTAGGAACTACACCAGCTTCCAAGGGGTTGCAAGACACTGTTTCTTGGGCTAGTCACCCAGGCAACCCCGGCTGTGCGGGGCGCGGCGCAACCCGCATCAACAGGCATCAACAGGCAACAAGGGGCGATCATGGCATCCTGGTACGTGGCGGTCATCCTCGGCGTGGTCGAAGGGCTGACGGAATTCCTCCCGGTCTCCAGCACCGGGCACCTCATTCTCGCCGGGCATCTCCTCGACTTCACCGGCCCCAAGGCGGAGACCTTCAACATCGTCATCCAGCTCGGGGCCATCCTGGCCGTGCTCACCCTCTACCTCGACCGGTTCACCGGTCTGCTCAAAACCAACCCGGACCGGCCCTTTTCCGGCACGCGCGGGCTGTGGCTCCTGTTCCTCACCTCCCTGCCCGCCTCGCTGCTTGGCCTGGCGGCCCACAAGTCCATCAAGGCGTATCTGTTCAACCCCGTGGCCGTGGCCTGCGCCCTTGGCGTTGGCGCCATCATGATCCTGGTGGTCGAGTCCATCAAAAAGCAGGAAAAAGCGGCGACCATCGACGAGATCACCTCGGCCCAGGCCCTGGGCATCGGCCTGTTCCAGTGCCTGGCCCTGTGGCCGGGTTTCTCCAGGTCTGCGGCCACCATCATGGGGGGCATGCTGCTCGGCTTGCGGCGCACCGTGGCCGCCGAATACTCGTTCATCGCGGCCGTGCCCATCATGTTCGCGGCCACCGGTTATGACTTTCTCAAGAACTACCAATTGTTCGAGCGTGAGGACATGATCTTTCTGGGCATCGGATTCGGCGTCTCCTTCATCGCCGCCTGGGCGGCCATCAAGGGATTCATCTACCTGCTCGGCCGCCTTACCCTGCGCCCCTTTGCCGTGTACAGGCTGGCCCTGGTGCCGCTGATATTCCTCTTTTGGTAAATGATTTCATTTAAGTGCGTTATTTGCACTTTTTCCCTTGCCAAGCGGAAAGAGACGGTCTATAGACAACTTCCGCTTCGGCTGACAGACGTGGCGAGGTAGCTCAGTTGGTTAGAGCATGCGGCTCATATCCGCAGAGTCGGAGGTTCAAGTCCTCTCCTCGCTACCAGCACTCAAAGGCCCGCAAGGTATCGACCTTGCGGGCTTTTTCATTGTCTCACTGCTAGACGGTGAACCTGGCCACCCAGAGATCGTGCAGGTTGCAGAAGCTGGTGGCGTAATACTCACCCTTCTGGGCAATGGTGTAGGTCGATACCGGGCTGCTTTCGGGGGTGAAGACCTGAAAACCGACCACAACGCCGTCCGCCCGCACCACGGTATGGCGGACGATGAAATGGTCCGGGCTCATGGGATGGTCGGTACGCAGGGTGACGGTCTCGCCTGCGGTACTGACCAGCGGCACGTGGATGGCGACCTTGGCCGCCCACATGCCGGGGTCTTCGGCCGTGTAGACCACGCCCGAGGGGAACGGCCCGGTATCGGCCGCGGCTGATCCGACGCCAAGAGACATCCCGGCCGCCAGGGCCAGTGCCGATTTCAGGAATATGCGCCTGTGGTTCATGCTCCCTCCGTCAAGGTCAGAGATGCTGTTTCACCTCAACCATAGCACTCCTGGCCCCTGGCGCAAGCCTCAGGATCAACGCTCCGGTCAAACACCGGCAAGAAATGGCTTGCCAAGCGTCTGGCGGGACTTATATAGATGTGAGTCCGTCAGGATATTTGACATGGGGGCGCACTGGTTTCGACGGGGATAGCAGAAGCCAGGGTTGCAGGCCGAGGTTGGTCGATGGCCTCGTAAAAAATCGACCTAGCACACAAGTGCCAACAATGACTACGACTACGCTATGGCTGCCTAGTTACTAGGTAACTGTAGTTCCAGGACATGATCCTGGCGGCTCCCTGGGCCTACGCCCGATAAACCAGGAGAGTCGACGACACCCCTCGGGCTAGCTCTGCGCGGCCACCTGTCCCGCATGGAGCGAAACTTCAGGCAGGCATGGCATGCGGCCGCCCGGTCAGGGGCAATCCGCCTGCCGAGACAAGAAACCTGACCTAAGCCTGTAGACGCCTTGAGCCGATCGTTCTCGGACGGGGGTTCGACTCCCCCCGCCTCCACCACCCCCATTCACGCCATGAAGCCCTGATCGACACCCTCGATCAGGGCTTTTTGCTTTGGGGCGGGAGTCTGGATGAAGGGCTACTGCTTTTTCTTGACCAGCAATCCCATGGATTCTTTCAATTCCTTCACGATCTCTGCCGCACCATCCTTGAAGATCGTTCTCCACGCATTGATCGTAGACGCTCCGCCAGCGTCGATGGTGTTTCTCGTCTCTATGTTCCCGACAACATCTTCAGAATCCCCGACCCTGCTCGTGGCCTGAAGCACCGTGGAACCGACACCGGGCAACAGCCAGCGGCCAAAGGCGTTGCCGGGCTCGTATTCGAGTATTCTCACATCAATGGAATACGAAGCGCCCTCCTCCTTGTACATCCCTTCTTCCCGAAGGGCCGCCACCAGGGAAAATTCCATTGATTGCGCAATATCAGTCCTGTTCTCGTCCTCGGGAAAAACAAAGCCGGATTGATCCAGGACAGTGCCGACAGAGTAGGTCGCGTCGGACGGCAGCGCAGTATGCCCAGCCTCAAAAACCATTTCATGACGACGAGTCCCGCATCCGGCCAGGAGAACAAGCAGCAACACGCACAGCAGCAACCTCTTCATCTCAAACCCGACCTGTTGATTAATATGATTGTCCGTCAACGCCTCTCCACTCCACGGATTCATGAGACAAACCGTGCTTGCATATTTGTTTTTCAATCCGTTGACAAACCAGCCAGCGCCCCGAAGCACGCTGGAGACCGTGACCCTGCTTGGCATGGGCATCATCATGTTCGCCCCGCGCGGCGGATAGCGACGCAAACCCCTGACACCCCGGCCAACCGCCCGTTCCGACACGCTTTTGACGTATCAATATTGTGCCGGGTTATAATTGCCCATCTTCCCGAATTGCATTAGTTTCAGATGATGCAAAGACTCTCGTGCCCGGCGACATCGGTCTTCCATGGGGACAGGATTCTGAGGATGGCCGCGCAACCGGCCCGCGCCATTTCTTTCGCCATTGCCTGCGCCCCGTTGTTCCTGCTGCTAGCCCTGGCCGCGTGCAGCGACGGCAAGCCCATACCCGTCGGATTTTCAGGCCAGCTCACGGGCAAGATGGCGGACCTTGGCGTGTATGGCCGCAACGGGGCCATGCTCGCGGTGGAGCACATCAACGAGGCCGGGGGCATCGACGGCCGCCCCCTCAAGCTCATCGTCCGCGACGACGGCAACACCCCCGAAGGAGCCCTGGCGGCCGACAGGGCGCTGATGGACCAGGGCGTGGTGGCCATCATCGGGCACATGACCAGCTCGCAGACCCTGGCCGCCCTGCCCCAGGCCGCGAAAGAAGGCATCGTCCTCATCTCGCCCACCACCTCCACCCCGCAGCTCACCGGAATCAAGGACAATTTCGTCCGCGTGCTGGTGGACAACCAGTCCCACGGTCGAGAACTGGCCGCCTACGCCAGAAATGTCCTGGACATCCGGCGGGTGGTCAGCATCGTGGAGACCGACAACGCGAGCTATTCCCTGACCTTCGAGAAGAGTTTCACGTCCGCCTTCGAAGAATTGGGCGGAAACCTGCTGCAGAGCGTCCCCTATTCGGCGGCCACCTCCACCGACTGGGCATCGGTCATGGCCGATCTGGCCGGGCTGGACCCCGATGCCATCCTGCTGACCTGTCCGGCCCAGGATTTCGTGACCCTGGCCCAGAACATCCGCTCGGCCGGAATCACGGCCCGGCTGCTCTCCGGGGCCTGGGCCTATACCGAAAACCTCCTGCACTGGGGCGGCAGCGAACTCATGGGAAGCATCTTTGTCATCGACTTCGCGGCAGACAACCCGAGCCCCGAGTATGTCGCCTTTGCGGATGCCTACCAGCGCCGCTTCGGCAACAGGCCCAACTTCGCCTCGGCCTTTGCCTACGAAAGCGTCCTGGCCCTGGCCGCCGGACTGCGCAAGACAGGCGGCTCGGCCAAGGGACTGCTCGAATCCTTGGCCCCGAGCGAAACCATCCCCGGGGTCACAGGCCCCTTCGCCATCAATGAATACGGCGACGTCAACCGCGACACGTTCATCGTGACCGTGCGCGACGGGCAGTTCAGCACCATCGGGCTGCGTCAGGGGCATCCCCGGCCATGAAGAGAAAATTCGGAAAACGTCCGCCGCAGCCTTCCTTGAGCGGCCTGCTCCGGCAGAACCTGACGCGCTGGGTGCTCATCCCGAGCATCTGTTTCATTCTCCTGCTCGGCGGATACATCGCCTACGAGAAGACAAGGGATTTCGAGCGAAGAAACACCATCATCGCCCAGGCCCTGAGCAAGCAGATAACCGCCCATGTGGCGAACGCCGGGAACGCCCTGGGCTCCCTGGTCCAGACCATGGCCCGCTATGACGAATTCTGGTTTCAGACGATGCTCAACAGCTTCCTCCAGTCGGCCCACCACATGGAGCGGCTCCTGTATCTCGACGCCGACGGCAGGATACTGGCCTCGGCCCCGGCCCACAGCGAGTTGCTCTCCATCCGCCAGTTCATCGACCGGGTGACGCAGCGCCCGACCGTCATATCCACCCCCATCGCCTCGCCGACCACCCACGACATCGTGGTCTACATGGGCGTGCGCGGGCCTGACGGCAGGGTGCTGGCCGGGGAACTGAGCATGACCACCTTCCAGCACCACCTCGAAGACCTCCTGCCCACGGCCGAGGGGACGGTCGCCCTGAGCGACACCTTCGGCAACCTCATCTCCCATCCCGATTACAAACGGGTGGCCACCCAGGACAACATCGGGCATCTCGACATCCTGCGGCGCATGCACGACAGGCAGAGCCTGACCGCCTTCTACCGGGAAAATGGAGCGGACTTCATCGGCACAGCCTTCAAGATCGAACCCTTTGACTGGATCATCCTCATATCCAGACCCGTGGAAGAGGTGTTTCTTCCCATCCTCGGGCCGATCATCGGTCTGCTGAGCATGATCCTGCTGATCTTCGCCCTGTTCGTGACCATGCTCAAGATCAAGCTGGACCGGGCCATCGTCACTCCATTCGCCCAATTCACCGGGTTCATCGAGCAGGCTGCCAAAGGCCGGTACCAGACGACAGGAGTACACGACCAAAGTTTCGCCGAACTGGCGATCATCGAGCAGAAGTTCGACGACATGGTCGCGCAGATGGCCCAGCGCGAAAGCGAGATCAAGGAGAGCGAGGCCCGGTTCAGACAGCTGGTGGAAACCATCCGCGAGGTCTACTGGATCAGCGATCTGGCGGACGAGGGGGTGATCTACGTCAGCCCGGCCTACGAAACCATCTGGGGCCGTACACGGCAGTCGCTCAAGGACAACCCCGAGTCGTTCTTCCTGGGCATCAGGCCGGACCACCGGCTGACCGTCATCGAAGCCTTCAACGCCCTTCGACTGGAAGGCGTTGAAGTGGATGCGGAATTTCTGATCGTCCTCCCTGGCGGCCGGGAGCGTTGGGTTCGCGCCCAGGCCTTCCCGATCTACAACGACCAGGGCGTCAGGGTGCGTCTGGCCGGCGTTGCCGAGGACATCACCGAGCGCAAGGCGGCGCAGCACGCCCTGCTGGAGGCCAAGCAGGACGCCGAGGCGGCCAGCCAGAGCAAGACCGAGTTCCTGACCAACATCAGCCACGAACTGCGCACGCCCCTGAGCGGAATCCTGGGCATGCTCCAGCTCACGCGCGAATCGCGGCTCACCCGGGAGCAGGCGGAGTATATCGACACAGCCATCAGTTCGAGCAAGGTACTGCTCAACGTCATCAACGACATCCTGAACATCGCCCAGATCGAGGCGGGCAGACTGACCCTGAACAGCCAGCCCTTCCTGACCCACGAGGTGCTCAACACCATCTACCGCTTCTTCAGGCACAACGCCAAATCCAAGAACATCGAACTGACCATTGAGACCGAGTCGGATTTTCCGCCCATCCTGGTGGGCGACGAGGTGCGCATCCGTCAGATCCTCTTCAATCTGGTGGGCAACTCGGTCAAGTTCACCGACAAGGGCCACATCCGCGTCTGGGCGGGCGCCCTGCCCCGGCGACGCGACGACGGGACCGTGGACATGCTGCTCATGGTCGAGGACACGGGCATCGGCATCCCCGCAGACAAGCTCGACTATGTCTTCGAGTCCTTCACCCAGGTGGACGGCACCTACACCCGCCAGTACCAGGGCACCGGGCTCGGCCTGGGCATCGTCCGCAGCCTCGTGCGCTCCATGCACGGCAGCATCACCGTGGACAGCGAGGAGGGCTCGGGCACCACCATGTACGTCACCCTGCGCCTGAGGATGCCCGCACAGGAGACCACGCCGCGCACCCGACGCGTGGCGGCCCACAGCAAGCCGGAGCGCACAGGGCTGGCCTTTCTTCTGGTAGAGGACGATCGCGTCAATCAGATGGCCATCAGCCGGATGCTTGAAAAGCTGGGCCACCACGTCACCTGCGCGGACAACGGCAGGGCCGCCCTCGACCTGCTCAAGGCATCCCGATTCGACGGTGTTTTCATGGATATTCAGATGCCCGAGATGGACGGCATGGAAGCCACCAGACAGATCCGCACCGCCCCGGAAATGACCGGGGTTGCCGATATTCCCATCGTGGCCCTCACAGCCCACGCCATGCCCAAGGACAGGGACGCCTTCCTTGAGGCGGGCATGACCGACTACCTGTCCAAACCCGTGACCTTCGAGGAACTGGCCCGGCAGATCGACCGGCTGCCCCTCTGAGCCGGGGGCGCACATCGTCACCAGTCGGCGCGGCCTGCCGGGAGATAGAAAAACTCGACCCGCCTGTTGATCCGCCTGTTCTCCTCGGAGGTGCTCGGCACCAGCGGTTTTGCGCTGGCATAGCCCACGGCCTTCATCCGTCTGGCCGGGACATTCGAGTGTTCGAGGATGAAGCGCAGGCAGGCGGCGGCCCGGGCAGCCGAAAGCTCCCAATTGGAGGCATAGAGGCCACTCTGGGGCCGTTCGCCATCGGTGTGGCCGCGGATGACCAGGTTGAAGTCGCTGCCCTCCATCCCGGCGATGACCACGGCCAGGGCCTCGCGCGCCTGGGGAGTCAGTTCGGCCGACCCCTCGCGGAACACGGTGCTGTTGTCGAAGCGGAGCATGACCCCGGACTTGTCCGCGCTGACCCGGGCCATGTGGGTCAGGTCCCTGGCCCGAATGAAATCCTTGAGCCGCGCACCCACTTCCACGATTTCCCGATTTTCGCGCACGCTGCGGCGCTCGGCAAAGGAGGCGTCCGCAAAGGGCGCGGAGAGCGCGCCGCTGTCCTCGTACTGGACACCCAACGCTTGCTGGATGGACCCCATGAGCAGGCGGAAGTTGGTGACGTCCATGTTGGTGAAGGAGAGCAGGAGCACGAAAAAGCACAAGAGCAGCGTCACCATGTCGGCAAATGTGGCCATCCACGGCGGAATGCCCGGCTCCTTCTTCGGCGGGGCGGGCTGCACGCCCTCTTGCTGAGCTTGCTGCGGCTGGGCTTCATTCTTATTTCTAGTCATGGCTTAAGCCGGACTACCAGGCATCGCGCTGGGGCATGTGCAGGTAAAATTCCACGCGCTGGTTCATCAGACGGTGCTCGTCCGAGTCATTGGGCACTGCGGGGCGCGTGTCGGCATAGCCCACGGCCTTGGCCCGGTTGATGTCGATGCCGCCCTTGCGCAGGATGTAGTCGAGGGCCACGGCCGCCCGGGCCGATGACAGCTCCCAGTTGGAAGGAAACTTGACGGAGGAGATGGGCCTGTCGTCGGTATGGCCCCGCACCACAAGGCTGAGCTTGTATTCCTTGAGCACGTCAATGACCTTGTCGAGCACTTGCTCGGCCCCTGAGGCAAGGTCTGCCGTGCCGGAACGGAACAGTATGGCCGAATCCGCGGTGAACACGACGCCGTCGCGGTCCGCGCTCACTCCGGTGCCTTCCTGAATCATCCGGTCCTCGTTTTCCATCAGCGACTTGATGCGCATGATCACGCCGAGCAGGAGCCTGTCGTCCGGGGATATCCGGTCCACCATCTCCTTGGCGGCCTGGCTGGTGTCGAACCGGGCCATGGTGTCTGACACCGTGCGCAACTCCCTGACGCCAAAGGCCCCCTGAAGGGAACCAAGGGCGTCGCGATACTTCTGCTCGCTCTGCTCGGCAAAGGAGAGCAGGAGCACAAAAAAGCAAAGAAGCAGGGTCATCATGTCGGCAAAGGTGGCCATCCACGGCGGAAGCCCCGGTGCTGGCGGCGGCTCCTGCGGCGGTTTTCGCCTGATGACGGGTTCCTCTTTCCTGGCCATGCCCTACCGTGCCCGTTGTTTCTTTGCCATGGGTTGCGGCCTGCCCCGGAAGGCCCTTGGCCGCATCTCGCCCCGCCGCTTGATCACGCCTGATCACGCATGGCGGGCGCCAGGAATGCCTGGAGCTTTTCCCTGACCACGCTCGGGTGGTCGCCCCGCTGGAGCGAGGCCACGCCCTCGATCATAATCTGCATGAACAGGGCGTCTTCGGCCGAGCGCTCCTCCAGCTTGGTGGCCATGGGCAGAAACACGCAGTTGGCCAGGACCGCGCCATAGAATGTCGTCAGCAGGGCCACGGCCATGGCCGGGCCAATGGAGGAAGGGTCTGAAAGGTTGGAGAGCATATTGACCAGCCCTATCAGGGTGCCGATCATGCCGAACGCCGGAGCCATGGTGCCCATGCCCCGGAATACGGACTGCCCCTGGCGGTGGCGCTGCTTCATGAACTCAAGCTCGATTTCCATGACCGAGCGGACCAGAGTCTCGCTCGACCCGTCCACCACCAGCATGACGCCCTTCTTGAGGAAAGGGTCCTCGATGGGTGCCTTCTCCAGGGCCACAAGGCTCTGCTTGCGCGCCGTATCGGCCAGGGAGGAAATGAGCCGGATGATGTCCTGGGGATCGTTGGACTTGAACATCAGCGTCTTCAGCCCCACCTTGATGGTGCCGATGACCACGCCCAGCGGGAACATGACAAAGGTGACCGCAAAGGTCCCGCCGATGACCACCGCCACCGACGGAATATCAATGAATCCGGCGGCATTACCACCCATGAAGATGGCGGTGAGGACAAGCCCGAACGCACCGAACAGGCCAATCAGCGTTGCGATATCCATACAGTCTCTTATCTCATGAATTTGTGAGCCGATGCGCCAATCCTGACCTCATCGTTCTCGTGGTAGAAGTACACGTCCTCAAGAAAGTCATCCACCTTCAGGAAGGCCGAGCCGATGCTGATCTCCACCCCGGGTTTGACCACTCCGGGCACCAGTATCCGGCACCTGTCCACCTGCCCGGTTCCCCGGATGCCTTCCCACAACTTGACCTTGAGGGTCTTGAGCAGTCCGAGTTCATGGCTGACCGCCGCGAGCCGTATCCCGCACTGGCGCGAATTCTCGCCCCGCTTGATGGATTTTTCGCAGGCGACCATCTCCTCGTGCAGCCCATGGATGCGCCTGTCATATTCGGCGTCGGTAAAAAGCAGCCCGGGATCGTATCCCACCACCAGCGAGGTGTCGGTGTCCAGGCCGCCGCCGAGTTGCTCGCCCACATAGACATACTCGTGGCAGTGGATGCGGCCGCCCGTGAGCCTGCCGCCCACGGCCAGCCTGCGGCCCGCGTACACATCGCTGTGCATGAGGGCACCCTTGACCAGGATGTCCTCCTGGGCCTTGAGGGTGGCGTATTCGCAAAAGGCGAGCTTCATGGTCCGCCCGGCCTCGAGAAAGGCGGTCTTGCCGCCCTTGACGCCCCCCCGGCAGTTGAGCCCGCGCAGCGCCTCGACGCGCGCCCCTTCGACCTGCCCCTGGATGGTAACCTCGCGTCCGCGCACGGCAAACCCGCCGCGCGCCGAGCCGCCGATGATCACGTTGCCGATGAAGTTGATGTTTCCAGTGCGAAAATCCACCTCCGACGGCAGGGTCAGGGTGTCGAGCACGACGATCTTCCCATCCTGGTAGCACACGTACCCGTTCACCGCCGCAAAAAGTTGATCGGGACTGGCGCGTTTGATGCCCGTCCCCTTGCCTGCGGGAAAGATCTTGTCCTCGAAAACGAATCGCGGATCAGCCCCGCCTTCGGGCATATCGGCCAGATCAACCCACTGGGCGATGACATCCCCAGTCTCCACGCTCTGAACGAAGTTCAGCTCGTAGTGATCGACGCTGCCGTCGTCCTGATGCTCGGGCCTGAGGATTTGCTGGTCCAGATCGGGATTGAAGTGGTGTTTGAGCCAATAAGGCATCACGCCTCGGTGCGGAAACCCTTGATAAAAATGGAATGGCTCGCGCTGAGCGAGCCGCAAGTCACCAAATTGAAACACTTTTATACTAAATCAAATTCTATTTCATTTTACGCCCTGCGTCAATGATTTTGCCCGTTCCGGTCGCGGGCCAGACTCCCTAAAGATTATCAAAAAAATGACGATAAGAATGTCGAGACAGGTGTAAAGGCCTGGAGTATTCGTGCAACACCAGGGAGGGAGACCATGAATTTCTCCGAAATATCAAGAGAGCGGGATCTGCGCCTGGAGGGCGTCACCCCCGCCAAGACAGTGGCCAGGCCCCCGGCCCGCGACCCGGAGACCAGGGAGACGCCGCCCATCCGTGACGGCAGCGCAAAGGACGAGAAGCCCGCCCCCCTCTCCAGGGAAGACGTGGCCGCCCTGGCCGCCGGAATGGAAAAGACCCTCGAAGCGAGCAACGTCAAGCTGAAGTTCAACATCATCGAGGACAACGACACCGTCCAGGTCGAGATCGTCAACGGCGAGGGAAAGACCATCCGCAAGATCCCGAGCGACGACATGATCAAGCTCTCCAAGTCCCTCGAAAACCTGGAACGGGGATTCCTCGACGCCCGATCCTGATCGCAGAGACTCACGTCGCAACACGAGCCGCCCCCGTCAGCCAACAGGCGGCGGCGCTTCCGCATTGCCCTTTTCCCCATTCCCTTGCCAACCGCATCCGCATCATGCATATTGTCATCAGGACACCAGAAACCGGAGGCAGCCATGTCCGGCATGAGCATTTCCACCGAGTCCGTGTCCGCGCTGACCGAGAATCTGATGCGCGGCGCTGACACCGTCAAGGAGACCACCAGCACCGTTCTGTCCGCCGCCAACCGCATCGGGCCGGACACCGGCGAGCAGGCGGTGGCCGGGGCTGAGGTGGCGTCGCGCACCAGCGATTTCTTCGGCTCGGGCACCGATCTCGGGTCCACCGGCACCGACTACGACACCGCGCAGGCGGTCAACAACACCATCATGAGCGGCCGGGGTGCCGTGGCCGACCTGACCATCTGAACCCTGTCCAAGGAGATTCCCCATGACCAGGATCATGTACATCAAGGCGTCCCCCAGAGGCGCACGCTCCCACTCCATCGCCGTGGCCGACCGCTTCATCGAGGCATGCCGGGCCGCCGACCCCGGCGTCGAGATCCTTGAGCGCAACCTTTTCGCCATGGACCTGCCGCCCCTTGACGGGCCAACCCTGGTGGGCAAGTACAACATCATGCACGGTCGCCCCTTCTCCGAGGCGGACAAGAAGGCGTGGCGCGCTGTGGAAACAGTCATCGAGGACTTCAAGAGCGCGGACAAATACGTCTTCGCCATCCCCATGTGGAACTTCTCCCTGCCCTACCGCCTCAAGCATTTCATGGACATCGTGGCCCAGCCCACCTACACCTTCGTGCCCGAGGGCGGCGGCTACAAGGGGCTGGTCAACGCCCCGGCCTTCATCGCCTATGCCCGGGGCGGCGACTACCCCGATGGCTCGCCCTACAACTTCCAGGAAGACTACATGACCTTCTATCTCGGCTTCATCGGCATCACTGACGTGAAGAGCGTGGCCGTGCAGCCCACCCTAGCTGGCGACGGTCCGCGCGACGCCTCCAAGGCCCAGGCCATCGAAAAGGCCCTTGAGATCGCCCGGAGCTTCTGATTACGACCCCACGCAAGAAGGCCCCCGCCATGTCATGGCGGGGGCCTTTCGTCGTTGTGGCGTATGCTCTCTACCAGCTCTTGGCGCGCTGCGCCTCCAAGGCCGCTTCCTGCTCGTCGAAGGAGGCGAACCCGGCGTGGCGCATGGCGTCTTCCACGGTGTGGTGCCAATCCCAGCTGGCATAGATGACCGGCTTGTGGAACATGCCGCGGAACTGCTCCATCTCCTGGCGGTAGAACTCTTCCTTGGGGGTCTCCATGTGCTCGCGCAACTGCTCGCTGAAACGGTCCAGCTCGCCTTCGTACCACTCCATGAAGTCCTCGGGGGACTTGTATTTCTTGAGGATATGCCCGTAGCTGTTCTCTTCGAGCAGCTTGCGCAGCCCGTTCATGTGCTGCTGCTTGAGCCACTTGCCCAGATCACGGGTCCTGATGTTCTCGGCCTCGACCGCAGCCATGTCGAACTTGGTCTGCTGATAGGTGTCGGGCACCACCGAAGCGGAGACGATGCCAGCCACGGCCACCAGCCCGCGCAGGATGAGGCTGTTGCTGACGCCCTGGCCGCAGAAGCCCACCTTCTTGCCCACCTTCTGGCCGGCGAAGATGGCCGCGAGGATGGCCCAGACCACGGCCGGGTCCTCCTCGTCGTAGATATGCTGGAGGCTCGCGTTGTCACGGTCCGTGGCCAGCACCATCTGGGTCATGTCGTTGGAACCGATGGAGAAGCCGTCCACCTCATGCAGGAACTCCTTGCACAGGATGGCGTTGCTCGGAATCTCGGCCATGAGGATGACCTTGAGGTTGTCGCGGCCGGATTCCAGGTTGTGGACCTGCTTGAGGTAGCGCTTCATGCTCCGTGCCTCTTCCAGGGTGCGCACGAAGGGGAACATGATGCTCAGGTTCTTGCCGCCGTAGATGCCCCTGGCCAGCTTGAAGGCCTCCAGCTCCCAGTCGTGAATGTTGCGCGACACGCCCCGGTAGCCGATCATGGGGTTGTCCTCGTGCGCCTCGAAGAGCAGGCCGCCCAGCAGGTTGCGGTACTCGTTGGACTTGAAGTCCGTGGTCCGGTAGATGATGTTGCTGCCGTAGAAGGCCATGGCAAAGAGGGCCAGCCCCTGGGCCAGGGTCTGGATGTAGTTTTCCTTGCCCGAGGTGTAACCGCGCGCCTCAAGCAGGTTGCGGATGCGGTCGGGCAGCGTGGCCACCTCGTCCATCTCGGACTTGAGCCCCATCTTGAGGGCCACCTCTTCGCGGAGGGCCGTGACCTGATCGAGGTAGGCCACGATCTCGGGGTGGTTCTTGAGGCGCTTGACGTACTCGGCCACGATCATCTCGTGCTCCTGACGGCTCTTCCACGCCTCGCTACGCTGCTCGGGCATGGGTTCGAGCATGTCATGATAGCCGAGAATGACCGCCACGTGGGCCTCAAGATCAATGGAGGTCTTGAGCACGTCAAGCCGGTCTGTGGAATAGGAGATGTGCTCGTCGAGCTTGTGGTCCATCTCGCGAAGCTTACGATGCATGGCCAGCACCTCGTCGGTGCTGCGCGACCCTTCCTGCTCGGCCAGTGAGTCCATCTTGACGGAAAGGCCGGTAACCAGCCCGACGTATTCGCGCAGCTTGAGCGGCATGCGGATGAGGCCGGCGGCGAGCTGCTCCTTCATCACCTTGGTCAGATGGTTGTCCATCTGCTGGATTTTTTCCTCGACCAGATCATTGAGGGTGTCCTTGTCATAGGCCTCAAGGGCCATGGGATGCACCCCGATGTTGCCGAGCATGAATTCGGCGCGCAGCAGGCCGATCTCGAAATCGGGCACGGTGCGCAGGCGGGAGAGGAAGAGGGCCTGCCCCACGTCGGCCAGGATGAGGCCCACCTTGGTCTTGGTGGCGGGCAGTTCGGCGAGGTTGATCTCGCCGCCCACCTGCACCAGGGGCAGTTCGCCGCGGTAGACCTTGCCACTTGTGCCGTCCACCGTGATCTGCTGGCCATCAAGGGAACGCAAAGCCTCAAGCCGCTGAATGCCGATGATGGCCGGGATACCCAGCTCGCGTGAGGTGATGGCCGCGTGGCTGGTGTCGCCGCCCACGTCGGCCAGGATGGCCGAGGCAATGCGCATGCCCGGGACCATGTCCGGGTCGGTGCGCTCGGCGGCCAGGATGTCGCCCTTGTTGATCTTGTTCAGTTCCAGGGCGGAGCGCAGGTATTTGACCGTACCCTGCCCTGCCCCGCGCGACGCGCCGTTGCCTTCGAGGATGACTTCGGCCGAATCAACGGCCTTTTTGTCCACTTCGAGGCGACGCATGAAAATGGTGTCCGGGTGCTGCTCAAGCTCCTCGTTCCAGCGGGTCTCGGGCCGCGCCTGGACGAACCAGAGCCGGTCGGTCTTGTCGATGCAGAACTCGGTGTCCATGATCATGTCGCCATAGGCCTTGGAGATGGCGCGCACGCCGTGGGCCACCATCTCGGCCTGGGCGATGGAGAGCGCCCAGCGGGTGACCTCGTTGTCCGGCACCTTGACCACATGGGTGCCGCTGCCGTCCTCCTTGTAGACGATCTTCTTCTCCTTGCAGCCCATGTAGCGGATGACCACCTCGCGGCCGCCGTTGCGCTGGAAGACGTAGAATTTGTCGGGGGTGACCATGCCACCCACCACGGCCTCGCCCAGGCCGTAGCTGGCGTCGATGGACACGAGATCGTTGCGGTCCGTGCCCCGACAGCCCGTGGCGGTGTCCGCGCTGAAGGCCGTGCCCGAGATGACCGGATTGATCATGCGCATGATGCACACCGAAAGGGAGGTGTGCTCGATGGCCCACTCCTTCTTGGCGGTCTCGGCGATGGAGTCGTCGCCGGTCTCCTCGGCCTTGGTGATGGCGTCGAGGATCGCCTCGCGGCGGTAGGTCATGGAGCGCAGGTTGTAGGCCGAGGCGCAGTCCCAGTGATAGGCTTCGAGGCACTCGTCAGCCCCGATGATGTTCAGGTAGGTGTCCTGGAGTCCGGCAAAGGCCTTCTTGCGGCTGTCCTCTCCGGCGGCGGAAGAGCGCACGGCCACGGGCACGTCGTCCATGCCCGCCTCCTTGCAGATGGACTGGTAGGCGCTCATGACCTCGGCACCGATGGCTTCAGGAATATCAACGGATAAAATGGCGGACTGGACCAGCACCGAACGCTTGCGCAGCTGGTCGATGCCCTCGGGCGAGGTGGCAAAACCCTCGACGACGTTGTTGATGAAGGTGCGCAGCTTGATGGGCGTACCCGACTGCTTGGCCGATTGCTCGCGAATCTTGCGACCCACATGGCGCACGAATTTCTGGAGGAACTCGGAGTCCTGGTTCACCTCGTCGGAGTGCCAATCGACCTGATTGTACTCCTTGTCCACGGTGGACCGGACCACGGCGGCGTTGACCTTGGTCTCGTCAAGGATGGTATGGAAAGCGTGCGAGGAAATGGCCCGGAATTCCGGAGTCCTGATGCCCTGAACCTGGCTGATGATGGCGGTATTGTAGTTCTTGCCGCCGACGAGAAGCTCGGCCTCTTCGCCTATCAGGGTGATTTCGGCACCGTTGAGAACCAGCTTCTCTTCGAGACTCTCAGTGTTTGCCCCCGTATTGGCGGCCTTGGCGTTTTCAGCCTTCTGGGCGGGCTTTTTCTGGGTCTTGGCCATCTCTTCCTCCTGGAAAGTCCGTGCAGTTCAAGGCGGAATCCCAATCCCCCCCGATCCGAGGCCCACGGCTCCCTGCTGATGATTAGTGAACAATCAAAGAGCGATCCCGATTCTGTCCTGGACTACCCGCTTACAGGGTAATCCCACTCCCCGTCAATGATACAGGGGGAAACGGGTCGCATTTATCACCTGACCGCGCGAAAATCCCCCCGCTCGCGCAGGAGGGACGCTCCCTACATCTTCTGCCCGCAGTTGGGGCAGAAATTGCACTCCTCTCCGGGTGCCTCGAACTTGCAGGTGGGACACACCCCGGCCGACGGCCCGAGCACCACCAGCAGTTCGCCCTCGACCACCGGCACCATCTTGCGGTCCTCGGTGTAGTTGGCGGACTTGATGACCCTGCGGACCACGCCGTCTATGGGCGCGAGGATGGACTTTTCCTGCTTCATGATGGAGATGTTGAACAGCTCCTCGCCCACCTTGACCTTGTCGCCGGGCCGCACGTGGGTGACCCAGAGGTCGCCGTTGCTCGGCGAGCCCACATGGTAGATGTTGGATGGGTCCGCCATCTCGCTGCGCTCCTTGCCTCCCACCTCGGGTTCGGTCACCCGCACCTGATGGCTCATGATCTCGGAGTCGAGCACATAGCGAACCACGGCCATGCCGTTCTCGTCCGGCTCGGATATGTCGAGGATGCGCATCATGTGCGGCTTGCGGCAGTTGCCCTGGAAGTTGAGCACCACGCCCTTCTCCAGCCCCTCGAACCAGACATCCACTGGCAGGTTGTTGATATTGCCGTATTTTTCGCAGAACTCTATGGTATTGATGGCATCGCCCGGATGGTTGAGATACATGATGAACTCTTCCTCAGTGGGCTGGCGGTGCAGCCGGGCCTGGAGGGCCTCCCGCTCGGCGGCGAGGTCCACGTCGTCCAGGGTGGTCAGGGGCGAGGCCTCGGTGCGCTCGGCGATGGCGGTTTCCCACCCCTTGCCAAAGGCGGACTGGTAGACCCAGTCGGCCGGGAAGCCGAGCGGCAGCTTGCCGAACTTGCCCAGCAGCAGGTTGCGGAAGGCGTCGTTGGAGTCGCGATAGAGATCAAGCCGGGCCTCGCGCTCAAGGTCGGTCAGGTCCGCCTCGTTGCAGAGGTTAACGATGTCGAGGACATTGAGCAGGCGGCGCACCTCGCGCTCTCCGCCGCGCTTGAAGGCGCCGGTCACGGCCAGGAACGCGGTGTTCCAGGTGATCTGCGAGCCCGGGGTGACATCGTGATAGCGCACCACCTTGCGCGTGCCCTCAAGGAACTTGAGCATGTAGGGCAAAAGCCTGATGTACCCCTGCTTGAGCGCCCCCTCCTGGGATGACGAGGTGGCCCCGCCGGGCATGCCGTGGCGGACCACGTCGTGATCGATGCCCTGGAAATACGGGGCGGTATAACGATCATAATAGGGCATGACCTGCTTGAGCAGGAAGTTGGTCGAGCGGATCATGTCCTTGTCGAGATGGGTCTTCAGGCCGATCTCGTCCTCGATGTAGGCGGCGGTGGAGAGCACCTCGCCCTGGCCGTACCAGCGCACGGCAGCGCCCACGGCCACGTCCACGATGTGCGCGCCAGCCTCGGCAGCGGCTCCCATGGTGGGCACGAACAGGCCGTCGGTGTAGTGGCGGTGGCTGTGGATGACCAGCTCCGGGTATTTGGCCCGGATGGTCCCGATGAGGTCGCGCATGAACCGGGGCGGGCACACGCCCGCCATGTCCTTGAGGCCGAGGATGATCATGCGCTCGGCCTTTTTGGCGCTCACTCCGGCCACATCGGCGCACATGGCGATGATCTCGTCGGTGACGGCCAGGTAGCGATCGACATCAAAACCCTTGGCCCAGGACAGGGACAGGGCGGGCTCGAAGATGTTCCTGGTCGAGGCGAGCGCCACCTCGGCGAATGGCCGCATGTTCTCGATGTGATTGAGGAAGTCGAAACAGCGGATGACGTCGTAGTGCTCGTTGATCATCTCGCCAGTGAGGCGCATGACGTTCTTTGGCTGCGGCTTGTAGCCAAGGACATTGGTGGAGCGGATGAGAATCTGCTTGAGGGTGTGCGGGGCGAACCTGTTCCACTCGGCAGCCTCGGCAAAGGGATAGGTCATGTTGGCCAGCATGGCCACGTGGAAATGCGCCCCGCCGCCGTTCTCGATGGAGAAGAAGCCGCATTTGTCCAGGGTCGGGCCGATGATGCTGTCCTCGGCCATGCGGAAGCGGTTGCCGCTGTTGGACTGGGTGATGTCGCGGGTGGTGGTGTCCGTCATGTGGACGACGCCCGCCTCGCGATCGGCGCGCAGGGTGTCCAGGATGGTGTCGCGGTCCATGCCGCGCGTGATGCGCGGCTCGAACCAGGTGACCGCCTCGGGCGGGTCCGCCAGTTCGAAGCGGCCGACTCTCCTGTCGTCGCGGCCCCGGTATTCGCCAAGGCGCACGTACTTGTTGTACCCCAGGGCCGATATCTCGGCCACCAGACGGGTCAGGCGCAGGGAGTCGGGCTCGCGGTCAGAGTAGTCCATGAGTTCCGCGTAGTTGTGGCGCACGAAATTGGTGTCGTATTCCGCCTCGATGAACTTCGGGTGCTCCACGATCTTGCGGTGGAACGGAACCGTGGTCTTGACGCCGCTGATCATGTACTCGCGCAGGGCGCGGCCCATGAGGGCCACTACCTTGTTCCACGAGTTGCCGTAGGCGATGAGCAGTGCGGCCGCCGAGTCATAGTTGGAGGGGAAGCGGTAGCCGTCGCCCACGCAGGAGTCGATGCGGATACCCTGGCCACCGGGCGACACGTAGCGGGTGATGCGCCCGGAGTTGGGCTCGAAGTTCTTCTGTGGGTTCTCGCAGTTGATGCGGCACTGGAATGCCCACTGATAGGGCTTGTTGGTCTCCTCGGAAAAACGCAGGGTGGAGCCAAAGGCGATGGCGATCTGCTCTTCCACCAGATCAACGCCATAGCGACATTCGGTGATGCCGTGCTCCACCTGGAGCCGGGTGTTGACCTCGATCAGGTAGGGCTCGCCGTCAGCACCCACAAGGAACTCCACCGTGGCCAGGGAGTAGTAGCCCACGGCCGTGACCAGCCGCCGGGAATACTCCTTGAGCTTCTCGCGCAGGGCCTCGGAATACCTGGGCCAGGGCGAGGGCGTGATCTCCACGAGCTTCTGGTGGTTGCGCTGCACCGAGCAGTCGCGCTCGTCAAAGCAGAAGACATTGCCGTAATGGTCGGCGATGACCTGGATCTCTATGTGGCGGACAGAGGTGAGCAGCTTTTCCACATACAGGCGCGGGTTGCCGAAGGATGCCTGGGCCAGGGCCGAGGCCTTGGCAAAGGCGTTTTCCAGCTCCTCGTCGCGATACACCTCGTAGATGCCGCGTCCGCCGCCGCCGCCCTCGGCCTTGAGCATGACCGGAAAGCCGATCTTGTGGGCGATCTCGCGCGCTTCGGGAATGGAGACCGCGCCGTCGGAGCCGGGCACCACGGGCACTCCCTGCTCGATGGCCAGCTTGCGCACCGCCACCTTGTTGCCCAGGATGCGCATGGGCTCCTGCCGGGGACCGATGAAGATGAGCCCCGCCTTCTCGCACTTGGCCGGGAAGGAGTCGTCCTCGGCGCCGAATCCCCAGCCGGGATGAATGGCGACGATGCCACTGGCCTTGGCCTCACGGATGATGCGGTCAAGGTCGAGATAGGCGCGGGGGTCGGCACCGAGCATGAGCAGCTCATTGGCCCCCGATGTGGCCGGAGATGTCTTGTCAACGTCCGTGGCGGTCATGATCGCCTTGGCGTTGAACATCTCGGTGATGGAACGGCAGATGCGCCTCGCGGGAATGCCCCGGTTGGCGACAAGAATCCGTTTTCCCTTGACCTCTTCCAGAACCTCTTCAAAGGTCTTCGGCTTCATGGAATTCACTGATCTCCTTGCGCATGTGTGACCGAAAAACATCGTACCGGCCCGTCCGGCCTCGCCAGACAGAGCCTACAGGGGAAATATGGAACCGGAGTAGAGAACAACTTCCCTGCCCGCCCGCCGCAGGACAAGCCCTCCCTTGGATGAAAGGCCCGCTATTTCAGCTTGATAGGATTCCTGCCCTCCCTCCGTGACACGGACTCGCCGACCATGCCAGGCCAGGCGGTTCGTGACGGCGGACAGGAACCGTGATGGCTCCAACTCGTCGAACAAGGTTGCATACACATTTCTTCCACGGTTCACAAGGGCTTCGCACAGGACCAGCGCGCCGCCCGGGGGGTGCGCAATTCCCAGAGTTCCGGCCGGGACAGAATGATCTTCGCGCATCAGCCCATCGGCCGGAGACTCGACGAGATTGAGGCCGACACCCAGAACGACCAGCCCATTTCGCTCCTCGATGAGCATGCCGCCCACCTTGCGTCCGTTGCGCAGGAGGTCGTTGGGCCATTTGATCTCGATGCGACAGCCCAGTGGCTCCAGCACCTCGGCGCAGACATGCCCGGCCACCAGGGGCAGCAGGTCGGTAGCGGCCTCGCGCCACGGTCCATCGCTCGGCGACGCGGGCATGATCACCGAGACATGGACGTTGCCCGCCGACGAAACCCAGGGGCGACGCATCTGGCCACGCCCGCCGCGCTGGCGCACAGCCGTCACCGCGTCCCACGGGCCAAGCACACCGGCCCCGGCCAGCAGCCGCGCCGCCTCCATGGTCGAGTCGCACTCTCCGACCACCACGATAACCTGCCCCGGCTCCGTCTTTCGCGAACGTTCTTCGGCGCTCCCTTGGGCGGCCACGAATCGACCCAAGCCGGCCACTTCAACGGCGTCTGTCCACGGGCCAAAGGCGCTGATGTCGGCCTCCCAGGTGGGGTGCGCCCGGGCCAAGTCATCGGGCGTGGTCGGGGCCACGCTCTCGCCATGGCCCGATATCCATGCAAAAATTCCTGGTGGCAGCATGAGTTACCTTATGATAAAGTCCATGAAATGAATGTGTATCTGGCAGGCGGCGCGGTCCGCGACCTTCTTCTGGGCAGACCCGTCGCCGACAGGGATTACCTTGTCACGGGCGCGACCAGACAGGAGTTCGCACAGCGCTTCCCCCAGGCCAGGGAGGTGGGCCGGAGCTTTCCGGTCTTCCTGCTGGACCGGTTGGAGTTCTCCTTTCCGCGCAAGGCCCCCCTGGACGAAGAACTACGGTCGCGCGACCTGACTGTCAATGCCATGCTCATCGACCAGGATGGCGACCTGATCTGCCACCCGGACAGTCTGGACGATCTGGCCTCGCGCACCCTGCGCCCGGCCTCGCGCCAGTCGTTTCTGGACGACCCCCTGCGCGTGTTCCGGGCCGCCCGGTTCTGGGCCAAGATGCCCGACTTCAACCCCCACGACGAATTGGTGGAGATCATGCAACTGGTGGCTGCCAGGGGGTTGATCGCCACCCTACCCCCCGACCGCATCGGGCAGGAGACCCGCAAGGCGCTGCTTTCCGAATCCCCTGGCAACTATTTGAGATTGCTTGCCAAAGCTGACTGCCTTGACCCGTGGCTCACAGAGTTCAAGCAAAGCATTAACATTCCGGCTGGACCTGCGCCCTATCACGACACCGACGTGCTGGAGCACACTTGCCGGGTCATGGACAGTCTGGCCGGAGACGGCGTGGCCGTGTGGATGGGGCTATGCCACGACATCGGCAAGACCGTCACCCCGAAGGAAAAACTGCCCAGCCACCACGGCCACGACAGGATCGGCGCGGACATGGCCGACACCCTGGCCCGGCGCATCCGGCTTTCCAACACCCTGGCCCTGGCCGGGCGCAAGGGCGCGCAGTGGCACATGACCGCCGCGCGGTATCGCGAGCTGCGCCCGGGCACCAAGGTGGACATGCTCATGGACCTGCACCGCTGCGGCCTGCTGCGGCGGCTGTTCCGGCTGGTCACCGCCGACCAGGACGTGGACGACTGGCATCTGGCCGCGCGCGACATCCGGCGCGTCCTGGCGGTCCGGCTGCCCAGCGAGCAGCGCGGCCTCGGCCCTGACTCCGGCACCCGGCTGCGCCAATTGCGCGCCCAGGCCCTGGCCCCGCGCAGAAAATAATCGCTTTTTCGATCAGCCCTCTGGAAAGGCACAAGCTTTGGTGGTATGCGAAAGCAACCGGTCCGCGTTGCGGGCCAGCCGAACCCCGCCAACACGGAGCACTGCATGAGACTTGTCACCCGATCCGACTTCGACGGCCTTGTCTGCGCCACCCTGCTCAGGCATCTTGATCTCATAGACGACTATCTCTTCGCCCACCCCAAGGACCTTCAGGACGGCAAGGTGGAGGTCACGGACAACGACGTGCTCGCCAATGTGCCCTATGTGGCCGGATGTGGGCTGTGGTTCGACCACCACACCAGCGAGCGGGAACGGCTGGGCGACATTGACTTCGAGGGCGACAGCCGCCCTCTGCCCAGTTGCGCCAGGGTCATTCACGAATATTACGGGGCGGACAGGTTTCCGGCCTCCTTCGGCCCCATGCTCGACGCCGTGGACAAGGTGGACTCTGCCGCCCTGTCCGCCGACGAGATCGCCAACCCCAAGGGCTGGGTCATGCTCGGTTTTCTCATGGACCCGCGCACAGGCCTTGGCCGCTACCGGGATTTCCGCATCAGCAACTACCAGCTGATGCTCGACATGATCGAATACTGCCGGACCAAATCGGCCGAGGAGATTCTGACCATCGGGGATGTCAGGGAGCGGGTGAGCAAATACGAGGAAGACTCCCCGGCCTTTGTCCAAATGCTCAAGGACAACAGCCAAGTCCACGGCAACGCTGTGGTTCTCGACATGCGCAGGCTGGATCGGATTCCCTGCGGCAACAGGTTCATGATCTACCCCCTGTTCCCGCAGTGCAACGTCAGCGTACGCATCCTGTGGGGCTTCAAGCGGCAGAACGTGGTCTTCACCGTGGGCCACTCCATCCTCAACCGGACCAGCAGGACCGACGTGGGCAGCCTGATGCTCTCCCTGGGCGGCGGCGGACACAGGGCCGTGGGCACCTGCCAGGTTCCCGAGGGAGAGGTTTCACAGACCCTGACCAGGATACTCGATCAACTCAGCGCCGACGGCTGACCCGGCCTCAGGGATGCCATGACCAGAAAGCGGCTCCTCATCGTTGACGACGACACGCGCTTCGCCGACCTTGTGGTGGCGAAACTCTCGCCCCGCGCGGACTGCGCCGTCTCTGCGAGCGGAGAGGACGCGGTCCTTCGCTTCCAACATCAGTTGAGGAAAAACGAGCCCTTCGACGCGGTGATCATGGACATCGTCATGCCTGGCCTGTCCGGCCACGAGACCGTGGCCAAAATGCGCGAGACCGAGAGGCGCAACTCCATCGACCCGCGACAGAGCTTCAAGCTGATCATGCTCACCGCCCACCGGGACATGAAGAACGTCAGCAGCTCCTTCTTCCGAGGCGGGGCCGACGCCTTTGTTCCCAAGGAAAATTTCTCGGACAGGCTGCTGGAGGAACTGCGCAGGCTCGGGCTGACCTGAGCCTGCCGGTCAAGGGATGAGCAGATCGGCCATGGCCGCCCGCGCCTCGTCGGGCCGCTGACGATACAGCGCGCGGCACATCCGCCCTATCTCGCTCCCCACCTCGCGCAGCGGCGGCAGTTCCTGGACCTCGGGCAGCCCCAGTTCGTCAAACCCCACCGGGACGAAGCGCAGGGCCTTATCCAGTCCCTCCCCATCCACATAGGACACATCACCAATGATTCGCTCGCGCTCGGCACTGGCCGGGTCCATGTCCTTGACGTAGCGCAGGGTGCCGGTGGGGGTGCGGTTGCGGTTCACCCGGATCACCTCGGCGTCGATCATGGCCGCGAACTGCCTCAAGCCGAGGTAGTTGACCGTCAATTGCTTGCGCCCCTTGTCGCCATCCCTCACATAATAATGACCATGCAGGTAGTCGTGCGCGGCCCGCTGCAAGAGATCGTAGCTTATGCGCACGCACCTGACGTAGCGCCCGACCCGGGTCAGGGCCATAGGCAGCCGGGGGAACAGCGGCACGGGCGCGTCGTGACCAAAGGGGACGCAGGCCGGGTCCACCTCCAGGGCCAGGTAGAACGACGGCTCGCTACCCAGCAGCAAGTGATGCAGGCGCAGGGCGGCCCGCTCGACACCAGGGACCTGCTCACGTAACGTCCCTGTCATGCTCTCGAAATCCGCCATGAGGTCGTCGAGGCGCCGACGCTCGCCGAAATAGCTCTCTGCCATCTCCGAGACCACCTCATTTTGCAGCTGGTCCGCATACTCCTTAAAGTCTGCCATGGGAACTCCTGGCGCAATGCCCGTTTATGAGGTATATACCCCCTATTCCCGCTTCCCGCAACGTGGCGGACAAGCGGATCGGGCTCCCAACCCCTTCTCCATAGAGGATACCGCATGCTGTTGAACGAGCACATGAGCAAGGCCCTTTTCGCCAAGGCAGGTATTCCCGTCCCCCAGGGGCTGGCGTTCTTTCCCGGCCAGGACCCTTTTGACCCGCCCTTTGCCCCGCCATGGATACTCAAGGCCCAGGTGTTGACCGGCGGCCGGGGCAAGGCCGGAGGCGTGCAGCGAGTGGACTCGCCCGATGCCTTCGCCCCCACGGCCAGGAAGCTATTCGGCCTGACCATCGCGGGCCACGCCGTGCCCTTCATCCGGGTGGAACCGGTGGTGACCATCCAACGCGAGATGTACCTGTCGCTGACCGTGTCCCGCAGCCGCGGCTGCATCCTGCTCACCGTGGGCCGCGAGGGCGGCGTGGACATCGAATCCGGCGGCAAGGGCAATCTGCTCGTCCAGGAAGTGCGGCTCCCGGCCGGGCTCTCGGCCAACCAGGCACGGGCGGCCTTCTTCCACCTCGGCCTGGACCGGGACCGCTTTGCCGTTTTTTCCGCCCTGCTCGCCGATTTCTTCAAGGCCATGCTCGACAACGGCCTGCTCCTGGCCGAGATCAATCCCCTGATCATCACCGATGATCACCGGTTTTTGGCCCTGGACGGCAAGATCGAGATGGACGACAATTTCGCGGAACTCAATCCGGCCATGGAAGCGTATTACCAGCCTGAACACGCCAGCCCCGTGGAGAACGCGGCCCGTGAGGCCGGGCTCTCCTATGTCAGCCTCGACGGCTGGGTGGGGCTGATGGTCAACGGGGCCGGGCTGGCCATGGCCACCATGGACCTGCTCAATTTCTCGCGCCTTCCGGCCCGCAACTTTCTCGACCTGGGCGGCGCGGCAGACCACGCGCGCATGCGCACCGCCCTGGACCTGCTTTTTGGCGATGCCCGGGTCAGGGTCGTTTTCATTAATCTTTACGCGGGAATCCTCTCCTGCCGCAACGTGGCTCTGGCCCTGCGCGAGGCCCTGGGCGGCCGCGAACCGGAAAAACCCATCGTGGCCCGCATGGCGGGCAATGACGCTGCCGGTGGCGTGGAGGTGCTCACGGCCATGGGCTGCGCCAATCTGCATCTGGCAGACGACATGGCCGATGCCGTCCGCATCCTGGAATCCATCCGCCCGGCAGATGCCCCGGTCATCGAGTTTTCCGCCCCGGGCACAGCCGCCCCCGGCACCATGCCCGCGCCCACCGGCCACGTTTCCACAGCCCACCTCGGCATCGACGCTGACACGCCCATCCTGGTCCAGGGCATCACCGGCCGCGAAGGCCAGCTGCACACCCGGCTGATGCAGGCCTATGGTGCCAATGTGGTGGCCGGAGTGACGCCCTTCAAAGGCGGCCAGGAAGTCCTCGGGGTGCCGATCTACAATTCCATTGCCGAGGCCATGCGCCGCCACCAGATCGGTGCGAGCATCATCTTCGTGCCGCCGCGCATGGCTGCAGACGCGGTGCTCGAAGCGGCCTGCAACGAAATCCTCTGGGCCATGTGCATCACCGAGGGCATCCCCCAGCAGGAAATGCTGGCGGTCTTCGAGCAGATCAGACATTCGCCCACCCGTGTGGTCGGCCCCAATACGCCGGGCATCATCGTGCCCGGCCGGACCAAGATCGGCATAATGCCCACCGATCCATTCAGCCCCGGCCCGGTGGCAATCCTCTCGCGCAGCGGCACTCTGACATACGAGGTAGCGTCACGCCTCACGGCGGCGGGCATCGGCCAGTCTGTGTGCATCGGCATAGGCGGCGATCCGTTCATCGGAGTCGATTATGTGGATGCCATTGAAATGCTGCGCAATCACGATGAAACCCGGGCCGTGATCATCCTCGGCGAGATCGGCGGCCGGGCCGAGGAAAACCTGGCCGAGCACGTGATCCGCACCGGGTTCGCCAAGCCGGTGACCGCCTTCATCGCGGGCCGCACAGCCCCGCCCGGCAAGCGATTGGGCCACGCCGGGGCCATTCTGGAAAAGGGCGGCGGCGTGGACCGCAAGCTCGAAACCATGCGCAAGGCCGGATTTGCGGTCTGCGCAAGCCTCGAAGAGGTCGCGGCCACGGCCGCCCGGACACTCGACTGACAGGAATCCGCCATTGAAAATACTGCTTATCGATCTCGGCATGGTCATGCGCGGCGGCCAGCGATAAGAAGCGTCTAGCGGAACTCGCCGTCCAGCAGCAGGTGGGAGAAATAGCCCGCGCAAAAGGCCGCATAGAACGGCACAAAGCCTCGCGCCGCCTCGATTCCGACGACAAAGGCGGGAATGAGCAGGATGGGCAGCGGCACCACGAGCATGGCCCACCAGCTATGGGTCCACCCCCGGTGCGAGCCCATGGCCGGAAACATGGCCAGCAGCCCGAGCCACGCGGCCCAGACGTAGTGTTCGCGAAGGATCAGGCCGAGGTCCACGACCGCCAGGACCATGTAGTAGAGGTTCTGCCCTTTGGAGTCCGTGTCCACATCGGGAAACAGCGCACCCATGAGGCAGAACCCGGTCAGGCCTGCCGCAGTGATCGGGTCCAGGGTCAGCCAACCCAGCAGTGATACGCCCACAAGGCCCATGACCGCGAAGAAGAGGCCCCCGGCCAGATGTCCCTTGTAACCGGGCATTCCCTCGCCGCCGGGTTCAGGACTCGCAGGCGGTGCGGACGCAGACGCTGCGCAGCACGAACTCCCTTGCCTCCTCGAACAGGCCGGGAATGTTGTACGGGGTCAGGAACCGGGTGCGCACCGCACCCACGATGTTGGCGTAGACCATGAAGGCGGTCTGGGTCACGGGCAGGTCCATGATGGAGCCGTCCTCGATGCCGCGCCTCAGGATCTCCTCGATCAGGTCGGTCAGGCCGCGGAATTTGGCCGCGATCTTCTTGCGATCAAGGTCCGGGTTGTCGTCGCTGAACGGCGAGCAGCGGATGATGGTCGGAAAGGTGGTCTCGTGGGCCAGGGTGAAGTCGAGGTACGCCTTGACAAAGGTCCCCAGGGCCTCACATCCGTTTTCGGTCTCGGCAGTCCGCTCGCGCAGCTCGAAGATCATGGTGTCCACAAGCTCGCTGCCTGCGGCCATGAACAGATTCTCCTTGCTGTCAAAGTAGTGGAAGACCAGCCCGGAGGCGACCCCTGCCTGCTCGGCCACCATTTTCATGGTCGTTCCCGCGTATCCGTAGCGGGCGAACAACTCCTGGGCCGCCTTCAAAATGCAGTCCTTTTTCGGTATCAAAACACTCCCCCTTCTTGATCATGGAATCGGAACCGCAACATTCCGAGCCCCAATGCCGCAAGGCTTTCAGGGCAGCACATTGCTTAGTACGGTCAGGACCATTGTTCAAGCGCAAATGTGCAATCCGCCGCCAGGTCGGACGAACAGGACAAAAAAAAGCGGCGGAGTCCCACGACCCCGCCGCCAACGATCTTGCCTGGTCTCCCCTACATGGCATCGGACGCCTGCAACTCCTCGATCTGCTTGTCTATCTCGCGCTGGAGCCTGTCGGGCAGGCCCATGATGTCGGTATTGAGGAAGCCGCGCACGATGGTGGATGTTGCCTCGGCCTCGTCCAGACCGCGGGCCATGAGGTATTCAATCTCGTCCTGGGCGATCTTGCCCACCGACGCCTCGTGGGACAGTTCCACGCCCTCGGCCGTGCCGTCCAACTCGGGAATGGCCCAGATGCGGCCATCGCCGAGGATAAGCCCCTGGCATTCCAGGTGGCCCTTGCTGGGCACGGCATGGGCCCCGATGTGGCCGCGATTGATGATGGTGCCGCCGGTGGCGATGGTCCGGGCGATGATCTCGCAGCGGGTGCCCGGCGCGTTCATGATCACGCGGTTGCCCAGGTCCAGGTGCGATCCCCTGGGTGCCACCACCACGGAATTGAAGCGGGCCACGGAGTTGGCGCCGTTCATGGTAATGGACGGATACATCTGGAGGTCCTTGACCGCCTTGAGCAGCACATAGTTGGAGAGGAACTTGCCCCCCTCCTCGACCACGCCCGCCGACCGGGGCCGCACGGCCACGCTCTCGCCCCAGTTGTGGACCATGGTGAAGGTCAGCGAGGCGTTTTTCTTGACGAAAAATTCCGAGATGCCGAGATGCGCCCCGGCCTTGGTGCCGTGGGCCACGGAGCAGCCGGTGATGATGTGCGCCTCGGCCCCTTCCTCGATGATCACGAGATTGTGGACGTTCTGGCCGACGTTTTCGGCCTTGAGCATGAGACAGGACTGGATGGGGTCCTTGATCTTGGCCCCGGCCCTGACCCGGATGAAGTAGCCGCCGTGCAGGTTGCCGTCTGCCGCCCGGGTGAACTCGTCCTTGTCCCTGTCCACCAGCGTCCAGTAGTATTCCTTGAGGCCGTCGTACTTCTTGAGGGCGTCCTTGATGTCGAGGATCTCGACCCCCTCGTCGTGGGACCGGCAGTGCACGGCCGAGTGGTCCATTTGGAGGTAGGAGGCGGACCGCATGGACTCGTCGGCCACCACGCCCGCCAGCAGAAGCTGGTCCTTGTCCTCCTGCGAGAGGGTGTTGAGGTCGTCTATGGCCTCGCGGTTCAGCCCTTCAAACGTGAATTGCGAAAGATCAACAGTGCTCATATCTCTGCTCCCCGGGGAGTTGCTAGTTCATGCAGCGCACGCATTCCTGGTAGCCGTGCTGGCGAATGTGATCGAGGATGTCCCTGGGGCGGCCCTCGCAGCACAGATGGCCCTTGTAGAGCACCTGCCCACGGTCCGCGTTGACGTAATCAAGGATGTAGCCGGTGTGGGTGATGATCAGCCCGGCGGTCCTGGTGCTCTCCTTGCGGGCCTTGAGGGTCAGGTCCGACGAGAGGTCTGGCGCGATGTTAAAGTTGCCGTCGAGCACGTCGCGGGCCACCTTGCCCACCAGCTGCATGTTCTCCATGTCCACCCCGGACTCGGGCTCGTCAAAAAGGACCAGCTCCGGCTGCTGGGCCATGAGCTGGAGCAGTTCCGAACGCTTGATCTCGCCGCCGGAAAACCCCGCGTTGATGTCGCGGTCCAGGAATTCCGTCATGTTGACCCGTCCGGCCAGCAGTTCGGGGTTGACCTTGCCCTTGCGCGAACACATCTGCACCAGATGCCGGGTGCGCAGGCCATGGATGGTCGGCGGCCGCTGGAACGACATGCCGATGCCAAGGCGCGCCCGCTCGTACATGGGTGCCTGGGTGATGTCTTCGCCCTTGAACAGGATGCGGCCCCGGGTCACCTCGTAGCCCGAAAAGCCCATCAGGGCCATGAGCAGCGATGTCTTGCCCGAGCCGTTGGGGCCGAACAGGATGAAGGTCTCGCCCTTCTTTATTTCGAGATTGATCCCCTGCAGCACCGGCTTGTCGCCGATGTTGACATGCAAGTCTTCAATGGTCAGCATGGTGGTCCTCGCTTTGAATCGATATGCAGACAGACTCATTACTGAAGCCGGGGGGGGAAGTCCAGTCATTCGTCCCCGGTGCCGAAGGGCGGCAGGCCGCCGCTCCCGGCAGCAGCCAACGACACGGCCGATCCCGGCCTCGGAGAGACTCATGGGCAAGAAACGCCGCCTGACTGATTTGACGGAACTCAAGGGAATAGCCTCCCTGGCCAAGGCAAAGAAAAAGGACGCCTACACCCTGCCCTATGACAAGCCCAAAGCCCCGCCCGAGGAGCAGGCCCGGCGCGACGAGGCGGCCGAAGCCGACCTGTTCGAGGGTGCCATGCAGGGAGTCAGGCCCATGAGCGGCGGCGGACGCAGGGTCGTGCCCAAGCCCGCGCCCGCCCCGTCGGCCGCAGCCATCCCCGAAGACGCCGAGGACGCCTATCTGAGCCGATTCCTCCGGGGCGAGGTGGAATTCGAACTCGAATACACCGACGAGTTCATGTACGGCTACGTCCGGGGGCTGGACATCAAGACCTTTCAGCAGCTCAAGGCGGGCTCCCTCAGCGTGGCTGCCCACATGGACCTGCACGGCATGACCTCGGTCCAGGCGCGCGAGGGCCTGCTCTTCTTCATCCGCGAGAGCTATCTTCAGGGGCACCGCTGTGTGCTGGTGGTCACCGGCCGGGGCATCAACTCCCCGGGCGGCCAAAGCGTGCTGCGGCGCGAGACCGAGACATGGCTGACCCACGAGCCACTCAAACGGGTCGTCCTCGCCTTCTGCACGGCCCAGCCCAAGGACGGCGGCGCTGGAGCCATCTACGTGCTGCTGCGCAAACAGAAGAAAACACAAGGCAAGATCGCCTGGGAAACCATGCCGAACCAGGACGACTTCCAGCGATGATGGAATAGCCGCGCCTCCTCGGATCATGAATGAAAAACCTCCGCCCCATGGGGACGGAGGTTTTTCTTTCGCTTCGTATGACGGGCTAGGCGGTGGCCTGGGCCGCTTCCTCGACAGGGGCCTTGCCCGGCCCGCCCTTGAGGTTGGTCAGTTCCTTGGCCATGGCCAGTTCCTCGGCCGAGAATATCTTGTTGATGTCGATGATGATGATGAACTGCTCGTTCTGGCGGCCCATGCCCTTGATGTATTCCGCGTTGATGGCCGCACCCATCTTGGGGGCGGCTTCGATGGAATCGGGCATCATCTCGAAGACTTCGCGCACGGAATCGACCAGAGCACCCATGACCGTGTACTCGCCGTCGAACTCGATCTCCACGATGATGATGCAGGTGTCCACGGTGTCCTCGCTCTTGGACATGCCGAGCTTGAGGCGCATGTCCACCACCGGGACGGCGTGGCCGCGCAGGTTGATCACCCCGCGCATGAACTCCGGCGTGCGCGGAATCTTGGTGATGGAGGTCAGCTCCAGCACCTCTCTGACGGTTCCGATGTCCAGGGCGAAAATCTCCTTGCCCAGGGTGAACGTCAAAAACTGGTTGATATCCTTCAGCGCGTCTTCTGACATGACAACTCCTCCGAAAAATTGAGGATTATTCTCCACCCCACACCGAGTCGGCATTCGACCCCGGGATATTCAGGCCCGGTCGGCGACCGTGACTGATTCTTCCGATACCCCTGTTGAAAGAAGAAAACCATTATAATTCCCGTCCGCTCACAATGAAACATACGCGACCACCGTCGAAAAGAGAAGTCCGCTGACCGCGATTTTTCAAAAACTTCACGCCATTGGCTTTTTCCCGGAAAAAGGGATTGACAATCCACCCTTCTCGCGGATAGTAACACCCTTCGCGTCGGGATGTAGCGCAGTCTGGGAGCGCACTTGAATGGGGTTCAAGGGGTCGGAGGTTCAAATCCTCTCATCCCGACCAAACGACGAAACACCCCGGTGGACCGGCAATCCGGTCCGCCGTTTCGTTGAAAGCTCAAGAAGCTGTCGTAGCTCAATTGGTAGAGCGCATCCTTGGTAAGGATGAGGTAGGCAGTTCAATCCTGCTCGACAGCTCCATATATCGCGAAGGCCGGTCAGATCACTGACCGGCCTTCGTCGTTTCCGCATGGATTCGCCGCCCTACCCCTGACCGTCGAAAATCGTTCCGGATTCCTTGAGGATAAGCTCGGCCAGCAGTTTTTCCAGCGTGTAGCCGGGGTCCGAGGGCTTTCTGAGCTGGGCGGCGTTGTCCAGAATCTGCGCCTGGCTTTGCAGGGCCAGCTGCTGCGAGTGCAGGCTGTCCTCCTTGCTCTGGTACATGCCCTGGACCGACTCCATCTCGCTGGCCAGGGTCTGGACAAAGCCGAGCTGGGTGGCCCTGGTTCCGTCATCGCCCAGGGCAGCACCCGAGAGATCGGCCCAGGCCACGCCGCTGGCCGGGGTGTCCACGGCGTAAAAAGATATGTTGAAACCGCCGCTTTTGTCCGACTGTATGAAGACCTTGCCGTCCGAGTCGATCTGCGAGGTGCCCCACTTGGTGCTGTCGAGCATGGATATGCCGTTGAAGTCCGTGCCCGAGATGGTTCCGATGATCTTGTCGCGCAGGGCGTTGTAGTCGCCCTGGACCACGCTGCTCGACCCGCTGAGTTCGCCCGCATTGATCTTGTCGATGATCTCCTGCATGTCGCGCAGGGCACCGGTGATGGTGGCCATGCCGGTCCTGGCCACGCCCATCATGGAGGCGGCCTCGCCCACGTTGCGCGCGGCCTGCCGGGTGGCTCCGGCATCGGCCCGCAGGGTGCCGCTGATGGCCTCCTCAAAGGGATTGGTGAAGGTCTTGGCCCGGAGGGGTTCGCCCAGCACGAGGCTGCGCAGGTTCCGCCCCACCGCCGACCCCGCGAACAGCTGATTGGTCAGCATGTCGCGCTCGAGCAGCCGCGCCGAGTACTCGTAAAGGAAGCTCTTCTCGATGTCGCTGAGGGCCATGGGGTCTCCGGAGTCTGAACGTGGGTATCCGTCGGTTTTATCGGCTCCCTGGCGCACAACTTTAGGGCCGGCCGCAACATTTCGCGCGACCGGCCCCATTGCGGACGACTGCCCGTCAGGCCACGAATTCGGCCATCCGGGTAAAGACCGCGTGCCCGCCGTCGTGGCGCTCGACCATGAGCACATCCTCCAGCTTGTCCACCTGCTTGATCATCTGATTGAGCCGTTCGTCGGCATCCACCAGCAGCCAGATGCGGCTGGTGCTCCCGCCGTTGACGGGCATGCAGGCGATGCCCTCCACATTGTAGGCGCGCCGGGCGAACAGGCCGCAGATGTGCGACATGACACCGGGATGGTTGTTCACCGTCAGTTCGATAACCGTCTGTTTACACATGAACTTTTCCTCCGATCATCTGGGAGTTGGCGGCTCCGGGAGGAACCATGGGGTACACGGGGTCATCAGCGCTGACCGGCACATGGATCAGGCAGGGGCCGGACTGGGCCAGGGCCTCGGCCAGCGCGGCCCCGGGATCGGCGCTGCACCCAAGGTCGATGGCTGGCAGTCCGAAGCCCTCGGCGATCTTGAGAAAATCCACCCGCCGGGCATAGTCGGACGCGAAGTAGCGCTTGCCGTAAAACAGGTCCTGCTGCTGGCGCACCAGCCCCAGGGCGTTGTTGTTGAGCAGGATGATCTTGACGTTGACATGGTGCTCTGCGGCCGTGGCCAAGTCCTGGATATTCATCATGATCGACCCGTCGCCGCTGAAGCAGAGTACGGTGCGCTCCGGCGCGGCCAGGGCCGCGCCGATGGCGGCCGGCATGCCGAAACCCATGGTTCCCAGCCCGCCCGAGGTCAGCCACTGGCGCGGCCGCAGGAAGGGATAGACCTGGGCCGTGCGCATCTGGTGCTGGCCCACGTCGGTGCAGACGATGGCCTCCTCCCCGGCCAGTTCCGCAGCCTTGAGAATCACCCCATAGGACGAGCACGGATCGTCGGCCCCGGGAATGATCACGGGATGCTCGCACCTGAGCCCGGCCACCTCGCCCAGCCAGGGCGAACGGTCTGCGGGCCTGACCAGCTCAAGCAGCGCTGCCAGCGAATCGACCAGATCACCCGCCACAGGCACGTGGGCGCTCTTGATCTTGTCCAGCTCGCTGGCGTCGATGTCCAGATGGATGATCTTTGCGTCCGGGCAGAATTCAGCCACCTTGCCCGTGGCCCTGTCGTCGAAGCGCACCCCGGCCGCGATGAGCAGGTCGCACCGCTCCATGGCCAGGTTGGTGTGCCGCGCGCCGTGCATGCCGAGCATGCCAAGACACAGGGGATGGTCCACAGGCAGCGCGCCCAGGCCCATCAGGCTCAGGGCAGCCGGAATCGACGCCTTCTCGGCCATGGCCCGTGCCAGGGCCGACGAGCCGGACTGGACAACGCCCCCGCCCAGATAGAGGATGGGCCGCTGGGCCTCGTCGATGATCCGGGCGGCGTGGGCCAGTTCCGGGGCCATCAGCTCGGGGCCGAAACCGCAGCCGCCCGGCTCGGGCCAGGCGTCGAATTCGAGCATGGCGGTCTGGACATCCTTGGGCACGTCGATGACCACCGGCCCGGGGCGGCCCGAGGACGCGATGCGGAAGGCATCCGGGATGACGCACAGCAGCTCGTCCACGCTGCGCACCAGATAGTTGTGCTTGGTGATGGGCACGCTCAGGCCGTAGGTGTCCACCTCCTGGAAGGCATCGGTACCGATCATGGCCAGGGGAACCTGCCCGGTGATGCAGATGATCGGGATGGAGTCGAGCTTGGCATCAGCGATGGCGGTCAGGGTATTGGTCGCGCCCGGCCCGGAGGTGGCGAAAAACACGGCGGGCCTGCCCGTAACCCGGGCCATGCCTTGGGCGATGAACCCAGCGCCCTGCTCGTGGCGGGTCAGGATGTGCCGAATGGGGCTGGCCGAGAGCGCGTCGTACATGGGCAGATTCGCTCCCCCCGGAATTCCGGCAATGATCTCTATGTCCTGCCGCTCAAGCAGTTTGATGATGATTTCCGCACCACTGAATTTCATGATGGAGCCTCCTGGTTGCCCCGGGCGGTCGGCGGGAACGGAAAACCCCCGCCGGTTCGCACCGGCGGGGGTTGATGTGTACAGTCCTTGAAGAATGCAATCCCGCTATGGCGCGTCCCTATGGGCACGACCTACTACGACGTCAACGACGACTACGGCGACCGCTAGGCGGGCGTCGAAAAGAAGGGAGTCGTGGTCGAAGTTGCGCATAAGCGGCTTGTTCCTTTCATTGAATATTGATTACGCATAATCAAGGCGCAAGGCGGCGTCAACATCTTTTTCCACCCATGCGACCCCTTGCCACCATCCAGGAAAAGAACCATGCTGCTGGCGCACACGCCGTGCTCAGGAGTCATCCATGCGCATCCTCATCGTCCTGGCCCACCCCGACCCGTCCAGCTTCAACCACGCCATCGCCCGCCGGGCACAGGCCACGGCCTTGACCAACGGCCATGACGTGACCCTGCGCGACCTGTACGCCGAGGGATTCGACCCCATCCTGCCTGGCCCGGAAATCCCCCGGAGCGCCCCCCTCCCGGCCAAAATTGCCCGCCACTGCGAGGAGGCGGCCAGCGCCGACGGCATCATCGTGGTCCACCCCAACTGGTGGGGCATGCCCCCGGCCGTGCTGACCGGCTGGGTCGATAGGGTGCTGCGGCCGGGAACAGCCTATGAATTCGTGGGCGAGGATGGCGGCGAGGGAGTGCCCGTGGGGCTGCTCAGGGCGCGCACCGCCCTGGTCTTCAACACGTCCAACACCGAGGCGAACCGGGAGAACACCATTTTCGGCGATCCGCTGGAACGCATCTGGAAGGACTGCGTCTTCGGCCTGTGCGGCGTGGCCGAGACCCGGCGGCGGATGTTCCGCATCGTGATCACCAGTTGTGCGGAAGAACGGCACCAATGGCTCGGCGAGGTCGAGGCTATGGTCAACGCGAATTTCCCCGCGCACCAGTGACCCTTCAAGCAGGCACCAATGTCCTGAAGAGATGCCGCAAAGGGACTTAATCCCTGTAGTTGCGGTGATCAGGCCGTGATCGGCCAAATGCCTTAGAACCGGTCCACCACCACCCAGAAGGCCATCGCACCCACGGCCAGCCGCACCACATGGCGGATATGGAAGGCATAGCCCCAGTCTATGGTGAACATGGCGACCACACTGGCCACGAACACAACCAGGATGAGTTTTCTCCAGACATTGAGCTTGAGCAGATCCATGGCGTTCACTCCACCTTGCAAGGCAAAGGGTTGCGGTTTCATCCGCAACCCTTTGGCATGGTTCATGGTTTGTCAAGGAATAATACGCATTCCTATTTCTTTTTGGGTGGGGTCTTCCGACCCGGAGTCTTCTTGGCCGGAGTTTTCTTGGCCGGAGCCTTTTTGGCCGAAGCCTTCTGGCTCCCCTTATCGTCCTTGTTCTCACCCTTCTTGCCGAAGGCGACGAGGGTGTTCGCGAGCTCGCGCAGCCTGTCGTCGACCAGCCGGTTGATGGTGTCCTTGGGATACGTGCCGTTCTTGCTGCGCTCGCCCGCCTTGACGCCAGTGAGAATCTCGATGCCTTCGTCGATGGTCCGCACGGCCCAGATGTGGAATTCGCCGTCCTTGACCGCCTGGATCACCTCGTCGCGGAGCATGAGGTCCTTGGTATTTGCCTGTGGGATCATAACGCCCTGCTTGCCGGTCAACCCGGCGTGCTTGCAGCAGAGATAGAACCCCTCGATCTTCTGGTTCACTCCGCCGATGGGCTGGACCTCGCCGTACTGGTTCACCGAGCCGGTGACGGCGATGTATTGCCTGATGGGCTTGCCTGAAAGGCTTGAAAGCAGCGCGTACAGTTCCGTGGACGAAGCCGAGTCGCCGTCGATACCGCCGTAGGACTGCTCAAAGGCGATGCTGGCCGCCAGCGACATGGGCTTGTCCTGGGCAAAACGGCTGCGCAGATAGCCCGCCAGGATGAGCATGCCCTTGTTGTGGGTGGGGCCGGACATGTCAGCCTCGCGCTCGATGTTGATGATCCCCTCCTTGCCCAGGGAGGTCACGGTGGTGATCCGGCTCGGCTTGCCGAACATGTAGTCGCCCATGGTGTAGACGGCCAGGCCATTGACCTGCCCCACCACCTCGCCATCGGTGTCCACAAAGAGGCTGCCCCGGTCGATCATCTCCTGGATGCGCTCCTCGATCTGGTTGGAGCGGTAGACGCGCGCGTCCACGGCCGCCTTGACGTGAGAGGCACCCACCATGGCCGACTCCTCGCGTGAGGCAAAATGATCGGCCTCGCTCAGGAGATCGGCCATGGCCGGGAAGGAAGTGGATATCTTCTCCTGCCGCCCAGCCCAGCGCACGGCCTCCTCCAGCACCGCAGTCACGCCCGAGGCATCAAAGGGCCGAAGCCCTTTTCGGTCCACCTCTGCACGAATGAACCGGGCCACCTGCATGACCGTGTCGTCGTCGCGGTTCATGCTCGACTCGTAGTCGGCCCAGACCTTGAATATCTTGGACACATCCTCGTCGTAATACTTGAGCATGGCATAGAGATAGGGGCTGCCCAGCACCACCACCTTGACGCGCATGTCTATGGGCTCGGGCTTGAGGCCGGTGGCGCTGATGAAATAATACGGGTCAAAGGTCTCGATCTCGATCTGCTCCGTCTTGAGCGAGCGCTTGAGGGTCTGCCACACGCCCGGCTCGAAGATGGCGTCCATCAGGTTGATCACGAGATAGCCGCCGTTGGCCCTGACAAAAGAACCAGCCTTGATCTTGGTGTAATCGGTGTGCCAGCCGCCGTTGCGGTCCATGACCCGCTCGATGCTGCCAAAGAGATTGCGGTAGGTCGGGTATGACTCCACGATGACCGGCGGCCCCTGCTTGTCCGCATTGTCCACCAGCAGATTGATCTGATAGGGGTGAAAGACCACCTCGGGCGGCGGCCCGCCGAACATCATGCCCGGCAGCGGCCCCTGCTTGGGCGGACTGCCCAAGGCCTTGATGCTGTCAAGCTCGTCGCCCATGTGGTCGAGGACTGAATCGAGATACACCTGGACCTTGGGATCGTCATACCGCTCGCGAAGCGGCTTGATGAAGTCCTGGGCCAGGGCCATGAACATGAGGCGGTCCACCTCCTCGTGCTTCTTGCCCACCTCCTTTTGCAGTTCCTTGAGCTCCAGGACTATCTGGTCGATCTGTTCCTTGAGTTCCAGACGCTTGGCGTGCAGGCGCTCGAACTCCTCCCTGGGGAAACGCTTGTTCTCGACCATCTCCTCAAGTTCGATCATGCGCTTGGGCTCGCCGTCCACCAGGGGGACCACATCAGGCCGCTGGATCGGCCCCATCTGCATGCGCACCACCACCAGCCCGGTGTCCTTCACCTGATCCTCGATGGCCTTGTAGAAGCTCATCACCTTCTTCTCGTGGGCCTCGGCGATCTGGTTCTTGCGGGCAATGTATTCCTCGCTCTCGAAGAGCTGCGGGGCCTCGCGCTTCACCGTGTCCAGAAACTCCTGCATGTCACGCTTGAACTCGCTGCCCTGCCCCGAGGTGAACCTGAGCAGTATCGGCGCTTCCGGGTGCTTGAAATTGTTGACATAGCAGAGATCGCAGGGAACGTGATTCTTGTCCGCCATCTCGGCGAGAAGCTTCTTGACCGTGGAAAGACGCCCCGTGCCGGGCTGGCCAGTGACAAAGATGTTGTACCCCTTCTTGAGCATCCCCATGCCGAAGCGGAAGGCCTCCACGCCGCGTTTTTGACCGATGATCTCGGTCTGGGGCTCCAGTTCGTCCGTGGTCGTGAAGGTCATGATCCCGGGATCAAGGGTCCACTTGAGCTTGTCAGTGGGAACTTCGTGCGATGGCTTCTTGCTGGGCATGATGGCAACTCCGTCTATTTCTTGATTATCCGGACAACCTGGTGGCGGGGGCATCGGGGCAGGCGGACCACGAGAACCCCCTCGACAAAGGCGACCTCGACATCGTCGGCCCTGATGGCGCAGGGCAACCGGACCTCTTTTCTGAAGGCCCGTGAACGGCGGTTGTTGCCAGCCGTCTCGAACACCTCGGCCGTGACCACCAGCAGCCGCCCAAGGGCCATGACCGTGACATCTTCCTGGTCGATGGCTCCAAGCTCCATCCGGCACACCAGGGCATCACCCTCCTCCCAAAGCTCGATGTCGCCCGGCATGCGGCAGACCATGGCGGGCAGGTCGAGATCACGGCACAACTCGTCGAAAAGCCTGTCTATCTCAAGGCGCATCCTGGTGATTTCGCCCCGGCTCCAACGTTTCAGATCAGCCATTGGCGCGTTCCTCCTGAGCGTGTCGGCCCGCCGCCTGGGCAGGCGGTGCAGACATATGTATTCAATGATTACACAATCCGGAGAGGCACGACAAGGGGCCTGCCGCATTTCCACGGCAGGCCCCTGGGAGCAATCAGAGAATGTGCTGCGATCAAAGCCCCCTGAAAACGTTGGACACGGCAAGAATGCCAAACCCGGCGGACACGAGCCAAAAGGGCCGGACAAGGCCCTCCAGGGCGGGCACGGACATGACGTCAAGATGAATGAGGATGCCCATCAGACCCAGGATGACGCCTATGACCCAGGTGATGAGTTGCGGTGCGCTCAGATTCATACGCAGAAGATCTCCCTTGGCTTGTCTCGAAGAAAAACGTCACTCCTCGCTGGCGAGAAACGCCTCGGCCTCGCTGCCCGGAAGCGGTCTGGAATAGAGATAGCCCTGACCGTAATCGCATTGCAAGGAATAAAGCAGATCGCGCTGGCGCTCGGTTTCTATGCCTTCAGCCACCACCCGCAGGCGCAGGCTGTGGGCCATGTTGACGATGGCCCTGATGATTTCGATGTTTTCTGGCCCCTTTTCCATGAGCCGCACGAAGCTCAGGTCGATCTTGAGCTGGTCCACGGGAAATTTCTGCAGATAGCTCATGGAGGAATATCCGGTGCCGAAATCGTCGATGGAAAGCATAATACCGAGCGATTTCAAGATATTGAGACGGACTGACGACTCCATGGCGTCGAGCATGACAACCGTCTCGGTGATCTCAAGCTTGAGCAGGCTGGCGGGCAGGCCCGTGCTTTCGAGAATCTGCTTGACCATGTCCACGAGGCTGGCTTCGCCAAACTGCCTGGCAGAGATGTTCACGGACATGATCAGCTCGGCTGCCGCCGGATAGAGGGAGCGCCAGCGGCTCAGGGTACGGCAGGCGTCTTCGAGGATCTGCTCGCCCAATTCGACTATGAGCCCTGTCTCCTCGGCCACCGGGATGAACTCGCCCGGGCAGATCAGCCCCCGCTCGGGGTGGTGCCAGCGGGCCAGGGCCTCGAAGCCATAGAGCTGGCCGTCGGCCAGGGTGACGATGGGCTGGAAATGGGCCCTGAACTCCCGGGCGCGCAAGGCCCGCTTCAGATCGGCTTCCATGGCCAGCACACTGGCCGCGCCCTCGCGCATGCCCACCTCATACGTCACGCAGCGGTTCTTGCCGGCCCCTTTGGCCTTGTACATGGCCAGTTGGGCGTTATGCACGAGATTGTCCCGGTCCTCGCCGTAGCCCCTGGCTATCTCCAGGCCCATGCTCGCCGTGATCGGGAATTCCATCCCGTCGATCTCAAAAGGTTCGGCAAAGGAATCCCTGACGGTCTTGACCATGTCGCGGACATCAAGCTTGCGGCGCATCTCCTCGAAAACGACCACGAAATCATCCCCGCCGAACCTGGCCACGGTATCCATCGGACGGACGATGCGGCGCAGACGCACCCCGATCTCCACCAGGATGCGGTCACCCACCATGTGGCCGAAATGGTCGTTGACCACCTGGAATCTGTCGAGATTGATGAAAAGAACGGCGAAATAGTCCCCGCTGCGCATCGAACGTTCCACCGCCTGACTGAGCCGGTCGAGCAGCAGTGCCCTGTTGGGCAGGCCGGTGAGGGTGTCATGCAGGGAACTGTGCTTGAGCCGCTGCTCCATGCGCTTGCGGCCGGTCACGTCGCGCACGCTGATGCGGACGCCAAGGGGCTGCCCGGTCTCGTCCTCCACCGCGTGCCTGACCATGCTCACCCACCGGACCCGGGCGTCGCGGTGGTTGATGCGGTAGTCGATGCCCTCCTCCACCGAGGAAGAGCCGATCATGTAGTTGTGCCAGGCGGCGAAGTCGTCGGGATGGACGATGCGCTGCATCAGCTCCGGGTCTTCGACGAAACGGGCCGGGGAATAGCCCGTGATGCGCTGACAGGAGGGAGAGATGTAGATGGCCTCGCCGCCAGGGCCTATCCAGCTTTCCCAGTCATAGATGTAGTCGGCCACCATTCTGTATCGCTGCTCGGATTCCTTGAGCGCCGCCTGAGAACTCTCCAATTCGGCCACGACCTTTTCCAGTCGCCGGGTGGCTGTCTCCAGGGACAGATTCTTCCTGTGCAATTCCGCAAAAATGCCCACCTTGCCGCGCAGAATTTCCGGCTCCACGGGCTTGAACAGGTAGTCCACCGCGCCCAGCTCGTAGCCGCGAAAGACATTGCGCTGCTCCTTGCTGATGGCGGTGATGAAAATGATGGGCACGGTGCGGGTGTGTTCCGAGGCACGCAGCCTCTCGGCCAGTTCAAAGCCGTCCATGCCCGGCATCATGACGTCGAGCAGGGCCACGGCCGGATTGCTTTCGGCAGCCTTGACCAGCGCCTCTTCACCGGACATGGCCGTGATCACGCGCATGTCCTGGCCGCGCAGGATTCCCTCAATCAACTTCAGGTTGATCCGGTCGTCATCGACCACGAGTATTTCGACTTCACCGCTCATCGTCGTCCGCCATGCCGCCCTTTCTCCGGCGCCCCCGCATGGCGCGAAGACAGCCCGGAATTTCCGCAAATGGAACAGGTGCTTCAGGCAGTAGATACATATTGAGCCAATATGTCAACGCCCTCTGTCATTTGACATGGGGCCACACCGGATATACATCCGGCGCAGCCAAGGAAATCCGGAGACCACCATGACCGACCGCAACAACCATTTCGAGAGCATTCTCGACGAACATCACCAGTGGCCCTGCCCCTATGTCTTCAAGTTCATCGTGCCCACGGGCAATCTCCCTTTGCTCGCGGCCCTGTTCGAATCCGAGCGGCTTGTGACCCGGGAGTCCAGTGGCGGCAAGTACACCAGCGTCACCCTTGAATCCACCATGTGCTCCGGCAGCGAGGTCATGACGGTCTACCGCAAGGCATCGGAAATCCCCGGACTGGTCGCCCTGTAGCGCCAGCGTGACAGGGAGGCCTGCCCTGACCCGATGCTGGCATTGACACGGAAAAAATCTTGACTGATTTGATCGGATTTATTGCAGCCAACGCCTTTACAGGGCGGCCGGACATACTTACATATGCAAAACAATGTGCTATGATCTTTCCGGTGTACTGACGCAACCATCGCCCCGCACTCCGGAACAAACCAAGATTACAGGAGATCGCCATGTGGGAATACACCGACAAGGTCAAGGACCACTTCCTCAACCCGCGCAACGTGGGCACCATTGAAGACGCCGACGGCGTGGGCGAGGTGGGTTCCCTGGCCTGCGGCGACGCGCTCACCCTCTATATCAAGGTGGACGGCGACGTGATCGCCGATGCCAAATTCCAGACCTTTGGCTGCGCCAGCGCCATCGCCTCCAGTTCGGCCCTGACCGAGATGCTCAAGGGCAAGACTGTGGCCGAGGCGGAAAAGATCACCAACAAGGACATCGCCGAATACCTGGGCGGCCTGCCGCGCGAGAAGATGCACTGCTCGGTCATGGGCCAGGAGGCCCTTGAGCAGGCCATCAGAAACATGCGCGGCGAGGTGCCGAGCAAGATGGAACATTCCCACGAGGGCACCCTCATCTGCGAGTGTTTCGGCGTCTTCGACGAGGAAATCCTGCGCGCCATCAAGGAAAACGACCTCAAGACCGTGGAGGACGTGACCAACTTCACCAAGGCGGGCGGCGGCTGCGGCAAGTGCGTGGAAGACCTGGAGCGCCTGCTTGGAGAGGCGCGCGGTGAGGGTGTCTGCCAAACCCCGTCCGAAGAGCCAGCCCACCCGGCCCAGGGCCTGACCAACATCCAGCGCATGCACCTCATCGAATCGGTCATCGATAACGAGATCCGCCCCATGCTCCAGCGAGACGGCGGCGACATCCGCCTGCTGGACATCGACCGCCAGATGGTCCTGGTCCAGTTCATCGGCATGTGCTCCAACTGCCCGTCGAGCCAGCTGACCCTGCACAACCTGATCGAAGCCAAGCTCAAGGAAAAGGTGGACCCCGAAATCACGGTCCGCGAAGGATAGGCCATGAAGATTATTTACATGGACAACAACGCCACCACCCGGGTGGACCCGGCGGTGTTCGAGGAAATGAAGCCCTATTTCTGCGATCTTTACGGCAACCCCTCGTCCATGCACCGCTTCGGCGGACAGGTGGGCATCAGGCTTCGCGAGGCGCGCGCCCGGGTGGCCGCCCTGCTCCACTGCGAGCCAGACGAGATCATCTTCACCTCCTGCGGCTCGGAGTCGGACAACACGGCCATCCGCTCGGCCCTGTCGGCCCAGCCCGACAAGCGGCACATCATCACCACCCGCGTGGAGCACCCGGCCATCCTCAGCCTCTGCAAGTTCCTGGAGAAAAAGGAAGGCTACGACGTCACCTGCCTCGGCACCGACGAGAACGGCCGCCTCGACCTCGACGAATACCGCGAGGCCATCCGGCCAGACACTGCCATCGTCTCGGTCATGTGGGCCAACAACGAGACCGGCAACATCTATCCGGTGGAGGAGATGGCCGCCATCGCCAGGAAACGCGGCGTGGTCTTCCACACCGACGCGGTCCAGGCCGTAGGCAAGATCCCCATCGACCTCGGGGCCACACCCATCGACATGCTCTCGCTTTCGGGCCACAAGCTTCACGCGCCCAAGGGCGTTGGCGCGCTCTTCGTGCGCAAGCGGCTACCGTTTCGCCCCTTTCTCATCGGCGGCCACCAGGAGCGCAGCCGCCGGGCCGGAACCGAGAACACCACCGGCATCATCGCCCTGGGCAAGGCGTGCGAACTGGCCATGGCCCACATGGACGAGGAAAACACCACGGTCAAGGCGCTGCGCGACCGGCTGGAAACCGGGCTGCTGGAGCGAATTCCCGACGCCATCATCAACGGCGACAGGAGCAACCGGCTGCCCAACACCACCAACATCTCCTTCGGCTATGTGGAGGGCGAGGCCATCCTGCTGATGATGGACCAGATGGGCATCTGCGCCAGCTCCGGCTCGGCCTGCACCTCGGGCAGCCTGGAACCCTCGCACGTGCTGCGCGCCATGGGCGTGCCCTTCACCTTTGCCCACGGCTCCATCCGCTTCAGCCTGAGCCGCTTCAACACCGAGGCCGAGGTGGACTCCGTGCTCGTCACCCTGCCCACCGTCATCGAAAATCTGCGCAAGCTCTCGCCCTTTTCGGCCGGAAAGACTGCGCCAGCCTGCACCAAGTCGTTTTCGGAGTAGCCATGAAAATAGCCCCCAAAATAGCCAATGACATGACAGAACTGGTGGGCCGAACCCCGCTGGTGCGCCTGAACCGCCTCGGCAGCGACCTCGGGGCCACCCTGGTGGCCAAGCTCGAATTCAACAACCCCTGCGCCTCGGTCAAGGACCGCATCGCCAAGAGCATGATCGAGGCGGCCATGGCCGATGGCCGCGTCACCCGGGAAACGGTCCTGGTGGAACCCACCAGCGGCAACACCGGCATCGGCCTCGCCTTCATCTGCGCGGTCAAGGGGCTCAGGCTGATCCTGACCATGCCCGAGAGCATGAGCGTCGAGCGGCGCAAGCTTTTGACCGGCTTCGGGGCCGAGCTGGTGCTCACCCCGGCCGACCAGGGCATGAAAGGAGCCATCGCCAGGGCCGAAGAAATCGTGGCCGCCACGGAAAACGCCTTCATGCCAATGCAGTTCGAGAACGAGGCCAACCCGGCCGCCCACCGCAGGACCACGGCCGAGGAAATCTGGGCCGACACCGACGGTGCGGTGGACATCTTCGTGGCCGGGGTCGGCACCGGCGGCACCATCACCGGCGTGGCCGAAGTGCTCAAGGAGCGCAAGCCCGGCGTCAAAGCCGTGGCCGTGGAGCCGACCGACTCGCCTGTGCTCTCCGGCGGCAAGGCCGGTCCGCACAAGATTCAGGGCATCGGCGCGGGCTTCGTGCCCGGGGCGCTCAACACGGCCATCATAGACGAGATCATCACCGTGGACAACGACACCGCCTTCGGGACCGCCAGACGGCTGATCCGCGAGGAGGGCATCCTGTGCGGCATCTCCTCGGGCGCCAACTGCGCCGCGGCCCTTGAGCTGGCCGCCCGCGAGGAGAATGCGGGGAAGATGATTGTCTTCATCGTCTGCGACACGGGCGAGCGCTATCTCAGCACTGCCCTCTTCGAGCAGGAACAATCATGACCGAACACGACTACACCCTGGCCGACGTGGTGGCCCTGCTCACGGAGTCCGGCGACAACGGCCCGGCCTCGCACCGCTACGCCGACGACGTGCCCATGCCGTCCATCGAGATCCTCACCGAGATTGTTCAGGACCTGCGCTGCGTCCTGTTCCCGGGCTATTTCGGCCCCTCCGAGATCACGCCGGACACCATGCCCTACTACATCGGCTCCACCCTGGACCGGGTCAAGCGGCGACTGGCCGACCAGATCAACCGGGGCTACTGTTTCGTCTGCGACAAGACCCAGGTGGACGCCTGCCAGGACTGCGAGGCCAAGGCCAAACGCATGGCCCACCAGTTCATCACCACCCTGCCGCGCATCCGCAAGCTCCTGCTCATCGATGTGGAGGCCGCCTACGACGGCGACCCGGCGGCCAAGACCCACGGCGAGACCATCTTCTGCTACCCGTCGGTACGCGCCCTGACCAACTACCGGGTGGCCCACGAACTCTACAAGCTCAACGTGGACATCATCCCCCGCATCATTGGCGAGATGGCCCACTCGGACACCGGCATCGACATCCACCCCGGCGCCACCATCGGCAAGGGGTTCTTCATGGACCACGGCACGGGCACGGTCATCGGCGAAACCTGCGTCATCGGCAACAACGTGCGCGTCTACCAGGGCGTCACCCTGGGGGCCAAGAGCTTCCCCAAGGGTGACGACGAGCGGCTGATCAAGGGATTGCCCCGCCACCCCATCGTGGAGGACGACGTGATCATCTATGCGGGAGCCACCATTCTGGGCCGGGTGACCATCGGCAAGGGCGCGGTCATCGGCGGCAACGTCTGGATCACCCGCGATGTGCCGCCCGGCTCCCAGGTCGTCCAGTCGCGTGTGCTGCAACAGTCCTTCGTGGACGGCGGCGGCATCTGATCCACGCAGTCAAAATGAAAAGAGGGCGACACGGGTCGCCCTCTTTTTTTCCGTGTCGGCTCCGTCGGTCTATTTTTCCAGCTCGGAAACCAGCGAGGCCACGGGACGGCCCGTAGGCGTGGTGGCCGACGGGTCGATGGCCAGCACCTGGCGCCACGCCTTGAGGGCGTTCTCCCTGTCGCCGAGGTCGTGCAGGTAGACCACCCCCATGTTGAAGCGCGCCGTGACATGGGCAGTGTCCAGGCTGGCTGCATGGCTGAAGGCGTCGATGGCCTTGTCGAATTGCTCCATGCGTCGATACATGACGCCCAGGTCCGACCAGACGCCGGGCCGCATGGGCGCGAGCTCCACCGCGCGCTCATAGGCAGCGGCGGCCTTGGCGGGCAGGTCGTGGTCGAAACAGTAATTGCCCAGCGCCACCCAGGCGTCCGCGTTGGTTGGGTCCGCAGCCGTGTCCGCCTCAAGCCGGGCCAAGGTGGCCGGGTCGGCCGCGTGGGACTCGGTCTGGGAAGCGGCCGGGCCGGGAGCGCCGGACATGATCGCCTGCCGCCCGCCGCGCTGCTCCACATAGATCATGGTCAGCGCGTTGCCCAGGAAAGCGCCCGCAAGCAGGGCCACGACCACCAGCAGAATGCATGATGACCTCCTGACATACTGCTGCCGCGCCTCATCCGCTTCCCGTTCTTTCTTGTGTTTTCCCATGAATTCTCCTGATCGCGTGGGGTTGTCGGGTTCATCCGCCAGGACGGACCCATCCCCTACCAGATTCGCAGCCGGGAGACCAGCGCCAAAGGCCATCGCAACCAGCCACCGGCAATGACGAAATCCTTGCGAGACTTGACTTCCGGGCCGGGTTGTACCACTGTACCCCGACTCATTTGAGGGGACCACATTCTTTCATAGAAATATATCGCGTCGGAGGACCGAAGACCCATGAGCGACTACAAAGACACCCTGCTCCTGCCCCAGACCGCCTTCCCCATGAAGGCCAATCTCAAGCAACGCGAGCCAGAGATGCTCAAGTTCTGGGAAACGATCGGGGCCTACGAGCGCATGGTCGCCGCCGGAGACCCCGACGACACCTATGTCCTGCACGACGGTCCGCCCTACGCCAATGGGCACATCCACATGGGCACGGCCCTGAACAAGGTGCTCAAGGACATCGTGGTCAAGTCGCGCAACATGCAGGGCCAGACCGCCCACTATGTGCCGGGCTGGGACTGTCACGGCCTGCCCATCGAACACAAGGTGGAACAGGAACTCAAGAAGAAGAACAAGGAACTCGACACCCTGACCATCCGCAAGATCTGCCGTTCCTACGCGGCCAAATGGCTCGACGTGCAGCGCGGCGAGTTCAAGCGACTGGGAGTGCTCGGCACCTGGGACGCCCCGTACATGACCATGGACCCGCAGTACGAGGCGGCCACGGCCCGCGAACTGGGCCGCTTCATGGAGCGCGACGGCGTGGTGCGCGGCAAGAAGCCCATCTACTGGTGCTGCGACTGCCGCACCGCCCTGGCCGAGGCCGAGGTGGAATACGAGGACCACAAATCGCCGTCCATCTATGTCCGCTTCCCCATGGCCGACCCAAAGGCCCGAGAGCTGGCCGACCTGGACGTGAACAGGCTCTTCATCCTCATCTGGACCACCACCCCCTGGACCATCCCGGACAACATGGCCGTGGCCGTGCACCCCGAGTTCGACTACGTGGTGGTCGAGGCGGGCGGCGACTTCTATGTCCTGGCCGAGGGGCTGCTCGAAGACTGCGCCGCCAAGTTCGGCTGGACCGACCATAACGTGCTGGCCACGGTCAAGGGCGCGCAGCTTGAGGGCCTCAAGGCCAAGCACCCCATCTACGACCGCCAGTCCCCGGTGGTGCTGGCCGATTACGTCACCCTGGAAACCGGCACCGGCTGCGTCCACACCGCCCCGGGCCACGGCCGCGAGGACTTCGAGACCGGCCTCAAATACGGCCTGGAGGTCTACTCGCCCATGAACGACCGGGGCGAGTTCCTGCCCGAGGTGGAGCATTTCGCCGGGCTCAATGTCTGGGGCGCCAATCCGAAGGTCATCGAAAAACTTGAGGAACTTGGCAACCTGATGACCTCGCGCCAGATCGCCCACTCCTATCCGCACTGCTGGCGCTGCAAGCAGCCGGTCATCTTCCGCGCCACCACCCAGTGGTTCATCGGCATGGACGAGAACGACCTGCGCACCCGCGCCCTGGACGCCATCCGAAACAAGGTGCAATGGATTCCGGCCTGGGGCGAGGAGCGCATCCACAGCATGATCGCCAGCCGCCCTGACTGGTGCATCTCGCGCCAGCGCAACTGGGGCGTGCCCATTTCGGCCCTCATCTGCGAGGAATGCGACGAGACCTGGTTCGACGCCAAGTGGGTCTACGCCATCTGCGAGAAGTACGCCACGCACGAAACCGGCTGCGACTACTGGTTCGAGGCCCCCATCGAGGACCTTGTCCCGGCCGGGTTGACCTGCTCCAAGTGCGGCGGCAGCCACTGGAAGCGCGAGACGGACATCCTCGATGTCTGGTTCGACTCCGGCACCAGCTACGCCGCCGTGGTCGAGCGCCGCGCCGAAACCCGGTTCCCGGCCGACCTGTACCTCGAGGGCTCGGACCAGCATCGCGGCTGGTTCCACAGCTCGCTGCTCGCCTCGGTGGGCACCCGCGACCTGCCGCCCTACAGGGCCGTGCTCACCCACGGCTACGTGGTCGATGCCGATGGCCGCAAGATGTCCAAATCCATCGGCAACGTCATCGCGCCCCAGGAGATCATCGACAAGTTCGGCGCGGAAATCCTGCGCATGTGGGTCTCGGCCTCCAACTACCAGGAGGACATCCGCATCTCGGACGAAACCCTGAACCGGCTGGTGGACGCCTACCGGCGCATCCGCAACACCTGCCGCTACCTGCTCTCCAACCTCAACGACTTCGACCCGGCGAACCGGGTGGCCGTGGCCGACCTGCTGCCGCTGGACCGCTACGCCCTGGACATGGTCGCCAGGCGCCACGCAGCCATCGGTCAGGCCTACGTCAAATACGAATTCCACAAGGTCTACCACACCCTGCACAACCTCTGCGTGGTGGACCTCTCGTCCTTCTACCTCGACATCATCAAGGACCGACTCTATGTCGAGGAGCAAGGCGGCCTCAAGCGCCGCTCGGCCCAGACCGTGCTCTGGCAGACCCTGCTCATGCTCCTTGAGGACATGGCCCCGGTCCTCTCCTTCACCGCAGAGGAGGCGTTCCAGACCCTGCCAGAGGCCATCAAGGCGGACCTGGACCAGACCGACACGGTCTTTGCCCTGCGCTTCGCGCCCGACGAGGTCAATCTGCCCGCCGACGAGCGCGCCCGCTGGGACATGCTGGCCACCGTGCGCGGCGAGGTGAACAAGGCCATCGAACCCAAGCGCAAAGACCGCGTCATCGGCAAGTCCCTTGACGCCCATGTGACCCTCCATGCCACCGAGGCGGTGCGCGAACTGGTGGCGGCCGAGGATCTGGACGCGCGCGAGTTCTTCATCGTCTCCAAGATCACCCTGGCCGATGTGGCCGACCTCGCGGCTGACACCCCAATAGGCGTCTTTGTCGCCGAGGACGTGAAAGATCTGAAAATCGCGGTGGAGCCCGCGCCCGGCGTCAAATGCGAGCGGTGCTGGCGCATCAGCGAAGACCTGGGCACCGACCCGGCCCACCCGGCCGCCTGCCCGCGCTGCACCGCGGTCCTCAAGACCCTGGTCTAACCGCATGGACAGGTATCGTCTCGCGTCCCTGTGGGCGGCCCTGGTGGTCATCCTGGATCAGGCCACCAAGCTGTGGGTGGCCGCGACCATTGACCTGTGGACGGGATTTCCTGTCATCCCGGGCTTCTTCAACCTGGTCCACGTCACCAACCGGGGCGCGGCCTGGGGTTTTCTGGCCAGCGAGAGCATCGACTGGCAGCGCCCGCTGTTCATCGCGGTGACCCTCGTGGCCCTGGGGCTCATCGGCTACATGCTGCGCACGACCCCGGCCTCGGACCGCTGGATGATCACCGGCCTCGGGCTCATCGCCGGGGGTGCCGTGGGCAACCTCATCGACCGGATCCGGCTCGGCGCGGTCATCGACTTTCTGGACTTCTACCACGGATCGTTTCACTGGCCCGCCTTCAACGTGGCCGACTGCGCCTTGACCATAGGCGCGTGCTGCATCATTGTGTCCATGTTCTTCAACCGACGAAGCGCCGACTCCGCCTGAACCGGCACGCGCCAAGGAGTGTTTCGATGTTTGCCGACTTCTCCGCCTTGACCGCCACCCAATGGACCGTGATCCTGTCCATTCTCGGCATCTGCTTCGCCTTCAGCGCCTGGAGCATCCTCGACACCTGGAAACGGACATTCGAGTCCGCCAACGAGAAGATGCTCTGGATACAGCTGTGTATTTTTGTTCCAATTATCGGCTCTGTGGCGTATCTTTTTATCGGAAGAAAAAGAGGAAGCTCACGGTCATGACAAAAATATTCAAGATTATCCCGGCCCTTGTCGCCGTGCTGGTCATGCTCGCCGCCCTTGGCTGCGCCTCCAAGACCGACATGGAAACCCTCCAGGTCGAACGCCGTCAGGATCGCGACCGCATCAGGCAGTTGGAGGCCGAGCTTGAGGAATCGCGCCAGCAGATCAAGGCGGAAATCGAGGATTCGCAGTCTCCGGTACGTCAGCGTGCGGCGGACATGTGGGCCGAGATCCAAGCCATGCGCACGGACTTAGCCCGGCTCAGGGGCGATCTTGAGACCATGAACATGCGCCTGGACAGACAGGTGGGCGAGTCCAACTCCACCATGACCCTGTCCACCCTGGCCGGGCAGCTCGACGAAATCGAATTCGTGCTCGAAAACCAGCTCATGGTGGACCTCTCCAAGATTCGGCGGGAACGGGCCGCGAGCCTTGCCGCCACGGCCGTCCCTCTCGCGACACCTCTCGCGACAGGTCCTGTCACCACAGGACCGGCAGCGGCCGGACCGGAGCACGACGACGAGCCCGGCGAGACCAAGGGAGCCTCCGCCGATCCGGCCAAGGCCCTCTACGACAAGGCCTACGCCCTGTACAAGGAGAACCAGTTCGAGCGGGCCCGCTCCTACTGGGCCGAATTCACAGATACTTTCAAGAACCACACCTATGTCCCCAGCGCGGTCTTCTGGCAGGGACAATGCTACTTCCAGCTCAAGGACTACGCCCGTGCGGTGATCCTCTTCGAGGACGTCATCGAGAAATTCCCCAAGAGCGCCAAGTTCAAGTCCGCCCTGCTTCGGGCCGGTTTTTCCTGGGACTATCTGGGCAAGCCCGAGCTGGCGAAGATGCGCATGAACGAAGTGGTCAAGAAGTTCCCCGACTCGGTCGAGGCGACCCAGGCCAAGCGCTATCTGGAAAAGGCCAAATAACATCGGCGTCCACGACGACCATCTCAAACAGAATCAATCATGCAGGATCAATCATGCAGGATATAGTCAAGGGTTTCAGGAAGATAGTCTACCTCTCCTTCCCGCCGGAAGTGTCGGGACGGCCCGTGGTCTGCAACCTGACCCGGCTTTTCGACCTCAGCTTCAACATCCTCAAGGCGGACATCAGCCCCCGCCACGAGGGGACCATGACCCTGGAGGTCTCCGGTCTTGAGGAGTCCTTTCACAAGGGCATCGGGTATCTCAAGGAAAACGGCATCCGCATCACCCCGGTGGCCCACAAGATTTTCCGCAACGAGGAATCGTGCATCCACTGCGGCATGTGCACGGCCATGTGCCCCACCGATGCCCTGATGCTCGATCCGGGCACCCGGCTGGTCATCTTCGATGTGGACAAATGTTCGGCCTGCGGCATGTGTACCCGGGTCTGCCCGGTCAAGGCCATGACCCTCGACCTCAAGGACGACAGAAACTAGACCGCCCACGGGAGGACGCCGCCATGAGCGACCAAAAGCGAACATTCTCGCGCGTACCGGTACGTCTCAAGGGATATGCCAGGATCATGAGGGACATTAAGTCCCCGCCAATGTTCACTGGCGACGGCCCTGGCGACGCGGCCAGTTGCGATACCCTCTTTCGAGGAAGCAAGCTACCGGAAGACCTGACGAACTTCCTCCTCGAAATGAACCGCAAGCTCGACAGGATTCTCGGCGTGCTCAGCCAGAAGGGCCTGCGCGACGACTTCCCCCTGGACCTTGAGATCCTGGAGCTTTCGGCTGCGGGGATCAAGTTCCGCTCGCCCACCTCCTTTGCCATGAACACCCCCCTTGAGGTGGTGCTGATCCTCGGCCAGGTCCCCCTGCGCATGGCTGGCAGCAAGGGCCGCATCCGTGGCCTGGAGGAGGATACAGGCCTCTACCGCTTCGAATTCATAGACACCATGGGCTCAAGCATGGAAACCATCGTCCAATTCGTCTTCCAGCAGCAGCGCGAGCACATCCGAAAATCCAAAATGTAAACGCGGGAGAAGCAATGACCGGCAACGAAGAACTCGTCAAGGAGCTGATGGAAAAGGTCACGGACCAGCTTGTGGTCAGCCTGAGGGACACCATCTCCGCAGCGGTCGAGAGGGAGATCGCCAAAAGTCTCTCGAAATCCCTGCTCGAAGGCGAGTTCTACCGCAGAGTCAACGAGGACCTTCAGGAAGGGCTCAAGAAGATATATCATGAGGTCAAGGCGGCCAGGGGCGGCAGGGAAATCACCAGCATCGAGGCCGACTTCAATCCCGAGGAGCTGTTCAGCGAGACCTCGGACCAGCTCGACGCCGTGTTGCGGACCACCGAGAAGGCGGCCGTGGACATCATCGACATCGTCGAAAAGCTCCAGGACATGCAGACCACGGTGGCCAGAATCGTCAAGGGATTCGAGTCCGGCGGCGTCACCAAACAGGACCGCGTCCGGCTCAAGGAGATCAACGAGACCCTGGGCAACGACCTCTCCACCATCATGGTCACCCTGAGCTTTCAGGACCTTACCGGCCAGCGCATCAAGATCATCATCAACTCCATCCGCGAGGTGGAAAAGATCGTGCGCGAGGTCATACTCTCCACGGGGCTGATGATCCGCCAGCGGGAACAGGAGCCGGACAAGGACATAGACTCCCTGTCCGAGGACGCCAAGATTCAGGCCACCTCGAAGCTTCAGGGCCCCAGCGAAGGTGCCAGACAGGGCGACGTGGACGACCTGCTCGCCTCCCTGGGGCTTGACTGATCACCCGGCGACAGCACACAAAAAGGGGCCGCTCCGGAATCGTCCGGGGCGGCCCTTTGCCTTTGCGGGCAGGGGCTTCTTCACGTCAGCAGAAAAATGCCAGCCAAGCCGAGCAGGATGAAAAAGCCCATGGAATCGGTGATGGTGGTCAGGAAAATGCTCGACGCCTGGGCCGGGTCGCGCCCCATCTCCTTGAGTATCAGCGGTATTGACGCCCCGGCCAAGGCACCAAGGAGCATGTCCACGCCCAGGGCCAGCCCCAGGACCGAGGCCAGGTCGGCCTTGCCCGTGATGGCGTAGGCCACGGCAAAGACCAGAATCGAGATGATGACGCCGTTGAGCAGGCCGATGCGCATCTCGCGCAGCACGGCCAGCCATGCACGCTTGCGGTCGAACCGCTCCATGGCCATCTGGCGGATCATGACAGCCAGGGCCTGCTGCCCGGTGTTGCCCGCCTGATTGGCCACCAGGGGCATGAGCACGGCGAGCACGGCCATCTCGGCGATGTTGCCCTCGAAGAGATGGACAACCCAGGCCGAGACAGAGGAGAAAAGCACGTTGATGATCAGCCAGGGCAGGCGCATGCGCACGGAATACAGCCACGGGGAGTCCGTGGTCTCGTCCGCGCCCGCGCCGACCATGGCCTGCATGTCCTCGCTGGCCTCCTCGTGGATGATGTCGATGACGTCATCGACGGTGACCACGCCGAGCAACCGGTTGCCGAAATCGACCACTGGCACGGCCAGCAGGTTGTATCGGGCGATGAGGTGGGCCACCTCTTCCTTGTCCATGTTGTACCCGGCGGTGATCAGGCTCTGGGTCTTGACCAGATCCTTGAGCACGGCCCCGCGGCGGGCCAGGAGAATGTCGCGCAGGGAGACCACGCCCACCAGCCGGTCCTTCTGATCGGTGAGGTAGGCGTAGTACGGAATTTCCTTGTCCTCGACCTCGTCGCGGATCTTGGCGATGGCCTGATCCACGTTGAGGTCCTGGTCGAGGATGACCACCTCGGTGTTCATGACACCGCCGGCGGTATCGGGATCAAAGGTGAGCAGGGTCTTCAGTTCGGCCCGTTCCTCGGCCGGAACGCGGCTGAGCAAGGACAGACGCAGTTCCTCGTCGAGCCCCTTGAGCAGCGCGGTGGCGTCGTCGGGCGACATTTGCTCGACAATGAGCGCGCCAAGCCCCCGGTTGAGATTCTTGAACAGCTCGACCTGATCGTATTCGTCCATCTCCGCAATGGACTCGGCAGCGTCCCGAATGGGAAGCTGCTTGATGAATTTCACCTGCTCGGCGATGTCGAGCCCCTCGATGGTCTCGGCGGCGTCGGCCGGGTGCTGGACCTCGATTTCGACCGTGGATTCGGCCGGATTCGCGTCCTCGCGGGGGCGGATGTCCTCTTCGCTGCTCATGGGGAGGATTTCTAGCCCAATTCCCGGTTCAGGTCAAAGCGTTCGGGAAAAAGTCGTGTTATATCTTTGTGAATTCTTTCATCAGAGACCCCGACCTTGACGAAAGTGCGGCCGTGCCTTACTTGCGTTTCACGCCCCATGAACAACCCGCACCGAGCGAACCGGACACGATCATGCCCACGACCCTCTTTGATGAATTCTTTCAGGCAGAAGCCAGGATGTTTCTCCTGGCCACCATCCGCATCGCCCTGGCCGAGGACGGCTCGGACCTGACCTCCCTTGGCCTCTTTACCGAGGGAGACATGGCCCAGGCCATGATCGTGGCCAAGCAGGACACCGTGGTGGCCGGGCTGCCCATCATCCCCATGGTCCTTGAGTTCGGCGGCGATCAATGTCAGGTCCATCTCAACGTGGACGACGGCGAACGCGTCTCGGATGGCGCGATGGTGGCCGCGATGCGCGGCCCGGCCATCCAGTTGCTCAAGGCTGAGCGCGTGATCATGAATTTCCTGTGCCACCTCTCGGGTGTCGCCACCCTCACGGCCAAGTATGTGGAGGCGCTCAAGGGCACCAAGACCCAGCTCCTCGACACGCGCAAGACACTACCGGGGCTGCGCTTTCCAGAAAAATACGCCGTGCTCGCGGGCGGCGGCAAGAACCACCGCCTGACCCTCTCGGACATGCTCATGCTCAAGGACAACCACATCGACCGGGCCGGGAGCATCACCCGGGCCGTGGACGCCCTGCTGCGCGCCCATTCGCCCTGCCCGCCCATCGAGGTGGAGTGCCGGACCATCGAGGAGGTCGAAGAGGCCTGCCAATGCGAAATCCAGCGCATCATGCTCGACAACATGGACACCGAAACCATCAGGACCGCCCTTGGCATCATCCCGGAGACCATCGAAACCGAACTCAGCGGCAATGTCACCCTGGAAAACATCCGCGAGCTGGCAGAACTCGGGCCGGATTACATCTCGGTCGGCAGGCTGACGCACTCGGCCCATTCGTCTGATTTCAGCATGCAATTCGTGCCCTTAAGCTAAAAAGGAACATTGTGGAAAACTCCGTTCGCGATATCCTCGCCATCAAGGAGGCCATGGGCAGCCGACTCGCCATCCTCGGCCATCACTACCAGTCCGACGCGGTCATCGCCTTGACCGACATCCAGGGCGACTCGCTCGAACTCGCCCGCCGCATCGGCGATCTCGACGCCGAGCACATCGTCTTCTGCGGCGTGTTCTTCATGGCCGAATCCGCCGCCATCCTGCGCCGCCCGGGCCAGAAGATTCACATTCCAGACACCAACGCCACCTGCCCCATGGCCGACATGGCCGACGCCGGGCGTGTCGAGGCCGCCCTGAACATCCTCCAGGCGGACGGACGCACAATCATTCCGCTGACCTACGTCAACTCCTCGGCCGCGGTCAAAGGCGTGGTCGGCCGCTTCGGCGGCTCGGTCTGCACCTCGGCCAACGCGGCCACCATGCTCGCCTGGGCCATGGAGCGCGGCGACGGGGTGCTCTTCCTGCCCGACAAGCATCTGGCCATGAACACGGCCAACGCCCTGAACATTCCAGAGGGCGCGCGCGTCATCCTGCCCCAGGGCGTCATCGACGGCGACCCGCGACTGTTCATCGACCCGGCGACCGTGGCCGACAAGCGCCTCATGGTCTGGCCGGGCTACTGCCCCATCCACGAGAAATTCTCCGTGCAGACCGTGGCCGAGCTGCGCACCAGGAACCCGGACATCAAGATCGTGGTCCACCCCGAATGCGACCCGGCGGTGGTCCAGGCGGCTGACGGCAGCGGCTCCACCACCTATCTCATCAATTACGTCACCGAGGCCCCGGCCGGTTCCATCATCTCCATCGGCACCGAGATCAACCTCGTGTCGCGTCTAGCCAAGCGTTTCCCGGACAAGACCATCAAGCCCCTGTCCTTGAGCCAGTGCGACGACATGGCCAAGATCACCACCGACAATCTGGCCGCCCTGCTCAGGGGAATCGAGACCGCCACGCCCGTGGAAGTGGACGAGACGATCAAGACCCCGGCCCGGCTGGCCCTTCAGCGCATGCTCGACGCCTGCGCCTGAGAAAAGGCGACCCCATGGCCGAATCCGCAAGCACACCCCGCCAATCCTGCGACGCCCTGGTCATCGGCTCCGGCATAGCCGGGTCCGTGGCCGCCCTGACCCTGGCCGACCAGGGGGTGGACGTCATCCTCATCACCGCCGCCGACACCCTGACCCGGGGCAATACGGCCCTTGCCCAGGGCGGCATCGTCTACACCAGCGACGAGGACGACCCCAAGACTCTGGAGCGCGATATCCTCACTGCGGGCTGGGAGCAGAACTTCGGCCGGGCCGTGCGCTTCCTGTGCCGCCGGGGCCCGCAGGTGCTCCGCGATATTTTCCTCGACAAGTACAAGATCCCCTTCAACCAGCGAAAGCCCGGCGAATGGTACCTGACACGCGAGGGCGGCCACTCCCTGCCCCGCATCCTCTACTGCGACGACCACACCGGCCGGGACATCATGATCGTCCTGTGCGCCGAGATCGAGCGCCATGACAAGATCCGGGTGCTCACAAGGCGCACGGCCATCGACCTGCTGACCACCCAGCACCACGGCAACCACCTCGACTTCAAATACAATCTCGACAACCGCTGCGTGGGCGCCTACGCCTTCAACGAATCCACGGGCCAGGTGGAAACCATCATGGCCAAGTCCACCCTGCTGGCCACCGGGGGCATCGGGCAGGTGTACCTGCACACCACCAACACCTCCGGGTCCATCGGCTCGGCCATCGCCATGGCCCACCGGGCCGGGGTGCGGCTCATGAACTGCGAATACGTGCAGTTCCACCCCACGGCCCTGTATGGCGGCTCCCGGCGCGACGAACGGCGGTTCCTGGTGTCAGAGGCGGTGCGCGGCGAGGGCGCGGTGCTGGTCAACGCCCGGGGCGAACGGTTCATGCCCGGCTATGACCAGCGGGCCGACCTCGCCCCGCGCGACATCGTGGCCAGGGCGATCATGGACGAGATGCTTCACTCGGGGGACGACTGCGTTTTTCTCGACCTCTCAGGCATCAAGCACGACGTAACCACCCGTTTTCCAACCATCTATGAGCACTGCCGCCAGATCGGCGTGGACATGCGCCGCGACCTCGTGCCCGTGGTCCCGGCCGCCCACTACTTCTGCGGCGGGGTCATGGTGGACAACCACGGCCGCACCAGCCTTGATCGCCTCTACGCAGCCGGAGAGTGCAGCTGCACCGGCGTGCACGGGGCCAACCGGCTGGCCAGCACCTCGCTGCTGGAAGGCATGCTCTGGGGCTACAGCGCCGCCAACGACATGGCCGCGCGCATGCCGCGCAACGGCACGGCCAGCCGAAGGCTCAGCGAGAACATCCCGGACTGGGTCAGCCACGGCTGCATGCAGAACGAGGACCCGGCCCTCATCGCCCAGGACTGGGCCAACATCCGCAACACCATGTGGAACTACGTGGGCATCTCGCGCACCGAGAAACGGCTCATGCGCGCCTTCTCGGACCTGCGCAAGCTGACCAAGGACTTGCAGGACTTCTACCACGAGACCGTGCTCAGCAAGTCCCTCATCGACCTGTTCCACGGCTCCCAGACCGCCTACATCGTCACCCAGGCCGCCCTGCGCAACAAGCGGACCAGGGGCTGCCACTTCCGGGCCGATTGATCAGCCGCCCCGGCCAGACCACCCCTTCCAATCCGCCAAACAACCCCGCAACCGCCACACACCAACGACTCTGGAAAAAGTCTAGAGAATGTCCAGAACGCTGACGGAGGAGGCTGGCGTGCCGACAGCTGCCACCTGTTGACTGTGGAACCTTGCGTGCTCCCCTTCCGGGTTACTTGCGCCAGAATTCCGGGACGAAGAGAACGATGACCGTGTAGATTTCGAGGCGGCCCAGGACCATGCACAGGGTCAGTGCCCACTTGGCGGTGTCTGACAGCCAGGCGTAGTTGTTCATCGGCCCCACCCCGCCGATGCCCGGACCGATGTTGCCGATGCAGGCCAGGGCAGCCGCAAAGGACGTGACCACATCCACGCCCGTGGCGGCCACCACGAAGGCGGCAAGGACGAAAAGCCCGAGCCAGAGGATGAAGAATCCCCACACACCGCGCAACACATCATCCTGCACCGCCACATGGCCCATCTTGACTCGGCTCACCGAGCGCGGATGAATGAGCCGGAACAGCTCCTGGTAGGAATGCTTGCACAAAAGCATGAGGCGCATCACCTTCATGCCCCCGGCCGTGGACCCGGCGCAGCCGCCCACGAACATGCAAAAAACCAGAACCGCCTGGGCGATGCCCGGCCACAGTTCGTAATCGGCCGTGGCGTATCCGGTGGTGGTCAGGATGGAGGCCACCTGAAAGGCGGTGTAGCGCACGGACTCGCCCACCGTGTCGTAGTCACCGGCGGCATGGACGGCCACGGTCAGGACCACGACGAAACACAGGACCATGACCGCGAACACCCGGCACTCGGGATTCCTGAGCATGGCCGAGGGTTTCCCCTTGAGCAGCAGATAATGCAGGGAGAAGTTGATGCCCGCTATGAGCATGAAGACGGTGATGACGCCGTCGATGAAGGCGCTGTCAAAGGCGGCCACCGAGGCGTTGCGGGTGGAGAACCCGCCGGTGGCCATGGTGCCGAAGGTGTGGCACAGGGCGTCGAAGAGGTCCATGCCCCCCAGCATGAGCAATGCGGTCTGCACCGCGCTGAACACGAGATAGACCTTCCACAGGGTCACGGCCGTGTCCTTGATGCGCGGCTTGAGCTTGTCCGGCGCCGGGCCGGGCACCTCGGCCCGGTAGAGCTGCATACCGCCCACCCCGAGAAACGGCAGGATGGCCAGGGAGAGGACGATAATGCCCATGCCGCCCAGCCAGTGCGTCAGGCTGCGCCAGAAGAGGATGCCCCGGGGCACGGCCTCGATATCCGTGAGCACGGACGCCCCGGTGGTGCTGAAGCCTGAGAGGGACTCGAACACGCAATCCACCACCGAATCAAAGGTGCCGCCGAGGTAGAACGGCAGCCCGCCAAAGGCCCCGGCCGCGAACCAGCCCAGGGCCACAATGGCCATGCCCTCGCGATGGGTCATGGCCCCGCGCGAGGCGACCGGATCGCGAAAGGCGAAGAAGAACAACGCGCCAGAGGCCACGGTGATGCCCATGGACTGGGCCAGGGGCCAAGCCGTGCCGTCGCCGTAGTACACGCCCCAGGTTAACGGCAAGACCATGGTCAGCCCGACGCAGGCCACCAGCGCGCCGATGACATGCAACACGTACCGCCAGCGCATCTAGAAGAACTCCACCTTGGTGGTCAGGGCCTTCTCCACCTTGGGGATGTTGGGCCGGGTGGAGATGATCAGCAACCGATCCAGCGGCTCGATGACCGTATCGCCCCGGGGAATGACCACCGTGTCGCCGCGCTGGAAGCAGAGGACCAGACAGCCGCGCGGCAGGTCCAGGTCCATGATGGCCTTGCCCACGATGGGCGAATTCTCCTGGGCGATGGCCTCCAGCGCCTCGGCCTGCTCGCCCTTGATGCTGACCGTGGATATTATCTTGCCGCGCCGGATGAAATGGAGCAGCGAGTTGATGGCCGAGAGCCTGGGGCAGACTGCGTAGTCGATGCCGATTGGCTCGATCAGGGGCAGGTATCCGAAATTGTTGACCCGTGTGATGGTGCGTTTGGCTCCCAGGCTCTTGGCCAGCAGGCAGGAGAGGATGTTGCTCTCCTCGTCGCCGGTCACGGCGATGACCATGTCCATGTCCTGGATGTTCTCCTCGCGCAGCATCTCCTGATCCGTGGAATCGCCCATGAGCACGATGGGCCGGTCGAGCCGCTCGGAGAGGTATTCGCACCGCTTCTGGCTGCGATCCAGCACCCGGGTGTGGAAGAACTTGTTGTCCAGCGCCTTGGCCAGCTTGTAGCCGATGTTGCCGCCGCCCATGATCATGACCTCGCGCACCGGATCGGTCTCCACGCCAAGGCGGCTCAGCACCTCGTCCTGGTCGATGATGTCACAGGCGAAATAGACCACGTCGCCGCGCATGATGCGGTCCTGGCCGCGCGGGATGATCAGTTCGCCATCGCGCACCAGGGCGGCGATGACCACGCGCAGGTCATCGCCCATGACCTCGCGCAACTGCATCAGACGCATGCCCACCACCGGGCTGTCGTCGGGCAGGTTGATGCCCACGAGGCGGATCTTGCCGTCGGCGAAGTCGTTGATCTCCACGGCCCCGGGCACGCTCATGAGGCGCAGCACCGAGTTGACCACCTCCTCGTCGGGATTGATGATCTTGGTGATGCCCGCGCCCTCGGTGAGCAGATGCCTGTAGTTGGCGTACATGCTGCTGCGGATGCGGGCCAGCTTGGTCGCCTTGCTGCCAAGGGTGTTGGCGAAGAAGCAGCTGATGAGGTTGATCTCGTCGCTGTCGGTGACCGCCAGCAGGATGTCCGCCTTGACGATGCCCGCCTGCTCCAGCACCTCGGGGCTGCTGCCCGAGCCCTGAACGGTCTGCACGTCGGCCGACTCGGCCACCCTGCGCAGGGCGTCGGCGCTGCTGTCGATGACCAGCACTTCCTTGTGTTCGTCGGCCAGCCGCCTGGCGATATGGTAGCCCACCTCGCCCGCTCCGATGATGATGATTCGCACCGTGAATTTCCTCCTGCCGCCCCGGGTGTGCGACCCCTGCCTTGTACGCCGGTTTTCCGGCTCCTGCAACATGGCACTTCCCGGAAATGCGAACCGGCACGGCATGACAAAGCCGGAGCCGCCCCGCCTGGCGGGCCAGCTCCGGCTTGTGCAACACATTGATAAATCTATTTTATCGACGATCTCACCATTTCGATGCCCACCCGCTCCACGAACCGGGCGGTGCGCTCGCGCTGCTTGGCCTCCCGCTCGTAGCAGGCCAGGGCCGCGCCGATGACGCGCAGGGCCTCGTCCTCGTCCAGGTTCTCGGCCAGTTCGTCGCCGATACGCACCCGCTTGCCCGCATTGCCGCCAAAGACCACGGTCCAGCCGTGCTTCTTGCCCACCAGCCCGATGTCGCGCACAAAGCTCTCGGAACAGCACATGGAGCAGCCCGAGACCCCGGCCTTGACCTTGGCGGGCAGGCTGAGGGTATTCAGAAACTCCTCAAGTTTGGTACCCATTGCCATGGAATCCTGCATGGCCAGACGACAGGCCGTGGTGCCCGGGCACGCCTGGACATAGTATTTGCAAAACTCGCCCACCGGACCAAGGCGTCGGATGACCTCGTGGAGCCGGTCGGCCGGAACGCCCTGGAGCTTGAGGCGCTGTCCGGCGGTGACGCGCACCCCGGACAGGCCGAACTCCTGGACAACCGAATTGATGATATTCAACTGTTCCAGGGTGATCCGGCCCAGCGCCACACGCGGGGTGATGGAATACAACCCCTCCTGACGCTGGGCCAGAACCCCTTCCGGCAATGGTTCGGTCTTCATCACATCTCCTTGACGCCGTGTTTTCCTCTCGTCTGCCGCGTCGACGCATTCATGCCGACACGTCCATGTTGACTCATCCGGGCCGCCGCATCAGATGGGCGGGGCGATGGTCACCAGCACGCGCATGTCCGTGGTGGCGCGCACCCCGTGCGGCTCGGCGATCAGCGAGACCAGCACGTCGCCGGGCCGGGCGGGCATGGTCGCGCCATCGGCCCCCAGGAACTCGCCTTCCCCTTCGAGGATGACCAGGGTCAGCTCCCCTTCCAGGTCGTGGGAGTGCACGGGCAGCTTTTGTCCGGCCTTGAAGTTGAAGTTGATCACCTTCATGTGCTCGGACTCGTGGGCCAGGTAGTTGGAAAAGGTCAGGTCCTTGAAGCCGTGTTCCTTGAACAGTTCTATCTTCTTCATGAAAGCCTCCCTGGGCTATGCGTTGAACGGCTCGGTACGAAGAATCCGGCCGTCGAGGGACACGATGACGCGCCGGGCGTTCACCGGAACGGACGCGCGCTTGATGGCGTGGGACAGGATGACGCTCATGGACGAGCAGCACGGCACCTCCATCTCCATGACGGTGATGGACTTGAGGTTGTTTGCCGCGATGATTGCCGCCAGCTTGTCCACGTATTCCTGCTGGTTGTCAAACTTGGGGCAGCCCATGAGCACCACCCGGCCGGGCAGGAAGTCCGCATGGTAGGCGGGCAGGGCCACGGGCACGCAGTCGGCGGTCAGCAGGAGGTCTGCCCCGCGCAGGAACGGCGCGGTGGGCGGCACGAGCCGAAGCTGCACCGGCCAATGGGAAAGAGCCGAGCCGCTCCCCTGCGCCGTGCCCGCAGCCCTGGCCGAGGGAATGTTGGCCCGCTCACACGGGGTCATGGTCCGCATGGCCGCGCCTGGGCAGCCGCCCATGGGCCGGGCCGAACCGGGGTCCAGGCGCAGACTCTCGGGCGAAGGCATGTGGTCCGGCACCGGGCGGCCCTGGGCCTTCAGGTGTTCGGCCACGGCCTCGGGGTCAAAATCCTCGGCCTCGCACTCGATCACCTTGAGCGCCCCGGTGGGGCAATCTCCCAGACAGGCGCCCAGGCCGTCGCAGTATTGTTCCTTCACCAGCCGGGCCTTGCCATCCACGATGGCCAGGGCACCCTCGGCGCAGGACGGGACGCACTCGCCGCATCCGTTGCACAGATCCTCGTCGATGCTGATCATTTTTCTCATGTAAGCCATGGTATCACCTCGCATGTTGCAATGTATCATATTCTCGCCACGCCGAGAAACACGGCGTGGAGGCTGACGACCAAAACGATGAACGCGGTCCGGGCCGCACCCGATGAAAGCCCGGGGAATCGATAGCCGATCTGCCCGTGGGCGCAGGCGGACACGCAATCCCCGCACAGGGTGCAGGACAGGGCCGGAGCCCCGGCGGCCACGCGGTCCGCGTCAAGGGCACTGTAGCGGCAACAGGTGAAGCACGCGCCGCAGCCGGTGCAGTCGCGGCCGATGCGCATCCGCCAGGGCGAGAGTCTGCCCAGCACGTTGGCCACAAGCCCCATGGGGCAGTAAGTGGTGCAGTGGACCATCAGCCCCATCCTGCGCGAGGCAAAGGCCATGACGCCCACACCGATCAGGCCGAAGGCCGCAGCCAGGAGCACCGCCGTGGAGCCGGGCACGCCCATGGCCCGCAGCACCAGGGCCGCGCCCACCACCAGGGCCAGGGTCGCACCACGGCCGATTACGCTCAGGCGGCGCACTGCGGCCGACGGGGCCGGACGCGGGCCGCGACGGCTCATGGCGTCGTCCCACGCGCCGATGTAGCACAAATGGCTGCACCAGGCAGGGCCGACCAGGAGTACGGTCACGCCGAAGAGGATGGGCATGAATAATCCTTCGCCTCGGAAGACCGGCCCGCCCGCGATGAGGGCGGGCACAGGCAGGTGGAGCGAGCCGGTCATGAGCATACCCTCCACGCCTGCCAGCCCGAGGGCGAGCTGGCCGAAAAAGACGGCCGAAAACAAGGCCCAGATGCGCGGCCTGACGAATCCGTGCCCGCCGGGGGCGAGCATCAGCCCGGCTATCCACTGGGCGTAGACGCCCAACGCCGCCATCTCCATCCACCCCCAGCCCGGAAAATACCTGTCGGCCAGAAGGATGGGGAACGGCACCTTGGCACGGATCACGGCCAGGGCAACGACCGTGAGCAGAAACACGGCGGCGCGCGGCGAGGCGTGATCGCCCCGGCTGAAGAACCGCCTGCCCGGCCCGGCCGCCACCACCAGCAGCGCCAGCAGGTCAAAGACCACGACGCCGGTCATGATGGCCATCAGCCGCATCCAGGGCGCGCCCACGGCCTGGCGGAATCCGACCAGGTTCATGGCCGTCTCCACCCAGACCAGCGCGCCCCAGGCCAGGACGACCATGAGCACGATACGCACCCAGCCGCGCCGCAGGAACATCAGTCCCGCAAGAGCGACCAGGGCGGCCACCATGCCGCTATCGCCCGCGCGCAGGCTGTGCGCGCCGAGCAGCAGCAGGGCCACCACGGGCAGGATCATCAGGAGGTGTCTTTCTCGCGTCATCATGGTCAAAGCATGGTCTTTCTTTTTGACGACAGCCATGACTTAGGTCAAATTGACATGATTATTCGCGAAAACAGGGAGAAACAATGGCGACAGACAAACTGGCTGCGGTCAGTTCCATCACCTTCTTCGAGGGGTTGCCGAAAGAAAAGCTGGCCAGGATCGCGGACATCGCCGTGGTCAAGCGCTACGACAAGGGCGAGGTCCTCTTCGAGGCGGACATCCCTGCCCACGGCTTTTTCGCGCCGGTCAGCGGCCGGGTCAAGATTTACCGCACCTCGCCCTCGGGCAAGGAGCACATCCTGCATGTGTTCGGCCCTGGCGAGGCCTTTGGCGAGGTGCCGGTATTCGAGGGCAAAACATTCCCGGCCCATGCCCAGACCCTGGAGCCGTGCGAGACGCTCTTCTTCCCCAGGCGCGACTTCGAGAACATGATCAGGAAAGACCCGGACATCGCCATGAAAATGATGGCCATGCTCTCCCAGAAGCTGCGCCTGCTGGTCAACAAGATCGATGATTTAAGCCTCAAGGAGGCCCCGTCGCGCGTGGCTTCCTATCTCCTGCTGCTGCGCTCGTCCCAGGACTCGGACACCTTCCGCCTCGACCTGCCCAAAGGCCAGATCGCCTTTTATCTCGGCACCATACAGGAAACCCTCTCGCGCATATTCAAGCGCTTCACCGACGAAGGCATCATCGCCATCAACGGCAGTGAGATCACCATCCTGGACCAAAAACGCCTTGAGGAACTGGCCGAGGAAGGCCGATGAGCCCCGGGACACGGGAACAACAGCCAGACAACGCAAAAAGCCCGCCGCACGGATCGTGCGGCGGGCTGCTTTCGCGCAGCAAAAAAGGGATGCCCTACTGACCGATCTTGTTGACGGCCACCTGGAGGCGGGCGACGCGGCGCTGAGCCTGACGGGCATGGATGACGTTCTTGCGGGCGGCCTTGTCCAGCAGGGACGTTGCAGCCTTGAGCGCCTCCTGGGCCTTTACGGCGTCGTTCTCCTCGATGGCCATGCGAACAACCTTGACGGTGTTCTTGATGCGGGTCTTGGAGATACGGTTGCGGGCGCGACGCTTCAAGCTCTGACGGTGCCTTTTCAGGGCGGACTTGTGATTAGCCAAGGTGAATACTCCTGATCTTTTATCGTAGTGAAACGTTTTCTTGCTGATTTTCCCGAAGGGAGAGCCTTTTATATGGACTCTCTTTCTTATGTCAAGATTTTTCTACACCTGCAAGGCGTTGAAGTCGGCCAACCGACCCAGCCGGTCCACCAGCGCCTTGAGCAGGTTGAGCCGGTTCAGGCGGACATCGACATCATCGCACATGACCATGACGTTGTCGAAGAATCCGTCCACCGAGGGTCGCAGCTCGCGCAGCAGGCCGAGAAGCCCCGCGAAATCACGGTTTTCCCACAGGGCGTCGAACCGAGGGGCGGTCTGTTCCAGGCGCGCCCCAAAGGCGGTTTCGTGCTCGCCCTCGAAGAGGTCCGGGTCGTAGCCGCCGGTCAGCTCCTGTCCGGCCTCGTCACCCTGCTTGCGGATGATGTTGGCCGCGCGTTTGAAGGTCAGCACCGCCTGCTCGAAATCCGGCTCCCGGCTGAAGGTGTCGAGGGCGTCGAGCCGGGCCTTGAGGGTGCGGATGTCGGTGAATCCGGCCCCCAGAGCGGCATCCACCACCCGGGTCTCAATGCCCTGCCCGGTGAACAGGGCGCGCAGCCGCTGGCTGAAGAAATCAAGCAGTTTGGCCAGGGCCTCTTCCCGCTCGATCTTCCAGGGAATGCCCACCGCATAGGCGTCCTGCGCGGCGGTCAAGACAGTTTTCAGATCCAGGTCCAGGTCGTGCTCCATGACGATGCGGGCGATGCCCAGAGCGCAGCGGCGCAGGGCATAGGGGTCGTTGGCCCCGGTGGGCACCTTGCCCAGGCCGAAGCAGCCCACCAGGGTGTCTGCCTTGTCGGCCATGGAGACAAAGGCCCCGGACAGGCTCGACGGCACGGGCGAGTCCGGCCCGGCGGGCAGGTATTGCTCGTAGATGCCGCGCGAAATGATGTCGCCCTTGCCGGCGCGCTCGGCGTAGATGCCGCCCATCTTACCCTGAAGAGTGTCGAACTCGATGACCATTTCGGACACGAGGTCGGCCTTGGAAAGACGGCCCGCCTGGGCATAGGCCTCGAACTCGCCGGGCAGAATGCCCCTGGATGCGGCCAGGGTCTCGGCCAGCCCCGCGCACAGTACGCCGATGCGGCGCGACTTGTCGCCCACCGAGCCCAGCGGGCCGAGGAAGACCACGTTGTCCAGCTTGTCGAGCCAGGTGCGAAAATCGACCTTGCAGTCCGCCTCCCAGAAGAAGCGGGCGTCCTCCAGCCGCGCCTTGAGCACGCGCTCCCACCCCTTCTTGACCAGGGCGATGTCCGTGGGCTCGATGTTCAGGGTGGTCAGAAAATGCGGCAGCAAGCCGCCGTCCGGCCCCTGCACGCCAAAGCTCTTCTGGTGCGACTGCATGGATGTCAGCAGCACCTCGCGGGGCAGTTCAAGATAGCGGGGATCAATGTCGCCGATGAGCGGGCGCGGGTACTCCACGAGGTTGGCCACCTCGTCGAGGAGCGCCTCATCCCAGACGATGGTGCCGCCCAGGGCCGCAGCCAGCCTGTCGCCCTCGGCCACGATGGCTTCCTTGCGCGCCACGGGATCAATGACGACCCGGCACTCCTTCTCGACAACAGAGAAATATTGGTCGGCTGAGGCCACGGTGAACGGCCCCGGCCCCAGGACGCGGTGACCGCGCGTGGACCGTCCGGCGGTCAGGTTCTCCACGGAAAACTCCACCACCGCCCCGTCCAGCAGGGCCAACAACCAGCGGATGGGACGGCCAAAGGCGAAATCGTAGCCGCCCCAGCGCATCTTCTTGGGGAAGGAAAGGGACTCCACGGCCCTGACGCACAGGGCGGGCAGGATGTCGATGGCCTTGCCGCCGCCCACGCTCCTGGTGACGGCCAGGTATTCGCCCTTGTCCGTCTCCAGACGGAAGATGGCGGATTCGTCCACGCCCTGAGTCCGGGCAAAGCCTTGCCCGGCCTTGGTCAGGTTGCCGTCGCTGTCAAAGGCGATGCGGGCTGGCGGGCCGGTGACGGTCTCCTCCTGCCGCCGCTGGGCATCAGCCATGCCAGCCACATGGGCGGTGATACGGCGCGGGGTGGCAAAGGTGCGCACGCCCCGGTTCTCGATCATCGCCTCGTCGAGCAGCCGGGCAAGGGTCTGCTCAAGCTCGGCCGCCAGCCTGGGCACGAAGCGGGCAGGCATTTCCTCGGTTCCGATTTCCAATATGAATTCGGCCATGTGTGTACTCTTTTCTTCTCGGTTCGCTAGGCTTTCGCCCTATTTCTTCAGCATGGGATAGCCCATGGCCTCGCGCTGGTCGGCATAGAGTCTGGCGATCTTGGAGGCCAGATTGCGCACGCGGCCGATGTAGGTGGCGCGCTCGGTGATGGATATGGCGCCCCGGGCGTCGAGCATGTTGAAGGAATGGGAGCACTTCAGGCAGCAGTCATAGGCGGGCCAGGGCAGCCCTTCCTCGCACAGCCTCAGGCACTCGGCCTCGAACCGGTTGAACAGCTCGAAGAGCAGGGCCGGGTCGGACAGTTCGAAATTGTATTTCGACTGCTCCACCTCGTTTTGGTGATAGACGTGGCCGTAGGTGATCTCGTCGTTCCAGGCAAGGTCGTAGACCGACTCCTTCTCCTGGAGATACATGGAGATGCGCTCAAGGCCATAGGTGATCTCCACAGACACGGGCTTGAGGTCGATGCCGCCCACCTGCTGGAAATAGGTGAACTGGGTCACCTCCATGCCGTTGAGCCAGACTTCCCAGCCAAGGCCCCAGGCACCCAGGGTCGGCGATTCCCAGTCGTCCTCCACGAAGCGGATGTCGTGGCAGGCGGCGTCGATGCCCAGCGCGGCCAGACTCTCCAGGTACAGCTCCTGGATGTTGTCGGGCGAGGGCTTGAGGATGACCTGGAACTGGTAGTAGTGCTGCAAACGGTTCGGATTCTCGCCGTAGCGCCCGTCCGTGGGCCTGCGCGAGGGCTCGACATAGGCGGTCTTCCACGGCTCCGGCCCGATGACCCGGAAGAATGTCGAGGGGTTGAATGTCCCCGCGCCGCACTCGATGTCCATGGGCTGGACAACGGCGCAGCCGTAATCGGCCCAGAAGCCCTGAAGCTTCAGTATCACGTCCTGAAAATTCATCGAATACTCCAACTCAGACCTTTTTATACATGCCGTTATCCCAGGAAAGGCCCAGGTGATAGGCGACAAACAGCTCGACCAGTTGGCTGCCCTGGCGTCTGACCTCGCGGTCCATGGCCACCCGCGCCCAGTCGTCCGGCTCGCTGACGCGAATCCACTCCAGGGCGCGCAACACGCCGGGGGAAACCGGCCGGGCAAGTCCATCTAACGGTTTCCCGGCCGAATGACAAGCCGGACAGAGCACTTGCCCCTGCTCCACTCCGAACAGCCAGCCCTGACCGCCGCCCACGGGTCTCCCGCATGTCCCGCAGTTCTCGAAATCAGGGTCATGGCCCATGGCAAAGGCGAGCCTGGCCCGGAAGAACCAGGGCACAACGTCCGGGCTGCCGCTGCCCGCGTCGAGCATGTACAGGGTCTTGAGAAGCAGATGGTAGACCGGGGCGGCGTCCGATGGGTCGATCTCCACCGCCTCCACGAACCGGACGCAGTTGGCGGCCATGCCAGTGATGGCCGAGTTGGCCCGGATGCCGGAAAAGTTGTGCAACAGCGAGCCCTCGTTCAGCACCGAGTAGGTTCCGCGCCTGTCGGAGCCGATGGAGAAAAGGACGAGGCTCAAGGGATCGAGGCAGCCCACGAAGCGGCGGCGACTGCGGCTGCCACCAAAGGCGAAGGCGTTGAAAATACCGCGCGAGGCGGTGAAGAGTCTGACCCAGCAATCCGCCTCCCGAAAGCAGCCCACCTTGAGGACCAGGGCTTTTTCGGTGGCGTCCATGTCGGCCTTCGGTGCGCGGTCCCGGCTGGGCTAATCCATGCCGAAACGCAGGGTCTGGATGTTCCCCCGGGCGTTTTCGAGGGGATAGGGCTTGCCGTTGTAGGTGACGGTGACACCAGCCACGTTGCCGATGCGGATGCGGCGCGGGCTGTTGAACATCAACCGCAAGGGCTCGCCTTCGCGCAGCACGAAGTCGCGAGACATGTTTGTCTCCTCGCCCTGCCACACGCCGACCCAGCACCCCTTGGACGTAGTGGCGCGGATGATCACCACATGGTCGTATCTCTGTGTACCGGCCTCGACATCGGAGGTGGAGAAGCTCTCCTCCTCAGGCTCGCCGGTCCTGTCCACCACCCTGTCGGCGGTTCGATCAGCCGCAGCCCCGGACGCCGCCGAGGCCCGGGCACCTGATGCGGACTGCGCCCCGGGCGCCTCGCCCGAGGCATCCGAAGACAAGCCCTCCTGGCCGGAAGCGCCGGGCACCGCGTCCTCATCCGGCGGCGTCCCCTCCGGGGGGACATCCGGTACCCCGTCCCCGTCATCGTCGACCAAGGGTTCAGAACCGTCGGTCATGGACTGTTCCACGCCGGTGGGCTGCGACGCCGTGTCCCTGTCGCCCGTGCTGAAGCTGTAGAGCAAAAGCCCCACCACGACGAGGAGAAAAAGCAGGGCCACCACCAGCACCACCCGGGAGCGCCGCCCCTCGGGCGAGACGCACTCCCGGCCGTGAAACGCCTTCTCCGCATTGGGAGAGACATCATAGGCAGGGCCCCTTGGCTCGCATTCCTGTTCGCCGAACTCGCGGTCCACGACCATGCCCAGTTCGTCGGCATCCAGGCCTAGGAGCCGGGCGTAACTCTTGATAAAGCCTTTTGCATATACAGGATGAGGCAGAGTCGAGCGATTCCCGGCCTCCATGGCCTCAATGTTGGTACGGCTGATCTTGGTGGCCTCCATGACTGCTGCCACGGTCAACCCCCGCCTCTCTCGCTCCTCTTTGAGCGTTTTTCCGAGTTCCTCGAAATTCATCGGGATTCTCCGTTGACGAACGATATCGTCAGTCCATGTAGATTATGACGGAACTCTGTTTGAGTTTCTCAAAGTACTCGTCGAAAATTGTTTCCCGCTTGGCCTCCATCAGCCTCTCGAAAATGGAATCGCGCACCTCCTCAAGGGGCACGAGCCTGTCCGAGGCGACGGAAACCGGTGAGAGCAGCGCCGTGTGGCCGCGCACCTGTAGGGGCTGTCCCACGCCACCCTGCTTGACGCCCTCGACGGACTCGCGCCAGTCGTCGGCCAGATCGGCCCAGTTGACCTCGCCGATGACGCCGCCCGAATCCTTGCCAGGGCCAACGCTGTATTTCTCAACCGCCTCGGCAAAGGTCATCTCGCCGTCCTCGATGCGCTTCTTGACCTCGATGGCCGAGACATCCGCCGGGAGCATGATGATGGCCAGGGTGACCATCTTGTCGAGCACGTAGTTGTCTCGCCGGGCGTCGTACTCGTTCTGAATCTCCGTATCGGTGACCACTACCTTGCTGTGGACCATGTAGCCGAGCAGTTCCTGCTTCTCGATGATCCCCCGAAGCTTGTAGCGGAACTCCGGCATGGTCAGCCCGTCGCGCTTGATCGCCTCCTCGAATTCATCGGCGCTCAGGCCGCGCTCCTCACGCATCCGGCGTATCTCTTCATCCACCACTGAGTCGGACACCTCAATCTGGTATTGCCTGATCTCCTGCTTCATGAGCAGGTCGTTGACCATCCTCTCCAGCGTCTGCCGACGCAGGTCGGCCAGCTGTTTCTGCTCGGCCTGGGTCAGCTGCCGCCCCCTGATGGAGGCGAGGATGGGCCGCATCTCCTCATCAAGATCGTACTGGGTGATGATGTCGGTGTTCACCTTGACCAGAATCCTGTCGTATATGTCACCCTGCGCCTTGGACTGCACGGGAAAAATCAGGAATGCCAGAAGGATGAACAAGAAAAAACGTCGTGCCACTGAGTATCTCCCAAAGGCCCCGGGGGGCTTGATTCGCTGATGGTGACGGATTCTAGTCTCTTTACGCATACTATGCAACGAACGCGCCGGGTTATCCGTTTTCGCCGTCATCAGGGGGTTCCTCGCCGTCGAGATCCTCCTCGGGCACGAACTCCTCCTCCGAACTCTCGTCCTCTCCGGCCATGTCTTCTCCGAACACGGCCTCGCCGGACGCATCGGCATCCTGGCTCTCATCCATGACGGGTGATACCGCCCGTTCCGGCTCCGGCCCCTCGGAATAGCCCTGTTCGGGCAGAAGCTCCAACCCGACCGGCGCGGATTCGTCCGAAGGAAGCAGATGGCTGCTGACCGAAATCCTGGCCCGGGCCACAGCCGTCTCAAGCCATGTGTCAAAGGCGTCCTGCAACTTGCGCTCGACCAGGGCGTTTTCCACCAGGGGGTAGGCCTGGGCCGGTTCGAGCACCTTGGCCGGGCTGCGCTCCAACAGAACAAGAGCCTCGAAGCCGAACCGGTCGGTGAGCACCCCGCTGGCCTGCCCCGGAGCGACCCCGGTCAGGGCGTTTTTCCAGGTGGCGGACAGCCGCTCCTCCCGGATCATCACCTCGCGGGTCTCCACCTCGCCAAAGGCGGTGGTCAGGTCCAGTTGATCCCGCTCGGCCAGGAAGCGCTCCACGGCCTTGCTCACAATCTCTCGGCTGGGGCCGCGCACCACCAGGACACGTAACGATTCCGGCAGGTAGAAGTCCGAGATACGGTCGCGATAATACTGCTCGGCCTCGCGGTAGTCGATCTTGATCTGCGGCCGCAGCACCTGATGAAAGAACTTGCGCATGGCCAGATGGTTGCGCAATTGGAGCCGCCACGCCTTGAGGTCAATGTATTCCTCCACCAGCATCTGGTCAAAGGCGCCCTCGGGATAGTCGGCGCGCACCTCTTCCTCGGCCTTGAGCATCTCGTGGTCCGAGACGCCGATGTCACGTTTTTCAAGCTCCTGGACCACCAGTTCCTGCACGATGAGTTCCGTCAGGATCTCGCCGTACTCACTCTTGAGATTTTCCACGCTGGGCACATAGCCGCCCACAGCGTCCACCTGGAACTGGTCGTGCTGGAATTCAAGCTGGGAGAGATAGATGGGCGCGCCATTGACGCGGGCCACCACCCCTATCTCTTCGGCCGGATTGGAACATCCGGCGAACAGGGCCACGGTCAGGAGAAGGATGGCGAGGTTGCGGAACATGGGCTCCCTCGGGCTAGGATTCCCGCGGTTTGGCGGCCGCCGCATCGAGCAGTTCTTCCAGCTCGGCGGCCGTGTTTTCAAGGGCAAGGCGCGTGGACCCGGCATCGGCGTATCTGACCTCAAGCTTGGCCGGGGGCAGCAGCCTGGCCCGGCCGTCGCGCCGGGCCACCCAGTCGAGCAGCGCCTGGGTGCTCACGGCGGGCGCACCGTCGCCCCAGGAAACGACCGCCCGGGCGGGATACAGCTCGGCCCGGGCCGCGCGCAGCCGCGACAGCGTCTGCTTGAGGCGCAGCACGCCCAGGAATGTTTCCAGCTCCGGGGCTGGATGGCCGAACCGGTCGCGCATCTCGGCCTCAAGCTCGCGCAGGGCCGTCTCGTCCCGGGCCGACGAGAGCGCCCGGTAGTAGCGCAGCCGCTCGCGGGCATCCGGGATGCTTGAGGCCGGGATATGGGCCTCGAAGACGAAATTGAGTTCCGGCTCGCTGGCCCTGATCTCGGTCTCGCCGCGCACCCTCCGCACCTCTTCCTCAAGCATCTCCAGGAAGAGGTCAAGCCCGACCTTGGCTATCTGGCCGGACTGGGCCTCGCCGAGGATGTTGCCCGCGCCACGCAGGCGCAGATCCTCCATGGCGATCTTGAAACCTGCTCCCAGATAATCCATGTCCAGAATGATACGCAAGCGTTTGCGCACGGTTTCGCTGAGGTCGTCGATGCTCGGGACGACGAAATAGGCATAGGCCTGCCGCTCGCTGCGCCCCACCCTGCCGCGCAGCTGATAGAGTTGCCCCAGGCCGAAGAGCTGGGCCTGATCCACAATGAGGGTGTTGGCATTGGGGAAATCCAGCCCGGACTCCACGATGGCCGTACACACCAGCACATCCACCTCGCCGTGCCAGAAGCCGCGCATGGCCTCCTCAAGCCCCTTCTCGTTCATCTGGCCGTGGGCCATGCCCACCCGGGCGTCGGGGGCCAGTTCGCGCACGAATTCGACCACCCGCTCCAGGCCGTTGACCCGGTTGTAGACCCAGTAGACCTGTCCGCCCCGGTCCAGTTCGCGGCGCAGCACCCCGCGCAGGGCCTCGGCGTCGCGCTCTGTGATGGCCGTTTCCACGGGCTTGCGGTCGAGGGGCGGCGTCTCGATGACCGAAAGCCCCCGGATGCCCGAGAGGGAGAGCTGCAAGGTGCGGGGGATTGGCGTGGCCGTCAGGGTCAGTACGTCGATGTTCTGCCGGAAATGCTTGAGCCGCTCCTTGTGCTTGACGCCGAACCGCTGCTCCTCGTCGAGGATGAGCAGGCCGAGGTTGGGCAGCTCCACATCCTTGGACAGGATGCGATGGGTGCCGATGAGGATGTCCAGCTCGCCACGGCTCGCGGCCTGGAGCACCGTCTTCTGGCGCTTGGGAGGCACGAATCGGCTGAGCAGCCCGATGCGCACGGGAAAGCCCTCCATGCGCTTGGTGAAGGTCTGGTAATGCTGCTCGGCCAGCACCGTGGTCGGGCAGAGCAGGGCCGTCTGCATTCCCTCCAGGGCGGCGCGGAAGGCGGCGCGCAGGGCCACCTCGGTCTTGCCGAAACCCACGTCGCCGCAGACCAGCCGGTCCATGGGCTCGGGTTTTTCCATGTCGCGGAACACGTCGCGCACGGCCTTGTCCTGGTCAGGGGTCTCCTCGAAGCCGAAGGTGGCCTCGAACTCGGCGTACATGTCATCGGGCGGCCCGTAGGAATAGCCCTTGCCCACCCGGCGGAAGGCGTACATCTCAACCAGATCGTGGGCGATCTTCTCCACCGCCTTGCGCACCCGGGCCGTGGTGGCGCTCCAGCGGGTGCCGCCCAGCTTGTCCAGGGCGGGCTGGCGGGCTCCCTCCGGGCCCTTGAAGCGCTGCACGAGGTTGAGCCGGTCCACGGGCAGGTAGAGCTTGTCCTCGCCCGCGAAGAAGAGCAGCAGGTAGTCGTTGGCCGCGTCGCCGATGTTCATGTGGTGCAGGCCGCCGAACTGGGCCAGACCGTAGTCGCGATGCACCAGCAGGTCGCCGTCGGCCAGGTCCTCGTAGCGGTCAAGGCCCTGGAAGGCCGTGTCACGGACGGTGTGCGCCCGGGTCGGCTCTGGCTGGAGCACTTCCTCGCCCAGGATGCGCGTGCGGCTCCAGGCCAGTTCCATGCCCTTGCGCAACGGCGAGACCAGGGCGAACAGCCCGCCGGAACCCGGGGCGTATTCAAGAGAAATGGGCAGTTGCTCGGGCTCGGCCATGCCCAGGAACTTGGCCCGCGAGCGTTCGGAGCGGAAGCTGAGAATGGTCCGAAAACCCGCCCTGCTCCATTCCCTGAGCCCGGTGACCAGGGCCGACCACGGACGGCGAGACGCCTCGGGCTGCCAGAAGATGTCGGTGAAATCGCTGTAGGGTGTTTCGGCCAGACCGATGCCGTTCTTGTCCCGACCGACGGTCAGTTCCTCGAAAACCAGCTGCGGGGCGTCGCGCCAGGCCGTGCGCGCCCCCTCGTGGGAACGGCAGAAGAAGCGCAGGGGCCAGCGCACCCCCTTCTGGCGCAATTCCTCGTCGATAAAATCGCGCCATGCCTGATCCTGGTCCTCCAGCCGCGCCCGCAGGTCGCCGGAGAGCAGGAAGGCGGCGTCCTCGGGAAAGTGGCGCTCAATGCCCACCGAGTCGGGATAGTACATGCCGGGCCAGTAGTTGCCATCGCCCGCATCGAGCCGCCCGAGCAGCGCGGACTCCTCTGCCGCGCCCATCTCGCCGGTGCGGCGCAGCCGGTTCCAGACCTCGCGCGCCTTGTCCGCATGGTCGCCGGAGGTGATGCCCGGGGCCACGGGCAGCAGCACGGCCTCTGTTAGATCGGCCCGGGATCGCTGGCTGGCCGGGTCGAAGAGGCGGATCTCCTCGATGGCGTCGCCGAAGAATTCAAGGCGCAGGGGCAGGTCGTAGCCCGGGGCGTGGATATCGAGGATATCGCCGCGCATGGCCATCTCGCCCGGCCCGGAGACGATCTTTCGCCGCATGTAGCCCCAGGACACGAGCTGCTCCAGCAGGATGTCCGGGGACATTTCCTCGCCCCTGGTCAGGGCCACCCAGTTTTCGCGCACCACCGATGCCGCAGGCCAGTGCGGCAGGAGGTTGTCCGCGGTCATGAGCACTCCAAGGGGGCGCCTGCCATAGGTCAGCCCGTAGAGCGCGGCCCAGCGCTCACTCCAGGCCTGGGCCTCGGGCTGGCGGGGCAGATACGGAGGCAGGAAGACCCAGTCCCGCTCCCAGGAGGGGGCGTATTTCTCCCCCCCCGAGCGCGAGAAGAGGGTCAGCAGCGCGCGCACCTGCTTGAATTCCTGCACGCCGGGCACCACCACGACCGCGCTGCGGCCCAGGTCGAGCATGGTGCGGGCAATCAGCGCCTGGGTGCCCGGCCCGCCCTTGAAGACGCGCAGGGTCTGGGTTTTGCCCGCAATGAAATCGGTGATTGCACCTGGAAGAATGGATGACATGAATGTGACCGGCGCGGCTCGGGTTTGTGGAATGAAAACTGAAAAACCGCCTCTTCCCTATCGGGAGCAGGGCGGCTTGTCACCATGAAATTTCCCGGGGATCACACGCCGGTCAGGGCTTCCTTCTCGTCGCTGTCGAGCAGGGAATTGAGATCGAGCAGAATGAGCAGCCGCTCGTCGAGCTTGCCCACGCCGTCGATGTAGTCGGCGTCCATGCCCGCCACCACGGGCGGCGGGGGCTGGACGGCGTTGGCCGGAAGCCGCAGCACCTCGGACACGGCATCGACCACGAAACCGACGATGATCATGTCTATCTCGATGACGATAATGCGGGTGTACTTGTCGTGCTCCTTGGAGCGCAGGCCAAAGCGGCTGCGCATGTCCACGATGGGGATGACCTTGCCGCGCAGGTTGATGACGCCCTCGACAAAGACCGGGGCGCGGGGAACCTTGGTGATCTCCATGGTGCGGATTATCTCCTGCACCTGAAGGATGTTCACCCCGAACTCCTCCTCGCCGATGCTGAAGGTGACGAGTTGGATGAGTTCCAGATCGGCCTCGACCTCGTCGGCATCGTACTTGGACTCGACTTGTATGTTCATTGCGACCTCGTCGGCAGCCCTCATCAAGGGCACAGGCTGTTTTTTTCAGTCAAAACAATCTGTCAACCGGCGTCAGCTTTGTCAATGGAAATATCCCGGCAACCCCCGCAGGACGCCCGGCCGCGCCCATCGGAACCGTCCCGCCACCCGGGCGCGGCCCTGCGTCGATGCGGTTATACCGTGTCGCGGGCAAAGTCTTGTTGACGAGGCTGGCATAAAGGACTAACTTAGTCCAAACGAAACACCTATAGGGTTGATTTTTTTAATAATTCTTACACAAGGAAGGACCGCGCAGCATGGGTCAGTACGCCTCCTTCAACGACCAATGTTCCCTCGAAGCCCAGGTGAAGAACCTGGCCGACGAGGAGCTACTCGACTTCTGGGAAGAAACCCAACAACTTGCGAGAATGCAGGATCAGTCGGAACAACTGGATGTCGAATACAACCCGGAATACGAGCGGGTCATCCTCCAGGAGTTGCAGTACCGCACCTGTTTCAAAGGTCAATTCTGATTCCGCCCGCCCAGGCAGAAAAAAACTCCCCGTCCCTCAGTTGAGGAACGGGGAGTTTTTTATCGTCCTGCTGATGCCGGACTACAGGACCGGCGTACGGCCGATGCTGAAGTAGGCGAACCCCTCCCGGCCCATGCGCGCGGGCTGGTAGAGGTTGCGGCCGTCAAAGACCACCGGGGCCGCGAGCAGGGCGCGTATCCTCGCGAATTCCGGGTTGCGGAACTGGTTCCAGTCCGTGACCACGGCCAGGGCGTCGGCCCCGGCCAGCATCTCGTACTGATTGTCCACTATCTCCAGATTGGGCAGATGGCCCAGTTCCTCCCTGGCGCGCCCGCCCGCCACCGGGTCAAAGGCGCGGACCCGCATGCCCAGGCCGGTCAGGTCCTTGATCACCTCGATGGACGAGGCCTCGCGGATGTCGTCGGTATTGGCCTTGAAGGCGATGCCCCACAGGGCCAGGGTGCGTCCGGCCACACCGCCCTGCTCGGCGAAGTAGGCGATGATCTTGTCGGCCAGCACATGCTTCTGGGCGTTGTTGACCTCGTCCACCGAGCGAATCAGCCGGGCGTCGTAGCCGTGGTCGCCCGCAGTACTGATGAGGGCCTTGACGTCCTTGGGAAAGCACGAGCCGCCGTAGCCCACGCCAGGATAGATGAAGCTGTAGCCGATGCGGCTGTCCGAGCCGATGCCCATGCGCACTTCGCTGACATCGGCCCCCACCCGCTCGCAGATGTTGGCGATCTCGTTGATGAAGGATATCTTGGTGGCCAGCATGCAGTTGGCCGCGTACTTGGTCATCTCCGCGCTGCGCACGCCCATGACGATGAGCTTGTCGCGGCTGCGGGCAAAGGGGGCGTAGAGCGCGCCGAGCACCTTGGCCGAGTTCTCGTCGTCGCTGCCCACGATGACCCGGTCGGGCTTCATGAAGTCGCCCACCGCGTCGCCCTCCTTGAGGAACTCGGGGTTGGAGACCACGTCAAAGGGAATGTCCACGCCACGCTTGCCGAGTTCTTCTGCGATGATGGCGCGGACCCGGTCTGCCGTGCCCACCGGGACGGTTGACTTGTCCACCACGATCTTGGGCGCGGTCATGCGCTGGCCGATCTCGCGGGCCACGGCCTCGACATAGGAGAGATCGCAGGTGCCGTCATCGGCCTGGGGAGTGCCCACGGTGATGAAGAGCACCTCGGAATCGGCCATCCCCTCTTCGAGACTGGTGGTGAAATGCAGCCGGTCCTGCTCGGTGTTGCGGCGCACCAGTTCCTCAAGCCCCGGCTCATAGATATGGACCTTGCAGGCCTTGAGGGTCTCGATCACCTTGGGATTGACGTCCACGCAGGCGACCCTGTTGCCCATTTCGGCGAAGCAGGCGGCGGAGACGAGCCCCACGTAGCCTGTGCCGACGATGCATACGTTCATTGAAGAATGACTCCCGTGATAAGGGTTTGCTCGTTTTCAGGCCAAGGCGATACCTTTAGTGCGCTTTTGCTGTCAACTCGAAGGAGCGACACCACAGGTTGCCATTTGCGGCCGGAAAACGTAATCAACGGGGATAGCACGACATCATTCACCGGAGGAAAGACGAATGCCGTCACTCACCGTCAACGTCGATCATGTGGCCACCTTGAGGCAGGCCAGAATGGGCATCGAGCCCGAACCCGTGACCGCCGCATACATGGCCGAACTGGCCGGGGCCACCGGCATCATCGTCCATCTGCGCGAGGACCGTCGGCACATCCAGGACCGCGACGTGGAACTCATCCGCAGGACCTGCAACACCCGCCTGCACCTGGAGATGGCCGCCACCGAAGAGATGCGGACCATCGCCCTGGACATCGCCCCGGAGATCGTCTGCCTCGTGCCCGAGAAACGGCAGGAGCTGACCACCGAGGGCGGGCTCAACTGCGTGGGCCGCGAAGGCGAGCTGGCCGACTATCTCGTCCCCCTGCACGAGCGGGGCATCCGCTCCAGCCTGTTCATCGACGCCGACCCGGCCCAGATCAAGGCCGCAGCAGCCACGGGCACCGAGTTCGTGGAGATCCACACCGGCCACTACGCCGACGCCAAGGACATCCGCGACCGGAACAGGGAGCTGGCCTCCATCCTGGAGGGCATCCGCATCGCCCGCTCCCTGGGACTCAAGGTCAACCTCGGCCACGGGCTCAACTACCGCAACGTGCTCGCCTTCAGCCATGTCGAGGGCGTCAGCGAATACTCCATCGGCCACGCCATCATGGCCAAGGCCATCTTTGTGGGCCTGGACCGCGCCGTGCGCGACATGGTGGCCATCATCCGCACCTTCGCGGACTGACCGACGGACACCGGGAGCATCCATGATCAAGGGACTCGGCCTCGACCTGACCGAACTGCACCGCATCCGCGAGACCTGGAACCGGTTTGGCAGCAGGTTCGCGGAAAAGATACTGACCGAGCGCGAGCTGGCGCAGCTGCCCCGGCACGATCCCGTGCCCAGGCTGGCCGCCCTGTTCGCTGGCAAGGAGGCGGCGGTCAAGGCGCTGGGCACCGGCTTTGCCGACGGCGTCCATTTCAAGTGCGTGGAAATCCTGCACGCCGAGAGCGGCAAGCCGGGCATCAGCTTCCTCCACCGGGGACGCGAGGTCTGCGAGCGGCTCGGCGTCACGGCGGCGCACATCTCCCTGACCCACTCCCGCGACACGGCCGCCGCCACCGTGGTGCTGGAGGGCGATTCCCGCTGACCCAGGACAGGTCGTTGACAATCTCTCAACCGCAGGTGCTTCAAAACAGTGTTACGCCACGCAGCAGATCGCCGTTTTTCAACAACCTGCCAAGGAGGCCCGATGCTGCTCCCCCTGCCCACCCCGGCCGAGATGGCGGCCTGGGACCGGGAAACCATCGAGACCATCGGCATCCCGGGCGTCACGCTCATGGAGTCCGCCGCGCGCGAGGCCGTGGCCGTGCTGCTCGAAGAGTACGGGGCGGCCGATCAATGCGGCCTCTCTGCCGGGCATGGCCCCCTGGACGGGCTTGAGGTCTTCTGCTTCGCCGGGCCGGGCAACAACGGCGGCGACGCCTTTGCCGTGGCCCGCCACCTGATCGACCTGGGCGCGGACGTGACCGTGTTCCACACCCGGCCCAAGAAGGGCTACCGGGGCGAGGCCAGGGCGCACCTGGAACTGGCCCGCAGGGTTGGCGTGCCCATGCGCCATCTCGACGCGGCGGACGCGGCCGGACTGTCTCAGCCGGACATCATCGTGGACGGCCTGCTGGGCACCGGCTTCACCGGCCAACTCAAGCCCGACTTCCTGACCCTGATCCGGGCCGTGAACCGGCTGGGGCGGCGCGCCTTTGTCCTGGCCATCGACATTCCCTCGGGCTTAAGCGGCCTGACCGGGCAGCCCCAACCCGAGGCGGTGGCAGCCGACGCCACCGTCACCTTCCAGGCGGTCAAGCTCGGGCTGGCCATGCCCGGGGCCGCGCACTTCACCGGCGTGGTCCATGTCCGGCCCATCGGCATCCCGGCCCGGATCATGCGCGACAATCCCGCTCGCCACGCCCTGCTGACCGAAGCCATCATGACCCTCATCCCCGAGCCAGACCCGGCCATGCACAAGGGGAGCGCGGGCAGCGTCCTGATCGTGGGCGGCTCGCCCGGACTGACCGGCGCGCCCCGGCTGGCCGCGCTGGGCGCCCTGCGCGCCGGGGCCGGACTGGTCACCGTGGCCTGCCCCGGCGGGCTGGCCGACAGCGTCAAGGGCGGCTCGGCGGACATCATGACCCTGCCCCTCGGCTCCGGCACCGAGTGGACCCCGGAGCTTGCGAACATTCTTCAGGCGCAACTGGACCGCTTCGACGCCGTGGTGGTCGGCCCCGGCCTGGGACGGACCATGAAAACAGTTGATTTTCTCAAGTCCTTTATTGCAGAGTGTCCGACGCACGCGGTTCTGGACGCGGACGCGCTGTTTTGTCTGGCCCAGATACCGGATGCGGTCCACGGCCTCCCTGGCACGACCGTTCTGACACCACATCCAGGCGAAATGGCACGGCTTTTCGGCACTACCACGGCCGAAATCCAGGCCGCGAGGCTCGATGCGGCCCGAACATTCGTCGAGTCGGGCGGGACCGTCCTGGTCCTCAAGGGGGCCGGAACCCTGGTGGCCGACAGGCACCGGGTGTGCGTCAGCCCGCACGCCGAGCCCAACCTGGCCGTGGGCGGATCGGGCGATGTGCTGGCGGGTGTCATCGCCGCCCTCATGGCCCGGGGACTGGCCCCGGCCGATGCCGCCGCCCTCGGTGTTTACTGGCACGGCGCGGCCGGGCGGCTGCTTCGTGAAGACTATCCGGCCAGGGGCAACCTGGCCTCTGAAATCGCAGACATGCTGCCGCGAGCGGCAAAGGAGTTCGCCACGTGCTGAAAGCCAAGGACATCATGACCAAAGAGTGCATCACCCTGACCCCGGACACGGACATCGCCACCGCAGCCCGCCTCCTGATCGACAGGAAGATCAACGGCGCGCCGGTGATCGACGAGGACGGCCGGGTCGTGGGCGTGCTCTGTCAGGCCGATCTCGTGGCCCAGCAGAAGAAGATCACCCTGCCCTCCTTCTTCACCCTGCTCGACGGCGTGTTCCCCCTCTCGTCCCACGAGGACCTGGAGCGCGAGATCACCAAGATTTCAGCCCTCAAGGTGGGCGACGCCATGACCCCGAAGCCCACCTCGGTCACGCCCGAGACCGGCATCGACGACATCGCCACCATGATGGCCAACAAGAAGCTCTACACCCTGCCGGTCATCGAGAATGGCCAGCTGGTGGGCGTGGTGGGCAAGGAGGACGTGCTCAAGACCCTGCTGCAGGGCTAGCACGACGGCAATGGACCGGGAACTGCACCTCGCCGATCCGGCGGCCACCCTCGCCCTGGGCCGCATCCTGGCCGAGGCCCTGGCCGGAGAGAGGCATCCGCCCGCCCTGCTCCTGCAAGGCGACCTCGGGGCGGGCAAGACCACGCTGGTCAGGGGGCTGGTCGGATCCCTGCCGGGCTCGGAACGGGCAGAAGTGTCCAGCCCGAGCTTCAACATATGCAACCTCTATCCCACGACCCCGCCGGTGGCCCACTGCGACCTCTACCGGCTGGAGGGCATGGGCCCGGACGACGCGCTGCTTGAGCTGCTGGAGGACCGGACCATGCTGGTGGTGATCGAATGGGCGCAGTTTCTCGACCGGAAGCTGTGGCCTGACGAGGCCCTGGTGCTGGCGTGGTTCCCCACACGCACCGGACGCGGCCTCACCATGGGCGCAACGGGAAGGACCGCCCGGGAGCTGCTCGGCTCCCTGGCCCAAGAGCTTGAACACCTTTCAAATAATCCCACAGGGCTCCAATGAACATCGTCGTACAGAAATTCGGTGGAACATCGGTTCGCAACCTCGAATGCCAGCGCCAGGTCATGCAAAAGGTGCTGCGCCCCTACCGCGAGGGGAACAAGGTCATCGTGGTCCTCTCGGCCATGTCGGGCGAGACCAACCGGCTCCTGGCCCTGGCCAGGGAATGGTCGGACAACCCGGACCCGGCAGAGGCGGATTCGCTGGTCTCCACCGGGGAGCAGATTTCCTGCGCGCTCTTCGCCATGCTCCTCAAGCAGCAGGGCATCGCCTGCCGCTCGGTGCTCGGTTTCCAGGCCCCCATCAAGACCGACTGCGCCTACGGCAAGGCGCGCATCGTGGACATCGACGAGAGCCGCATCAAGGCCATGCTCGACGAATACGACATCCTGGTCATGGCCGGTTTCCAGGGCTGCGACAACAGCCAGCGCATCACCACCCTTGGCAGGGGCGGGTCCGACACCTCGGCCGTGGCCCTGGCCGCCGCCATCAGGGCGGACATCTGTGAAATCTACACCGACGTGCCCGGCGTCTTCACCACCGACCCCAACATGTGTACCGACGCGCGCAAGCTCGACAGCATCACCTATGACGAGATGCTGGAAATGGCGAGCATGGGCGCCAAGGTGCTCCAGATCCGGTCCGTGGAATTTGCCAAGAAGTACAACGTAACAGTTCATGTCCGCTCCACATTTTCCGACGAGCCGGGCACCGTAGTCACCAAGGAGGACCCCACCATGGAAGCCGCTCTCGTTTCCGGCATCGCATACGACAAGGACCAGGCCCGGATCACCCTGATCAATCTCGCGGACAAGCCCGGCGTGTCCGCCCAGATTTTCACCCCCCTGGCCGAGCAGCGCATCCTGGTGGACATGATCGTCCAGAACCCGAGCAAGAACGGCAAGACCGACATGACCTTCACCGTGCCGCGCGCCGATGTGGACCAGACCCTCAAGACCCTTGACTCCCTGCGCTACGAGATCGGCTTCGAAGCCGTCGACAGCAACCTCAACGTCTCCAAGGTGTCCATTATCGGCGTCGGCATGCGCAACCACTCCGGCGTGGCCTCGCGGGCCTTCCGGGCGCTTGCCGATGAGAATATCAACATATTGATGATCAGCACCTCGGAGATCAAGATCACCTGCCTGATCGACGACAAGTACACCGAACTGGCCGTACGCACGCTCCACAAGGCCTTTGAGCTTGAAAACGGCCCACTTGGGACAGCATGAGACACGTCACCATATACGACACCACACTGCGGGACGGCGCCCAGGCCGAGGAACTCAACCTGACGGCCCAGGACAAGCTGCGCATCGCCCAGAAACTCGACGAACTAGGCATCCACTACATCGAGGCGGGCTGGCCCGGCTCCAACCCCACGGACGCAAGCTTCTTCGACATGGTCAAGGGCCACCCCTTTGCCAACGCACGGCTGGCCGCCTTCGGCTCCACCCACCTCAACCGCTGCACCCCGGAGAACGACCCCAACCTGGCCGCCCTGCTCGCGGCCGAGACCCCGGTGGTGACCATCTTCGGCAAGGCCTGGGACATGCACGCCACCAAGGCGCTGGGAGTCAGCCTGGAGCGCAATCTCGAACTCATCCGCAACAGCGTGGCCTATCTGGCCTCCCGCGTGGACGAGGTCATCTTCGACGCCGAGCACTTCTTCGACGGCTACCGCCACAACCCGGAATACGCCCTCAAGGCTCTTGAGACCGCCAGGGAGGCCGGGGCCGCCCGGCTCGTCCTCTGCGACACCAACGGCGGCACCCTGACCGCTGACCTGTCCAAGGCCGTGCGCGCGGTCATCGCCGCCCTGCCCGAGGCCACAATCGGCATCCACGCCCACAACGACTCGGAACTGGCCGTGGCCAACTCGCTGGAGGCCGTGCGCCTGGGCGCAAGCCAGGTCCAGGGCACCATCAACGGCTACGGTGAGCGCTGCGGCAACGCCAACCTCTGCTCCATCATTCCCAACCTCGAACTGAAAATGGGCATGCAGACCATCGGCCCCGACAACCTCAAACGGCTGCTGATCACCTCCCACTTTGTCAGCGAGACGGCCAACCTGCGCCCCTTCATGCGCCAGCCCTTTGTGGGAGCCTCGGCCTTCGCCCACAAGGGCGGCATCCACGTCAGCGCGATTCTCAAGGATTCCAAGACATACGAGCATATCGACCCCACTGCCGTGGGCAACGCCCAGCGCGTGCTGCTCTCGGATCAGGCAGGCCGCAGCAACATCCTGTTCAAGGCCCATGAGCTGGGCTACGACCTGGACAAGAAAGACACCACCGTGGACGCGCTGCTCAAGGAACTGAAACTCAAGGAGAGCATGGGCTACGAGTATTCGGTGGCCGAGGCCTCCTTCGAGCTGATGCTGCTGGAGGCGCTGGGCATGAAGCCCGACTACTTCAGCTTCCGCCACTTCTTCGTGGTGGACGCCAAGCGCGAGGAAGACGCCGAGCCCTTTACCGAGGCCACGGTGATCATCAACGTCAAGGGACAGGCCGAGCACACGGCGGCCACGGGCATGGGCCCGGTCAACGCCCTGGACCGCGCCCTGCGCAAGGGCCTTGAGCGCTTCTACCCCAAGCTGAGCGAGATTCGTCTGCTCGACTTCAAGGTCCGCGTCCTCTCGGGCGCGGTGCGCGACACGGGCGGCACCGCCTCCTTCGTGCGGGTGCTCATCGAAACCGGCGACAGGCACGAGCGCTGGACCACCATGGGCGTGTCCCACAACATCATCGAGGCCAGCTGGCAGGCCGTGGTGGACGCCATCAACTACAAGCTCCTGCGCGATGACAAGCGCCGGACCGAAGGCATCGAATAATCCACCGGAATCACAAAGAGGCCGGACAGTTCGCTGTCCGGCCTCTTTGTATGGTCACGTTTTCCCACCCTACTTGCGCATGTGCGGAATCTGGCTGGCGGCCCAGGACGAGGCCTTCATGTACTGAGTGGCCGCCTGGGTGAAGCAGGCGCCGTACCGGCTCAGGATTTCGTTGGCCACGGTCCAGTTGCCCAGCTCCACGGCCTCGACCATGAGCAGCCAGTCGCGAAACTCGTTGAGGGTGCCGCACAGGGCGGCCTTGATCTCGTCGTCAAGGGGCACGTTCTCCAGCGCCTTGTCCATGGGATAGGAGAGGAGCGCGTCGAGGAGCGAGAAGAGGCCGAGCATGAACATGGTGCTGGCCGAATGGGGAAATCCCTTGATGGTCCCGGCCAGCTTGCTCAGGAACCGGCCGCGCTGGAGCGCCATGTAGGCCAGCTCCTCGCCCTTGGGCGTGGAGTCGAGATCGGTCATGACCACCACCGTGGCCCAGTGGCGGATCTCGTTGAGGCCGAGCAGGGACACGGCCTGCTGGATGGACTTGATCTTGTTGCGCAGGCCGAAGGACGCGGAGTTGATGTACTTGAGCATGCGATAGCTCAAGGAGATGTCCGAGGCGATGATGGTCGCCAGTTCATCCATCTCGCACTCGGGGTTGGCCAGTTCGCGCAGCAGTTGCAGCTTGGTCGTGGCCGTGGCCGCCAGCCCGGTCTCGCCGTCCGGCAGGGGCACACCGAAGAACGGCCCCTGGAAATACTTGAAGCCCAGGGCGCGCGTGCCCTCGAAGGCCTCCCATCCGGCCACGCCCGTGGCCAGGAGTTCGCCGCCGAAGGTCTTGTACCTGGCGCGCAGCTTGACAATCTCCGGCGGGGTCTTGCCCGACAGGCTGACCTTGACGATGTCCGCCCCCTTGAGCAGCTCCGTGTCGAAGGCCTCGCCCGCATCGACGTCCAGGGCCACGATGCCGCCGCGCTCGCGCAGGGCACCCATCAATTCGCGGCACCGGGGCGATGCCGCCGCCTGTCCGCACAGGCCGAACACGCAGCACTCGATGTCCGCAGGGGTGGCGTCGAATCCGTTCTCCGCGGCGATGGTGAGCAGAAGTTTCTTGTCCCTGACCAGGGCATCGCCTTCCGGGGCCAGGGTGGCCCGGTAGGCGTTCATGATGTCGGCCGGGGTGACTGGTCCCCCGTCCGGCCGGGTGGAACCGGCCCGCAACTCATACCCCCAGACGGCCTTGTTGCGGTCGAATATGGGCTGCCTGACTACGAGCAGCGGCTCGTCAGACATTTCGCACTTGGCAACGGCTTCAGCCATGAAACCAACCTCCTCGACCCGAGTGAGTGGTTGCCGCCATCCTCTATCAAACAGTTGTTGGAAAATCCCCGTCACATTGTTTAATCAAAACTCCATGTCGTGTAAATGATTATAACACTTCGTGACAATCCTTCACACGATCACTGCGCGATGAACAAAAAAAGGGCCACCCCGTAACGGAGCGGCCCTGCGTGTCTTCGCGATTCGTCGCTTACAGCATCCCGGCGACCTTCCTGGTCAGGCGCAGCAGCTGATTGGTGAACCCGGCCTCGTTGTCGTACCAGACGATGAGCTTGAGCTGGGTGGTGCCCATGACCCGGGTCAGGCCGCTGTCCACCACGCCGCCAAAGGTGGAGCCCATGAAATCCACGGACACCAGCGGCTCATCGGTGTAGCCCATGGACTCGCCTGCCGCCGCCTTGAGGGCCGCGTTGACCTCCTCGACGGTGGTAGGCTTCTTCAACTCGCAGACGAGATCCACCAGGGAGACATTGGGCGTGGGCACCCGGATGGCCATGCCGTCGAGCACGCCGTCGAGCTCGGGAATGACCAGACCCACGGCCTTGGCCGCGCCGGTGGTGGTGGGCACCATGTTCACGGCGCAGGCGCGGGCGCGCCGCATATCCTTGTGGGAGCCGTCGAGGATGCGCTGGCTCATGGTGTAGGAGTGGACCGTGGTCATGATGCCGTGCTTGATGCCAAAGGTGTCGTTGATCACCTTGGCCACCGGGGCCAGGCAGTTGGTGGTGCAGGAGGCGTTGGAAATGATCTTGTGTTCGGGCTTGAGGTCGCGGTCGTTGACGCTCATGACCACGGTGGCATCGGCGTCCTTGCCCGGCGCGCTGATGATCACTTTTTTCGCCCCGCAGGCCAGGTGCTTCTCGCAGCTGGCGCGGTCTGTGAACTTGCCCGTGGTCTCCACCACGATGTCGCAGCCCATCTCGCCCCATTTCCACTCGCCGGGTGCATCGCGGGTCACGGTCACGGCCTTTCCGTTGACCTTGAAGCCGGTCGCGGTGGGTTCCACGTCCGGGAACCTGCCGTGGACCGAGTCGTATTTGAGCAGGTGGGCGAGGTCCTCGTTGGAGGCGCGGGCGTTGACTGCCACCAGTTCCAGGTCGTTTTCCTGCGCCAGCAGGCGCGTCAGGTAGCGTCCGATCCGTCCAAACCCGTTGATGCCTATCCTGGTCGCCATGGCGTCTCCTCCTCTGGGGTGGTGTTCAAAGTCACTTTAAGGGCAATGACATCAATAGTACGTCCGCCGACACGTTCCGTCAACGGGGGGTGGCGAGATTTCGCGCCAGCATGTCGAGAGCGACGCGGTCAGTGAAGTCGAAATGCAGCGGCGTCAGGGTGACATGCCCCTGCGTGAGCAGGGCCCGGTCGCGGTCGGGGCTGATCTGCTCGGGCGGGATGGCCCCGTTGAGCCAGTAGTAGGGCCTGCCGCGCGGGTCGGTGCGGGTGTCGTACCAGTCGCGGTAGGAGGCGCGGGTGTGCGGGCAGACCATCAGCTCGCGCGCCTTCTCCATGGGGCAGGCCGGAAAATTGAGGTTCACCACGCATTTTTTCGGCAGCTCTGCCCAGGGAATGCGGGACAGCAGCCGGACGCAATAGCGCGCCTGCCCCTTGAGGTCCACGGGGTTGAAATCGTCCACGGACACGGCCATGGACGGAATCTCCATCAGCGCGCCCTCGGTGGCGGCGGAGACCGTGCCCGAATAGAGGATGTCCACGCCCACGTTGGCACCCGCGTTGATGCCCGAGAGGACGAGGTCCGGCGGGGCGTCCAGCAGGGTGGAAAGGGCCAGTTTGACGCAGTCCACAGGCGTGCCGTAAACGCCCTGCCCCCTGAAGCCGTTCTCGCGGAACTCCTTGACCCTAAGGGGCATGGACAGGGTCACGGCGTGGCCCACGGCCGACTGCTCTGTGACCGGCGCAAAGACGCGCACATCGTGCCCGGCCTCGACCAGGGCGAAATACAGGGAGCGAAGCCCCACGGCCTGAATGCCGTCATCGTTGGCGAGTAGAATCCTCATGAAATCTCCGTCATGGCTCGATTTGACAATCCGAGTGAAATCAGGTTCATAAACCGGAGCGGGTTCGACCGCTCCCCGACCGCCCTCCAGCATCCTTGTCCGGCCACCTCACGGCCGCTTTCGACCTGGGTGGCGAGGTACATCAACATCAAACAGATGGCAAGGCACGTGACCAGAAAGTCGCAATATATCCAAGACCTGACCCCCGGCACCCGGGTGGACGACCGGTTCGTCCTGGCTGCCGCGTCCCTGGCGCAATCAAGGAACGGCCCTTACTGGAGTCTGACATTTCAGGACGCCACTGGCAAGATCGAGGGCAAGATATGGAGCCCCAAGAGCCAGGAGTATCCTATTCTCGAACCAGGCCAGATGACCCGCGTCATCGGCTTTGTGGAGAGCTATCGCGACAGGAACCAGCTCAAGGTCGATCACCTGGAGTTGCTCGACCCGGCCCCGGACGAGGTGGACTACGCCGATTTCATGCCCGCAAGCGCCACCCCGCCCGCCCGGCTCATGGAACAGCTCGAAGACCTGATCACCGAGCACATGCGCCACAAGCCGTGGCGCTCTTTCTGCCGCAAGGTGCTGGGCAGCGAGGATGTCCGGGAACGCTTCATGACCGCACCCGGGGGCAAGACCGTGCACCACGCCTATGTGGGCGGCCTGCTCGAACACACCCTGGGCGTGGCCCGGGCCTGCATGGCCCTGTGCGACGTCTATCCCGGCCTGGACCGGCAGACCCTGCTGGCCGGGGCCGTCTTCCACGATCTGGGCAAGGCGTGGGAGCTTTCCGGCGGGCTGGCCAACGACTACACCGACGAGGGTCGGCTGCTGGGGCACATCCAGATCGGCCTGGACAGGCTCGAGCCTTTCCTCGCGCGCAGCAAACAGCTTGAGGAAGCGCTCAAGCTGCATCTGCGGCACCTGATCACCAGCCACCACGGCGAGCACGAGTTCGGCGCGCCCGTGCGGCCCAAGACGCCCGAAGCCTTTGTGCTCCACTTCGCGGACAACATGGACGCCAAGCTGAACATCATCGATCAGGCTTACGGCGAGATGGGGGGCAGCGACCAGCAGTGGTCGCCCTACCTGCGCTTTCTCGAACGCAACATCTACCGCGCCCCGGCCACGCCGGACACAGCCAAACGCAAGACAGAGACCCCGGAGAACCAATGTTTGTTACCTTTGAAGGCATAGAGGGCACGGGCAAGACCACCCAGATCGCGCGGCTGCGCGACCACCTGGAAAGCCGGGGCAGGGAGGTCTTCCTGACCCGCGAGCCGGGCGGCAGCCGCGTCGGCCGCGAACTGCGCCAAATGCTGCTGCACGTGAACAACTCGGACCTGACCGCCATCACCGAGCTCTTTCTCTACCTGGCCGACCGCGCCCAGCATGTGGCCCAGGTGGTCAGGCCCCAACTGGAAGCGGGCCGGGTGGTACTCTGCGACCGGTTCGCGGACTCGACCATCGTCTACCAGGGCTTTGGGCGCGGCCTGGACATCGACATGCTCAGGCAGCTCAACGAGGTGGCCGTGGACGGCGTCTGGCCCGATCTGACCATCGTCCTCGACCTGGACCCTGAAGTGGGGCTCGAACGCGCCACCCGGCGCAACAGCGAGGACGGCAAGGCCATGGCCGAGGGCCGGTTCGAGGCCGAGCACCTCTCTTTCCATCGCCGCATCCGCGAGGGCTACCTGACCTGGGCCGCGCTGAACCGCGACCGGATCAAGGTGGCCGACGCCTCGTCAGGGTCTGACGAGGTCTTCGGCCGGGTCAGGGCGCTCATCGAATCGCATCTGCCCGGCCTCGCCTGACGCCTTTGCCCTGACGCGTTCCGTCTCACGCGGCCGCCAGCCCTTGACCTGGCTCGTGGACACCCCCGGGGAATGTGCTATGGTGGTTCCGACAGCACCTTTGGCCACGCAACCCGACGACCGACAGGAGAGCAATGGAGCAGCCATCCCGCGCACGGCCCGCCTGGAGCCGACGCATATCCGGCCCCGCGCTGACGGATACCGGCCTGTACCTGTGCCTCATGGCCGGGCTGGTCTGGCTGCTGGCCGAGGGCACCCGGCAGTCGGGCTACAACTGGCAGTGGTACCAGATTCCGAAATACCTGTGGCGGGTCACGGACCAGGGAGTGATCTGGGGGCCGCTGATGCAGGGACTGGGCATCACCCTGCAGATCACCGCCGTGAGCATGGGGCTGATGCTGTGCATCGGCCTGGTCACCGCCCTGATGCGCATGTCCGCCTCGCCCGTGGCGCGCGGCACGGCCCGGGTGTACATGGAACTGATCCGCAATTCCCCCCTGCTCATCCAGCTCTTCTTCATCTATTTCGTCATCGCGCCCATCCTCGACATCCCGGCCTTCTGGGCCGCGGTCATCGCCTTGAGCCTGTTCGAGGGGGCCTACGCCTCGGAGATCCTGCGCGCGGGCATCACCTCCATCCAGGCGGGCCAGTGGGAGGCGGCCAGAAGCCTGGGCATGAGCCCCTTTTCCATGTACCGGCACATCATCCTGCCCCAGGCCGTGCGCCGCGTGCTGCCGCCCATGACCAGCCAGGCCGTGTCCCTGGTCAAGGACTCGGCCCTGGTCAGCACCATCGCCATCATGGACCTGACCCAGCAGGGGCGGATGATTGACGCCGAAACCTTCCTGACCTTCGAGATATGGTTCACCGTGGCCGCCATATATCTGGCCGTGACCCTGGCCCTGTCGGGCGCGGCCAGGCTGCTTGAGCGCCACTATCCGGCCAACGGCCATGACCTTCAACCACAGGAGCGTGTCCCATGACCATCTGGAGAGCGATCAAGACCGACAAGGGCGTCATGATTGCCATTCTGGGCGTATCCCACGTCACCTTTGCCCAGGCATCGTGCAAGAAAGACCAGACCAGCAACCCGGCCTGAGGGCCGGATCAAAGGAGTCCGTCATGAAGATCTTCCGCCATGCAGCCATGGCCGCCCTGCTCTGCCTCGCCCTGCTCGCCCAGGGATGCGGCCAGCCCTCCAGGGAAGCGTCCACCTCTGCCTTGCCAGAAGCCAGAACGAGCCAGCTTGAGGAAATCCTCAAGCGCGGCACCATCCGGGTCGGCTTCGACACCTTCAAGCCCTGGGCCATGAAGGACCGGGACGGCAACTACATCGGCTTCGAGATCGAGGTCGCCAAAAAACTGGCCGAAGACATGGGCGTGGACGTCGAGTTCGTGCCCACCAAGTGGTCGGGCATCATCCCGGCCCTGCTCACCGGCAAGTTCGACATCATCATTGGCGGCATGTCAGTGACCCCGGCCCGCAACCTGAAGGTCAACTTCTCGGCCCCCTACGAATTCTCGGGCATGTCCATGGTCGCCTCTAACAAGCTGGCCCGCGGGCGCGACTCCCTGGACCAATTCAACACCCCGGACACGACCATCGCCGTGCGCCTGGGCACCACGGCCGCAGAGGCCGCCAAGAACTTCCTGCCCAAGGCCAAGATCCTCTTCTTTGACGAGGAATCCCAGACTATCCAGGAACTGCTCAACAACCGCGTCCACGCCCTGGTGGCCTCAAGCCCCCTGCCCGCCAATCTGGCGGCCGAATATCAGGACCGGCTCTATCTGCCCCTTGACGACGACTTCACCAGCGAGCCCATCGCCTTTGCCGTGCGCAAGGGGGATCTCGACTTCCTCAACTGGCTCGACAACTGGGTGCGCGTGACCTTGAGCAAGGGGTGGCTGCAAAACCGCTACCACTACTGGTTCGCCACCGATGAATGGGAAAGCCTGATTCAGTAGCGGACGAGTCGAAGTGAAGGACAAAGGGAGCCCCGCGCGCCGGATCACCCTGCTCGACATCGCCCTGCTGGCGGCGATGGCGGCCGGGATCGGCTACATGGCCTACCGGGCCGCCACCGGACTCAACTACCATTGGCGGTGGGACGCGGTCTGGCATTATCTGGTGCGCTTCGACGAGACGGCCGGGTCGTGGCGGCCCGGCCTGCTCGCCGAGGGGCTGATCACCACCCTGCGCCTGAGCCTGTGGGCCGGAGTGCTGGGAACGCTGCTGGGCACCGCGGCCGGGCTGATGCGCGTCAGCCCGCGCCTGCTCTCCCGGCAACTGGCCTCCACCTATGTGGGTTTGATCCGCAACACCCCGCCCCTGGTGCTGATCTTTGTCTTCTACTTCTTCATCGGCGACCAGATCATGCTCCACCTCGGGGTGGATGAATTCGCCCGCTCCCTGTCGGGCGAGACGCGGGACACCATGGCCTGGCTCTTCGGGCGCATGGACCGCTTTCCGCAATTCCTCTCGGCCGTGATCACCCTGGCCCTTATCGAGGGGGCGTACATCGCCGAGATCGTGCGGGCGGGCATCGGGTCCGTGGAGCGCGGCCAGTGGGAGGCGGCCACGGCGCTGGGCATGAACCGGACCAGGGCCATGCGCCACATCGTGCTGCCCCAGGCCATGCAGCGCATGTTGCCAGCGCTGGCCGGACAGTTTATATCCATCATCAAGGACTCGGCCATCGTCTCGGTCATCTCCATCGAGGAGCTGACCTTCCAGGGCCAGCAGATCATGACCACGACCTACCGCAGCTTCGAGATATGGACCACCGTGCTGGTCATGTATTTCGTCCTGACCTTTGCCTGCTCCCTGGCCGTGCGCAAGCTGGAGGTCGCCCTCTCCGGGCGGCGATAGACCCCGATGGCGTCCGCCCGGCCCGGCGGCATGAGCGACACCCAACCACCCCAAACGGAGGCCTTCACAATGAGCGACGATGTCAAGGTGTACGCCCTTTCGACCTGCATCCACTGCCGCAACGCCAAGAAATACCTGGACGAATGCGGCATCAAGTACAAATGCGTCCATGTGGACGAGCTGACCGGCGACGAGCGCAAGCAGATCGTCAAGGAAGTCAAGGCACACAACCCGGCCGTGTCCTTTCCCACCATCGTGATCAAGGACAAGGTCATCGTGGGCTTCCACAAGGACCAGATCGACGAAGCCCTGAAGGATTGACCATGGACGCGAAGGAACTTTACGAACGGCTCAGGAAAATCCAGGAGCCCAAGGGATATTTCTTCAACAAGGACATGGAGATAACCATGGCCCTCATGGAGAGCCTGATCACCTGCAAGGAGCGCCTGGGCTACATGGCCTGCCCCTGCCGGCTGGCAAACGGCGACCTGGAGAGCGACCGGGACATCATCTGTCCCTGCGTCTACCGCGAGCAGGACGTGGCCGAATACGGGGCCTGCTTCTGCGGCCTGTACGTCAGCCGGGAGTTCAACGACGGCACCATCGATAAGCGCATCGTGCCCGAGCGGCGGCCGCCGGAGAAGATTCTTCTCTGACACGGCGAAGAAAATGCCAATGAAAAATCCCGGACCGCTTTTGCCTTAACCAACCGGAATCCCCCTACTGTGCCAACAGCTAGGGGGATTCTTTGCCCAGCTAGTGT
>NZ_JASTWE010000002.1 GCF_030282845.1 Pseudodesulfovibrio pelocollis
CAACCGGCTCAACTCTCTTGATTTTTCTTTCAGCAAATACTCCCCCTATCCTTCTAAGAGAGAAAGCTTGTTGTAGGCGAGTGCTCGCAGTTTTCTGCCCCCCAAATCCTCCTGTTTTTTTGATTTTGGACCTCTGAAATCATTGAGGCAGGAGGATTTTATATGTCTCATGAAGATTTTCAAACATTGTTAGGGTCACTCGCCAACCTGGGGCCTGAGCAGAAGGTGGCAGCCTGCCGGGCAATGGACGTCGTGCCCTTGGCCTACACGAAGACGTCCAAAAACTTCAAGACCGGTGATGTGAGCAGGAGAACTCTGCTTGCTTCTTCGGAGCTCGTATTCGACGGTCCTTTCCAGAATGTCATCACCAACCTGACCAAGGCCCTGAACAGCATCGAATTCGTGCAGAAGGGCTTCTTCAAGAACCGTTTCCGGCTCACCGATTCCAAGTTGGCAGCCTTGGTTGATCCGCAGACCATGCAGGAGGAAGGTCTCATCTCCCACCTGAACGCGGTGATCGAACAGTTCAACAAGGAGCTGTCCGGTGCAAGCGATGGTGCTAAAACCGACTTTGTGAAGCGCCGTGAGCAAGCCAAGAAGAAGTCCGGCCCCAAGCAAAGTGCAGGCCCCCAGAAGGGCGAGAAGAACGCCCAGAAGGAACCGGAAGCCAAAGAGCCCCAAAAGGCTGGCAAAGCCAAGGCCAAGACCAAGCCCAAAAAAGAAGCAAGTCCGGCGCTCGAAAAGGAAATGGATGAAGCCAAGGCCAAGGACGTCCTGATCAAGGCCATTACGGATATCACCGGTTCCGAGCCCAAGAAGAATCTGAAAATCGAGACCCTTCAAAAAATGCTTCGTGATTTGCAGGAAAAAGACGGCGAAACCAAGGCCGCGTAATCCCTCATGAGCGAAAGCAAGAGTGAAAAAAAACCCAGCTCGTTGGCCGGGACTATCTTCTGGATAGTTTTCGGCGTAACGGTGTTTTCCTTTGCCGCTTACATCATCCAGATCAACTTTGCTGAAGGCACGGACGGGGTGATGAAACACGGTTTCAGGGGGAACGGTGCGCCGTTGCAAATTGAACGGGCATTGTACATCAAGCATGGCTTCGATATATCATGGATGGATGCGTCTTTCCTACAAACAGCGCGAGAGGCCATCCATCCATTTTTTGAATGTATCGACCTGCTTCTGCTTCGCATGTACGGGTTGGTCCTTATGATTCCGATTCTTGCTTTGTACATGGTTTCATCTGTTGTAGAAGGGTGGCTCGCGTATAACGAAAAAATCCTTGACGCGAGTAAGGTTAGCTCGTTTAGATTCCATCTTAGCAAAGCGGCTTTGGCCGCATTGTTCGGATTCGGGTTCATCTTTGCGGTCTTTCCTTTTGGTCTTGAAATCCCCCTTCTGGGCGCGATCCCCATAGTCATTCAGGTGTCAGTCTTCGGGAGCCAGACGTACTTTTGGCTTTCCAATCCATACAACATGCTGGTGATCATGACTGTGCCGATTACCTTTCTCACATATCAAATAGCTGCGAACTTCTCGCGGAATATCTAAGAAAATAGGAGCAACATAATGAATATTCTGAAAAAAATCATTGATAATGCATACCTTCAAAGCGCCATCCTTTTTGCGGCTGTCGTCATGGTCATTGGTTGGGTCGACCCGACCGCCGCCTCAAAGCTTGATGCAGCGTTCAAACCTATCGACACGGCAAAGAGCGACATTATGAGCGTCATGACCTCCATCGTCGGCCCCTCGGTGGTCGTGCTGAGTGTGGCCATTGGCGGCGTGCTCATGGCCATCAAGAGGGAGTGGATCAAGTATGCCTTCTTCGGCATCGGCGCAGGACTGTGCATTTCAATGGCAGAGAAAGTCGGTGATTGGGTCAAGAGCCTGACCACTTCGGCTTAGGATTGTCCGTGTCTGAAAAATCACGGGATATAGGGTGTGTATATCCGACGTTTTGGGGAAGGCCGTGTGTGGCCTTCCTCCCTCGTCCTTATTACATGTTTCTGATTGGTTCGACCGCTCTGGTGTATGCATTCATGCAGTGGTTCGGCATCCACACTTTTCTAAGCTTGATTCTATGCCTGGTCTATTTCATCAGCGTCTCTTTCTTTGGGATAATTCGAGTACGCAAGGACTCATTCTATTTTGATATTCTGATCTGCAAATATTTTGATTGCGGGACGACTAAGCATTTTCGAAGACGTGGTGGAAACATATACTATTCCGGCAAATTTTAGGGCAGCTATGTTTGAAAACTACATTTCCATGGGTGCGATTGTAGGCATGGGCTTTTTCTGTTCAGCCCTCGTTCTTTTCCTGGGCATTATCTTGCCAAAGATTGTGAGGCCTGACCCGCACTATAAAAAGTTCACTAACATCTACAAGAAATTTATCGTTTCGCATGTGGACAAAGATGGTCTCATCACTACACAGGATGGCCGCCATGCGCAAATGATCGAGGTTCTTGGCCGAAACTTCAAGAGCATTGACCCTGACGTGGCGTATTCCATTCTGACCCGCAGGATTCAATGGCTGGGCGGAATGCCGACAGAAGTTTCGTTCATGATTCAATCGCATCGGCACACCTACAGCGCGAGTAATCCCGTTAAGTTTAACAAATTGAGCAATTTTGTCCAAAAAATTTATGCGAAGTGGAACTCCAATTTCATCTCGAATTTTCGGTCCAGGCATTACATCCTTTTCATAGCGGATAACGCAGGCACCTTGGACAAAGTGGAGGGCCAGTTCAAAGGGAAAGAGCAGAAGAGACACGACTCCCTGATCGCTTTGAAGCAAGCCATCAAGCAAACCAAGGATAGGCTTGGTGCGGAGTATGAGATTCGAGACATGTGCAAGGCCAAGGTTTTTTCGTATTTGTCTTCGCTCTTGCAAGGACGGACTGTAAAAATCAAGCCCAGCGATACGGGCTACGTGGAAGGCCTGATTTCAGGAACAGACCTCTATTGGCCGGAAAACAAGAGATATCAGGAATATCTCGGAGCCACCAAGCGGTATTCCGCGTGGCTTTCATTTACGAGCCCAAACGCTTGGACCCAAGCCGACACCATCACCGACCTTTTTTCTCTTGAGATAGAATTCTCATTGTATCAGACATGCCGCCGACTGGATCGGCAAGCGGCTCTGCTCAAGATCAAGGACTTCCAGTTGTCACTTGGTTCTTCTTCGGTTTCGACCACCAAACGCGAGGATGAGTTTGAAACGTTAACCGAGGAGATAGAAGACACCACCAATATGTTCGAATATCGTTTCTCCATCGAAGTTTTTGGAGACGATTTGAAGGAATTGGAGCAATCCATCACGACGATTCAACGCCGGATTGAACACGATGGATATCTGGTTAAACGCGAAGACTTGAATCAGGAACCGTTATTCTGGAGCAAGTTCCCCGGGTCCCATACGCTGAATCCGCGGGTGCATTATCCTACAACGGAGAATATAGCGGTACTCTGTTCTTTCCCGGCCCGGGTGAAGGGTCTGAGTTCGTGCAGCTTTGGCAATATGCCGTGGACGCAGTTCAAGACCGAAGAAGGGGACGCCTACACGTTCATTCCGCATGTGGATGAAAGCGACGAAGCCCTGGGCAATATGATGATCATTGGAGGAGCTGGCAAGGGTAAGACCACCCTCATCAGCTTCCTCATTAACTGCTGTTTTAAGTACGAGAATTTCCGGGCCATTTGTTTCGACAGGCTCAACGGTATGGAAGTCTTCACACGCATGGTAGATGGCGTATATTTCCTGGGAGAGGACGTCGACCGTATGGGTATGAACCCGCTGCAACTTTCCAACAGCGCCAAGAACAAAAGCTTTTTGGCCAAGTGGATGTCCTTGATACTTGGTGTTGATGAAGAAAAGGACAAACAGCAGTTTCGTGAAATAGATGATACCATCAAAGGCATGTTCGACGAGAAGTTTCCCAAGGAAGACAGGACGCTTGAGCAGTTTTCATACGGCATAGGGCACTCTGGTTTGGAGCTACGGGATGCCCTTGATCCGTGGCTGGAAGGTGGCTCCAATGGGGCCTATTTCTCATCCAAGGAGGACTCCCTGAGCTTCACGGAGCATAGCCTTGTCGCCTTTGACATGACCGACATGCTGGAGCGCGAGTCCTTGCTTGGTCCTTTCCTGTATTACCTGTTCCACAAGGTTACGATTGAAGCCGAAGGCGATCCCTTTGTGATGTTCGTGGATGAGGCTCCGGCGTTTTTCCGGCAGGAGATGTTCCAGCCCAAGGCGAAGGTCATCCTTGACGAGTTTCGGAAAAAGAACGGTGTCGGCATATTTGCCGGTCAGAATGCCAGTGATTTTACTGGTCAGTGGTTTGCTGAGTCGTTCAAGAAGCAGATTGCCACATCGATCTTTTTCCCTGATCCGAAGGCCAATCGTTCCGATTACGTGGACCAGTTCGGCCTCAATGAGCGCGAGTTCAGGTGGATCAAGGAGTTCAAACCGGCCAAGGGTGAGCATTACGTGCTTGTGAAGCGTCAGAGCGGGGAGAGCGTCGTTCTGAATGTGTCCCTGGCCTGCCTTGGGGATTACCTTCATATTTTCAATTCCAGTGCCCGGGCTGCAAAGGTGATCCGTGGAATGTACGAGAAAAACCCGGACGGCTTTAAGGAAGAATACCTCGAATATCAACGGAAGCGGAGCTGGCGCGAAGTTCCCGAAGTCGAAGAAGCCGCCTAAAGAGGGCCACGGTATGTTGAAGCGAAAAGAGGTTTTGATAGTCCTGGTCTGCCTGGCCTGCCTGGTGCCGGTCAGAGGTTTCGCCGGGATGGCGGTCACGGATGCGACGAGCTACACCTATTATGTTGAAATGCTCAAAAAAGAATTGGAACAGATCGAGAAGCAGGTCGAAAATATTGAAGCGGTTCAAACCGTTTATGACGAAACCAAGAAGGTTTATGGCTCCTTGAGCGGTGTCTATACCAAGATTAAGGACTATTACGATAAATACAAGGAGATTAGGTCTCGTATTGCAGGAGACATTTCAACGACACAGAGGTATCTGCAACAGTACATGGATGAAGCTCAGAGCATGGAAGACTATCTCAACGACGCGGGGTATGTGGACGTTGAAAAAATCTTGGGCGATGTCTTCAAGGATGTTCGCAATCCGAGTAATGACACTGATATACATCGAGAGTGGCCTAAGCGGAGGGCATACAGGCAGGCAGCCATACAGAGTGCTCTCAAAGAAGCCGAGCAGATAATCCAGGCTCTCCCTAGCGACATGGCAAGGCTTGAAGCGCTGCTTGGGGAGATTGAAAGGACTGAGGATTTGAAAGCCTCCCAGGATCTATCAAATCATTTTTTGGGTGAAATTTTGGGCGTTTTGCAGGAATTGAAGGCGTTGCTGGCCAAGGATGTGGCTGCTAAACAGGCTCTTCAATTCCAGGGGGTAGACGGACAGGATCAAAGTTTGGTAAAATATCAAAAGACGAACACGGCAAAGATGCCGCAGATTATCCAAACTATAATCGATAGAGACACCTCCGGGCTGGATTTAAATGAATTTTAAAAAGGGGTGGGTACAATGAGAACTCTTTTCGCTATTCTTTGTTGCCTCTTCTTGATGGGCTGCGTCGAAGAGAAGATGGACTTCAAGTCCGAGACAGATCCGCAGTTTACCAGGACCGATCCCACCGCACAGACGGCAAAGGGGCTCGCTGAAGACCCGTCTGCAGGGAAGGGGGCTGGCAAGCCTAAGTCGGCAGTGGCTGCGTTGATGGAAAGGGCTGAGAAAAAACTCAAGGAACATAACCTGGGATCTATCGCAGATTATTAGCAAAAAGCTAAAGAATAAACTTAAAACCGGCTACTTTTCAGCCGGTTTTTTTTGTTTTGGTGGGGGAAAAGGTGCCTTGATTAAGGAGAAGGCCCATGCCCAAAATTTCGGCTGTCATTTTTATTTTGTTTTGCTTGTTGATTCTGCCCTCCAGTTCTTTTGCTTTCGGGGATGTAGGAATGGAAGAGACGCCTAAGGCTGAAAACATCCAAATATCCGAAACGCCAATAACAACCGGATACAACTCATATAAGTTGTATGATATGTTCAAAATTGCAGCGTTTGAGTATTGGTCAGCCTTCTACGATGAGTTGGATAAAACCAACGCCTTGGGACATTTGGCCAGCGCACTCATCGTGTTCAGTTTTTGTCTGATGGCTGGAAAGGTTTTGATTGGAAAGGGATTTGACTCCATGGTCGAGCTTATCGGGGTCATGATTCTTACCGGCGTCTCTCTATCCTTCCTGCAAAGCAAAGAGTATATGGAAGCTCTTGTGTTTGGATTTGCCATAAAATTCCCCTTGGAAGTTTCCTCCTTTTTCATGAGTATAGCAGGCGCCGGAAATGCGAGCGTGATTTCGCAACTGTCGGGCTGGGAGAAAACGGCTGCGCAAACATTGGATTTAGGGAACGTGAAAGGGCTTTTCGATGCCTTAGATGGCAACTTCGATATAATTTGGAATTTTTATCAGGCAAAATCCCCTGAAGGAATGATAATTTATACGAATCCATTCACGACGCTTGTAGTCATTACGTTCATGCTAATCATGTATGCCATGATATATTTGCAGTTCCTGATCACATATATCCGCTCTACAGCATTGATTTTGGTTTGTAGCATTCTTGCGCCGTTCTTTGGTGCAATCATAGCCTTCACTCCTGCCAAAAAGGCCATCGTGACTATATTTAAGACGGTTTACTATCATTGGCTGGTGATGATTGTATCTACCATTGTCTTAGGTCTTTTCATGGCTACCACCACGGCTTTTGTCGCAGACCTCATAAATGTCCAGTCGCCTTCAATGTTAGTAGGCGAAATAATTTTTTGCATTATCTGGTTTATCATTGCGTATCAGCTTCTCTCATCTGTTCCCAGTTTTGTATCACAAATTACGGAAATGCGAGGTATCTCTGGTGGAATTGGTGCGGCAGGCATTACTGCTGGGGCAGCCTACATGACGTCAAAAGTGTTAAAGGGTGGGGCAAAAGTGGCATCTGCAGCCAACAAAATGAAGAAAAGAGCTGACGCAAGATTCAAGGATAAGCAAAAAAACAAACAGAACCCCTAAAATCTAAAAAGATCGAAGCAAAAGAGGTCGGCCTAAAATCCGACCTCTTTTTTGTTTTTTTTTGTTTGCTCGGGTTCAAAACCATGGAGGTGAAAGAAAACAAGGCTTCGCAAGCGCGGGGTCGCAAAAAGGAGCAAGCCCTTGAAGAAGATCATATCCGTAATCCTCGTCATCTCGATGCTGGCAATGGCAGGCTGTGCCACCCGTGAATCCGGCGGCAAGCGAAACAGCACTCAGGATTTGCGTAAGAGCCCTTGCGCTTTCCTCATCGTGGAGTCCCAGGATGCCACTGTTTAGACGTGATAAAGCCCCGGAAGAGGTATCAACTCCCCTTTTTGACAAAGACCTTCTGCCGAGCGAGAGCGTGAAGGATGAGGTGGCCTCGGGCTACCTCTCCTACACCAAGGTGCAATATTGGCTGATCGGTATCATTGTGGCTCTTGTAGTGTGCAATTTCTTCCTGATCAACGGCTATCAGGCGTTGCTTCCTCTCAAGGAGGTCAAGCCCGTCTACATCGGCCTGGACATGTCCGATGACAAGTTCGTCTACAAGCTGATTCCGGTCGAAGACATTGATGGCCAGCTCGCGATCGCAAAATACTTTCTGCGTCAGTTTATCGAGGATTGGGGTACGGTTGATAACGTTCTTGAGGAAAGTCGCATTGATCGGATTTTCGCCATGTCCAACGATGAGGTCTTTAACGAATTCAGGCGTATTCGCGATTCGAACAAAAAAGATCCGGACACAGGCAAGCCCATCGGCCTTCATCACATTCCTGGATTCAAGCGCCAGATCAAGGTGTTTCGCGATGCTCCTATTGCCCAGCGTGGTGATGTCAGGGTCCACGAAATTGATTTCCAAACCATCGACAGTAACGACAACAATCCCGGTGCGCGCGACACCAATGAATGGAACGCCAAGATCGCCTACGTTTTCAAGCCGCTCAAGATTCATTTCCAAGAAGACGGTTCTATGCTCAATCCGTCAGGAATGATCGTCCTTGAAAATACCATCACGCATCGCAAAAAGGTCGAGTAACACCATGTTGAAAAAGACATTTATCCTTTTCGCTACAATCTTCTGCTTCTGCGCAAACCCGGTGTACGCAATCAATGACATCATGGCCCAGGACCAGACAGGAATGCCCGACCCGTCGGTAGCGCAACCCATGCAACAACGTCAGTACCTCAACTCGTATCAGGAACGTTTCGAGAGTAGCGACGAAAAAGAGAACATCAAAAGATTCGAGTATTCTCCCGATAGAATCATCAAGATTCATCTGCGCGAGAACATGCTGACGAACCTCATTCTGCCCCAGGGCGAAAAGATCCTCAGCTTCGACCTGCGGGACAAGTTCAACTTTCGGTTCTTGCCCAAACCGGCTCCTCTTACCAACGTGGCTATCATCTATGCCATCAATCCCGGCGCCGACACGAACCTGACTGTTTTCGGAGAGTCTGGGAACATCTATTCGTTCTATCTCCGCAACTATTCGACCAGCGTGAAGAATGTCGCCCCCGATTTTCTGGTCTATGTGGATGATCCGGCTATTCCTGAGCTCATGAAGGTGTTGGCTGACCAGAAAAAGGCAGACGAGGAGGCGAAGACAGAGGGAGAAATGTGCGTGGATTGTCAGAAATCCAATATGCCTCGCGAACAGAAGAAAGATTTTGATCCGGACTATCTGCGCTCGCTGCCTACCATGGTCGATCCTTCAAAAATGAATATGTCTTACGTCACCAGCAAGGGAGACATGTCGCTTCAGCCTCTCAAAATCTGGGATGACGAGTACTGGACGTATTTCCAGTTCGACGTGAACTCCTTTGACAAGATGACAAGTGTTCCGGTCCTATATCTGGTCAACAGAGACGGCATTGAGGAACTCGTCAATACCCGTGTGGTCAAGGGAACGGTCATAGCTGAAAGCGTCAACGACAAATGGACCATCAGAAACGGCGATAGCTATCTCTGCGTTCGTCAAGAAACTGCCAACGGACGGTAGAACTTATGTGGAAAGGGATTTTGCAGCATAAGTTCGCCGTAGGGTTGGCCACGTCGATCATGCTTGTGTCCTCGGTCATTGGAGCAAATATAGCCTTCAATGATAATACCCCTGAGGTCGACGATACGACCCATTGGGTAGACAAGACGGGGCAGGTTGATGCGGCTTTCCTGAAGAGCGCAGTGAGCGAAGTGCCTCTGGCCCTTCCGGAGCCTGAACCTGTGCCTGAATTGCCCCCGCCGCCAGATCCGCTTCCCTCGGCAGAAGAAGTTTTCAAATTTGAGCAGCCTGTCGCTTATCGGGATATGGGTGCTGAAAACATAAACAACATGCGACGGTCGACCGAAGCGGCCACCTTCATCAACAGTGGAGATGGAGGAAATTTCGATGACCAGGGAATTTGGGAAAACTCCCAAGAGAAGTGGGACGAACCTCGATCCATGTCCAGCTACCCGGTCAACATGACTCGGGTCTTCACGGTCGACAGATTTATTTCCTGCATCTTGTACAATGAGCTTGATTCGGAGCTGCCGGGCAAGGTCGTTCTGGTGGTCGCGAAGAATCATTATGGAGCTCACGGCCGCAAAATTTTGTTTCCAGCTTACACGAAACTGGTGGGCTACTATAAGCCTTTGGCGAAAGTTGGAGAAACCCGCATAGGGTTCATTATCGAAAGACTCATTACGCCCGAAGGGGTGAGCATCAATCTTGAAAATGCGGAACTGGCCGACGCGCAGGGTCGGGCGGGAATGACCGGAGATATTGATAAGCGGTATTTGGAGAAGTACGGATTGGCTTTGGCTATTGCCGCGGTGGACACGGCCGTCAAGTACAAGATCGCTACGGAAAACGCGAATATGGCCAATGTCGTGCAGAACTTCGGCACCAGCTCGGCAAACCTTTCCCGTACTGTCCTTGAAGAGAATATCAATATCAAACCGAAGTTGCGGATACCTGCGGGTACTATTGTCCAGGTGAGTCCGCTGAAAGATGTTTGGTTCATGAAGCCAAAGAACGGAACCATAAAATATCAAGAGGTTAAAAAAGGGTAATCGTATGAAGAATGGTTTCAAAATTTATTTATGGGTCGCGTTGTTGCTCCTTTTTGTGGGGGCTTTTGCCATTTCTGCATTCGCGCAGGAAGATGCGAACAACAAACGAGTCAAGGCCAATCTGGTCAAGCCGATCAACATAACCCAACAAACCAGCGATTCCGCGGCCACGGTTGCCGAGATCAATCAGGCCGGCGTTTCTGTCGGGTTGAACGACATGCAGTTGATCGGTCGTAACGCATTCACCAAGAATGAAATGGGGGATACCGGCGTTGCGATTGAATGGCACTCCATCTCTTTGAGCAGAGGTACGGAGAATCTTTCTGAGCCGCTTACCAAGTCCCTGGCAAGTAAGTTTACGACGAGCGATGCCAAGGTGGAAACCGGCCAGCAGGTGACGGTATATGGCGATTGGGACGAACTTCTGAAAGACTTGGCTTCCCTAAAGAAGGCCCAAGAAGAGAAAGTCACGAAGGTGAAGGATGTCGATGAGGAAAAGAAGTCTTCCACCGGTCTCCAACCTGGAACGTCCTCGACAACTACCGCGCCTTCGACCACCACTCCCTATTCGAGCATGAACACTGATATTCAGAAAACGACCTATGAAGATTGTCCTGTATTCATCAACGAAGGGGCTAAAACTGTTGAAGAGCAGAAGAGAAAAATCGTAACCGGCGCGTCTGGGACTATATATGAAAACGGTCTTTGTATGAGCACGGGTGTATCCTATCCGTTTCAGACGAAGGACGGCAATTGCGAGTATCAGTGGAACCTTGAAGATGGAATCGCGACCAAGATGGTTCAGCGGTATTATGAGCGGAACGGAGAAGCCCAGGATATCGGAGATTGTTGGGCTTCTAATTCAACTTACCCCATTGTTGAATTCGCTGGTGTTTGTGAAGTTTACATTGATGAGCCCAACATGAGAGCGTTCCCTCAAACCAGAACAGGAATTTTGGTCGGGGAAACAAAGATTTATTACAACGAATGTACGCCTCAGGGAAATACGGAATGGCCTTTATATATCGAGAATTGTACTAATCCGGACACCGGGGCACAGAAATATGACCATGATCTCACCAATCATTTTTCATATCCGTTGGAGCGGAAATATTATCTTGATCCTGATGATGGAACCAAGGTCTATGTTAACGAGTGCAGCCGAAGCACGAGCGTCAGCTATGAGCACAAATACACGACTGACGGTTGTGGCTGGGTGATGGATGATGAGTTGCTCCGAGGCCAGCAGTATTCCAGTACATATATTGAAGCTCCTGGCGGGAATCTTGAGATTGCACCTTGTGCGGCCAGGACCGCGCCTGTGCCGTATGCGTATGTAGGGCTTGCGGCAAACGCAACGGAAGTTTTCTACGAATACAACATGCAAAACTCGCCCTTGAATACTTATTTCCAGGCAACTATGAGTCCTCAAGAAATTCGCGGTGACCCTGTTACCTTGGAATACATTGTCCCTGATGGTGTGACCAAAATTACAATTGACGCTATTGGTGGCGGCTACACCGGAGGACAAAATCCCAACACCAACTCAGTTTCAGGTGGCAATTGCGGTCAAGGACCGGGAGGCCGGGCGGGGCAACTTGTTACCCGGATTTTTGATGTAATTCCTGGAGAAATTATCGAGGTAACACCCGGTTTACATGCGAAGTGGTATACCCCTACAAACACTTATTCCCCATTTATAGTGAATGGGACTTCCACATTCGTAACAGGCTCATTTGGGACCATTGAAGCAAGGGCTGGCAATACATATGTCGCCGTGGGACCTTATGGGGAGAACGGATTAGGCAATCGGTCAATCGCTCAAAGAGGTGTGTCCTTGTGCGGAGGAACCGCTACATACTACGATGGTGGCCTTGGATTCGGAGCCGGAGGGAGTGGACACCCAGGCTTCGGTGAGTTCGGCAATGGTTGTTGGGATTCTGGCGGGGCCTATGGTGCTGCCATAATCACCTTCAAAACCATGCTTTACCTCCGGCCTGACGGCACTTACTACGAAATCCCGTACAACGGGGATTAGCGGTAAATCCTTCTTCCCTTTCTTCCGAAGCAGAGATTTAAGAGAGTGCAAGCATGACAGAAAATCCCTCCAGATTGGCAGGAGAAGCGGGCGAGTACAACGCATTCCTTGAACGCTACTCAATGAATATTGGTAAACATATTCATCAGCAGGAAAAGGACGATCTCATTGAACTGTGCATCAATGAGCCTGGGGGCGTTTGGATCGAAACCAAATCCCGTGGTTGGGAATACATCAAGGATGCCTCCCTCACGCTCGAGGAGATGGAAACCTTTGCCAGGCAGTTGGCATTTGCCAAATATCAGCAGTTCCATCGGGATCAAAAGCCTTTGCTTTTCTGCGACCATCCGAATTGGGGGTGTCGTGTGGCCATAGCTGGCCGCGGCCTGGTCGACTCCGGTTTTGCCTGCTCGATGCGGTTTCCTTCGAGTCACATTTTCCCTTTGGATTCCTTTTGCAAGAAAAAAACTTGCTCGGAAATCGAAGATGAGTGTGAGGTTGAAATCGATGTCGAGGATAAAAACCTCGTTAAAATGATTGAAGCCCTGTTGAGGGATGAGAACATAGTCATTGCCGGTGGCACGAACAGCGGCAAGACGTCCTTCATGAAGGCCCTGTTCCAGAAATATATTCCGCTGCATGAGCGGATCATTGTCATCGAGGACACCAAGGAGTTGGTCCTTCCGCACAAGAACATCGTGCGAATGATCAAGTCAAAGACGAGTGTCGACGTGGCCCAGATCACCTATGGCCAGATCATCGATGTCTGCATGCGCATGCGTCCGGATCGTCTTGTCCTGGGTGAACTTGATGACAACAACGTACGGCCGTTTCTCGCGCTTCTGAACTCGGGTCACGGAGGGAGCATAACATCCCTTCACGCAACGGGTGTGGACGGGGTTCATGCCAAGATTGCGACTTTAGGCGCCAGCGCAACAACCCCGTATGAGGATGTCCTTCGTCAGGCACGGCATGTGGTCAGAAACGTGCTGTACATCAAGGGACATCCTCGCTTTGGCTTTGAATTGGAATTCAAGCAGTTTTAGAAATATGCGACCTTTCATCCTCTGGATTCTCTTGGTGCTTTTGTCCCCGTCCCTATGCATGGCCGAGGACTCCGATCCGTTTGGGTTTACGGCGGCAGCTCGTCATTACCAAGTTTCGGTCGAGCTCTTGAAGGCAATCAGCTACGTTGAAAGCCGTCACAAGAATACTGCCATAAACAAAGGCACCTTTGACGGCAATCCTGACCAAGGGCACATGCAGGTACACTCCGGTACGTGGCGCAAAAAGCTTGGAGAGGCGCGTTGGAAACGCATGCTTGAAGATCCGAAGTTCTCCACCATGATAGGAGCGTGGATTTTGCGCGGGTATATCAACGCACACGGAAACAACTGGAATGCTGTGTGTGCTTACCACACCAATTACAGTCTCGAATATTTGCAAAGAAAGGCTGCCCAAACTCGAGAGCAGGACGACATTGACCGTTATAAGCGAGGTTCAGACTATGTTCAGAAGGTGTATGCTGCGATGAAAATGTATATGGACAAGGATACAGCCTCGAAATACGGCAAGGAGCCTGTGGAACAGCAAAGGGTCGCCACGGCAAAACAGGAATATTGGGGCGAAGATGACCGTCCCTTGAGGAGTAGCAACTGATGCGGGTGATAGCGTTTCTGATCTTCATGTCGATGTCCGTTCCCGCCTTCTCGCAAACCGGTTTGGCCGATCTGAAAAAGCAGTGGAGCCGCCAAAATGGGGCAGACAATTCCATGGAAGCCTTTATCTGGAATTCATCCTGCCGTGAATACGTAACGTGTCAGTTTGATTCGTTTGGAGGTAATTCCTTTGGCTATGGTGACATGTGGAAATATCAGGGCACATGTTCGACCTGCGCGGGCGACAGCAAAAGGGGCTATTTGCGGGAGGTCGTAGAGGCCGGATATCAGATTATTGAGACAAAACCTTCAGATGGATCGGTCAAGGTCATCTTGCAGCAAAAGTCAGCCTCAGAACCAAGGATGCGGCCACCGCAGATGCGGGCCCCGGAAGAGCAAGAAAAAGCCCCCGTCGACTAGGCGGGGGCTTTTTCAATGGAGTCGTGCCCGGGTCAGAGCAAGAAGGTGTGAAGGGGAGGGCCACCGAGCTTGTAGTAGATGACCACGCCCAGGACCACCTTGGAGAGCAGGGTAATCCGGCGCTCCTGGTATGTCTGTTCCAATACCGGCATCAGGGAGACCCTTTCAACGGGATCAAGGATGGGCGCGCCCACCTTGGTGAAAGAATCAGCAATGCAGTGAAGGCTATATGCCACCAGAAACAGGGTTATGAAGTTGGGGCCGAAATAGAGGGCAGAGGCTATGGCCAGCGGGATGGAAACCGACCATGCGTGAGTCCACTTCCGCCGCTGTTCGAGCCAGAGATCAGTCCCTTCCTTGTCGTAAGCCCATTCGTCCAGTTTGTCCGGAGCCAGAGCGCCAGCGAGCAGGGCTTGCAAGTTGATCATGTACGAAACGCCCCAGCCCAAAAGGGGGCCGATGAGCCAGAAGTCTTCGACATACTCGACGGCCGGCTGGTATTCGTAACCGAGGCCAATGAGAATGCCAGCGGTTGATGCGTGTATGATGTGAGTGCGAGCTTCCATAGTATAAAGCCTCCTTCAAAAGATATTCCTGAATGCAATTTTAACATTCAGGAATATCTTTTGGAAGGCCTCAAACTACTTTTTAAGAAGCTGAAGTTCTTTTTCCAGAATCTCCACCCGGAGCAATAGGTTCTGGAAATCTTTTTGAGAGATGTTGGACTGTGGGATTGTTGCGTTACCGGTCCTTGCCAAGACCTCACTTGCCCTTTCCCTGATTTCGTCGACAGGGACTTCTTGTTGGAGAACATTGATCCAGAAAAACCAAAGCAGGCCCATGATGACGAGCAGCGTGACAACCTTGTGGAGTGGAGACTTGTATATAGCCATCAACCATCTTCTTCTTCGTCTTTGAGCCAGCCCGGGTCGCTTTTTGCCTTTTTCCAGCCGTAGTACCAAACCGGCAGGACGGCGACCAGCGCAATGCCAAGTGAGGCGAAATATGAGATTCCACCTAGAGACATCGATGCTGCCGCGGAAAGAGCATAGACAACCATCAGGAGGGCAAAATACTTTCTGGGAACCGCCAGAATGATATCAGGGAGAGGCTTTCGTTCAGCCTCACCCTGATTGCTGGGAGGGTGATTGTCAGTCATGCCTACACGTTCCGAGTGTTGAAGTTTTTCGGTTCAGGATATTCGGAGCACCAGCCCCACGCATGCCCGGAGTTGAGATCGCGCCTATGCTCTTCGGATCGTCTCCAGGCCATACACCCCGCAGCCTTGCAGTTTTGTTCCGTTGCGCTGAACTGAGATCGCTTCGGGCACATCTTAGTCAACGCCTGCTGTTCTGTCATGTACATATTCGAGACTCCTTTTTGTCTATGCCAAATTTTACCACAATTTTGCTCAGTGGAATAGGCAACCCAAACTTTTTCGTAGCGGTTGATGGTCTTGACAGGCTTATTTTGAATGAGTTATGGGTCAGGCATCTAATTCAATCCTTTTTAGGATTCTGGCTTTTCTGCCAGCCTTTTCAGACCGCTCAGTGAAGTTTGATTAGGGAAGAAAAAGGATATGTAAGCTCCTTGAATTTGTGGTTTTCGAGAACGATCTGTTCTTGTTGATTTACGATTCAAAAGACTTACCAAACGGAAGTGAGAAGCTTCGAAGTAGGGCGGGCCGTGTAGCTGCATCAGTTGAAAAACGTTAACCTGCATAAGTAGAACCAGTTCTTTCCAGCCTCACACGGTATTCGTGGTGGGACGCCAAGGCGGTCCTTTAGAGGGGGCGGTTTCGTAAGGAACATGGTCCCATTGGAATTTGAAGCGGACGAGGTATACGGCCTTTACGCTTTTTGAGAGCAAGACAACAGTCTTGCACACGTTCGGATGAACTCTCCACTCATCCAAACCCGGCATCAGTCGGGGATGAACGTTACCAACCAACCATACTATCGGAGAGGGCTGGACAATTGCGTCCGGACTTCTTTGATGCCCACCCAATCAACCTGGGGAAAGACTAGACTCTTCCTCAGGGAGTGGTCCGGTCTTTTTCCGTAACTCCACAAGGAGAGAGAGAAACAATGGCCGGAACATTTCAAAAAACTATCGCAGTCGGAAGGCTCGGCAGAGATCCGGAACTTTCCTACACCCCGAATGGACAGGCACGCTGCAAATTCAGCATGGCCATCGATGAGGGGTATAGGGACAAGCAGACGAATCAGAAGGTCGAGAAAACGGAATGGCTCAACATCGTTGCCTGGCGGCAAACCGCTGAGTTCTGCGGAAACTACCTCGGAAAGGGCCGTTTGGTCTTGATCGAGGGAAAGATCCAGACCCGCAAGTGGCAGGACCAGGCTACTGGGCAGGATCGGTACATGACTGAGATCGTGGCCGACCGTGTTCAGGCCTTGGACAAGGCTCCTGAAGGTCAGCAGCAGCCCCAGGGCGGCTACCAGCAGCCCCAGGGTGGCTATCAGCAGCCCCAGGGTGGCTATCAGCAGCCCCGCCAGCATCATGCGCCGCAAGGCGGCTACGGCCCCGGGCAGGAAGACTTGGGACCGGCCTTCCCGTCGGAAGCGAGCGGCATGGATGACGTCCCCTTCTGATTTGGAACATTCTAAAGGCTAACGCCTAACCAAGCCTACAACAGGGAGAAAGTTCACACCGCTCCCTGTAGGAGTAGGTGCGTCTTTCTCCCTGTTGTGAAAAACCTTCAAGGAGAGAGATGTATGCACAGTGCTTTTTTGCTCCTGGTTGAGATTTTGGCATTCTGCGCCTGCCTGTTCTACGCAGGCCTTGGCTTTCTCGGACTTCACTACCTGGAAATCGGTCGATTCGATGTGAATCAGGCATTGGTTTCTTCGGTCTTCTGCGTCATGGGCGTTTCCCTTCTGGGGATAGCCTCCATGCGGTTGGAAAAGTGCCGCCGAGATGAGCGGAATCAAAATAATCAGTAGGAGAAAAACATGAAAGCCATCATCAGCTGGGTTTATTTCTTCGCTGCATTCGCGAAACCTGTGTGCTTCTTCCTGGGTGGCTTTGCCGTAGCAACGGCAGATGTCCATTTTGGAGGGGTGTTCACCCGAATATTCTCTGTAGCCGATTCATTTTACGGGCTTCCCGTCAATGTGTGGGTTGCAAGAGGCATACTGTTCTTTCTCGGTGCGCGGATTTTCATCGCATGCGCTCAGAGCGTATCAGAGTCACTCCGTCGCGAGGAAACCCATTTCAGAAAAAGAGTGTTGAATGATTTGCGACAAAACCCCGTTAACGCGGACGGTTACGACCTCCGCAGGGGAGAGTTGTAAGCGTTCGCACAACAAAGGAGACAGTATGTCTTACTTTGTCCGCATCATGGTGCGGTTCTTGACCCGTAAGGGTTTTGTCGTCATCCCCTCAGCGGCAATTGCCAGCTATGGGGGATGGGGAAACAAAGAATTCCGCAAGGAATTCTATTGTTTCGAGGACAGCGTTCTGAATACACTCAAAGTGTATTCAGAATGATTTATTTTAAACCCCTCTGCGGAGGGGTTTTTTTTAAACCACGTCACCTGTGGGAACACACCATTCCCATAGGGGGAGTGGTGTGTTCTCCACACAACTGGAGGACAGTATGGATACATTCCGAACTCAATCCGAACAGATTGACAAGATCATTCCTGCCTTGTTTGAGGCCAAGAAGGTGATCGCGGAGGTGCCTACAAAATCCGACAACCTCGAGTTCAACTCGAGGTACGCGGATTACGGTGCTGTCTGGAGTGCATGCAAACAGCCTTTGGAAGACCAGCAGCTTATGGTGATTCAGGCTCCCGTGCCCAGCGCGCGAGACGGTTGCCTTGCTCTGGAAACAAAGGTTGTCCATGTCCCCTCCGGACAATGGATCGCTTCGCTGGCTGAAATCCCTCTGTTGAAACGTGATCCGCAGGCCTTCGGGTCGGCGCTCACGTATGTTCGTCGTTACGCGCTTTGCGCGGTTCTTGGTATCGTAACCAAGGATGATGACGCCAATGGAGCGGCAGGAAAAGAACGCCCTCAATCTCATTCCGAACCACCGCGACCTCAGCAGCCGCCGCAAGGACCGCCGCAACAGCAGCGTCCGAACTCGCAGCCGCGAGGCCCGGTTGGACAACCTCAACAGCAACGGCCCCAGCCGTTTCCCTCGCAGCCTCAAGGCCAACAGGGGGGCGTGCTGCCGCCGTTGAGTGGTGTGGACTATGTTCCTGCCCGAGGCAATGACGGACAGATGTACGTCAAGGCCGTGGGTCAGACCTGGCCGCATCATCAAAGGCTGTTGAATATGGGCTTCTTCTTCAGCAAGGAAAAGAAGCTGTACTGGAAACCGCAACAACAGGCGGCATAAAGCCGCATGACCCCGAAGAGGGACCACAAGCCCTCTTCGGAGGCAGTGGTCCCTCTTCAGAACTTTTGGAGAGAGACAATGACAAATATCGAGAAGAGAATCGGACTTCTTGGCTTCTTCGCCAGGGGGCTGGTTAAGGCTGATGTCATTCGCACCAAGCTCGACCTGGGCGACCGTTCTACCTATTTGGGTATGAGCGATCTCGCCGGAAGATGTCGCCGCAGTGTAGTGGCCAGCAAAGTACTCAATTCCAGAAAGAATCTTGAGGACTTGTTGTCGAAGCATGTTGCTTCCGGCAATGAGGAGGCTATTCAGGAAATCCTGCGCCAGATGGTGACGTTCAGTCGCGGTCATGCGTGGGAACACATCCTGGGCAAAGGTTTTGCCGCCCTCGGTGTGAATCGGATTCCTCAGCTTGAGGTTCGCTACATTCATGAAGGGGCACCGATCATCATCCACATGGATGACTGCTTTGTGTTTCCTGACGGGAGCGTGCGTATTCTGGAATACAAATGCAACGAGGAAGTTCAAGATGACATCTACCCTGAAAACGAGTTTCAGCTTTACGGCCAGCTCGGTTTCATTCAGGGCTTGTGGGGCCATCCCTGCTTTGCTGTCAAAGCCGACGGACAATACCTTCATGCGGGACTAACATTTCCGCAGTTGGTGGACGCCATGTTCGGCATCAAGCTTCCTTCCACGCCTGAAGGGGTTAACCTCGAAGGCTACGTGGTTTCGGCAACGCTCAATCCGAACAAGAGCAAGAAGGCGGCTTTGAACCCCTTCGGCCCTTACGTTCCGAACGCTGCCATTACCAAGGAATGTCTCGACCGGGCCAAGTGGATCTGGAAAGACATTCAGGACATCCGTAGCGGACCCAAAACCCTTGATGATCTGTGGGTTGACTACAAGTTCAACCCGCTTTGCGACTTCTGCGATCATTGGGAGGGGTGTCCCAAATTCAAGCTTCAGGAGATTCCCGAGCTTGAAGCGGATCTCACCGAGCTCTACGAAAAGAAGCAGCAATACAAGGCGCTCGAGGCTGACATCAAGAGACTGGAAGCCAAGGCCAAGGTGTCGTTCGACGGCACCATGAAAGCCCAATCCTGCTTCGAAGAAGACGATACCATCAGTTACATCACTGACGGCATCCATACCCTCAAGTTCTCGGTCAGAGCAGGCCGGAAGACCATCGACAAAATGTTGTTGGAATCCAGCCTGACCAACCTGTCCGTTGAACAGCTTCAACTGGCGATCGAAAAAGGTGGTTTGACCGCTGACATGGTTGAGGAGCTCATCGAGTCTTCTACCAAGCAGGGCGACCCCTTCACCGTTTGCTATGTGAACAAACCCAAGCAGAAAATAACCAAGGTGGCACAAGAGGCTGAAAAGCTGGCCGCCTGATTCATCCAACCCTGGCGGGAAGGCGTTTTCACGATTCCCGCAGGGGCTCGTGGTGCGCCTTTTCGCCTTTTACGGAGAGAAACATCATGAGACGGAATATTCTGATCACTTTGGCCCTGGTCATCATTGCCTTCGCAAACACCGGCTGCGTCACCTCTTCCATGTCCCGCTCTTTCGGATCGTCCGTTCCGGACCTTCTGGGTGCGGTTCTTGACGGGGATGATGTAGTCGAAGCGGTTTACGGCACGGTGAAGGATGGCGCCAAGCAAGCTTCCAAAGGGGGCTTCTTCGGGCCGACATTCGATGAATACGATGTGAGTAGGATTTCTCAGGTGTTGGAGACCGTTCCTTCGGCAAAGACCGTGGAATGGAAGAATCCCTACACACTGACCTACTACGAGGCCGTTCCCAAGCCGGCTTACCACATGAACGGCTCTGTCTGTCGCAATGCTGTCGTCCGCACGGGCTACGGCACCAGCAACCAGGTGGAAGTCGTTGGTCGGCGCATCCAAGGCAACTGGCAAATCGTAAGCATCAACTAATAAACCCTATGCAGGGAAATCAACCCTGTATGGGGGTGGTTTCCCTTCAAAACTTCAGAAGGAAGAAACCATGAAAAAGATCATTTTCATCATTGCATTGTTGGCCATTGTCACAGTCGGTTCCGGCTGCACCATGAACATGGCCCAGAAGGGTGCCGGTCTCGGTGCTCTTTCTGGCGCTCTGCTCGGAAGCCTTGTCTCTGGAGACAAGGAGATCGGAGCCGCCGTTGGCGCACTGGTCGGCGGTGCTGCCGGTTACATGATCGGCAACGAGTGGGACAAGTACGATGCGGCACAGGTCAGCTCCATCGCTGAAACCGTGCCTTCCGGTCGTACCGTCGGATGGCAGAACCCGGACACCGGGAGAAGCTACCAGGCGACCCCACAGCCTGCCTACACCCAGAATCAGCGTGTCTACCGTGAGGTCGTCATCAAGGAAGACGGTCCTGACGGACGGCCCATTTATGCGACGGTTTACCGTGGCGACGATGGCAACTGGCATCTGGTTCAGGGAGGCGACAACAATGGATAAAGAACAAACGGTTGACTTTGAATTGATTAATCCTCCGGCAGCTCAGGAAGTTCTGGAAACAACGGTAAAAATTCCTGTCCGCAAGACGGTGTTCACGATTATATTCATCCTGTCGCTTGTCGTCGGGCTCGGATATGTCGGGATGCAGTACGTGGACTCGGAGCTTTTTGCCCAGCCTTTCGGAACGAACGGAGAACAGCCGGCAGAAGAGATCGTCAAAACCGTCGAAACGGTACTCCCGGCACCCAAGGCGAAGGTCAAGGACAGCAAACCGGTCAAGGACAGTAAACCCAAACCTGAACGTCGCAAGACTCAGGTGGGGGTGGACCCGGCTACCGGCGTCGTCATCATGGGCATCGTCCAGCAGGGTGCAGACGGCAACTGGCGTCTCAACTAACCAACCTACTCAACTTGAGGGGAAACATCATATCCTCTCAAGGACGTGGTGTTTCCCCTCGTTTCATACGGAGAGAAACACCATGGTACAGAGAGTCATCATCAAGATGAGTGAACTCAGTGTGATCCGTTTGATCTTCAATCCCAAGAATGAAAAGCGCGCTGCCATGCGTGTCGAACGCAGGCGTGTTTCTCAGGGAAAGGAGGCAGCATGAGCTCACTGGCTTTCCAACTTGAAAAAGTCGAGGACTACAGGAAAGCGTTGGAGGTGAAAGGGAATATTGAAACCCTTGTCCAATCCTCTGACATTTCGGAACACTCCAAAAAACCGCTTCGCATCCTTCTCCGTGGATTCAGCGGCGCCAACCCCCTGTCTTCTTCCACCTTCGTTCTTCTGGGCGAATTGTGGGTGAGGACAGCACGGGCAAAGCTGCTTGAAAAGGCGCAGAAGGTGCAGAGGGAGAAAGAGGCTCGAGAGGCTCGGGCAAAGGCTCTGGCCATCTATCCGATGCTTGAGGGTTACACACTTGGGCAAAAGGATCTCGATAACCGTTTGAACGTGGTCAAGATCGCGTTCAAGAACTATCTCGACGGCAAGAAGCCCGTCGAGAATCCGCATTCCGTCAAGGAGTGTGTGGTTGAGCCTACCGAGTTTCTGATGGAGGTTAGCCGAATTATGGGTGGTTTCGATCATCTCAGAAAGCTCTACCTCCTCAAGAACAAGAAATCTGACGCAAAGGCTTCACTGGCCAAAGCGGCATAATATTCTGAACCTAACCCGAGAGGGCGTTTAACACCGTCCTCTGGGCGGTGTTGCGCTCTCTCTCACGGAGAGAGACAATGGAAATCTATCTTGATCAGGAAATTCTCGACATTTGTGCGGAAGCATCCACTGCTTACTCTGCTGAAGGCCGGGTTCGTCAGGTCATCACCAACGCCGACATTGACCTTTTCGAGGCCAAGAAGGTTGAGGTAAATCTGCTCGAAAGCGGCCAATACGCTGGCGGGAACCTTTCGTGGGTGACCAAGCTGCGTGTTGTCGCAAAGAGGACGCTCGGCTGCATTCATGTCTTCCTGGAAGATGTGAATCAGGGTTCTGTGCATGTCGATAACCGCTTCGAAACCGATGAATCGGATTTCGGGGAGGCCGCGTAATGGCGAGACTCCGTTCACAAGCCCAGAAGGGCTATTTCAAAACTCCTCCGCACCTGGTTCCTCTCATGACCAAGTATCTCAAGACCCTCAACGACGTTGAGAATATCAGAGTACTTGATCCTTGTGCAGGCACAGGCGAGGCCCTGGCGCTCCTCGGAGATGCTTTGGAACTCGAGAGGAAACAACTGTATGCAAATGAGTTGGACGAATCCCGGTTCAAGGAATGCGAATCATTGGGTGTCAATGCCGCTTGCGGCGACGCCATAGATGATCTTCAGGCCACGCACTGGCGATTCGGATTGCTCTACCTGAACCCTCCCTATGACGACGAAGGGAATATGGAAGGCCGGACGGAAGCAAAATTCCTGAAGAGTTGTCTCCAGTACCTTTGTCGAAACGGAATCCTCATCTATGTGGTGCCGGAAACCGTGTTGGCCAAACAGGAGGTAGCCAAATTGCTGCCCGTTGTGCTGAAGGACATGGCCGTGCTCCGTTTCCCCGGAGAAGACTACAAGCCGTTCAAGCAAGTGGTCCTCATTGGAAGAAAAATGCGCGGTGAGTCCCGTATGTTCGTGGATCAGTTCAACATGGCTGTCGCCTCCCCCATGACCCTTGGCGATGACGGTCCAACCTTCATCATCCCTGGGACCGGATTGAATGCGCCTGAGTTCTACTCCCACAATCTGACTCCAGAGCAGATCAGCAAGTATGCTTCGGCACCGCAGGCTGTGAAACTCATGGAAGTCGGAATGACAAGGCCAGTTGAAACAAAGGTGCAAACCCTCATGCCATTGCGAGCAGGCCATCAGGCTTTGATGCTGGCGAGCGGGATGATGGATGGAGCCTATTCGGCTCCGGAATCCGGCAACGTTTGGGTTATTTCCGGTAAAACGGAGATGGTCAAAACCGAAACCAAAGCCAATTACGAGGATAAATCCGTAACGACCGTGCGACACACCCCGACGCCTGTGGTCAAGGTTCTGGACCTGACGGAATCACAGGCAAAGGGCGAACTCGCGTTGTTCGATCTGAAATAGGAGAGGACAGAATGTACAAAGTCAAAGACGAAAAAGCCTGGGTTTCTCAGGCCGTCTTCGATCCCGAAGACGACACATGCATTAAGTGCTTGTGGGTGGGCTCCCTTGAATCCTGTAAGGCTGTTGCAGCCAGGATTCTCGATCGGGGCGGAGCATATTACTCTGCCCCCAGAATCGAGTTTGGCGAAGGCGAGACATACCATAATCTCGCTTTCCCCATGCAGGGTAGATCCCGCATCAGGACTCGACTCAACTCCAACTTCTTCATGGAGGGAATTCTCTGCCACGACAAGTTGGAAGAAGTTGTGTCCGGTTCCGGTGCATTCTTGTACGATCAGGTGTTTTCCGTTCTCAAGGGAAAGTTCGAAATCCCCGTTCTTCGTGAATGGGTGCCCGATCTTTTCGAGGCGGCCCTTAGTTCAGGAATGATCGCCCGTCTTGAGGTAGTCGGTGAAAATTTCGCCGTCAATCGCCAAGCTGCCTATCACATCAGCATGCATAGCAACGCACTTGAGGAAATGCTTCTTGAGCAGCTCCCCAAGTTCTCACGGCAGGCGCAGGACGTCATCATGGCGGCTGCCTCCTAACATAACCAAACCCTATGGGGCAGGATTTATTCGGCCCCACGGGGCCGTTGTCCTGTCCTTTTTTTGAAGGAGAGAAACAATGGATTCACATACGATGCGGATTGCCGCTTTCGGAATCACAGGAGCTCTTCTTGCTGGCGTGTCGGCATGGCTGCACGTCAAAACGAAGGGCGAAAGTGGTTCCGGTTGGGGGTTTTGGGCCATCATATTCCTGTTCGCCAGCTTTTTCCAAAGCTAGCGGGGGGGGGAAGATGTCCACGAACCCACCGGAAAAATCGCTTAAAGACTTTGTTCTCGGTGCGGCTGACCAGCTTGAACGCAAGGTCGTCGATCTTCTGGCGCCACTTTATCGGCCTGGAGAAGAGAACGATTTCATCAAGGAAGTGCGAGAGCTTTGCAAAGGCCACGGCAAGACTCCTTTTGCGGCACAGATGGATTCCCTTTGTGCCATCCTGAAAGGATTCAAGTCGGGGTTGCGATGCATCAGCCTCGTAGCGGAAATGGGCTGTGGCAAAACCCTTCTGGGATGTTTTACAGCACTGCTCCTGTCCGTGATTCTCAGGCGTCCTGCTCGGGCGCTCGTTTTGTGTCCCCCCACGCTGATCTCAACGTGGAAAAAGGAGCTCAAGTCGATATTCGGCAACAAGGTGAACATTGTGAGCGCCAATGGCCCTGAGGCTATGTATCTCCTGACCAAGGCGCGAGCGAAACGAACCTTGCCGGACAAACCTGAGTTTTGGATCATGGGATTCAATCGGGCGAAAACGAGCTTCACCTGGGAACACGCCGGGATTTTCCGCTCAAACACAATAAAGAAGGATTCTGTAGGCAGAGATCGTCGCACGGCTAATTCGTGTTGCGTTCACTGCTGTACCCCGATTGATTGGAATGAGTTCCGGGAGTCGAAACGTAACTTCTGTCTGAAGTGCAAGGCGCCGTTGTTTGGGCCTGCAAGTAGGCGCAGACGGTACGCTCCCGCTCTCTACATCAAGAAATATCTCAAAGGCTACTTTGACCTTCTGATTCCGGATGAAGTCCACAAAATGAAAGGTGGTGACACCATTCAGGGCGCGATTCTGGGCCAGTTGGCGAGTTCCTGCCGGTACATTCTGCCCCTGACGGGCACGCTGTCTGGAGGAAAGGCCTCTGAGGTATTCTACCTGATCCAACGCGCTGTCGCGCTGAACTTCACCAAGGAGATTCGCAAGAAGATTCTGCCGGGGTTCAATGAGAAGATGAGTTTCGTCAGTCAATTTGGCTGTCTGGAAGAAGTCTTCACCCATTACGACAGCGACAAGGTTTCAGGGCGAGCGTCCAAGGAAACCAAGACATTGAAGGAGAAGCCGGGCATCAGTCCGCTGATCCTGAAACAGTTTTTCCTCGCGTCGACGGTGTTTTTGCGTATCTCGGATATTGCAGAAGAAATGCCGCCGTATGAGGAAGAACTGGAGTTTTGTGAACTCCCGTCAGGTCTGCATTCGGAGTACAAAAGCTTTGAAGCGGAATTGACAGACGCGGCGAAGGAAGCCCTGAAAAATAAGGACATGACGGTGCTGGGCAAGATGCTTTCAACGCTTCTCGCTTGGCCCGACATCCCCAAAGAAATTGAGATAACCAATCGTGATGATGAAGTGGTGGCTTCTGCTCCCGAAATGGACGTTGTGACGGGCAAGGATGAACGTCTCATCGAGATCATAAGGGAAAATAAGGCAGAAGGCCGGAAAGTGCTCATATTTGCTGAGTACACCGGGAAATGGGCAACGGATACAATCCTTGCCTCGCGCTTGAGAGCGGCAGGATTCAACCCGCTGGTTCTCAAGGCCACCACAGTCAAAACGGATGAACGCCTCGATTGGATCGAGCGTAAGATGGAAGAAGGCGGGTATGATTGCATGATCTGCCAGCCTCAACTAGTCGAAGTAGGATTGAACCTCCTGATGTTTCCCGAGGTTCTGTTCTATCAGACCGGGTATTCCACCTACGTCCTACGCCAGGCCTCTCGTCGGTCTTGGCGTCCGTCACAGACCCAATATGTCCGTGTACGATTCATGATCAACCGCGACACGCTGCAAGAAGCGGCGATGGCATTGATTGCCAGCAAGTTTGAAGCGAGCCTTGTGCTTGAAGGAGAACTTTCGGACAAGGGCCTGGTGGCTCTCTCCGAAGCTGGTGACAACATGGCCGTGGAGCTTGCCCGCGCATTGGTCAATAATCTGAAAATGGACTCTTTGGAAAAGACGTTCGCGTCTTACCGCGCCGCGGATTCCAAAGTATACGGTCAGTGCAAGAAACCCCAGAAGGTCACGCCCGAAACTTCGGTCGAAAAGCCTCCCGCAATCCCTGCTCTCGAAACTCCCAAGGTCGAAACCAAACCGGTCAGCCAGGTTGCTCAAAGCTCCTTCCGCAAGGTCGGAGCACTGCAGCGGCTGGCTGGTATGGAAGAGGCCACAGGGACGCTCGGGCGCCGGAAGATTCGGATCAAGGTGGACGGTTCCGAAGTATTCATTGGTAGCGCGACCTATCGGCTCAAGGCAGCTCCCTCTCTTCCCGGCTTCGAAGCCTGGGACATTCTGGAGGCTGCATGATCTAACCAAACCCAAGCAACCCGTAGGGAAGGCATCACGATTCCCTGCGGGGGGCGTGGTGCCTTCTCTACGTTGCAACGGAGAGAAACAATGGCACAGAAACAAAAAATAAAGTTCAGTCGGTTCAGAGGCAAAAGAATTGGTCTTGTCCGTAAGCGTCATGGAGCCTGGGAAGAAATTCAAGGCGAGGCCGTTGGCTTTCACGTCAATGGCAAGACGACAATCATGCTGGTGTCGCAGGACGGTTTGTTCCGGCAGTGCAGCATGGGATGGGACCCGGGCCTCTGGATGATTGCCTGGGTAGGTGAAAAACCGGATCAGCCTAAGATGGATGACCTTTCGTCGGTCAAGCCGCGAAAGAGGGTCGATCCTGCCCTGTATGAAGACTTCAATTTTGAAGAGGTGAGTGATCACGACCTTCAAATCCAGGTCATGGCAGAAAACATTCAGAAGCGTGGCCCCGGTCGGCCGCCTAAAGCGGATAGCGGTTTTGAAGACCTCCGCTTCGGGTTGGACGATCGGCCCGACGATCTGTTTGACCTCACCTCCGAGATGTCTCTTGGCATCGGGCTCGAGGACGAGGATGTCTATGATCACCTGAGTTTCGGAGTCGCTGAAATATACTAAACTTCCATGGGGGGAGCTCCCTGTGGGAGTTCTCCCCTCTTTGAGAGAGGATTCATGTCCAAATTCATCAAGAAATGCTCCACCTGTGAAAATAACGGGTGTTGGGCTTGTGACACCAAGTTAACGGACGAAGAGGTGATTGCCTGTCTGTTCTATTCGCCCAACAAGCGAAGTGAACTGGAGGCCGTTGAACTCAATCTGAAATTCGGGCGTCTGGCGCGTCCTCGATATCGGCGCAAGCTGCTTGAGCGTGCGAAGGCGCTGCGGGTTGGCAAGATTGAAAGCATCGCTGATGCCATCGAAGTCCTTGAACTGAAAGTCGCATAGACAAAATCAACCGCTGTGCGGGAACTAAGCACCCGCATGGCGTGGTGCGTGGTTCCTGCTTCTTATCAGGAGAGAAACATGTACCAAGAAAATACTGCTGGTCCCATGGACCACACTTTTGATTTAGGGGTATTCTACGGACCCAAGGCTTCCAAAGCTGCCACTCGTTTGGCCGGCTACAGAGAGCCTTCGATTCATACCCCGAAAGCTAATCCCAACTACCTGTTCCAGCCGGATGTTCTCCAACTGCTGATCTTCTGGTGGACTCGTCCCCAGAAGGACAACAAGGGCCTTTGGCTCTGGGGTCCGACCGGTACCGGAAAATCGTCGGCCTTCGAGCAGTTCTTTGCCAGGCTGAACGTCCCGGTCTTCCAGAAATCCGTCAACGGGTTTACCCGGTTCGAGGAATTCGAAGGTCACTTCGCCACGGACGAGAGCGGTAATCTGGTGTTCCAGTACGGCGTCTTGCCGCTGGCCATGATGCATGGCGGCATTCTGCTTATCGATGAAGCGGATCAGCTTGATCCCGAAGTCGCGAGCGGATTCCATGCCGTTCTGGACGGCCGTCCGCATGTGCTTCTTGAAAATGGAGGCGAGGCCATAACGCCCCACCCCAACTTCAGGATAGTCTGCACTGGCAACACAAACGGAAGCGGAGATGAAACAGGATTCTATCAGGGGGTTCAAATCCAGAACGTTGCGTACATGGCTCGCTTCCTCGCAAAGAAGGTGGGCTACATGGACAAAGAGCTGGAAAAGAGGGTCTTGAAAAAGGTCGTCGGCTCCAGCCTGGATGACGATCTCCTGGATAGGATGATTGATTACGCGAATGACGTTCGCACCGCCTTCACCGGCGAATCGACTGACTCCAGTCAGCCCATGCGGCGTCAGGATCGCGTCCGTATAACGATGGAGATACGCTCTCTCATCGATTGGGCGCTTATGACCAAACAATGCGAGAAGGTGGCCAGTTTTGGCATCGCTCCCATCAAGTACGCGCTCGATGCATGTCTGCTCGACAAGGCTTCAACTGGCGACAGGGTGAAGCTGGAAGAATGGTTTCAGCGCAAATTCGACAAGGGGTTTGCCTCCTCCGAATCTGACGACAAGGAGGTGGATTGACCCGGAGGATCTGTTCAAGAGACCAGCAGACAGAAATCCTACGCCTGCGCCGACTTCATCGTCGGCAACCTCAGCGCCTGCGAGTCCTTTTTTCAACAAGCCTATCGATTGGGTTTACCTAATTGGTCCCGGCTCGGGAAAGAACGCGCATATTCCGAAAATCTGGAATGCCACGGCTTTCCATGATCGCCTCGAAATTCAGTACGGCTCTCAGGGAACAAACTTGGCCATCAAGGTCAAGTACAGGCACGAATGCCTGAATGATTCCCCGGAAGATGAGCTGGACAAGAGGAAAAAGGAAAAGCTGCGGAAAGGCTACCATTACAAAAAGTAACCCAATGGGGGAAACTCACCCCGTTGGGGGCCGGAGTTTCCCCTTTTATCATTTAAGGAGAGAAACAATGGCTGAAGCAAAAACAATCGCAATTCTGGAACAGATGATGTCGATCGAACCGCGTATCCGCATTTGGTCGGGACGCACTTCCATCGAAACCGAAGAATTGAACACTGCGGAGAATCCTCCGAAGGAGTTCAATTCGACCATTCCGATCTGCGACAACGACGACCTTCGGGAAGCTCGTAAGATCAGAACGGACGTGGAATTCGGTCTCGGCCAGCTCGGCATCAAGCCCAGCAGGAGCTCTTTCCTGATCAGTCAGGAGAAGTGGCCTGAGGCGCTGCAACTGTTGCAGGAAAACCAACAGAAGTTCGAGGAGTTTCTCACGGAGTTCCTCGCCAACCATGACGATAAAAATCTGGACTTTCCCTCCCGGTTCCCCGGCTGGGAACATCTGGTGGAAGACAAGCTGCTCTCTTCTACCCAGGTGCAGTACAAGTTCGGGTTTTCCTGGACGGCCTATGCCATGACCCCGGCGCCGGAATCCATCGTGAGGCCGGAAGACGCCGGGCTTGAGGCTCTGGTGGACAGCTTCGGTGATTCTCTTTTCCACGAGATCGCCGTTGATGCCCGGAAATCCTACAAGGCTTCCAAGGGATCATCCTACGAACTGTGGTTTCAGGATGCGAGCAAGACGGACTGCACGGCCAAGGCTCTGAGTCCGCTGCGCCGGATAAGCGAGAAGCTGGGCAACCTGCTTCTGCTGCATCCGTCGGCTGTTCATATCCGCGACCTGGTGGATGACGTCATCAGCAAACTCCCTTCCAAAGGCCCTTACGTCGGTTCCAGCTACATGATGATCAAGGGTGTCCTTGAGGTCGTGACCAGCGAAAAGGCAATGGAAGAATACGGGCGCTCTGTTCAGAGCAATCGACTCAATTCCGAAGACTTCCTCAACGAGAAGGCTGCAATGGTGTTCGGCGGCAACGCCCCCGAGGCCAGGGCCGCACTCGAAGAGGATTCGTCCGAAGACGTCGTGATCTCCTCACCGGAGGTCGAGGAAAATTCGGAACCTGTTTTCGAATTGCCTCAAGGCGTCGATCTTTGGAATTCTTCGGAAGAAGAGGAAGAAAAAACGGACCAGACGGATTTGCCCACCCCTGCTTTTTCGGAAGCATGCGTGGTCACGGACGCCAGCCCGTTCTTCTAAAACACCCTCGCCAGCGGGGTTATCCTTAAATGGAAACCCCTGCTGGCGGGGTTTTTCCGTATTCGGAGATTGTTATGATCATAGACAAGCATTTTCAAAATTCCCTCCAGTTTACGGCTGTCATGCAGTCAAAGCAATATGGGGTGGAAGTAGAATTTGGTGGGAACAGCGCCTACACCAATGGCAAGCGGATAGTCCTTCCGATCATCGATTTGGAGAAGTCTGCGTACTCACCAACAATCAAAAAGTTCATAGAAAGGGGCCATGACCCGCGTGAAGTGATTCGCAAACTTTACGTTGGACTTGGGGATCACGAAGCTGGAGGGCATGGCGCTCATACCGACTTCGAGGTTATGCAGGAAGTCAATGACGAGTTGACGCGCAAGCTGTTGAACGTCATTGAAGATCCGCGTGTCGACCGACTCAACGGACTACTTTATCCCGGCTCCAAGACCAACCTTCGTGAATACGATGAGTTGATGTACTCGGAAGGGCCGAAGTACCCTGCGGGACCGGTTGACCCGCTTGTTCTTCTCCATAACTACATGTTGAGCACGTTGATTTACAACATGCTCGGCCATGCGGTGATGAAACCTTTCATCGAGGTTGAAAAGCCTTTGATGGAGAAGACTTTCCCCCCTGAATTCGTAACCAAGCTCGACTCAATCCTTAACGAGGCGGTGCATGCTCGAGATTCGTGGCATGCGCTGGAGCTGGCGAAAAAGGTCGTCGCCCTCTTAAAGGAAGAAGCGCAAAAACAACAACAGCAGTCCCAAGCCTCTGATTCTTCGAAAGAAGATCAAGCGCAAGACTGCCAGAACGGTTCATCCGACGATTCAAGTCAGGATGACGATTCTGAGGGACAAACCGGCCAAGGCTCGGCCACATCGGATTCTTCGGAAGACGAGAAGGGCGGATCTGAAAGTCAGTCCCAGGCCGAATCGCAATCTCCGGACTCCTTTGAAGGAGAACCGGAAAAAGACGGCCAAGATGACTCCTCTTCCCAAGGTTCTCAGGACCAGGGCGAGGAGGGCAAAGACCAATCTGGCTCGAGTTCGTCCACATCTGATTCTTCGGAAGACGGGATGGACGATGCCGACGAAACCTCCGATTCTTCCCAAGAAGAAAACAGCTTGGGCCAAGATGGCTCCACCTCCAAAGATTCGCAGAGTCAGGACGGTGAGTCTCAGGACCAAGCAAAGGAGGGTGGTTCCTCGGATGAAGGGCAAGGAGATGATCAAGACTCTGGGGACTGTGACGGTTCGACCTCTTCGGAGAGCGAGTCGGGCGACTCAGAAAGGAATTCATCTTCTGGTTCCGCTTCGTCTCATTCCCAATCGAGTTACAAGGACGTCTTTGACGCAACCCTGGACCCGAAGAATTGGGAACAATTGCCGGAAGGCAAGGGCGAGGAGCTGAAGGCACTGCTCAACGAGATAGGGCTGGATTGCAAAGCCGACGATCAGGATGTGAAGCCTGCCATTCAGGTTCCATACCCTGATAACGACATAACGCCCCTGGATGAAAATGAAGTCGCCGCTGAAGCGGGATTTCTCATGGGGCATTTGGGCGCGGTTCTGCAAGACTACGAACGGATGCATACGCATTACAAACGGTCAGGGACACGGGTTGACACTCGTCGAATCTACCGTTTGAAGTTCAAAGATACTCTGATCTTCAAGGCAGAGAGTCAAAAGAAAATCGACAAAGCAGCCATCCACTTCATGCTGGATAACTCTGGTTCAATGGGGTGTTGGCGTCGACAGAGAATGCCTCTTGCCTTGCGTTCGACCTTGGCAATGACCATGGCGCTTCGCAGCAACCGTCGATTCAACACGGCAATAACGGCCTTCCCCGGCAATTCGTCATATGACTGCACGACCTTGCTTCGGCACGGAGAGCGGTACACGAACGAAATCGGGATTGCCCCCACGGGCTATACGCCTCTTGGCCAGGCCGTCTGGAACATCCTTCCGGACCTTTTGGCCTGCCGGGAAGATCGCAAGATACTCTTCGTCATCACCGATGGTGGCCCGACCCCGTTGGAAGCCGCAATCATGGCATTGGAAGATGCGCGCAGCTACGGTGTTGAGGCATTCTGCCTTGGCATTGAAGTTGATGCTAACGATGAAGAGAATTTGGCAAGCATGTTCGGAGACAATTTCAGGTGCATCACCTCCATTGAGGAAATGCCTGAAGCCGTATTCGGCATGCTTGAAGCCGCGTTAATCAGATAACCAACCAAACTGCCGGAAGGCGCACGGTCGCCTTCGGGTGGCCGTGCGCTCTCCGGTTGAAGGAGAGGGACAATGGTTGACACACAGAAAGAGGATAGAAGGGTGAGGGCTACCAAGAGTCCTGACATACGCTATCTGAACCCCAAAGACTTGCTGCCTGAGGCCTTGCTGCCGAAGCGGTGCGGTCTTTACATCGAACTTCACAAAGGGCCGATTATTGGCCCTTTCTGCTGCATGATTCAGGAGTCTCGATTCCTGCATTTCATGGTGGCAGACGGGACCAAATACGAATTCAAAGGCGACTCCCAAATCGAGTTTGACAGTGAGCGTTACGGCGACTTCACTGTCCATCACGGTTTGCCGGTCAGTCTGAGGGATCGTTACCTGGCTCTCGAAAAAACTCTCTTGCACATGAACATGTGCAGGTAGAGATGGAAGTTCAATTCAAAAAGGTTCCTTATCCTGGCCGCCCGAAAGGGCATTCCTCCTCCTGGCCTGGGAACGGAACCAACTATTTACTTAAATTCCAAAATCCTTGAGGGGATGAGCAATTGTTCCCTCAAGGAGCTTTTGCTTTCTCTTCAAATAATCCGTGGGCTTTTTTTTCAATGAGCCCTCTGAAAACAATGAGATTAAGGAGAGATTGCATGAGTATATGGGAAAATATACGCGGTTTTCAGGAATTCAGCATGTGCGATTGGCCGGGCAAGGTAGCCGCAGTCATCTTTCTTGGTGGCTGCAACTTCCGGTGCCCCACCTGCCACAACTGGACCCTGGCCACGAATTCGGGAACCCTTGATCGGATACCCCGCCATAGGATTATGGACTACCTGGAAGCCAGCAAGCAGTGGCTCGATGGTGTCGTGATTACCGGCGGCGAGCCGACGATCACCCCGGGCCTGAGCATCCTTCTGAAGGAGGTCAAGGCCCTGGGCCTTCCGGCCAATATTAATACAAACGGATCTCATCCGGAGGTCATAGGCGATTTGCTCAAAGACGAGCTGGTCGACATGGTGAGTGTGGACGTCAAGGGCCCCTGGGACAAGTATCCGGAGCTCACCAGGCGTTCAAAACTGGCCACCGCAAGGGCGGAAGCCGACCTGAGTCTCATCTTCGAGTTCGCCAAGCTGTATCCCGGCAAGTTCTACTTCCGGACCACCGCGGTTCCGATGCTGACTGACGAGGATCTGGCCATCTGCAGGTCTTACCTGCCGACGGGTCACGAGCTTCACATTCAGGAGTATCGCGAGCCTGATCACCTCAAGGATGAGGAGACTGTAAACAGTGAATTTGGGATGGTGTTGGTCATCGACAAGAAGACCAACAAGGACGTTCTTGAACTCCCTGCCTTCAAGGCCACTCTCGCGTTGAGGGACATGGGCGTTTCTGATCCCATATCCGCCATACTCAACTGGGGAACTCCCGAGTTCACCATCATCAACAATTTATAACACCCCAACGGGGAGAATCACCCGTCGGGGTGGTTCTCCCCGCTTTTCAAACACGAGGAGAATTTACAATGGAACCCAAATTCATAATCAAGCGGGACGGCTCTCTCGAAAAGAGCGATCCGGTTCGTATTCAAAATGCCATTATGAGGTGCTTCGAGTCCTGCGGCTCGAACACGGCCCTGGTCCCCACCTTGGGACGTCTTGCATGGACCAAGGTGTGTGCCCTCGGGCAGGAAAGGGTGGGCATTGAAGTGGTTCAGGACCTGGTTGAGGCGACGCTCATGGAGCAAAACATCTTCAAGGAAGCCGCGACCTACATCAAGTATCGCCAGAAGCGTGCCAGCGTGCGTGCCGACATGGCCATTTTCAGGGACACAGCCAAGCAGATCGACTCCTACCTGGACGAGACCAACTGGCGGGTCGCTGAAAATGCCAACATGGGCCACTCCTTTCAGGGGTTGATGCTCAATCTGTCGGGAACGCAACAGGCCCGGTACACCCTGGAAAAGCTCCCAGTCGAGATCAAAGAGGCCCACGGGGACGGATTCATGCACATCCATGACCTTTCCTTCGGCCTCGCCGGCTACTGCGCTGGCTGGTCTCTTCGGGATCTCCTTCTCGAAGGGTTCAACAACCCAGGCTACTGCAGCTCGGCCCCCGCGAAGCACTTTGACGCCGCCCTCGGGCAGATGGTCAACTTCCTGGGTACGCTGCAGAACGAATGGGCTGGCGCCCAAGCATTCAACAATGTGGACACCTACCTGGCCCCCTTGGTCCGCGCCGATATCCTCAAGCTCCAAAAGGAGCTTGGCGTCGAACCTCCCACAGAGTTCGTCTACAGGAGGGTGGTTAAGCAGGCCATGCAGAAATTCGTGTTCAACCTTAACACCACCTCGCGCTGGGGTGGACAGTCCCCGTTCACCAATCTGACCTTCGATCTCTCCTGTCCCAATCACATGGCCAACGAGCCTGCCATCATCGGCGGCAAGTACCATGAAGAGTGGAAACTGGGAGATTTCCAGAAGGAAGCCGACATGATCAACAAGGCATACGTGGAAGTGATGACCGAAGGCGATGCCGACGGCCGGATCTTCTCCTTCCCGATTCCGACGTACAACGTCACCGAGGACTTCCCTTGGGAATCGGAAGTTGGCGGGATGCTCCTGGATCTGACGGCCAAGTACGGCGTGCCGTACTTTCAGAACTTCATCAACTCCGACCTCAGGCCTGAGGACGTGCGCTCCATGTGCTGCCGACTCCAAATGGACATTCGGGAGCTGAAGAAAAAGACGGGCGGCCTGTTTGGCGCTGGTGACCTCACCGGCTCCATAGGCGTCGTCACCCTGAACATGGCCAAGTATGGCTATCTGGCCGAGAGCGAGGAGGAATTCTTCGAACTCGTCACCAAGCATGCCAAGCTGGCCAAGACGTCTTTGGAGATCAAGCGCAAGATGCTTAACGGCTTCCTGGGGGCGGGTTTCTACCCGTTCACCAAGCGCTACCTTAAGAACGGCTACAAGGGACACTTCAGCACGATTGGCCTGGTCGGCGGCCATGAGGCCTGCCTCAACCTCATCGGCAAGGGGATCGAAACCCGTGAGGGTTCCGAACTCATGCAGCGCGTGCTTAAGCACCTGCGGAAGCTGACTGAGGAGTTTCAGGCTGAAACCGGAAACATGTACAACCTGGAAGCCACTCCGGCGGAAGGGACCAGCTATCGCCTGGCCAGGATCGACAAGCGGCAATATGCCGACATCATCCAGTCCGGCAATGGTGAGACATACTACACCAACTCCACGGCTCTGCCCGTGGGGTACACCACGAACCCGATTGAGGCTCTGGAGCATCAAAACGATCTCCAGACCCTGTATACCGGCGGCACGGTGTTCCACACCTACGTGGGTGAGGCTGCGAGCGACAGGAATGCGCTCAAAAGCTTCATAGTCAAGGCCATGTCCTTGACGAAGCTGCCTTACATCAGCTTCACGCCGACCTTCTCAATCTGCCCGGATCATGGGTATCTGAAGGGAGAGGAGGAGGCCTGCCCGCATTGTGGTTCGGAAACCGAAATCTGGACCAGAATTGTCGGCTATTATAGACCCGTGTCCAGGTGGAACAAGGGTAAGCAGGCCGAGTTCTGCGACAGGATCGAGTTCGAGGTTGAAGTGGCCTAGCCCAAAGGAAAATCAATGATCACAGCGACATTGACCATCATAGGAAAAACTCTTGCTTCGTTGGTTTTTTTGATCATCGCGATCCTTGGGACCAACGAAATCACGATGAAGCCCAAGCACATATCCCCCATCTACAAAGTCAGCGATGTTCAGGTCTGCACAGACCAAGAGCTGCTGGTGGCCGGGGTGTGGTACAAAATGAGCGATGCCAGTGAGAAGCTGTCTCGGATCAGCGCAAGCGATTCGGAACGGCTTTTTACGGTTCGCCAGTTTGAGGGTGTCTTCGGAATAGAGAAGACTGAAATTGAGCAAGCCTTCTACCGCGAAGTAAGGCAGCAAGTCTGCCCAAGGTGAGGAGGACTCATGATTAAAAGAGAAACACTCGAAATCCTGTTTTGTTTTCTGATTCTTTTCGGGATCGGATGCACAAACACGATCGGCGGCGTTGCGCTGAGAGCCTCCCTTGCGGTTGTCCCGCACTGGCTGGGGTTGATTAGCGCAGATGCTCTCGAAGCTTTCGTGATGTTCAAATAAAGCCACAAAACCCGTCAGGGCAAATTAAGCCCTGACGGGTTCAGTTTGTCCTGGCTTTACAGGAGAAACAAACATGGCTATTGTCTTAATAGCCTGGCTAGTAGCCATCAGCGCAGGCTCATGCCTCTACGCATTGATAGGCCAAGGTTATGTTTGGATAAATTGGCTCACGGGTATAATCACTTTGATTGCAGCCTGTTTGATCAGCCATTTCGGAGGTAAAAATGGAAATTAACACCTATTCCTCTATTGCTCTTTTGGTTATGTCCATCATCGTCGGTGCTGTCGGCCTGTGGTATGTGACCAGAAAGCACAATGGTGACTCTAAGTCGTAGTCCAAACCCAACCCTAAAAAATGATTAAGAAACCCGTCAGGGCGCACGAAGCCCTGACGGGTTTCTTGCGCTCTCTGGCAACGGAGAGAAACAATGAATACCACAATATGCAGCGAAACTGGTTTTATAATCAATGTGGCCCCTGTTGTCTTTGTCCCGAAATTTGCTTGGGATGAAAACAATCTTGTTTGGGACGAATACGATCTTCACAGCAAAAATCCCATTTGGGGTGTTGAAGATGCGATGATTGACATGGATCTTATTCATGATTTGGCCGATCTCTGGCCTCTCATCGTGAAAGCATTCGAACGCGACAAGGAACAGAAGCTGTCTTCCATCAAGGCAGATGGCAAGCCCGTTGAAATCTGGTTCACTCTTTCTGAGTGGAAAAGGTTGGTATGGGATCATGACGAAGATGGTGCGTATGACACCCTTATTGAAGGAGGAAAATACCTTGAGGTAACTCTGGTGCGTTCTCCATTTGATCCCAAAAAGTTTTTGCTGACACGTATCAACAAGCTTTTAGTACATTAGAAATCCGTCATGTCGTGCAGACCCACTTCGTCCGAATGGAAAGAGGGGTGTATACACTACCCGAGGCGGCATAATAGCAGAACATAAGCATACTCCTGGGCCTGAGGGAAACCTCAGGCCCAGGAAACACCTTCTCCTCCTTTCGATGGGCGGCGGCAATCGTGCCGGCTCCCTAGAAAGGAGGAGAAGTTATGTTTTATGTTCTGCAACTGCTTTTCAGTGTCACAATTGCCTCTACCATTGGTATCGCTATCAATTACTTTTGGAGGCTCTCAATTGCCAACGTCATGGGGAAAACTCTCCCAGCATTTGATGCCCTGAACGGCGTCAAGGATGTGCTGTTTTGATGGCGTGAAAGGGTTGGTCTGCGGACCAACCCTTTTTTTTTGCTCTTTTCCAACAGTCTAGTTTCCAATGGGAAAAACGTTGAAAAAAAGGCCGTTTTTTTTTTTGAGCCACCCGCGAGCTGAGGAGGTTGAGGGAGAATGGTTTTGATGATTACACAATTTACTGATCTTGATACCGCCGATACGATTTGTGAGCTTTGGGGAATACCGCACATCCATCACGCACTGAAAATTTGTGATGGGAAAAGAGATCCGAAACCTCTTATGCGGGGTTCGTGGATAGAGGTGAATGAAAGGAAAACTGAATTCATCAACACCTGCGTCCTGCCTGGAGATCGAATCCAGCTTTTACCCTTTTTGATGAGTTGCGCCGAAATATACTTGGGTTCTTTGACCTCAGAGCGTCCTGTTGTCACTTCGGAGGTAGCCGTCATTGCGATGGCTTTGGCTATGCACGCTGACTATTATTGCCAAAGCCGCGGGCTCTGGAAGGAAGCACTTTTATCGATTGATTCGGTAGGCATCATTGGAGGGGTTTCATCACAAACTCTGTCGTCTTTTGTTGTTCGGAATAAGTTCTGGTTGGAAACACAGTTCCGTTGGGGGAAGTCTTTGCGTTCAACCTCCCTCAGTCTCTTACTTCGTCTCAGAAAGGATGCATTCATATGTTGAACAACATCATGGAAATAAAAAGCAAGCTCTCCCTGGAGAAGATAGCGCACAGATACAACCTTGATCTTAAACCTTCGTCAGGCTCAATGAAAGGGGCATGCCCCTTTCATCAGGAAACCAAGCCGTCATTCCACATATTTCCTGAAGGGCGGTACTATTGTTTCGGCTGTCAGGCCGCGGGAGACGTTTTCGATTTTGTGTCCTCAATGGAGGGATGGGATTTCGTTACGACCTTAAAATGGTTGGCTGAACAGGCAGGCGTCCAGCTCACGCAGGCTCCATCTGTCAGCCCTACAAACGCTCTTCAGCGGACGGTTGACCTGGCGCAGTCTTTCTATAGCCAATCTTTAGAATTGCATGCCCACGGCAAAGCCGGGGACTACGCCCGGAAACGAGGCTTGACGAGGGAGATTATTGAGCGCTTCGGAATCGGGTATGCCTCTGACGAATGGCAAAACCTTGCCGCGTTTCTTCGAGATGAGGGGTGCTCCGTTGATGACGCGCTTCAGGTCGGAGTTGTTGGCCAGGCCGAATCAGGCCGAATCTATGATCGGTTTAGGGATAGGCTCATCTTCCCGATCCACACCTTAACTGGAAAAATTGCAGGTTTTGGTGGCAGAGACATAACCGACACGCAGGACGCAAAATATCTCAACAGTCCAGACAGTCCCCTCTTCAAAAAAAGCCGGATGCTCTACGGTCTCTTCCAAGCGCGCAAGTCCGTCCAGAAAATGAAGGCCATCAATTTGATTGAAGGGTATTTGGATGTTTTGTCATTGGTCAGTCATGGCTATGAAAACTCAGTCGGCTACCTTGGAACAGCCTTCACCGAAGCTCATGCTGATCTGATTTCGCGACTGGCATCCTACGCTTACGTCATTCCTGATGCAGACAATGCAGGCCGTAAGGCCGCCATCCAAATTTGCACGTTGTTGCTTCAGCGGGGACTTGAATGCTGGGTGGTTGATTTGCCTGAAGGCGAGGACGTCGACAGCCTCTTGAATAAACGGGGAGGTGAGGCTGTTTTCGACAGGGCTTTGCGTGGGGCTACTCATGGGTTCTCCTACATTACCCCGTGGGTAGATGCGATGAACATCAAAGACAAGAGCAGATGGGTCTCGGACTTCCTGAATACGGCGGAGCAGCAATTCCATGGATGGTTGATCCCCAGACTTTCCATCATGCTCGAAATATCTGAATTCGAACTCAGACGTATGATTCGAGACGCCCCAGAAATGTATCTGGAGGAACAAAAGGTTCTTCAGTTTTTGTCCTCTTTCCCTGCTTACGTCGCATCGATGCAGGCTCGCGGTGTCGAAGAACTATTCCAAACTCCCTGTGCCAAGAAACAGTGGGACGCACTGCTGGCCGGAGAAAGTATTGATCAGGAAAAATTGGAGCTGGCAGGTGTCGATGTCGTTAATTATTGGCAAAACGAGATTCAAGTTATGCTTCCTGAAGAAATCGGTGTCTAGAAGGCGAAAGCAACATGTACAATTACGAAATCTTGGGCGCAGCCGGTCAGAGTTGTATACGTGATGCCAAGGAAAAATTGGATGTTTGCGCAAAGCTGGAAATAGACCTGCACAGCATCCGAGTTGGGAATCTCTGTAGTTTTATTGGTAAGATTCAAGGCTTTTCTGAATCCCAATGCAATCGGTTGCAGTGGGCAGGGTTCTTCCACGATCTCGGGAAGTATTTTCTTGCGCCGGATATCCTTTTCAAAAAGGAATACTTGTCGGCGCAAGAGAAGGCTACCATTCAAAATCATGCAGTGATCGGTGCCAAAAAATACATGCATTTTGCAACTTCCGTAGGGTGCTATTTTGATAGGGAAGTTTTTTGTTCAATATTACAACACCATGAGCGATTTGACGGGCATGGGTATCCTTCCGGTATGCCAGGCCGCGCTCTTGATTTGTCGTCACAAATTATCAGTCTTTGCGACTATGTGGAAGCGTTGAGCGCAGACCGCTGTTATCGGTCTGCGTTTCCAGCCGAAAAGGTTGCAGAAATGGTGGAGTGTGAGGCTGGCAGAGCATGGCCATTATCCGTGGCCGATCTTTTTCTGAAAAATCAGAAGGAGTGTTTCAACGTTCTTCAAGCTCCTTTGGATCACAGAAGAATTTCTTAGCTTGAGGCAAAGGAGATGGCGCCGGGCAACCAAGCGATGAGATCCAATTGATGAACCCAAGCAAATACGAATGGTGGTTCTTTGCTTGGGAGGAAAGGCCATATTTTTCACGGAAGCGGAAAAGGTTCATCAAGCTCCATCCTTCTTAAAGAGTTCTGCGTCATAGAAAACAGGCTCAAAGCCGCATTGTCCCAACACGGACGCAATCTTGACCATATCCACCAGATCCAATCCGGGCGAATTCAGAAGGCCATGTGAAAAGGCCCTGTAGAACTTCTGAAAGTTTCTGGCATTGAACCACGGCAATCTGCTGTCGGCCATCCTTTCCACGCGAAAGCCTTTGTCAGGGAAGACGATAACAGTTTGAACGGTGATCGACTTCTCGCAGGTGACAGTGAGGGTCTGCTGCAAAATGTTATTGGCCCGCAGGGATTGAGAAACGGGCGACCAGGTGGTCTTGGCTTCTCCGGTATACGGGTTAACCTTCTCCCAATTGTTCGGATTCTGAAGGGGCTCCCCAGGGGCCGGGACGTAGGTTCCGGCATATGCCTTGACCTCAACGTGCAACACGCCAAAGGGAGAGAGAACGAGTATGTCATACTCGCACTTCTGACCCCGGAAGCGCACACCGACGTTCCAGTAAACGATTCCCTTCCCAACGGCCTCGAGGAGAAAGAGCACGTCCCTCTCTCCTTCCCAGCCTACGAGTCGGGCAGGCGAGACCGTTATTGAGCCGTTGTGTATGGAAAGAAGCCGAGAAATGTATTCTTCCGATCTCACTATGGAAGAATCGGTGAAATTTGGCTTGCCCTCAAAAAGGCGAAGTATGATGTAGCCCAGAATGACTACAGCCATGATGGCAATGATATCCATTTTATACTCGCTTCAACCGTTCTCCTCTCTCCTGTTTGTGTGAGGTGTTCTCTCCACCGGTTCAAACAATTTTACATTGCAAGAGAGGGATGCGTCAACAGGGCTTAAAATTTGTTTTTGTAGATGAATGTGATTTCGCCGTCTAACTCCAGCTTCAGTTTGGCTTGGTAGGTTTTTTGGTCTTTCTTGGAAAACGTGTAGTATTTTTTGGTTCTCTTTGTTTCCAATAATTCCTGGAGTGCTTCTTTGGTGAAGCCTCCCTCCCCATCATATTTATTTATGAAAAAGTTGCAGCCGTTTTCCCTGAATGCAGAACAGCCAAAGTTGTTCTTTCTTTCCAATATCTGACCTTTCTTGCAGGCCGGGCATAACCCAAGGCCTCCTGAATCGAAAACAGGCTTGAGGCATTTGTTCTCGGCATCCCATTCCAGTGAAGCCGTGTAGTGTTTATTCTTCTTTTTGCTGAAGCAGCGAAGGGGAGAGGTCTTTCCTTCAGAGAGCAGTTTCTTGGCTTCCGAGGAAGTGAGTGTGGCGCCAAAGGCCTTTCTGGAGAGAAACAAGGGACACTTTGCCTTTGAAGAGCATTTATAGCCGGCTGGCGTCTCGACGACAGTTTCATCACAAATGGGGCATTTGCCCAGTTCGGGAGTTACCAGACGGATTAGCTTGAGTTGTTCCTTCTTCTCTCGACAGCTCTCAACAATAATGCTCAGGTATTCTTGTACGATTCCCATAGCATATCTGTATGCTTCCCTCTCGTCAGGGTATTTCTCAAAACCAGAAACGAGTTCGCTTGCCCAATAGCACATGGAATCCGGTGCGCAGAAGAGATTCATTTCAGGTATGTGTTTTGCCATCTCTTCTAAGAACTTGATGAGCGCAAGTCCTTTTTCGGTAATTAGGATTTCCCTGCCGTTTCTTTCCAGCAGGTTGCGAGAGCCCCAATACTCGATGAGAGAAGGAGCCTGCTTGCATATCGCGTTGTTCAACCCGAATTCGTTTTCATACTTTTTGATCTGTCCAAGCAATGATGCCTCTGTGTAAGGCTCAAATGTGTAAGAGGGAACCTCGAGGATATTTGTCTGGATGATCTCTAGTTCATCCCCTTCGACAAGGAAGGGAATGGCCTTTTCTTCTTCGGCATTCCAGTCCGCGGCTGTAGTCCAGGCTTTTGCTGCCGACTTTTGGTTTTGAGCCTTGAAAAGGTGTTTTCCAACCGAGATGAGGTTTTCATTACACAGAGTCACCTCGGGGGGAAGGAGAGAAGCTATGAACTGCTTGCAGATCAAGGCGTAAAGACTTTTTTCGGCCGTGTTGAGTTCATTGACGTTGATGGGCACTTCGGTCGGGGAAATCGCAACTTCATCGAATTCGTTTGCAGTAAACAAGTCATCGACGAAGTGGGGTTTCGCATTTAGCCGCTCCAGTATCTTTTCAACGAGCTCGATATGGTAAGGGTGAAGAACCGCGAGTATGTTCTGGAGGGACGTGTTTTTGTTTTTCGCGAATTGATGGCCAGCCGTTTTATAGAACGAGATAGCCCTGTGCTGTTCGTAGAGCGACTTGGCCACAGCCATTGTTTTTGAGGCCGCAAAGCCGAGGACAGAATTGGCGGTAGCAATCATGTCCACGGTGTTGAATGGCTTTGGCGGGAGCTTGGATTCTTTGAACCTTTTAACTTGTTGGACGACAGCTTGCCGGGATTCGATATCCTTGAAGATCTTTTTGGCTTTTATGTTGTCGCTGAAGGAAAGGGTTTGAAGACTTTGCGGGTCAACGCAATGCGCATCAAAGGTTGAGCCATTGAAGATGCATGCGATGGCAACTTGGTAGCTAGAACCTGCGGCGCATGCTTCCATTTTACGGTGGCGCTTTGCGAGTATTGCAAGAATGGGAGTATATCGGTTGATGACAACATCGCGTGTCTGCGCGACAATAGCCACGAGTCGCGACATATTCATGGTAACCAGCCAATCCGTTTCCGCTTTTATAAATGATCTGGCGGCGAGTTTGTCCAGGGGTTCAAGTGAGCCGGCGGAAGCTATTGCTCTTCTTATTTCGGAAGGGGCCATTGAATGTGGCCAAAATCGGCTACAGCGTGTTTTTGATCCCAAATGCATGCGGAGTAGCCGGAAAACCCTTTCCCCCTCTTCCTCGGGGTTTGTGGCGCAAATAACGTGGTCGACGTCTTCTCGCTGGAAAAGGGCACGGACTTTTTTGAAGTGCTCTTGAGTATCCTTGACCGGTTGAGCGAGTAGTCGGCCGGGAAGCATGGGAAGTTGGTCGAGAGTCCACATTCCGGACCATGCAGGGTCATGGTTCTCCGGGGATAGGTATCTGAGAATGTTGTCGACCAGCCAAATTATGATGGTTTCCGTGTTCTCGAAATGGGAGCCATTCCATTCGGCATCGATGGCCTGGGCGATGGCTTTTGCTACGTCAATATTTTCAGCTACGATCAGTGACTTCACGGTGATGTTTTTTCTGTAAGACATGTTCCCCTCTCATCTACATGTTTTGGTGAGAGGGGGACCAAAGAAAAACATCCAAAAAAAGGAATTTTTTTGACTATTCAAACCTCCCCGGCCTGAAGGCCGAAGAGGATGTCAAATCAACCATTCGGCAAAGAAGGGATCAGTCAGCCGCCAATTTCCGTCCGGTCCCTTCTCGATGAGATCCTGCTCGACAAGACCCTTGCGCGCATAGGCCACGTTCGAGGCGACCAAACCATGGCGCGCCAGATATTCCCCTCCGGTCATCTCCCTGGAGGGGGCCGTGGCCAAAGCCTTCAGCAATTTGATCTGATTGAGTGTGAGCGAGGACACAACCATTTCAAAGCCGGGTGCAGCTTGCTCTACCACCAGGGCATAGGCCCTCTGTGCTTCTTCCAAGGTTGCGGCCTTGTCGGCAAGGCTGAATGCGTAGAAGCCCAATTGCTGCGCATAGAACCCGTAGCCTTTGGAGCGAAAAGCCAGGAACTCGGCTACGTCGTCTGGACAATCCTTGCCGTCAGCAAAAAGAGCCTTGAAATAGCCAGCCAGTTCATCCAGGGGCAAGGGGGGAAGGGACATCATGAGCGCGCTCTTGAAAAATGGCCTCCCCCGGTTGGTGAACATGGCCTCAAGCACGCTGCGTCTGCTCCCGACAAAGAAATGGGAAAAAAGCTGGGTCTGCACACGAGTTCTCAGGAGCCCTTCAACACCTTCGCTATTCGGGAGTCGTGTCACTTCCTGAAACTCATCAAAAACAAGCACAACCTTCTCATCCAGCTTGCTGGCCATGGTTTCCAGATCCTGCATGGTCTGCTCAAGAAGCTCCAGGCCTGAAGCCCCTTGCTTGGGGGCTACAGTGAAAACCGGATTCCCATCCTGATCGATGGTGACCGCAGGCTGAAAGCTGGTCAGGACGTTCTTTGCCCACCGAATGGCCTTATCCAGGCCCTTTTCGTTTCTTTGGATAGCTGCGGCGATACCCTGTGCCAGGGTTTTTGCGGCGCTTTCGGAAGAGTCCACCTGGTCGAAGGAGGTGTATATGGTCAGAAAGCCCTCGTCCTGCAACTGAGCGAGAACACGAAAGACGAGAGAGGTTTTGCCATACCTTCTGGGTGAACTGAGCACGACATCAACACCCCCACGAGCATGGCCTGTCAGCTCTTCCAGTTCGGCAGTGCGGTCACAAAAAGGGCGGTCTGGCGGCAATGCCTTTAAGATGAAGGGGTTTCGCATGCCATCTCCGGAGATTGAAGCTTCAAGGTTTTCGTTTCAACAAAGCTGTAACAAGAAGCTTGAAACCGGTCAAGGCTCCGGCGCATACGAATCAGCCCTGCTGCCTCTGCCTGCGGCGTCATGGCAAGAAAAGTCGTCGACATCGGTCGGCCTGTGAAGCGCGAACCCTTGGAGTCGAAGCTGACTCTGAGAATGCCTTTTTTGAAGGAATAGGATGTCAAAAGCTATCTGATGAAAAACACGTAGCCAAAGACGGCCACGGCTAGGATAGCCACGGCACAGTGAGGATACAAGATAGTGTTGCCGTACCCTCTGGCCTTATCTCGGTTGTCTAGTGCTTTTATCCATTGGACATAGGAGTGTGCGGTTAGTGATAGCCCGCCAAAGCCTACCACTATAGCAACTATATTGTGGGCTACCTCGAAAGCAAAGAAAACAGCGCACACTGTGGCGAAGAGAATTCCAAGAGTCCAGCGAAAGAAGCGACTGGCTTCCTCCTCGTGGGAACGAATCTCTTCGATCTGTTCATTAGTGTATAGTTGTTTGTTCTGCGGCACTTTCTGAGCTCCTCTTATTTGTCGATTCTGGTTTTTAATACGAACACCGGCATTTCATCCTTTCCCTCTGGCATGGCCGAGGACGAGCTGGCCGAGGGGCAACTGTCAAGGAACACTTGACAGTTGCCCCTCGGCCAGGATGGCGTCAAGGCCCTTGTTCCGCTTCCTGCTCTCAGAGTCTTCGGGCATCAGGAGGACAATTGGAACACCAAGGGCTTGGGCTTGCTTGATCCGCTCCTGGGCAAGATAGCCGGTCTTGGCCGGGGCTGTGTTGTCTGCCACGGGCAAGCGGCTGTTTTCGTCGAACATGGAGTGGCCAGGGATCGCAGCCATGAGCGTGTTGAATTTGGTGCCGGTCACTTCAGGTACGTCTTTTTTCGATTCGTTCTTATTCATGTGTGGAACCTCCCCCACCTACTGGCGGTCCTTTCCTTCCTGTGCCGTTGGGCGGTTCTTCATCAACACCTTAACCGAGTCCGGGATTTCGATGAAGTCCTTCCCTTCCTGGTCTGCCTTTTCAACGGCGCGGAGAAGATCGCCAAGGGCTGTGAGCAAACTTTTCTCAGCTTCAAGAATGGTGTCGCTTGTTGCGTGGGGTTCATTGGCAAGGGACGCGGTTTTGTCTTCTCGCTCCTGGTTGTCCGAGTCTGAGGAAAGACAGCGCGTAAAGGATGTGGCCAATAAGAAGATCAGGAAGACCAGCCCGGCAATTTGCAGGATTCTTCCCCTGTGCCAGTAGGGAGCATCTTTTTGCGATTCGTTCTTATTCATGTATTGAACCTCCCTCCTAGTCCTGGCTCTCGCCTTTGTCTTTGGATCTGGCCAGGGTGGCGTCAAGGCCCTTGTTCCGCTTCCTGCTCTCTGAGTCTTCGGGCATCAGGTGGACAATTGGAACGCCACAGGCTTGGGCTTGCTTGATCCACTCCTGGGCAAGGTAGCCGGTCTTGGCCGGGGCTGTGTTGTCTGCCACGGGCAAGCGGCTGTTTTCATCGAGCATGGAGCGGCCAGGGGGCGCAGCCATGAGCGTGTGGTTGCCCTGCGTGGCAACCTCCTTGCCGACCGGAAAGGTGAACTGGGGGCCGGTCACTTCCTGCTCATCTTTTTCGGAGTCGTGTTTTTCTGTGTCACGTTTTACCTCGTCTCATTGGTTTTGGTGTGTCACGAGTTGGGATTGTGTCGCATTGCCTGGTGTTCGCAATCCCCGCCATTACGGTTCTATTTGGTAAGCCTTCCTAATTCCACTCATTCATTGGTCAAGGTTGACATATCGTGCAAAGTGGGACCGCAAAGGGCCGGGGCCGGTAGCATAGCGGTAAACTTTTAACTATCCGTGCGGATGCTTTTCACGCCATTCGTTCACCACTTCGCGCTGCATGTCGTCCAGGCGGTGGAACCATGCCAACCAAGGGTCTTTGGTCCACGACTCGTCGGTCAGCTCGTCCATGCGGCCAAGGGCCATGGCGCACATGATCTGTTCGCTGTGGCTCCCGGTGATGTTCCCAGCCTTGGACCTCTCTATAAGTTTAAAACAACGCTCTTTGCGCTCGGCCTTCATTTCTTCCTGGGTCAAGGTGACGTATTCGGGTTCGGGGGGCATGTGTGTATCTCCTCTTCTTCCCCCTGCGAGGCTGCGCCTCTTGGGGGGTGGTTCACAATTAGTCGCTGCTCGATCTCTGAGCGGAAAAGTCATTCTTCACGTTTACTAAGCGGACGCCATCCATTTTGAAAGTGTCAGCTATTTCGAAGTGTGCGCCATCAAGAAGCATTCCGCCTCCGTTGTCCGACGATATAAGTTTGATTTCCGAGATTATGAGGAATGTTGTGTAGGAGCTGCTGTTCGGCCCTTCTTGGATCATGAGGCGATATTCACCATCAGTGGAGTTGAGCCAGTAGCCAACACCTTCCGGGGCAGTTATATGGCCTCCATTGATCATGACTATGCCTTTATCCACCATCAGACTTATTTCCGGGGCTTCTTTGAAGGTCAAGGCGGCATGAAGAAGAGTAAGACTTACAATCCCAAGAGCTACAGTTGCCACTATCATGCGCATGCTAATCGTCCTCGGTAGAAAACTTTGAAGTTTATCATAATCATCATGTGGGGGACCGCAAAGGCCGGGGCTATGGCACAGTTCTACAATTGGAGGAAGCACGTACCGCCTCTCATGTGCTTCTCGCAAAGGTCTTCATAGAGGTCTAGGATATCGTCAAGGTCGTCCGGTATGTCCATCATTCCACCCTCTGTCTCCCAATAAACCCGGAGAAGGCCGTGGGCCTCGCCAATGGTAATAGCGATCCCTACAAGGGCAAAGGCGGCTTGAACACGAGTTTCACCCAAAATTGGGTCATCGGTATCTGCCCAAATTCTGGCCTCTGCCATTATCTTCTCAAACATGGGCTTGAGGTCGTCGGGGAAATGCCGTTGCATGGTCTATATTCCTTCTTCAACACCCTGCGCGGCTGGTATGCCTGAGGGTGGTTCAGTCGTTTTTATTCCACTCGCCCTGGTCAACGACCTGGGTGGAAGTTTCCGACTTCACTTCCACCTGTTCGGTCTGCTGCTCTGCTTGCGTCTCCCACATTGCCAATTTCGCCTCAACCTGAGGGGAATGCACAAGCGCGATCATGGCAAAGCCCAAAGCGGTTCTAATCGCGGCGGGTTTCCAATTATGAGAGCGCATGAAATTGGCTATGGCTTGGACAGCGGCAAAGCCGGTGCCGACATATAGAATCAGTTTCGTAAGCTCCATCATATCCATGAATTTTATCTCCTCCTCTGCCCTCTGGCCAGACTGCGCCGGGTCAGGGGGGTGGGGTTCTTAACCAAATGACGGCCAACCGCCCTTTCAGCCTTCCAAGGCCAGGGAGCCTGTTCCGGTGCGGAGGCCTCGCGCGAGCTCAAGGCTCCTGCCGTCGCTTTCGCCTTGTTCCATTGCGGCAAAATTGGTCTTGCATTCCCTTTCCGCCATGTCGCGAAGATCAATTTTTCTCTTAAGGTATTCATCAATGAGGTCGAATTTCGTTTTTACAAGCTCGTCCATCCTCATCAACTCGGTGCCCACGGAGGGCCGGGCCGGGCCGGAAACGGCTCCGGCTCCTCTGCCCTTGTTGTAAAGGGCTTGGGAAAGCCCCTGGACAAGTCCCTCCGCGTAGCTCATCCGAGCAATGTAGCAGCCTTCGACCGGGAATTGCCGAGCGTATTTGTTCGACATGCGGTGCATGGTATGGCGGGCGTAGTCGTAGGCGAGTCCTGCGATTTCCACGTCCACATCTAATCCGATGAGCACGAAGCCCTTGAGGTTGTAATCATCGTCAGACATTTTTCCGGCGTTTTTTGCGTCGCAAAAGGCGTAAAAGCCGTGGTAGCGGCTGAACCATGAGGCAAAGGATTCGTTGATGTAGGATCGCACGTTGAAATGATATGCAATGGTGCTGACCAAATCGGCCACCCATCGGGGCCGCTGGGTCCACCCGTAGGGGGAAAACTGTTCAATGATGCCTTCGGCGTAGACGGAGGCCTCTCCTTCGTTGAGGTTGTAGGTGTCGAGCAGTTCCTTGGCCTTGGCCAAGGCTGCTTCCGCCTCATGCTGGCTGGTGGTGGACCTGGCCAGGTTGAGGAGTTTCACGATTTTGGCGCTGACTGCCTTTTTATATTTCATGTTTCCCTCTACTCAATCGCCGTCGTCCGCAGGGTGGAGCTTGTACTTGATCGTCCGAAGCCCATGAATCAGACGGGCGCATTCCCGGCACGTTACCGTCTTCTTGCGGGTGGGCTTCAATCTGTTGACCTCGGACCAGCCCAGGCCGCACAACATGCCCTCATGTTCGGGGTGGACTAGGTGAACGCCTTCGTCATTTTCCTGAAATTTGTGCATGCGGACCTCATTTATTGCACCCCGCCCGGGCTTCCCCAGGCGGCCAGGGTGCTTCTCTAGATTGCCATCTTGGCCCGTTCCATGTCAGCTTGGATTGTGCCGAAATGGTTCTCAAGCTGCCTGATGAGCGCAAGGCGCTCGTCAAAGGAAGTCCCTTCCGCCTCGATCTTGGCTATGGCCTCGAAAGCCTGTTTAAGCCGATTTTGAGCATGCTCCAGGGGGTTTCTCATATTGGCGCAACAGGCGATGATCATTTGTTTGCTGTCCATGTAATCTTACCTCGTTTTTCTGGAGTCTCTCAACTTCCAAACCCTCTTGCAATCAGCCCAATCTTGATACCCTTCCGCTTGGGCCGCTCTATCTAGTGCCTCTTTATGCGAAACGGTCTGATCGCTCAACCTTGACTGCTGAACCATTTCTTTTGCCATCCGTTTAATATCAGTTGGAGACTTCACAAGCACATTCCTTACAGACCTTCCTGGTCAGGTTCTTTATAAGCCCAGCCCTTCATGGCCGCGAACCACAGAACCGTATCTATGTAGGCGACAGTTTTATGAGTTTTTCTGGCTATTCGTTCGCACATGGCTTGCGGAGTTTTATAGCCATGCAGATCGGTTAGGCGGATTAAATGGACATCGGGCTTACACACCGAATTGATCCCAAGATTTTTGGCCAGTTGAAAAGGAAGGGCTTTGCCCTTCATATATGGCAACGTTCGGAGGAAACTGATTTTTGTTTCAACGGTGTCCATGGCCGAGAAATTTTTCCACCACAAACGATGATTTGCTTGCCATTTGGATATGGCTGTTGCTTTGTGTGGATGGTTGCAGGTGCCAGTCCGATAGAATGCTTCTTCCATGGTTTTGGCTGCATTGTATGAAATGCCTGAACACAAAATCACCCAAATGGCCTCACCCAAAAAAGCCCTGCTATTACGACAAGGCTTTAATGAGATTGCCCATTCTGCAACCCGACGCCCCTCTTCATCTTCCAGAACCTTGGATTCCAACTTCCTGAATATGACGGCCTTCATAAAATCCTCTCTAAAAAAATAGAGTGGAGAGAACAACAGGCACCACAGTTTGAACAGAGCTTAGTCATGGGTCTCCTTAGGGCTATTCGCTCCCCACCGATTCCAGCCAAAATGCAAGCGCACAGGACCGACAATCACTCCCAAAATTTTTGCGCCACTGCCAGAAAATCCGGAACAGGTGATAGCAAGAGGAAGCCACGTCCTCTCACCTGCATCATCATTGTCAACATACCAAAGTTGAGGCCATGATATTGACACAGACACACCGAGGTGAAACGCAAAATTCCCGCAAGAAAATGTCTTATTTATCTTAACCATCACCACCTACCCTTCACACCCAACAGAGTCGGCAACACCCATCGCTTCCTCTTTGGTCCCATAGAGGCCATAACTAGATCTTTTTGAATACTCTGCAGGAACAAAAAACCACCCTTCGTGCTCAAGACAGATTGAACCCAGGCCGGAAGTCCACCAGCCCCTCTCTTGACAATCCCAGATTGTGCCATTGACTGTTTTGATGATCACCGAACACCTCATATATTCAAGTCAGCGACTGAACCCTTTTCTAAAGCCTCAACGCGTCTACACCTTCCCTATCTTTTTCCAAACGGCAATTCCAGAGCAGAAAACCCCGTTGTCCCCCTCTGAACTTTTGCAGCACAAGAGGCGCAAAGATCGGCCTCACTCTGATTTCTGGCAGCGCGATAGAAGATCCCATCACAGACTCGAGGACAAAGGCGCGGCTCGCGAGACACGACTACTCCTCCACCGGAAATGTGGCCACAATCCGGAGCCACGCCCCAAAGCCAACCAAAAGGCCCAAATTTGGAAAAGTGAGACATTCATTCATCTATCAAGCTCCACACGTTTTCAGTTAGACTCCACGGTCTTTGAAATTCTAACAGACATTTGTTGTTTTCAAGATTATAGCACATTCAGCACATTCCAAAAGAACTAAAATCGTTCCAACCGTTCATTTATGATAACTTTACGCGAAATTGCAGGATTATAATACTTTTGGCAAGATTATACACATAATCTTTCCGAGATTGGCTTACTTGAAAATTTTAAAAACGAAGGTCAGGCGGGGTGAGGTTGTGAATATTATGAAACATTCGCAATTGACATAATTCCATCAAGAGGTATCATGTATCCACGCTCCTGAACTCAAGTCATTGAGTCATAGAGCTTTTACTCATAGGCTACTTTTAATGATTTTGAGATTTGTGAGAGTTTTGGCAGTTGATGATTTTTGTGAGAGAATGGTATATGTTGGTAATATGCAACAAAGCCACAAAGTACAGACATTGTGCCGATTGCGCTCACAGTGTCCCGCATAAAAAATACCATGAGTGCGACTCCATGCCCACATGCACGATCGATGTGGCCAAAGAGAAAGAAGTTCCCGTCAAGTGCATTGAGCAACCAAGGAGGCCGGCCAGATGACGAAATTTTCCCTCACTTGCTCCCGCTGCAGCACCAAGGCCGCGCCACCTACTCAACACGAGGACCCTTGCGAGTGCGGCGGGGTTTTCGAGGAAGCCCTTGTCAGGCTGCCCAGGACAGTCACGAGCGACTATTACCCGACCATGGCCGCACAAAAAATTTCCTACGCCTTGGCCGGAATCCATCAGGCATACATGAACGGACTGGGGGCGGTTTCCGTATTAGATCAGAACGGAGAACCCCTTGGGATACGCCCGCACGAAATGGAGTGGGTCCAGGGAATGCCGGATGGCTGGTGTGGACAGAGAAAGGAAAATAGCAAGTAGTTTACAAGCGGGAGGGAGACTATGAACAAGACGGAACACCTTGATAAAAACGATTTGTTGGCCGCTTACAGCAAAGGGAAAGGTCCGTTCATTTCGTGTTACATTCACGACGACACTGACAAGCCGAACAAATTTTTCCAAGACCTTCTCGGGATTTCAGAAAACGATGTTCTCACCATCCGGATGGAAGAAATTCTAATAATCTTCCGCGACGACGCGCACGAGTTTGTGAATACATATCACGAGGATGAGGTTCATTGCTACATGTGCTCGTTTGAAGATGGAGAGAGCGTCACGGAAAACACTTGAGCAGAAAGGAAACAAGTCCAATCCAATGACACAAAGATACACTGCGATCAATGGCCATGGATGCGAAGCGGAACTCGTTCAAGATCCACGCGGTAAGGTGGTTCTGGCCGAAGATTTTGAGCGCCTTCGGCAGGCACTTCACGATGCAATTAGGAGACCCTTAGGGGTAGTGCCGGCCTCGGCTGAAGAGTTTTATTGCCACGAAGAGGCGCTGCTTGCCGATGCTCGTCGGAAGGACTCAGCCAAACAACCACAGAAAAACAACTCCCCATTCTAGGGGAACAGGGAGAAAGAGAATGAAAAAGAAACAGTGGGGAAACGCTCCCAGAACGAAGAACGGGGCCTTGAAGGCCGACTGGTGCAAAGAGTTCCTGAATGCCGACGCCGAGGACACCGTGCTCCAGTTTCCCATCCCGGGCACCCAGGCCGTGGTGCTGGTGAAACTCGACCCTTTCACCTCTCTGCCCGGCCGCATTCAGGACCTTCTCAAAACGGACGACGAGCTGGAGGCTGAACGCATGGCCATTCGCGAGGAGGCGGTGCAGGAATACAAAGCTCAACAGGAGAGAGCGGCGTTGCCTGAAGGCGAGGTTGGGTAATGGCTCCGGTGCGGCCTTTAGCCCCTGCATAGTATAGTCATGTCCAACATCACATTCAACACCCCTGTAGTCAGCGCCAGGCTCACCACGAAGCGAGCGCTCGAACTCTTCTTTGCGTGTGGAGATCAGGCGGCTGAAACATTCTTCAGGCGCACGCCAGGCCTCACCCCTAATGAGATGGGGGTGACGTGTTTTTTGCGTCACTCCTACACGGGTTCCCTTCTGACCATCAAAAAGAGCTATGCCCCCTTCATTGTGCGGATGCTCAACTTCCTTTTCGACCAAGGAGTCCCTGACTTTTCCAAGGCCACACCTGAGCACATCACCAACTATGCAGCTCATCTCAAAAAGTCCGGGCTGAAACCCAGCTCGGTGCAAACGCACCTGGCCGTCGTAAAGGCCTTTTACTCGTTGATGATCGATTATGGGATGCTTGTGGGGAATCCAGCGAAGGTGTTCCGCAATCGCACCAGCAGGGAATCAGCGCAGGCCAAGCGAGTCGCTGGGAACAAACTGCCAGGCGCCTTGACCAAGACCCTGGGCGAAACCCAGATGGACGAACTTCTTGCGAAGATCTCGCACGAAGCTCCGATTCGGGATGCCGTGCTGATCGCGTTCCTCTATTACACTGGAGCCAGAGCCGTCGAGGTTGCCAGGCCCCTGACTTGGGGAAATATCTATGATACAGGGGAAGATGGTTGGTTTGTTTTTCTGGTAGGCAAAGGGGGGAAGGAGCGGGAAGTGTATGTCCCTCCGCAGCTCCTCGATATGCTCATGGCCTTGAGGCGCAAAATCTTCATGGTGACCCCTTATGTGGCCGCACCGGGGCTCAATCAATTTCCTGTGTTTTCAAATCACAAGAAAACGGATGTGCCGCTCGACTACAATGGGATCTACAAGGTCGTTCGAAAGTGGGGGGATCATGCGGACGTAAGGCTGTCTCATGGCCAAAAAAACCTCTCTCCCCATTGGCTTCGCCACACGAATGCCACACACCTCCTCGACAAAGGGGCCACCCTTGAGGAGGTCCAGGCAAGCCTCGGACACGCGAACATCACGACTACGCAGATTTATGCCAAGCACAACCATCGCAAACGGGCTGCCGGCCGGCATTTTGAGAGTTGAGCAAGCACCCGCTATATTGTCCACCTTCAATTTGATTTTGAGCAGGCGAGGACACGGAAAGCGCCTGGTGGAGAACTATGAATTCGTGGTCAAATTACTCATAATTGAGATCCCAACCTTAGCTTGCCTACCCCTGCCTCATACGCTTTCAGTTCCAATCAGCCCTGATCCAGGTTGGTATGGATAGACCTCTTCCTCTGTAAATATATTCTGGCGGCTTTTAACCACTTGCAGCGTCAAGGTGTTCGTAGCCAGGTCAAAATCGTTCCGAGGAATTGCGAATACATTGTCAGCGCCGGCTTCTATCCAAGCGTTTTTCATGATTGCCTGAGGGGAGCGGGTGCCTCCATCGTCAACCAGATCAACACAAACGATGATGTGAGATTCGAGTCTGAATGCATGGGATTTGATCTCGTTGAGCGTGTGCAAAGGGGCCACGCTTCCGGAGAGTAATGACTCAAACGAATCGATGACAATCAATTTGATTTTGTCTTTGGCTAGGCTTCCCAGCAAATCATAACAGCTGTAGCCGCAACTTCTGCCATGGATCGTCAACGTGCTCTGTTTCAGCGCCTCCTTGGCATCTTCCAACTGCTGGGATTTACCCTGGCGTATGATGTCTTCAAACTCAGCCCGAGGAATGTTCCCCTCGATGCACGCAAGCTGGATCAAGGTTTCCATCGCAGATTCGCGCATCCCAAAATAATAAGACGGGAGTCCATTCTGAACGATAGTGGGGCGAACATTGTCCTTCTTGATTCCTCTCTTCACCTTGGCCACACGCTGCAGGACGTTAAGAATGAAATGAAGCTTGGCTGTCTGGTGAGAACTGTGGATGACAGTCACATCACCTGGCAACATGTTCAATGTCGCCTTGTCGAACAAGGGAAACCCGGTTTCAGGCCTGTCTGACTTCTCTAACACCTTCTTCTTCATTTCTTTCCAGATGGCTTCTGCCGCTTCCGCAACAACCAAAGAGAGACTGTTCATATATTCTCCTATTTCAGAATACGTTTAATTTTGTTCGTAATATTATTCAAAGCTCCGGAATAATCAAACGAGGAATCTGAGGGTAAATTCTGCGCCTGGTTGATTATGTCTTGAGCCGACATCCCTTCCAGTCTTTGGGCCAGCGGCATAATTATGGCTTTGGCTTCTTCAGAGAGAGGCTGGCCATTTGTCGCTTCCTTCAGTGTTTGGAAAAGCCAACGATTGGTCGTGATGCCGGCGTCGAACATTTCGGGGACAACGGCTTTGACTTGACTCAGATTGACCTGGCCTTGGACAATGCCTTGTCCTACCCCTTTCAGGACGATCATCAACGATCGTCCTGCCGCCAATACGTCAGATGCGTCCACCCGTTCTTTCGGCATGTCGGAACAACCACACAGAAGAATCAGCACAAGCAGAGCTGAACAGCTTTTAAATCCCATATGGACCTCAGTATTGATGGTTTCGCCCTTCGTCCGGAACGTCATCCCATTGGTCGACGACGCTCTCGAACTCATCTCCAATTACAGGCCGCTCGCCCATGCCAAGAATATTGTCCTCGAAGTAGTTGATGACTTCTTCCGGCTTCCGGTCAATCAGCGGGAATTTGATTTTATAAGGAGCGCGACCTTCGGAAGAAACTATGGCATGGCCACGCGGTAGCCCTTTTATTATATCGGGGACCAATAGCGGCACTTCCTTCTTATCAATCCTCTCGCTGATGGATGACGTATATATCACTTTCGAGTCCCCAGGATTGGCCGAAGTTCCTTGCGTCCGCATGCGTTTCTCAATTTCCACGGTGCCAAAATCCGTGGATATTTTGTCGGCCATTTCCTGTTCAGGTGTTCGCAAACAAATTATGTTTTCGAGCAGGCCGATGATTTGGTTTTTCATGGCGGTACTGCCCTTGGATTCGATGTCTGCGGTCGTCTGCATGCCCAAATACATTTGAACCCCGGCCTCGCGGCTTTTGTTGAGCATATCTACATATCCACCAAAAAGGACTGAAAAAAACTCATCAACCATGACGTGAATCGGGACAAATTTTGATTTTACCTTGAACGAATAAATCTGACCTACAAAGCTGACCAAATCCTGCACAAGCAACTTGCCGACAGTCGACGAAGCGTAGTTGTCGATCATGCTGCCGAGGTAGAAATACACGACCAACTTTTTGTCGATGATCTGCTGCCATGACAGATCGGCATATTCCGGTGAAAGGATGCCGCCGACATTTCCGGCAGTGAGGACTTTCATCACCGGGATCAGCGAGGTGGTCATCTTGGAAAAGTGGTCGCGGTTGTGTTCAATCTTGGTCTGCAAGTCGACCATGGTGGCACGCAAGACTTGTGCATGGTTGGCAGTGATCTTGTTTTCCGCTTCAAACTCATCCACTTTGTCTGCCAAAGACTCCATGCTGACAATGCAATACTGCTTGATATTTTTTAAGGTTATGGGAATACCAATCGTCAACATGACATCGGCCACGGTTGCTATTACGTCATAGCAAAAGGCAATAAAGACGTCAGACCCTTTTCCTTGGTCCATAATGGATGTGATCCGGCCAGCTATATCACCTGCACCCACATAGTTGGCTATGGGATTGATGGAGCAAGAGCGTGTCGGATGGGCCAATGACACAAACCTGAAATCATCCTTCCTGCCTGCTTCGACGCACGATTGATAAACGGCGTTAATAAGAGAACGATCCCCTTTTGGATCAATAATGACAACAATTTCACCGTATTCAATACGTTGTACGGAGAGCAATTCCAGCATCCTGGTTTTGCCTACGCCGGTCGTGCCGACGATCAGAGTATGGCGCGGCAGATCCATAACAATGTCTTCTTCATGGTCGCTCAGGTTGTGAACGTAATGTCGACCGGCTATCTTGCCCTCTTTCTTGAGTATCTTATTGTTTTCAATCTCATTGGTCAGGTAATGGTAGAGTTGCGAGTGCGTTACGTCCCAAGTAAACCCACGCCCCAAGTACATTCTTTGAGGTTTCTTTTTGATAAACTTTCGCAAGTGCGGCAAGTTGACAGTGTATTCATTAGGCTTGTTAAGCCTTCGAACGCGATATGAGACGTTCAGTCCAGAAAGGATGTGGTATCCACCCAAGTAGGAAATAAACGCAATGGAGCCCAGCCCCAGATAACCCATAATTCCGTACCATTTCAGAAGACTGTAAAGTGCATAGGCCAGGAATAATTGGGTCAATCCGCAACGATAGTAAAATCCCCACTTCGTAGGGATTTGTGATGCCTTGAAAGCCATTATTCTCGAACCTCTTCCACGTTTCGCAATTCAACATACTCACGTAACGGCCTGATCTGCCTTTTGGCCGTGAACATTTCAATCAGCTCAACGCCCATGAATCGTTTAATTTTGATGGGATGGGAGTCCTCAAAGTCATCAATTGCAAAGTATGAAACCTCATTCATGATCTCAGGCAACCCTTCCTTGATGGGAGCAACTATCTCGCTCCTGGAGAGCATGTGTATCGTTTTTATGAGCGCGCGTTGACCATCTTCTGATTGAAGCATTTTATTCATTCCAAGAATGTGCTCAAACACTTCCGGCACCTTGAGAAAGAGTTTCCCTTTTGTGGCATCTCCATTGGTTACGTAAATGGCCAGCGGTTTTTTGGGGTTGTTGATTCCCTTCTTGTTCAACAGGACGAAGAGCTGGGACAAGAAAGACTCATGGTCCAGAATCTCCCCGGCATCAGTCACAATTTGATCAGTTCCCTTGATCTCTTCGCTAGGAGCGGCATCTTCAATAGGACCATCATCTTCCGGAGCCGCGGCGTAGCTCAAGGCTGCCTCGATTTCGGCATTCATTTCTTCCACGGTCTTCTCCCTTCGAATCCGTTCATGAGGAAGAAGCTCGGTGTCCTGGCCATTATTTTGGGCAAGAGAAGGTGTCTCCATTTCTGGCATCACAGGATCTTCCTCGGAGTCGTCTTCATCCTGGCGCGGCGGCTCCTCGGGCGGTGGGCCAGACATAATTTCTTCTTCGGATATGGAAGAAGAAAGATGAAACTCCTCCCCTTCGTCTTCTTGTCTGCCTGTGGGGAGCACCTCCGGAGCGGTTTCCGGGGGCGTTCCCTTCGCGGGGTGGGGTGTCTGTTTGGTTGAGACTGATGTTTTGTTAGACTTCGTTGTAACCGCTTGAGAAATAGGCGCGGCTTCTGGGCCTGGCTGGCTGGTCGGATTTTGGACTGTCTCATTGCCGTTTTCATCTGAAGGAAGGCAAAATGCACTTTCCGGGAGAGGAGGAATCAAGCCCTTGACCAGGCTTTTTTCCGAAAAAACGTTTCGTTCGAGCTGCACACACGCGAGTTCCGGATGCATGTCATGTTCCCGGGCAACCTGGAGCATTATTCCGTCAATGAATTCTTTTTGGATGAAGGCCAATCCTGCCTTCTTCACGCGCTTGCCCTTAGCTGGTCCACTCGAAACAAGGACGTTATATCTCTCTGAAAATTTAGGAGTACCATCGCAGCTCGGGGCGGCAAGCACGCCCAAATGGTCCATGTAGTGAATGACGGCCGCATCGTTTGGGAAGACAGGGCTTCTTCTGGAAACGTTGGTCATGAAGCTTTTGAACAGGACACAACACCACTCGTCTGAAACCTGATAGACATGATCCTTGTCGTGAGTTTCTTCGAGCAATTCTTTCAAGGCTGCCGTCAACCCAAGGTACATTTTCTGTTCGGCGTCTTCTTTCAGGCCAAGTATGGCATCCTCTTTGTCTCCGGCGATATCTCCGTCGATCAGCGCGCGCATCCGGTCCATTATATGCCGGTAGAGTTCTGACGTTTCAACCGTGTTAAAAAAGGACGGAGGTACGAGCCACATCATGTACGCGATACTGTAGTGCGAGGTGTTTTGTGGAAGTGCCTCCCAACCTTCGTGCAGATTGGTCGGATGAATCAATTTGAAGTTCAAAATGCTGCCAAGATGAGGGTTATATTCCACCTTGCGATAAGGTGTTTGATGAGACAGCGTATAGTCATGGATTTTGTGTGCATCATGGAAAAGGCCAACGAAAAAGTGAGCCAGGATGATATGACCCTTGTCTCTCAACATGGCCTCGGTGTTTATTCCCGACTCGGTGAAAAGCTTGAAGGATTCCCCTATCTCGGCATTTTCACAGGCGACACGGAGGCTGTGGATCAGCAAGCCAAAGCGACAAGAGTGGTGATTGTTTTTGCTGGCAGGCATGTCCCAAAACATCGTTATGAATTCAAGCAAAGTGTGCTTGAGAACATTGTGGAGATCGGGGCGATTGGACATACCGGACAGGTTGACCACATAATCGTAGTAGCCGCGGGTTACGTCGAACGCCATTTCTGCATATTCCCGCTTGATCCGCTTGAAGTTCGGATTGTCCGGTTTTTTGCTTTCCTTGATTGTCGGAAAATACTCAGGTCGCAAATCTATGTGTTTCCAATGTCGCGTCCTGGTGATGATCGTTTCCGGACCGAAGCGGTTTCTGAAACGGGCATGGGCTTCCATCTCAGCCTGAGTGGCCACAATGCCTTTGGTCGGTTCCTCTTGCTTCCTAAACAGCTCAACCAGCTTTTGCCACATTGTTTTCCACCCTTTCAAGCGCGTCTATTTCTTCACGCAAATTTTTGATTTGAGCATTGAAAATTGAAATTACGTGCTGAGACTTCGCTTCAGGTACGATCCGTGCCAGCACGAGCTTCACAAGAAGAGTCTGGATGTTATCCATGCTCATGGCCAACCTCAGGAAGTCCTCCCCTAAATTGGTCTTGGTGTTAAAAGGTCGGCTTTTCCTTTTTTGGAATTTTCTTTTTTTCCCGTTTTTGAATGAGATCCGCAGCGAATTCTCATTTTTCAAATCGACAAACAATTCCCATAGGCTATCCAATTCCTCTCGGTATGCTTCTATACGTCCAAAACAGGAAAGAAGAAGCGAGTTGTACTTATCGACCTCAAGAGTCCCTTCCAGCTTCATGTGGAACAGGCGAACAAATACCTTATCCAATCGCAAAGCCAGATCGGCCATTTTCCTTGATTGGTCAGTGTTCAAATTTGCTTTGATTTGGCCCATACACACCTCACTCCGACGACATGCCTAAAAGGGCCTGTGTGAAATCTTTTTTCCCTTTATCTTTATGGGAATCTTTTCCGATCTCTACTTTACCTTTCACCTTCATAGCGGGAGCCACATTGGATCGCGTCATAGCTTTTTCCTGGAGAGTACCCAGATATGGACACTCTTGCACAAAGTCATACACAAACGATTGCTTGTCCGAAGCGGCTTCCAGCTCGGCGGGGGCGTCACCTGTCGTCTCACTCAAATACTCCTCAATGGCACGAGCCCACTTCAAAACTTTTCTTCCTCCACCGGGTGAAACGTCCGGATGAGAAGCGAGAGCCAGCTCCAGAAATCGCAAGCGAAACTCCGGATCGGCGTTCGAACCAAAAGACAGTTCGGACAGCGCTATTTTCTCAGAAGAATGGTTTTCGATTGCTACGATCTCAGTCTGTTGGGCAGGGACGGGAGTTTTTTTGGCCTTACGAGGTTTTGCCGGATGAGCATTCACTGACGCTGTGGGAGTATTGCGTTTCGCATAGTCTACAGCAAAATCCAGGATGAATTTTTTTACTTCCTCAGAATAATTGCACATGGCGAGTTTAGTCTTGATATCCACATGCAGAGGATCAGCAAGGTCGAACCACAGGTTGAAGTAGACGGGTTCCGCAGGCTGTTTTGCAGGTAGGTCCACAGTCTCCTCGTTTGCAAAAAAAGCCTGAAGCCTTGAATACAGCGTGGGGTAGAAATTCCCTTTTCGCCCTCCTCCTTTGAAGAACGCCAAAAGGGTTTTATCCGACTTGCTGACCCTCATGGCCAGTCGACAACGCCGTTTGCTCATGGCCTATTCCCCGGCCAACGAGTGAAGGCTTTTCATGTAGCCGGTCACGTTGCCGAATACGGGGTCATCCATGATTTCGACCTGGATATTCCCTGCCAGCTTGCTCTTGAAAATATCCCCCAGCAGCACGGCGCCGCCACCTCCGACAACGATCCTGTCGAGCATTTCGATTTCACCCCAGAAGGGCCGTATCTCCTTCAGGAGGTTGTTCCAGTATCCCTCGGTGATCTCCTTGACCTCCTTGGCCATGCTGATGGTCTCACGACCGTATGTTTGTTTTTTGGTGCGAAGGAGTTTTTGAGCTCGACGATCGGAGAGGGTCGCTCCCGTTTTGGCTTTGAACTGGTCTTTGATTTTTCCCAATACGTCTTTGACCCCGAAGGACAGCGACGTATAACTGTCGGAGACGAGGCTGCCCCCATCGAGGACCATGACATCCAAGGTTTTGTATCCGATGTCGATGAGGCCGATTTCCTCATCTTCGTGGAAGTCGATCTCCTGAAGCATCGCCATGCCCTGGGGAAAGACGACAACCTTGTCTGCTCTTGCGGTGTAGGGTGTTCCGTCAACGGAAAATTCAAAGAAATTGAATTGCTCCATTTCCTTGACCTTTTCATTCTTTCGCTGGTCCAAAGGGACACCTATGCCGAGATATTCCAATTGAGTATCGGTCACTTTCCCACCCATCGATCCAAGATGATCGAACATGGCCTTACACATCAGCGCATACCATTCCGGCGTACCGTGGAAATTGGCAGCCAGGTTCAGGGAGGAGCTGGAGTTGCCGCCGACGACATAGCTTTTGCCTTGGCATATGCCGCCACACGTCATGACCGTTTCGTCCATCCCTCCTCCGAGCTTGATGCCCGTGGAGAAGGAACGATCAACGAATGACGGGAACAAAAATTTGCCCCCTCTGTCGTCAACGACTTTGACCTGGGAGTACCCAACGTCAACAGCGAGTAACTTGGACATAAAAACTCCTTGAGTGTTTTTGTTCTACCCTTTGGCTTTTCGCCCCCCTTTAAAAAAGAAAAAGAGGAGTTTTCAAAAAAAAACGCCCTCTCAGAAAAGCAATAATTCCAATCGATTTCAAAACTTTGCGAGGCAACAAACCCTTTTGTCTATAAGACACTTGAACACAAAGACACTTGAACACTAAGACAGTAGGACAGTAAAACACTTGAACACTAAGACACTAAGACAGTAAGACACTAAGACAGTTTCGCGCAAAAAAGCCCGGTTTAACAGTGTTCCCGTGGCACCAAAAACAAGTAAAAAACGCGGACGCCCCCAAAATGGGAATTTGAGTCTTTCGCTATTTTACAGATAGCCCCCCTTCCTCAGTCTGTGGTATTTCATATTACAGATACCCACTTCCGAGTTCACCTTCATCTCTTCTCCTACCTAAAAACTCATTCTCCAAAGAAAACAAACCTTCTCGCAAATTTTTTGAATTTGACGTACCTCAAGAGAAAACATAATTGAGCCTAAACTCTGTTAGGATGAAACATGCCCAAAAAAACAAAAATAGAACTCCCCTATTCAGTGAGGGTTGAAGACTTGGAAGTAGGCATGTACATCCGGCTCCCTATGACAGGGTGGATGGACCATCCTTTTCTACGATCCAAATTTCTTCTGCGCACGGATGAACAAATTGCCATTCTCATGAGGAGTGGCGTGAGCGAGGTGCAGGTTGACCCGCTCAAATCCAAACTCATGCCGCGCAAATCCGCCGCCCGGTCAGTTCAAACTTCACAGCAACCGTCTGACTCGCTGAAACGGAAAATTGACGAACTTTGGAAATCAAAGAAGAGAATTCAGAGCAAGGTTGAAACCAGGAGGAAACAGTTTTCTAGGTGCCTGGAGTCCCACGTTCATCGGATATCCATGGCCAACGAACTTGAGAAGATGATCCTGGCGCAAGCACCATCTGATTCAATTCAGGCCTACATTGACAGTCAATGGGAGAACCAACCCGAGACATCCGACCAAACGAACATAAACATTTCAATCATCAACAACACGTCGAGCTCGCTACCTTATCATCATGGTGCCAACACTGCTGTTTTGAGCATCATTTTGGCACTCGAACTCGGTTATGAGATGGATGAATTGAAGAGTCTGATGTTTGGCGCACTTCTGCATGACATTGGCCTGGAGGCTCTGCCTCAGGGGTTGAGAATATATAAAGAGAAGCGCCAGAAGTCCGAGAATAGGGCCAGAAATGCGCACATAAAATTAGGTGTGGAATTGTTGAAGAAGGCCAAGGTTCTGGACGAGGAAATGCTCAAAGTTGTCGAACAGCACCATGAGCATATAAACGGGATGGGCTTCCTTGGACTGAAAGGCGACTCGATCTCTGAATTTGCTCAGATCGTGGCCATCTGTAATCATTATGACCGGCACATCAACAATCCGGTTGTGACAGAAAAACGAACCCCTCACCGTACAATCGTGGACATGTTCAATCTTTTCAGAGAGCGCTTCAACAATGAAAAGCTGAACAAGTTCATATATACGATGGGCATTTACCCTGCCGGTTCAATCGTAAAACTGAATGATGGGAATATGGGAATGATTACGGGGACGTTTCCAGACGACATGAAGAATCCTGAGATTCTTTTGTATGACCCGGACCTTGACCCTCGTGACGCTTTGTTCTTCCGGATTAAAGAGTTGGGGGATTCGGTGGAAATCAAGGAAGACATAATTCCGCACACGATTCCTCTGTCGATCCGCTCCTATCTGAATTATACGGAGTCGCTGAACTACTCGCCTTTTTAGTTCCTGATCGCTTGGAACTCTCCCCCGCATTTTTTGCAGATGACTTCTAGAGCCGGTTTCCCCCACAGAGTTTGCTTGCACGGGCACATATAGGTCGTTTTCGCGTTGGGATGGGGCATAGGCGCGTTTTCGACCATAGGGAGGGCATCGGGGCCATCGTAACGGACAGACGCCGTTGGAACGCCCTGCTGGGCCGCTGGCTGGGCCTGCGGTTTCTGAATGCGGATGTCCATGGCCGTGGTGGGCACTTCGAATTTTACGACATAACCGGATTTGATGAGCTTGGTTGCAGCCTCTTCGAACCTTCCACCTTCAATCACGTAGTCGGCCATGGTCTGACCGAGCATTGCCCCTCCGGGTTTTCCTGTGCTGGAGGGCATGAGCCCGATGGATTTCATTTTCCATGCAAACTCCTTGTTGTGGTATCCGGTGCGGGAGGGTTTCCCGAATGAGTATTGCCAGTGGTGGACCATTTCGTGGGCGATGGTCTGGAAAATTTCCATGTCGTCGCACTGGACGAACACCTTGGGATTGAGCGCAATTTCTGCGATTCGATGGACGGTTCTGACGCCACGGATGGCGAAAAATTTCTCTCTGTATCGTCCGTAGTATTTGCCTCGATACTGATAGGTGAAGAGCAGATCGGGCAATTTCCCTTCGAACAGCGTTTTGTTGAAGAATTCGAATGCCCGGTCCAGATTTGAGTATTCGGCTTGTGTGAAGCCCACGCCCCCCTCCTTCTCTCGCGTCTGTGCTTTGGGCCGCGGGTCAAGCCGCGTTGCCCAGGCGTCATGATGTCGTTCAGGATGTTCAGTCGGAATTAGCGATGTAATTCACTGTGGCCAGTTTGTGTTTAGCTTGCCCCTCTCTGTTTTGTAAAGTACTATACAAAAAATTTAGGCGATATTTCGAGTCGTTGACAAAATGAACAAGCAGAGTTGCCTTTTCCAGTTGGCAAAAAGTGGCTAAAAAATAATAAGGAGTGGTCATGCTGTTCGACATTTTCTGTGGCTGTGTAGAACGCCACTTGCCGGAACTTCGGGATCTCGTTGCCGAGGCAAAGCTGTTTGTGTTTGAAGGGGCACCTCATGAATTTTTGAAAGCGCGGCCCGGGTATCATGAGAAATTTGATGAATCGCTTTTCTATCTCCCGTTTCCGGTGGTCGCAGTGGAAGATGCCGGTTCGCTGGTCATTCTTGCCGACGTGAACCGCGACAACCACGTTGGGTTGAACAGGCCGCGCACGTTCATCGATGTGCAAGGCATCAATGTGGACAGGAGTAATTTTGAACACACCACTGATTTGCACGGAGAGGCGCTGGAATATCTGAAAAAAATGCAGAGGGATTACCCGAAGGCAATAACCGTGAATGTTGGCGAGCTGACGACAATGACACTCGACCAGGACATCAAACGATTTAGAGGGGTCTTTCGCGCTGACCGCTCTGTCCTTGTCGACAAGAAAGCTGGAATACTTTTCGAGGATTCGCTTGGGTACTCAATGAAAGAAAGCATGCGCCCTGCCGCGAGCAATGCGCAGGTGGCGATTGAGGAGCTGGCCATGCTCACGCGAGACAAGGACTTCGTGTTTGAGCAGACGCCGGCTAAATCACCGAAGGTGAAGAAGGGAGCTATTCCTCGCTCCCACGAACGACCGCAGTACACCATCCTGCAGCCGGACCAGATTCGGAAGATCATGGAAGTGAAAAATCCCACGGAAGATTCTCAGGGGACAAAACGGGCTCCCCACGAGCGCCGCCGTCACTACAAGTGGCTGGTGCCGGGTGAGGGGAAGCCTTGGAAGAAGGAACAGCGGATCGTGGTCAATGCCTGCTGGGTTGGAATTTCGGAAAAGGAGATTCGGGGGAAAATCTATCGGGTTCGCCTCGATGTGTAGCGCCGACATTTATGACACTGGGTATGACACAATTCTAAAGAAAGTTTAGAGTTCAGAAAAAGATTGACCTTTCCAAATGTGAGAGGTCTTTTTTTGTTTCCCTTCCTTTGATACTTCAGAAGTAGGACACAACCTTTTAACGCAAGGAATATCATAATGGAAAAACTGAGCGAATTCGGAATAAATGAAAAACTGGAAAAGCAAGTCTCTTCTCCTCCCAAGAATTACCACATAGAGACCACAATTCCTGAACTCGACCACCTGTTCGGGAATTTCAAAATTGGTGAAGTCTCGATTGTCACAAGCCCAGAAAGATGGTTGCTTGATGATTTTTACTACAACCTCATCGTCCTGCTCACCTACAACCAACGGGTGAACACGCTCTACTATCCCATGCTCAACGACAACACGGTAGAGATGTTTCGCCGCCTGTTGTCTATCAAGAGCGGGACGCACACGTCTGCCATCGACCACCTGTCCATCACAAGCACTTACGACAACCTCAAGCTCTGTGATGATGCGTACACCTTGGAGGCCATGCCGCTCTACATCTCGGAATCCCCCCACCTTCTGCAAGAGGATTTGGAAGATGACATTAAGAAGTTCAAAGGAGTTGAGTCGGATGGGTTTCGCCTGGTCCTTGTGGACAACCTCTTATTCATGAGGATGATTTCGGGTGTTTGTGGAGAACTTGTTGATCCTTGGCTCTATGCATTCACGACCCTGAAAAGACTTGCCGAGCGGCATCAAGTCCACATCATTTTTTTCAGCCAGGATTTAATCGCGACCAATTACGCTCGTCTTTCTGATTTTATTTCGGTTTTCTGGCTGTACGAGCTCGAAGGCGAGTGCGAGGGAAGTATTATAACTTGCAGAAGGGAGCGCTTGGAGCGAAACGAGGATGACGTTAACTTCCAATACGAGCCTGCAACCGGCGCCATGGCCGTTACCTACTACACACCGTTTGAACTTGAAAAAGCGCCGGAACAGATCGAATACGAACGTCGAATGCGAGCAGAGGAATAAGCCGCGGGGCCAGGGCCAAGAGCCTCACAAAGACGGTCCACTTTTGACAAGGCCCCTCTGTTTGCTGCAAAGCATAGCTCAGGGTGGAGCTCGAGAATCCTTTGCCATTGTGTGTGGTAGAGCATCTCAGAATCGAGCTTCACCCTTCTTTTCTTGCCCTCACCCCGGCCCCTGTCGTATACTCTTTCCAGAGCGGCAGGGGCCGCTTGTTTGGTTCGCCCCTATATGGTGAACGAAGCCTCCACACAGGCACCCCGTCTTCTTGCTTCAACGAGTTGTTCCCCATTGTGAGGGAGCTATTGCGAACCTGGCCATCCCTCAGAACATATGGAGGACAATCATGTCTGACGATCTCATTTTCCCCAACAATCGAAGCGTTAAGCGAGCCAAGGCTGATGCGAAGGCACTGGCCAAGGCCGAAGGGCTCAAACTGCACGAGGCCCAGGATCGCATTGCGGAGCAATACGGCATGAAGGACTTCACATGGGCCGAGGCCGTGGAGCATCTTTCAAAGAGGCTGACGATCACTTTGAAATGCCCTTGGTGCGGCCTTGACGGGAAGCTGCCTGTTGTCGGTGTGGCCAATTGGCAAGAACTGCCCAAAATGGCCGTGGAGTGTACCAAGTGCCAAAAAATGATCGGAGTGGTTCCGAGCTCGGGCACCGTCAACTGTGTCCCCCTGGAGACGAACAATGACGGGGAACTGCATAAAGCCGTTGATGGCCCTATGCAAATGATCGTCATGCAAGACGCTGCGGAATACGAAATGGTCTTGGCCACTCCGAAGGAATCAGCCCCCATGGAAGGGAATTCAGGTGTCGCTTACTGGACCCGTCAAATCGAGTGGGTTGCCGAAGATCCAGAGGAACGGATGACGAAGCAAAGCACCAGCGAACAGATCATGTGCGCGTTTGCCCTTGGGCATTGGAATAAAGTGGGGCACTGGAAGGAATCCCCCGCTGCGTGGAAACGACTGGACGATAATCAGAGGAAAGCCGTTGAACGTTGGAGAAGGGAGAAATAGAACGTATCAGAGAAAAATCCGGTTCCGCTTTGTGTGGAGCCGGATTTTTGCTATAATTTGCTTCGCAAAGCTGAACTTTGAAAGGCACATGCGCCACATGATCTTGGGTATGAGATAGATCGTGTCGCAAATCATCTAAACCGGGAATCGCACACAATGGATAATCGACTCAAGCTCACCATTCCGGCAGAAGAAATTGAATCTGGCGCGATGGAACAGATCGAAGCCGCCTTGTCTCTGGACTTTTTGAAGACCTTGGCCATCATGCCCGATGTCCATGCCGGGTATGATCTGCCCGTGGGAGGCGTAGCCCTCCTGGATGGCCATGTGTGGCCCGGAGCCGTGGGGGTCGATATCGGCTGCGGCATGTGCCACGTCACGACCTCTTTGACTTTGAAGGATATCCCGGTTCTTTCCGAACTCAGCTCCCGGATTGAGAAGCTGATCCCTGTCGGTTTTGCCGTCCATGCCAAGCCGACCAAGCAATTTCCGAAGTTCCCGAACGCCTCCAAATATTCCGCTATGCGTTTTGCGGTGAATACCAAGGCGAGTGTTCAGCTCTCCTCGCTCGGGGGGGGCAATCACTTTGCCGAATATGGCGTTAATTCTCAGGGGTTTATAGGCATCACCATCCATAGCGGTTCACGCGGCTGCGGTGAAATGATCGGTGATTTCTATATGCGTCAGAGCGTGGGACCGATCCCTCTGGATTCGGACTTGGCCCAGGCCTACCTCGTGGACATGCTCTGGGCCCAGGACTTCGCTCTCAAAAACAGAGAAGGCATGATGCGGCGGTGTTTGCAGGCCATTGGCTTCGACGAGGATCAGACCAGGAAAGCGATGGAGTCCATGATCAACGAGAACCACAATCATGCCGAAGTCTGCAAGGATGGCGTGCTGCACCGCAAGGGGGCGACTCCGGCTGAAGAGGGACAGCTTGGCATCATACCCGCCAACATGCGTGACGGCGTTTGGATCACTCGAGGCCTCGGCAACAAGGAATTCCTTTGCTCGGCTTCGCATGGAGCTGGCCGGGCCATGAGCCGCGGCGAGGCGCGCAGGAATCTCGACGCTGAGAAGTTTGCCGCCGACATGGACGGCATCTACATCAACAGTCTCGACGGCAAAATTGACGAAGCGCCAGACGCCTACAAGGACATCAAGGGCGTATTGGCCGCACAGGAGGAAGCCGGAATCATCGAATTGGTGGATCACTTCCGGCCTATCCTGGTCCTCAAGGGTTGACCTAAAACGAGCAGCCCCGCAGAGCCCTTTGAAAAAGGATAAAAAGCATGGGAAAGCTTTGCACGAATTGCGGCCAGTGTTGTCTTTCCGGGCCATGCCCCATTGCCAAAGAAGCTGGGATAGAAGCTGGCCCCTGCCCCTACCTCATAGAAGCTGACGACAAGTTTTTCTGTGGTGTGTATGCGGCCTTGCCGGATGGCCCTGAGAAGCGCGCAGTCGGGATAGTTCTGGGCGTTGTCGTGTGTGGCCCTGATTGCAGGACACAGCAAGTCCGTGGAATGAATTCGGCAGAGTTCATCAGCAACATGAAGGCGGAACGCGATTTTTTGAGATCCCGTGTTTTAGAAATTCAACGCTTTGGGACATAACGCTGTCGAATGATGGCGAAATCTTTACCGCCGGGAGAAACATCATGCATAAGCAAGCAAACGACTCGTGGGAATGGGACAAGAGTGGCCAGCGGCTTTTCAAAAGAGATCCTGAATCCTTTTCGAGCGAAACCATCCTGCTGGTCCACGACGAAAGATTCAAGCCTGCCATGCCGTACGCACGTCAGATAGCCGCCGCGCCTGATATGGCCAGGGCACTGAAAATGATGTTGAAGGCCTTGGATGAACTCATGCCAGGAATCGGCAAGATTTGTGTGCAGGACTATGCCATACTCAACGATGCACCTCTGGCCGCAAAAGAAGCTCTGGCTAAAGCTGGAATTGAAATTGTGTAGAGTGTATAATTGGAGTCATGAGCAAGTATTTCAAAACAATCAAGACTCGTGACGATGGGTATATCCAACTTGGATTCTGCCCTGATTGGCCTAGCGGTATGGAGATGAAGAGCGGCAAGATCAAGTTTGCTGGAACTTGCTGGCACTGGTCAGATAATCGAAATCTTCTGGTGCATGGTCGTATATTTTGGATAGGCCCGTTCTCGCTTGCTGTCGCACGGACTCTCTATATAACAGATCACGCAATCAAACCCGGAGTTAACTCATGACAAGGCAAATCACACTCGCCCAGCATCGTATGGGGCCAATCCGGAAGCCTCTGTGCTTTGGCACCCGCAGGCCGCTGCTCAGGGATTCTCACAACGGGTACGCCTACAATTGGTGCGGAGAATGCGAACATGTAGGCTATTGTGGCTTTGCCTGGCGTGAGGACCACATGAATCCCGGGCGCGCCCTGGCTGCGAGGAATCAGCCTCTTTATGCTGCTCTGGTCAGCATTTTATGGAGAGAACCATGAAGGACTGCCCCTACTTTTATACCCTGCACCTCACTGGCGAAGCCTGTTGCCACCTTGATCTGAAAGACGACACGGGCTGCAAGGATTGCAGCGTTGGCGCAATGTGGGAAAAGCAGCAGAAGCAAGAGGCTGCTCTTCGGGAGTTGAGGGCTCTTGCTGAAACCAATCCTCATTGCTCTATCGGGCACGCTCTTGAGCACTGTGTCGACCTTTCCACGCTCAAGCTGAATTGAGAAAACAAGGAGACAAATTGATGGGATGGAAAAACGTAAAAGAGCACTACCGGATTAAACATATCGTTCAAGTCCGGCCTGAAAAAGGGATTTGCATAGGCTCTCCCTATGTTTCAGAACTCATAGTCGTAGATTTGGATGGGCGCATCACCAAAAGGTATGAAAAGAGGCCCGTAAATGCCGACCTGCATCGATACCAGCAAGAAATGAATGGCGATCCGGACAAACTCCGCATGCTCATCCAAACCCCTGATTCCTTCTCCAAGTCCATCCCCGTCTACACCTTTGACGGTGCCCAGATTCTGGAAAAGTACTGCGAGGAGTTGGGCTGGCCGAACATCACCCATGATGGCGAACTGATGTACGACAACACCTTTTTCGAGAATCGTGCCGACGCGATCCAAAAAGCTGTCAGTGAGAATATGTCTTGGAGCAAGGCCCTGGACCTCTCCATAGCCGAAGCGGAAAAACGGCTCGAAGAACTGCGCGCAGAACGTGAACGGCAGGAAACGGACCAAGCGACCTTGGAGGCCATGCTCAACGAGTAGCGAAGGATCTGGGAAAAGCGCTCAAACAGAGCACCTCGGCCCCAAAAGCAAACGGTCATTCTACGGAAAAGAATGGCCGTTTGCTTTTTTGCTTTCCGTGCGTCATACCCAAAAAAAACACAAGGAGCTGTATGCGAAAAATACTCAGCATTGACGGTGGAGGTATCAAGGGCGTTTTCCCTGCCGCCTACCTCGCAGAAATTGAAGAAAAGCTTGGCGAACCCATTGTCGACTATTTTGACCTGATCGCCGGCACGTCCACTGGCGGCATTATCGCATTGGGGCTCGGACTCGGCTTTTCACCCCGGGAAATCCTCGCCCTCTACGAGGACAACGCCGACAAGATATTCCCTCCGATTCCCAGAAAGCGGTTCTTTGGAAGTGCACGAGAATACTACCGCTGTGCATTTGAAGCAAAATACAGCACTAAACCCCTTCAAAGTATCCTAAGGAGAAAATTCCAAGGACGGCTACTCGGGCAGAGTTCGAAAAGGCTGATGATCTGCGCCACCAATCTCATGACGGGAAGGGTAAACGTCTTCAAAACGTCGCACCATGAACGTCTCGAGACCGACTACCTCATTCCTGCCGAGGAAATCGCTTTGGCAACCTCCGCGGCGCCATTCCTTTTCAATCCGCATAAAATGCCGAATGGAATAAGCCTGGTTGATGGTGCTCTTTGGGGAAATAACCCTGTCGGGTATGCCGCCATTGAAGCCGTCAACTACCTGGGCTGGGCCAAGGAGGATGTCGTGATCCTGAGCCTGAGCTGCACAAGCGAAGCGCCCGAGTATGCAAAACTGGCCGGCAAAGATATCGGCGGGTTGGATTGGGGCTTGAGTGTTGCGGAGTTGGCCATGGATAGCCAGAGTAGCGCTTCCTTGGGAATTGCCACGCATGTTCTGGGTGATCCCAAAATGGAGCGCATCAAACGCATAGACCTCACTGTGCCGTCCAAAATGTTCACGCTGACCGGCACGGATCGGCTTGAGCAGTTGTCAGCTCTAGGCCGCGACAAGGCCAAGTATGACAAGAAAAACCTTGAGGAAATGTTCTTCTCACAGAAAGCCGAACCCTTTGTCCCCTTCCGCAAACTGTAGGTAAATCATGCCCATGGACCCCACTTTCAAACGCAAAGCCAACGAGTATCTCCTGAAGATCGTAGACACTCTTGATATTACGGACACACAGCGCGGAATTGCCAAAAACCGATACAAGGCTCTTGGTGATTGGTTTCTCCGGGAAGCAAGCTCCTTGCGACGATATAACCCAACGGTTCACCCTCAAGGCTCTCTTCTCCTCGGCACTGTGGTGAAGCCATACGGGGCTGAGGATGAATTCGACGTCGACCTGGTGTGCGAGATCCAGATAGACAAGGCCTACATAAGCCAACATCAGTTAAAACAGCTCGTAGGAGAAGAAGTTAAGGGATACGCACAAGCCAACAACTTCAAGAGGGAAACCAAGGAAAGAAAGCGCTGTTGGACGTTGGAATATGCCGATGAGGCCAAATTCCACATAGACGTCCTGCCGGCTATTCCCGACAGCGAAAATTTGCGTCTGTTGCTGGAAGCCAAAGGATTCGAGGGCATTCCCGATCAGACGGACAAGGCTATCTCTATAACGGATAATACGGATGTCAATTACTACCAAATCAGCCAGACTTGGCCGGTCAGCAATCCGAAAGGATATCATGAATGGTTTAAGAAACGCATGGAAGTCCGTTTCACGGCCAAACGTGCAATGCTGGCGGAATCCATGCAAGCTAATGTCGAGGACGTGCCGGAATACAAGGTAAAAACACCTCTCCAGCAATGTGTGCAACTCCTCAAGCGTCATCGGGACATGATGTTTCAGAGCGACAGGGACAATAAGCCCATCTCGATCATCATTAGCACGCTGGCCGCTCATGCCTACAACAACGAAGACAATATCGTTGATGCGCTTCTGAATATTACGCAAAACATGCCACTCTACATGAAAGAGGTTGCAGGTCGAATTTGGGTCCACAATCCCGTAAACCCTGCAGAGAACTTCGCAGACAAATGGATTGATAACCCGAAGCTGAAAGAGAACTTCATTGCTTGGCTAAGTCGCGTGAGGATGGATTATGCCTACGCTCTCGAGTCGGCGGATCTTGACGGACTCGCAGACCGGCTTGGGCAGCCACTAGGCAAGGCTTTGACTACCGACACGCTCAACGAAGTCAGGCCTAGTCTCGGACAAACCCTTCGCACCGCAATGGCGAGTGTGCTCATGCAACCGTGGAATCTGCCTAAATACACCTTCCGGCACAAGCAAACCCCGCCCTGGGAGGAAAAGCTGGTGGGCACGGCCTCCGTCATCGGTCAGATTAACTACAAGGGAAGCTGGACTCCTTTTGACAGTGAAACAAAGAACCTGCCCAAACGCTGCAAGCTTCGTTTCACCGCAAAAACCAACATCGTACCGCCCTATACGGTTCATTGGCAGGTCGTGAATACCGGGTATGAGGCGGCAAGGAAAAAGCAACTTCGGGGAGAGATCAATCCTGGCAAAGGGGTGATGGGAGAGATTCTGGATGAAGAGACGTCATTTACGGGGATGCACTGGGTGGAATGCTTCGTTGTGCGAAATGGCGTCATACTCGCCCGAAGCGGGCCTTTCGATGTCAACATAGGCCAAAGACTCCAAAATCGCTTCTGAGGGCAACGCTGAGACTTCTGGAGGCGCCTCCACAAGAAAGCCCCCGGCACACTCATTGTGCCGGGGGCTTGGCTATTCTTTTGTCCGGCGACCGCGAATGTCCAGGCGCGGATTTTGGTTTGCCGGATTGGCCGATGGTCTGGATTCAATCGGGAGCTCGAATTCTGGTCATTTTGGGGGTTACTCCTTGCCCGTCCCTACGCAGGGGGGCGATACTTCCGAAAACAAGACAACGGCTGTCGGTCAGTTACCCACGCGGCGTCTGCCGTGCCGGTGGCGCCAAGGTTTTTCTACAGCATAAACACCACCTCCCTTCGATCATTTTGCATTTCAGCCTATCGATTCGGACAGGCCTCGGGCCTTCATTTTACCACACATGCCAGCGGTCCTGCCAACACAAAAACGCAAAATGCTAAATAAAAAGAGCGACCGCAGCCGCTCTCATCTTCCAAATTATTTGCAGAGAAACCCAGACTAGCACGGCTCCACGTTCAGAACTTCAACATCACCATAACCGCCGTTGGCACAAGATTCATCGATAGCGAACCGCACATCGAACTCACCATAGCGAACTGCGTTTTCTGCAGCCTCCCGGGAGTCGGCATCCACGACAACGCTTATGGGCTGAATGACCGTTGCCGTGACAGTGTATTGCTTCCGCATTCTATTTCCCTCCACATATTTTTCAGACGGGTCAGATCATCCACCTGTCCACGCCGGTCTGCTGAAACGTGCGTCTGACTTGCATCCACACTTGTCCGAGCCAATTGGAGCCCTGCCAGCTTTCCGGATTCTGGGCTCGCGGATCGTCCTTTGCCAATCCAATCCCCCAAACGGCATCGTAAGGGCTTGCTTCGGCAATGGGCCGTTCACCCGTTTTCAGAAGCTCGAGCAGCACGTTGATGTTCTGGGCGGCTTTGGCAAAATTGCCGAGGTAGGCAATGTACCGCGCCTTGGCCTCCCATTCCTCGATGTCGAAACGGGCGACCATCCGTCCCAGCTTTTTGTGTTCTTTGGGGTCGGCGGTGTGCATGATCTGCCCGGCTATCCCAATGTCACCAAACAGCATGGCCTTCTGGTGCATGAGATACTGTTCACCGCAACAATAATTCAGACCACAGACATGGAAACCGATTGGCGCCCAATGAGAGAACACGTCCTCCTTTCGGAAAAACAGAAAGGGGTTCACGTTCTGGTCCATGCTACACCTCCTCGACAGATGCGGCTTTGACGGCCTCGATGCCGTTCTCAAAGAGGGCCGACTGCACGAGCTCCCGGAGGGGGAAGTGGTATTGCTTCTCCACGGCCATCTTTGCGTCCCGCTCGCTTCTGGCCGGGACCGTCACCTTGAAACGGACAACGACCTCGGCTTCCACTTCGAAGTCTTTGACCTGACTCCCTTCGAGTTCTTCCTTGAGGCGGATCTGTTTCACCACTTCCGGATCACGGTAGTAGTTGGGCATGGCCGGTTTGAACGGGAAGCCGTTGCCCAGCTTTTCGATCTCATAGTCCGGGCCTACCAGCTCTTCACCGTAGATGTTCACGCACACCTCGGATTCGGGGAAGATGACGCAGTGGCTCCACCCCTGCCCTTCGTGAAATTCGACGGATTCGATATACCCCCTCTCATCCGGGCGGGTATGGCGTTCCACTTCGAAGTCGTTGGCGTCCCAGGTCATCACGCCGCAATCCATTTCTCCCTTCAGGGATATGATCCGGGAACCCACGGTCCATTTGCTGAAATTCTCGGAGCCTTCGGGCCACTCCATGCTGTTCGCTGTCATTGTGTTTCTCTCCTGTTTTTCCGGGTATGAACGAAAGACGGTCGTCTGGTTATTGCAACCGTCTGATTTTGTCGTTTACGGCGAAGATCTTCTTCTTGGCGTCAGCCGTGTAGCCTTTGGCAGCTGCGACTTCTGGATCGGCAAGCACCAGTTCCGCGTGCTCAAGAGCGTCTTTCATTTCAGTCACGAGCGCGGTGGTGAAGCTGAATTCCGCAGTGGAGTACAGGTATCGTCCCTCAACGAGGTATTCCTCTCTGAGGATCTTCCAGATGGAAGGGCCTAATTCCTGCCCTTCCTTGGAGATGACGTGCTTTTCGATGTCTTCAGCGGAAGAGGAAACTTTCGTCTCGCACCTGTTGAAATCAACGAGGATGTGAATCTTCATCTTTCGATCCCCTCCTCAATCCCAATCGCCAGTGGGATCAAGTCCGAGTTCCTGAAACTCGACCGGCTCCGGATCACCCGCATTTGCGGCCGTGAAGCCGACGAAGAAGCCATCGATGTCGAGGGCAGGCCCGGAGCTGATCGCCATGTTCAGCTTGTCGCAGCAGGCCTCCGCGAGCCCGTGCAGGGCTTCTTCCGCGAGCGACTTGAAAGAGTCGATCACGCCCGGGTTTACTCCCGCTTCCTTTGCGAGGGCATAGACCTCTTCAAAGTTCAACTGTTTGCTCATTGATTCTCTCCTTGTGAGTGGATTCGTGGCACACGGCGCCACAAGCGTATTTTACCACACCAAGACGGATAACCACCACAATGAATTGAACTAAGGGCAAAAAAAGACCGCCCGGAGAGATAAAAGGCGATCTTGGCTGATGAAGCTGGGTTGTAATATTTCGTTTACGGCAAGGGAGCCAGCCCAAAAATATCACGAACAGCCTCAATGGAATTCCTTTCAACGGCCTGAGGAAGAGCCTTGTGGAGCTTGGGCAGGTCAAGCCCGGCAAAAGGATATGAAAGTCGCTCCTTGGCCTTCTGAGGCAGAATTTCGGCCATCTTCTCCCGATAGGCCTTTCCCCCCAGCACAAGTATTTGAGAATACCCGCTCCAATCGATTGCCCGCACCTGTTCCATCAGGATGTCCATTGTCACGGTTCCGGAATCAGGCTTGAGAAAGGACGTATCGTAGTCCTCGATGTAGGTATGCCCTTCCAGCGCAAGGCCGTACTTGGCGCTGAGAATGCGAAAAGTGTCCCCGAAGTGACGAGCAAAGGCGAGACTGAGTTTGAAGATCCTCGACGTATAGGCGGCCTGAGCCTGAATAAGCGTTGTGCCGTCTTCTGAATGGCGAACCATACCCTTTTGCAGGCTGGCTATGATGTTGGGCCTGGCGAAGGCTTTGCTTTTCCCGCAAGGGATGATGACAAAAACTGGTGCCGGAGCTGAGGTGTATTCTTCGTCTCTCAGCCTCGCCAGATCGCGTCGAAGGCTTTCGATCTGTCTGGAACGAAGGGCCAGTTCTTCGACGAGGAGCCGCGATCCGAGTTCGCGATCCCGCGCCTGGGCATTTGCACCGTGGCCATCGTCAATGTTGCCATGCAGTTCATCCGGGAACCGCTGTCTGGCAGCTCGCCATGCAGCCCATTCGAGCTTGGCAATCTCTTGCCTGATCTCCTTCTGCTGAGAATTTGAAAGATGACTCATGCAACAGCCCCGAAACCGCTCCGATAGTGTGGAGACTTGCACAAAGCGGTCTTGTAGCCTTCCACAAACTCTCGGAAGGCCTTGAACACTTTGTCCGCCTCACTTTCAAAGTCGTGGACCAGGGCCGTCGAATCCGGCTTGAACTTGAACGTTCTGAAGCTGGCCACATTTTCCCCGTCGACCGTCAGCCCCACAATCAAAGTTGTTTGGAGTCCTTCGGCGGTGGTGGAAATATGCGGTTCAGACTCGTACCCGGCTTCCCGGGCAATCTCGTTGCAGGTCACACGCAGCCGTTCGTACTTGGCGGCATATTCCTTTTGCCAGAAGTCGCGCCACAGACGGATTCCGGAAGCACGTTTCCATTCATCCAAAAAAACAGAAGCCATCAGTATCCTCCTACACGAGCGGGAGATAGACGTTTGTGTCTTCGGCCAGTTTGACAATGGTCTTTGCGAATTCGATCGTTGCCCGGTTCCTGCCGTCGACCATGCGGTTGTTGGCGATTTCCTGGAACACATGCAGGAAGCCCCGCATCGCACTCTGTTGAAGTGACGGGTGCATCCGGTTGAAGCCCTTGGCAAACCCCTGCATGACGAGCCTGCCGTCTGCTCGGTTTATGGCCCGTTCCAGTTCTCGGGCCAATTCCAGGCCGACCTCTTCCGGCGTTCTGTCCTGAATTTCCACTAGCTCCCCTCCATGATTTCAACTTCACCCTGATAGAAGTAGATCACATTGCGACTGCCGAAGGCCTTGTCGAGCGGGTTGGGATTCTTGATTTCTCCCAGGTCCACCCTGTAATCATACTTGCTGCTGTCGCAAGCAAGCACCGTCCCGACGTCCCCCTTGCGATAACGGCCACAACGGTCGTTAACCAAGACGCGGACCTGCCTGCCCTCATGAGGGGTCCGGCGCTTGCCCTGCAGGATTTCGCCAACCACAAAGTCACGGTTTCTAGCCTCGAACCACAGGCCGATATATTCGACGGTCGAGGTCGGATGGAAGTTCATGAAGGCTTCGTCAATGACGAGCTCGTCATACTCGTTGCCGGTGGTGGGCACATCGGCCAATAATTCCCAAGCGGCATACAAGGCATTGAGGTTGGTGGTGAGGTCCTGGACCGGGCCGAAATTGCCAACGAGTTCTTCCAGACTGTTGAAGGTCTCATCGGCCCTGCCTTCGCGAGGATCGTCCCAGTACTGGCCTTCGGGCGCCCGGTAGAAGACGTAACCATCCATCGTCCTGACGATCATGTTTTCCACCCTGCAGATGTCTTTTCTCGAATCATTCTCAGAGTGGCAAAGGCTTGTGGAGGTTGTCGGTTTATCCATGGCCCGGGTTTGGGCGGCGAGACATATCCGAACGGCCTGACTGATCCCTTTGAGCCAGTACCAGATATCCCGCAGGCCTCCGGCTTCGGTACAGCCGGTTTCGGTGTCGTGGACGCGGTAGCAGTAGGCCTCACACTCGGAAGCCACATGGACCGGCAGCAAAGGCTTCAGTCCAAGCTGTTTCCGGCAGTCATTGATCTTGCCGATAAGAGCGTTGGACATATCCAGCACTCTTTTGTGTTCGTTGGTATTCATGCTTTCCTCCCCCTAGCTCAGATTTTCCAGAACAACGCCCTGACACCCCTTGTCCAGGGCGGCAGCAAAGGCTTCATCAAGGCAGAACAATTCTGTCGGCGCGCTGTAGTAGAACAGGTTGTTTTTCTCACACCACGATTTGAAGGCCTCGGCTCCCTCGGACCAATCGGCGCCACGGCCGAAGAACGCGGCTTCCAGCTCCGGGGTGAAACCGGAAATGTAGATTTCGATGTCCCGGTGCTGGAATAGCCCGAATTTGTGCCCGTCTATCTTGATGACGCTTTCCTTGGTTGCCATGCGCTTTCTCTCCTTGGCGTCTGCCGGATTGGTTGTAGTCCCGGCCCCTTATTTTAACATTTCTCAATGCACAGAGGAAAGGAAAAGAAAGAGAATGGCTGGAAAAACAAAAGAAACACCCCGCCCGAAGGCAGGGTGCTTCTTTATTACCGGGGGTCTTTTCTACTGGATTATCCGAAGGCGAGAAGTGCTTGGCCGGATTTCATGCGGCACTGCTTGCGCCAAGTGATTGCCTCCGGGTATTCAGTATCCGTGAGAAGGTTGAGGATACGGCTCGGGCAGTCGTAGTAGAAAGGTCCGACTGTCTCATCCATGACTTTGTAGAGGAAGTTCAGGCGACCATCCTGGGTCCACTCATAGAGCACGAGGACTGCGAAAACCTCGCCCGGATTCTTGTCGTTGCTCACGGCGATGTAGTAGACGCCTTTTTTGCCACGGCTCCCCTTCTCGGGGACGTCGGACCATCCGTGCATGGTGAATCCTCTGCCCACGATCCAGCTCTTGATGAACTGCTCGTCGTTCTCGAAGTCATGGCGTTGAGTGTGAGTCCAACCCATGGCTACTTTCCCCCCTTGCTGAACATTGCATCAATCTGCTCATCGGCCTCGATGCGCCTCAAGATTTCTTCTTTTGGAACATACTGAGCATTCATCGACGAATACGAATCGCCATACGGCAGGTGGATCAGGATCGCTTTGCCGGTGGGCGTGTCCGCATACATGTACATGGCATAGCCATCGGCAACCGGCTCTTTGTAGATGCGCCCGGTGTTCTCGCCGGTGTAGCCAGCGTCTTTCAGGAATTGAAGCAGTTGAGTCTTGTGTTCTTCTTCGGCCTTGGAATAGCCCTCCGCAAAATACTTGGAGTAGTCATACGTGAACTCGAGCGAGGCGGGACAGGAGTATATCTTCATCTTAGGCCTCCCCTTCCACGGTTTCGACCTGGAAGTCTTTCGCGCAAAGGCCGTTCACTGCCGCGCCCAGGTTGTGAAGGGCGTTGAGGATGCACACCTTCTGCGAGTCCTCGCACTTGTCACCCTTGTCCGGCATGAGCCCGTTCACCAAGGCCAGCATGCCATCGATGGAGCCCTGCAAATTGGCGCGCAACGTGTCCTCGGGATCAGCCATGGACACGTTGCCGTTTTCGTCGTGCGCCAGCAGGGGGATGATCTCGGAAGGCGTGTGGGTCACGATCCTCAAAGACTCGCCCTTGTGCGGCTCGAAATTGATGCCCAGGGCTTCCACAATTTCGTCTTCGGCGGGAAACCAATCAGCCATGAACAGAAAAGCATCAGCGCCCCACCCGTGTTCGTGCATCGCGACATAGGTACTCATTGTTTCTCTCCTTGATACTTGGTTATTGAGGCCATGCGGCCCCTCATAATTATAGCAGTTTTCAAGGATTGAGAGAACAAAATCAGCGGGAAATGACATAAAAAAAGGCTCATGCTTTCAAAGCATGAGCCTACAAAATGGCAAAACAATCACTCGCTACGGCAGACCTTGCAGAATCATCGCGCAATGCGTCTCGTTGTGGCCTTTTGCCCACTCAAAAGAATAGTCGAAAGCTCCCCTGAAAGAGTCAAAACGGTCCAGCGGGCGTGGGAAACCATTCTCACAGTAGGTAACAACGTATTTACCCCGCCTCTGCGAGTCCTGGGACACGATTATGGCGTACTCGTCCATGCCGGTTTGCGGGATCTGGTTTTCCAGGTCGACGCAACTGTGATTCTCCAGAAAGAGAAAAGCTACCCTTCCTATCTTTTTGAAGCTATGACCTGGAACAGCCGGGCAATGCTTTACCATGGGTCTTCCTCGTCCAGTTCGCGGTATTCGTGCTCCAGAAATTCCGGAGCAAATTGAGTCACAGGACAACCGTAGACCAAGAGGCCACGGATAAACCCGTCCTGGAACTGAGCGCGAGTCATCTTCACGCGCCAAACAATGAAGTCACAATCGTATCCCCCGGCGGAAAGACCCCCATGAGAAACATACCGCTTGCGCTGCTCAAAGGACACTTCAACGGCCTGGGGCGTGGAGCCGCGAGCAATCCACTGCCGGTACTTCCAATGCTCTTCCAAAAATTCGAGGAAAAGCCTCTTTAATATTGCGGAGAGCCCATCTTTTGGCTCGCTCCACACGATCTTCTGGTTCGTCACAATTGCCTCCTTAGGCCGAGAATCCCGGCAGCAAACATTGACCTACTTCCACCACCCGGGGCAACTCAGTCAAGCCGTTGAAGAGCCTGGAACGCTTCCTGGCCTTGGCCAGCTCGTTCCGAACTATCCGGCCGCGTTGCATGGGGTACTCGAAGGAAGGACGCTCATGAACGGCAAGGATTGCGTCCACAAGCGCATTGATCCGCATAGTTTTGTACCGGGGGACACCCCTGACCATGGCAAGCCCACGCAAGGAGCGGTTGTTCATCCCTTCAAGCTCTTCTCTGGAAAAGCGCCAGTACAAGTTGTCGATGCGCGTAATCTTGAATCTGGAAATCGTCTCCTTGACCTTTTCAATGGCTTCATCCCGGTTCTGGGCTATCTGGTAAAGTGCGCCGTCCTCGATGGCCGGCCAGAAGGCCGTCCAACAATCCTGCCACTTGCCGTTGTAACTCCACTGGACTGCAACGGTCACGCCGGACACCTCATGGACGTTGGTCAGGAGACGGCCATTGACGGGATGGTAGACCGGCTCACTCTGGGGGAGCCCTTCAAGACTGATCGGGTGATACATGGGGGCGGAGAGGTCGAAAGCCAATGCCTCCTCGATGAGCTGGCTCCAGTCTTCTCCATGCACGTATTCACCCTTCAGAAAGCGGAAGCACTCGCAGGAAATATGCGAAATCAGGTCACGAAGGTTCATGAGGAATCCAGCATCCCGCGTATCGAGATTTTTGGTGTCATTGACGCCATACCCACGCAAGACAGCCCTCACCTCCTCCACACGACTGAAAATGCGCGCATGATACCTTTCCGGCACCAGAAGGGCCACTTCCTCAAGCGGAGTCGTGTACCAATTGACGCCGTAGTGTTGTTCGTATCCGATTCTGGACATGCTGTTCTCTCCAAAAAACGGTTGTCGCGGTGACACTTCCCGCAACGAAATTATAACATTCCCAGGAGAGTACAGGGACAAAAAAATACGAAAAAGCCTCATAAAGAGGCTTGGAAGGATGGTTATTCTCTGTCGTAGTAATCGTTGGAGGCCCGGATATCCTTTTCGAACTGCAACATCTTCGCATATTCGGGAGAGGTTTTGAATTTCTCTATTACCAAGGCCAGAGCTTCATCCCCCATATCCAAGAGGGGCATCATTCTGTTCAACAGAGCAACCATATCAGGCCAAACCTCAACCGTTTTCACGACGGGAACGATATGTGTATAGCCTTCATCGTCCTTAAACTGTTCCTCACCCACCTCCACCTGATCGTAGGCGGCGTCCTCCACAGCGTCTACGGCGCGTTGAAGAAAGCTCCTCGCTTCTGCTAAAGCCTCTTCCCAAGTAATTCCCTCCTCGTTCAAATCAGTACCGAGCCACGACAAGGCTTCTTCAATGTACGCGGAAATACCAATAAAATCGGAATACATGCTCTCCCTCCTAATATTCAGAAGCAAACATGATGGTGGTGTAAGACCGATCGCGCTCAGTGATGATCCAGACTTTTTCGTAGTCTTTGGATTCATAGGCGCTCATGATTCGCTCGTTGTCGAGGAGGTCCTGGATATTCCGATCCGCGTCTTCCTCGGCCACGTCGCCCCAATCCCCATGCCGGTGTCTCTCCAGGCAGCGAAGAATGTATTTTTTGAACTCGATATGCTGCGGTTCGAATTCGTTCCGTCCAACGCCGATGTCGAAGGCAACGCCCTGGCTGACCGTGACCTTCCCCAACTTCAGGGGAAGGATGTTGTTGAGGACGGGCTTTTTTTCCTGATCCATGCCTCTCTCCTTGATTGGTTACTTGGGTACACCCCCCGCAACGGAATTTTAGCACAGAACAGTGCCTAACTGCTAGGTTTTATCCCCAAAAGACAAAATCAAAAACACCGCCAGGAGCCGAACGGCGAGCTATCGCACCTGGCTTGCCACGGTGCCCCGGCCATGCGGCCCGAGCCCCGGCCCAACGGCCATGAGTGAAGGGAGTAGAGAGTCTTTCCCCGTCCCGAAGGGCGGGGAAATAGACCCTCTTCTCCTCTTGGTCTTCACCCCCCAGAAAGCGGATTACACCGATGGACAGGCAGCGCCGTTTGAGGACTGGCCTCCGAGCTTGGTCAGGATATGATGTGAAAGGTGAAGCCCAGAGCCTCAAGACGGGCAGGCATTTCAGGAAAAGCAGGGAGAGGAAAGGAAATATCCACAACCCCTCTTTCAAAATTTACAGAAGAAGACACATACCATTTCTCGCGGAGCCGAATTGCAGAGTACTTTACAATGGCCAGCTCGTAATCCGGCACCTCAACTCGAACCCGGATACGAGAAAGATTGAGAACCCTGGCAGCAACAACCCTATGATTTCCATCAGTTCCTACCTGAAATTTGCCGTTGACCTTGTTGACGTAGACTCCGCTCAATTTTGTCCCTGGAGCCTGCCATTGGCCGCGTAGTAGTCAAGGATGCGGCGAACACGGTTCAACCGGATGTCCTGCCGATTCGTGGAGATATTGCGCGGAGACACGTTGGCCCAATGCAGAGTCGAAGTCTCGATGCAGGCGGGGGCAGGCATGAACAGTTCGAACGGCTGAAAAGCACCCGCAATCTCGGCACGGATTGCATCATCTGAAATCATCACATCCTCTCCTGCCCTCTCATACGAAAGATCGCTCGAAAATTTCGACTACGCGACCAAATCAAAAAGGGAAAGCTCACGCGGGAAAATGTCCCGCGTGAGCTTTTTGTTTGTTTGTGAGAGACAGCTATTTTTTCTGGCGCTTGACCTTTTTCCACAACTCCATCTCATTCATCTTCTTGCGACGATCCCGCTGCAGGGATTTGCAGACCAGGGGGAGTTTCTTCTTGTAGCCGAACTTCTCCCGGTATTCTTCGGGGGTGAGGTCGTGGGTGGCCAGATGCTTCTTGGCCAGGATCTTGAAGGACTTTCCGCACACGCAACAGATGATGGTTTTTTCGCGGATTGCCTTCTTCGGGTCCACGCTCGCTTCATCATCGCCGCCGACTTCACCGCCCTCCGCAACAGCTTTGATGCCCGAAGCCAGTTTTTGGACCATGGAGGTCAGTTCTTCTTCAGCCATGGTCCTGACACCGGCCTGCGCTTTGACTATTTCAAGCGCTTCCTTCAGATACTCATCCATATCATAGCTCCTTGTTTTACATAAACAGAGTTACACGTTCAATGAACGACATAAATACCAAACCAAACCCTATTGTCAAATACATTCCACAAACACTCCCTCTCCCTCTGCAAACCGTGATATAATCATGTGACCTTAAACAACATAAAAACACCAGCCACAAGGAGAAACATATGATTTCCTACGCCGAAACCCAGACCTACATAATCACCCATGAACACCAGAACGGCGTCGATGTGTATACGGTCAGGTGCAGATGGTATCCCGAATGGAAAGATGTGGTGGAAGCCCTGGGCATCGATTTTGAGCCGCACAAGGGCGAATCCATCACCATCGACAGTTACGAGGAGTTCGGCGCTGTCCCCAGTATGATCCGCACGGAAGATGGTGAGGTGGAGGTGGTGGATGAAGGCTTTCAGGACCGCCTGAACGTCTTCATCGACATCATGCGGCGTGAAGTGAATGAACGAGTCAAGGGCCAAAGCAACAAGAAGGCCAGCATGCTGAACGCCCTGACCGAGCTTCAGAAGAACGTCAACGCCATCGGTACCTCCGACCTCAAGGATGCAGGCTGATGAAGACACTGTTTTGCGGCTTACTGCTTGTGTCCTTTCTGGGCGTGATCGGGTGCAGTTCTGCCCACAAATCCATCGTGGGGGCATCCCTGACTCTGGACGCCTCTCCGAATAAGTATTTGTGGGTTGTGAAGGAAGACATGTCCTACCGTGTGGGAAACATTATTTCCTTTGTTCGCTCAAACCAGGTGTACCGCTACACCAACATCTCTGACAAATTGGTGTTCATTAAGGTTGGTGATGGACACAGCTACAGACCAGTAGAGTCTTTTTCTCCGGGCCAGACTTTGGCTTTTGACCACGCATCGGAAGATGTTGTTGCCTTTCTGGCTTTGGATGGCTCAAAGACGGGGGTGTTAAAGTTTTGTCTTTGGGATGAGTCTTTTGTCCGCGCCTTCTCAAAGGAAAGTGGTTTGCCGTAAGGCTTTTGCATGATATAATTGTGTGAACAGGAGGCATAAAAATGTTCAAATACAATAAAAAAATATGTGTGACCATCTCCGCAATATGCCTCTTTTTGTGTGCGAGTCAGCTCTACTCAGCCTGGGGGACTGATTGCGCGTGGGGATGGGTTTCGGCCTGCATAGGATGGCTCTCGGCTACCCTCAATGAGGCTGAATTATGGTGAGCACCATCCCAAAAAGCAAAACCCTCCACGAGGGAGACAAAATACGGGTGAAGATCAACGATCCGTCCAACCGTTTCACAATAGGCGACACCGGGACACTCCTGCCCAACGATTCCGCGAAATACGACTACAAAGCAGATTTGGGCGCGATAGCCAAACCCACTCCCCTGGACATAATCAGCGGTGGCCGGAACATAATCTATTTTTACGAAAACGAAATCGAAGCCGTAAAGTCTTGAACGCAATCAAGGAGGCGAACCTCATGCACACCCCCTCATACACAATTCCGACACGCCCCTGCCCCACAAGCTGCCCTTTTTGTGAAAGCCAAGATTGTGCTGTGTGTAATGAAAGCGAACAATTTGTCCGCCACTTCATGCATGGCCCCGTGGTCAAGCCCATGAGCAAGGAAGAACGCGAGTGGTGCATTGAGGAAGCGGACAGGGCGGGCGAGGGATCCTACCCTCGTGAGGAAACAGAACATCTCAACGACAAAGACCTGGCTTGGGCCACCTATAGGGCTTGGTGCGAATATGTCCGGTCTAACTGCCTTTAGGATTGATTTTCCAAATAGACATTTAAAAAGGACGATCTGAATGACTAATATAATTACCCTCAAGTGCTGGTCTTGCGGCAAGAAACAGGTCGTGGAATCTCCCAAACCGCAACTCGGAGTGGATTTGGCAAAAGCAGCGCTTTCTGCTGGCATGTACCCTGTTCATGATTCACGGTATGGAAGGATGCTGGTGTTCTGCAGCGAGGAATGCATCAATGACCAAATGACCAAAGCCGGACACATTCGCTTACGCCCCAAAACCTGCGAGCGGCCATCCAACTAACACCCTGCGCCAATGCGACGGGGTGAGAAACGAGGTACAAGATGAAAGATTTATTTGCTCTGGATGAAAGCGGCCTCAATATCATTTGTGGAGATGGAATGAGCTTGATGTCTTCTCGTGACAGGGCCGAGCAACGGATTCTCATCCGCCGCATCGTTGCCGCCTGGAACGCTTGCGCAGGAATCTCCACGGACGAGCTTGAGGCCGGGGCGGTTGAAGCGGCTTTGAAGGCCAGGGCTTCTGCATCGGGCTTGCTGGAATCGTTGGAGGCGGTGGTCGCTGACTACAAGGATCTGCCGGAGCCTGTTCTGGTGGAGGTGGCTCCCGACTGGCTCGGGGGTGCCCTCGCCGCCATTGCCAATGCCAAAAACGAAGGGGACCTGCCCGCCCCTCCCGATGCCGTGAGAACCCTTGTGTACGCGGCACAAGAGCTTATGGGGAAAAACCCCTTCTTTGAAAAAAGTGGAGGTGGTCAGGAATTTTGCAATGTTTGTCTTCGGGCTGGGGGAGAACATTTTTCGGATTGTGCCGTTGCTCGCCTTGGAGCTGCGCTCAAGCCTTTCGACGGCAAGTGAAAGGCAAACTCCATTTTCCAAAAGCGAGAGGTATTCCATGAGTGATTCAACTATGGGTTTGATTGCAATTTTGATCTTCACTTTTTTGGCTCTCTCGGCCGTAATGGTCTTGTTTTACGTGACCGACAAAATGAAACTGGAGGCCCTCAAAATGGCGAAAGATTTAGCAATTAAGATAGAAGAGCATGATCAGATCAAGCCGACCCTCGCGCTTGAGGACGTGCAAAACCTCGTGGACAACCTCAAGGCCGAGAACGAGCGCCTAATAGCCGAGCGCAATCGTATTCAGGAGCTCTACGATAAGGCGCAGGATTTGATTTTTGGCACATACCAGCCGGAACTTGAGGCTTTGAAGGCCGAGCACCAATGGATCAAAGGCGAGAAGGATAAATTACTCCAAGCTATGAGGTGGGCCGCTGAGATCATCCGCGACTCTTACGGCGAAGACCCTGACGCGATGATCAGTTCAGATTGTCAGGCGGTCAACGTGCTGGAGCAGGCTATCAGAGATAACCGTGAAACCTCGGCCAAAGAGGTACATAATGCCGACTAAAATAGAATGGACCGACGAACGCTGGAATCCCATAATCGGATGCTCCAAAATCAGCCCGGCATGTGACAACTGCTACGCCGAGCGCATGGCCTGCCGCCTCGCCACCATGCCCGCCACGGCAGCCAGCTACGGGCAAGTTGTGGACCTGAGCACACGGGCGTGGAATGGCACCACCGCCCTGGTGGAGTCGGCCCTGGCCACCCCGTTGAGCTGGCGCAAGCCGCGCCGAGTGTTCGTCGGCAGTATGACCGATCTCTTCCACCCGACTGTGCCAGACGAGTGGCTGGACTGCGTGTTTGCGGTCATGGCCATTACACCGCACATCACCTACCAAATCCTCACCAAGCGGCCCGAGCGGATGCGGGAGTATCTGTCGGAAGGCACCGATCCCTACATCACCGAGAGGTGGTGCAATGCCGCGATAGAGATGAAAATTGACGACATGGAGGACGACTGGGACAAGTTCCCCCTGCCCAACATCTGGCTTGGCGTCACAGCCGAGGATCAGCCCCGGGCCGAAGAGCGTATCCCTATACTGATCAACACCCCGGCGGCGGTGCGGTATGTGAGCTATGAACCCGGCCTGGGGGCGGTGGACCTGGACCGCCTCCAAGAGGAAGGGGCCACCTACCACGCCTTAAGTGGTTCGGTCGGCGTCGAAGGTCGGGGCCAAGCACCCTATCGAAAGCTCGACTGGGTCATCTGCGGCGGCGAATCCGGACCAGGAGCGCGGCCCATGCACCCGGATTGGGCGCGGAGACTGCGCGATCAGTGCCAGGAGGCCGGGGTTTCGATCTTCTTCAAGCAGTGGGGGGAGTGGTTCGTTCCCGAGGACGGCGCCCGCGCTTGCCGGGTGTGCGGATGCACCGAGCACAACGCCTGTGATGAGAGATGTTGGTGGGTCGAGGAGGACCTGTGCAGCTCGTGCGTGGGCAAGCCCGCTCCCGCTGGTGATCGCCCTGTCAAATTCCGCCGCATCGGCAAGAAGGCCGCCGGCCGCAAACTCGACGGGCGCGAGTGGAACGAGTTTCCGAATAACTCCTAAACCCTCAAAAACAGCCATGCTCATCACCGCCCAATATCTGCGCGACCACCCGGATCACGTTTTCGTGTTCGGAGATAACGCGGTTCGTCGCGGCAAAGGTGGCGCCGCTGCCTTGAGGGACGAACCAAACACCTTCGGCTTCATCACCAAGAAACTGCCCATGCGCCACGATGAGGCCTTTTACAGACCCCAGGAGTACCAAACTGTCTTCCAGGGGGAGAAAATGCGCCTGGAGGCCGAAATACGCAAAAATCCGGGCAAGACCTACCTTGTCTCGAAGGTGGGTTCGGGGCTGGCCAGCCGGTTCGGAATTTGGGAGGAGGTAATCAGGGACGGCCTGAAGTCGCTCAAAGGCTATCCAAATGTGGCTTTTCTTTATGCATAATAGGTATTTCGTGGTATACTGAGGTGGCGCGATCAGCGCACATAACACGACAAGGAAATTTTCAATGAAGCTGAGATACTTAACGAAGGGTCGGAAGGGCGAGGTTGTTCTTTTTGAGGAAAAGCCCACATTTTCCAAAAAGGATGGCCGATGGACCGCAGAAACCGGGGCGAGAGAGATTGTTCAAAATCCCCCTGCCTTTGTCGAGCCGGGACACATGTGGGAGTTCTGCAACCACAAAGTGGACCCCTACAACGAGGGTGAAAAGCTGTGGAACGACTGCTGGTGGAGACCGTCGGAACCAACCTACTAGCACAATCGATCGGGATCAACGGGGCGTGGCGCAGTCTGGTAGCGCGCCTGCTTTGGGAGCAGGATGCCGGGGGTTCAAATCCCTCCGCCCCGACCAAACAACAAGGGAGATCAAATATGAAAAGTTTTGTGATCACGCTGGGTATCGCTTTCATCAATTTGAAAACATGATATAATAATGTTGTGTAAACCACTTCTAAGCTGAGGATACAGACCTATGCAAACACTCGAAGAAAAGCTTGTCTCCCTGCACAGTCAGATGAACGAACTCCATTACTTCTTCGAACGGAACAACCAGTTCGTTGACCAGATCGCCGCTGCCATGGGTGAATCCGAAGAAAGCCAGGTATGGGAAGAAATGCCCACCGCTCGCAAGGACAAGTGGCGCAGGCTTGCGAAAAGGGCTCTGACCGGAACCGGGATTGCAACGCTTATCCTGAACATAGCTCCAACCCCGGGAGCGGCTGACAAAATGAGAGCCATCATCACGCCCCACCAAGACGGCTTCGAGGCGGTTGCCATCGACACGGACGGACATATGGCATGCACGCCACTGAATTTTCCGACCATCGATGAAGCCATGAAATGGGCTCGGAGGCTCGCACCGTGGCATGATTTCGATTTTGTCATCAAGGGATAACGATGTCCAAGAAAGCCCTTTCCGCTTACAGCCAAGCCGCCGAACTTGTGTGGCCAGGGCTGACCTTAATAAAGGAGCACATCGCAGCTCTGGAACAGGTTCGCGCCGCGGGAGAAAAAGGGCTCCCTCCACGGGAAATCAAGCGCGGGCTGGGAGAGGCCTTCCTTGCCCTCACAAATTCAAGAAAAGGCCCTACCGCCTTTAGCGATGAGGTTTGCGCAGCCATGAGCGGAGACATGGACCGGCGGGCAGATATTCAGGAAGAGAATGCGCTGATCCGCCTTGTACAGGACACGGACACCTACCACGAGGCATATCACCTGACCAGACTTGGTAAAAGACTCATGGAGGCGGCCAGGAGGCTTCCTTCCATAAGCGAAAAAGCTAGGCTATAATTCGAACCGGCTTCACCCAAACCAAACTTTTGACAGGAGGCAGTATGGGTTTCTTCAGTTGGAAAACAAGTGACACGGGTCAGAGTATCAGCAACAAGCACAGCAGCCGGGGAGCCCTGGAAGTGTGGATGTACCTGCCGGATGGCCGGATTATCCACGAACCCAGCTATGATGGGTATGGAGTCTTTGGCGGCATTGACGTTTACGAGTTTATTGCCGTCCACAACGGTCTTGGCGCGGGCGACTGTTCCACCAATGCGGTCAGGGCGGCGGCAATCGCTAAATTGTATGAAATTAGCCCGGACGGGGAATTTGCAGAAGCTGAAAAGGCGGGCATTCGGTGCCCGAAATTTGCCCGTACCCCGGACAGTTGTTGGATGGCACTTAGGTTTCCCCGGGTATGCCCGGAACAGGGTTTTTTCTACGAAGATAAAGCCTAGCTATCGAGGGACAGCCATGATTGAGCCATGGACACGCGGCCCGATCTTTTAAAAGAACCCCTCACCAGCCACGCGGCCGCGAGGCCGCAATAGGGAGGCCCATGCCGAGAGAAAACCCCTCTACCCCCTGCCCCGACTGTGGGGCCATGCCCGCGGAACTTCACCGAGACGAATGTGACGTGGAGCGATGCCCAGCGTGCGGAATGCAACGACTTTCCTGTTGTTGCACGGATAGCGAGAGAAACACGAACCGCATGCCCTGGACGGGCGAGTGGCCAGGAAGGGCAGAATGTCGTGAGTTCGGCATGTACGCCAAGTTTGTGTCGGGCAAGGGTTGGGTCGGGTGCCAACCTGACGATCCGGACGCGACGGAAGATCTGAACCGGCTGTTTATCGAGTGTCGATGGGACAAAAAGAAGCAAAGGTTTCTGAGATGAAATCAAGAAGTTCCACAGTGCGTGTACTCCGCATCCGCGACAACGAAACCGGAGAAGTCAAGCAGTGCATGGATGCACATGTCGCTAGCTATGACACGCTCTGCGGGTACGCTCTGGAAGACGAGATTTGCGAGGGCCGTGCCACTCTTATAAAACGGGGGGAAGGGCGTGTCACATGCCCTCAATGTCTTCAAATCATCGATGCTGTGCTCAATGGCTAACCCCTACGTTTAACCCAAGGAGTTACTGCATGAAATTCAAAGCAGGCGATACCGTGACGTGGACAAGCAAATCAGGGGGTTTCTCCAAAACAAAAAGCGGCAAGGTCATAGCGGTCGTTCCGGCCAAAACGCCTTTCGAAAAAGTCATTGACCAACACAAAATCACCCAGGAGAACTTCAACCTCTCGCCGGCCAAGATGCCCGGGGCTCCTCGTGACCATGAGTCATACGTTGTTTTCGTTGAACCCGAGTCGAAACGGGCCAAGGGCCGAATCTACTGGCCGAACGTAAGCGGCCTGACTTCTCAGACATAAGCCCTTGCCACGCACGCGGCCGCAAGGCCGCAACCCCTAGCCCCAAGGAGGACGTCTATGCCCCACACCCGCCACATCGCCCTGCCCTTTCTCGCCCTGGCCACCCTGGTTCTGATCCTTATCCCCTGTTCTCCGGCCCAGGGCCAACCCAAGACCGCAGGCGAACTCACCGTCACGACCTGGAACGTGCAGTTCATGTGGGACGGGGTACTTCCGGAGGAAGGCCAGCTCGTTCGGAAAACACCCGAGGAGGCCGCAAAACACATGACGGACATTTCCACCGTCATCCGCCAGATAGACCCCGACATCCTCAACTTGGTCGAAGTTGAGAATATCGACGCCCTCAACCTCCTGAATTCGAGATACCTGAACGACCTTAGGTACTCCGCGTTTTTGGAGAACGGCACAGACACCTATACCGGCCAGGACGTTGGCCTGCTTACCCGGGTCAAACCAATCCAGGCCATCAAGCGCTATTCGCACCGGGGCAAGAGCGACGACGTGGAGAAATCCGTCTCGAAAAACTACTACGCCCTTTTCCATGTCGAGGACGTGCGGTTTGCGGTCATCACCCTCCACTTTCTGGCCATTCCGACGCACAAGGGCCGCGTGTTCGAGAGGCAGGCCCAGGCAGAGGCCATGGCCCATTTGGCGAGATTCTTGATCGGCCATGGCTATGAAATCATCATGCTGGGCGACTTCAACGATTACGATGGCCAAGTGCTCGACCTCAATCAGAACAGGCCGATCACGAAGGTCTTGGAGATATGCAAGCTCATGACGGACGACGATCCGTCCAACGACCTGACCAATGTGGCCATGTTCATTGAGCAGGATCAAAGATTCACGGCCCACTACGACAAGAACAAGAACGGCAAGATTGACGGGAGGCGCGAGCTTTCTGCCATCGACCACATTCTGGTTTCTTCGGGGATTGTCGAGAGACTGCATAGGGTCTGGATACATCAACAACAAGACGCGATGAAAGCCAGCGATCATTTCCCTGTGAACATGACATTCTCAACCTCAAAACAAATGCACTAACAACTGAAAGCACAGGTTAACAACCAATCTCCTTTTTAGTATTCTTATCTTATTTAAAGAGGAGGTATATATGAACTACTGAAGAATCGTCAGAATCATCATTTGAGTCATTCGGTTAATTTTGATTATCATCGAAATGATTTAAAACACTGGCCCTTCGGGGCCTTTTGCCTTTTTCAAAATAACCGCGACACTTCAGAAATAACTGCGACATTTCATAAAACACTGCGACATTTCAGAAATTTCCGCGACACGACAAGCCAACCCACGGCTGTGAAGGTCTCTTTGCATGCATTTAATAGCCTTTGTGTGGTAGAATAGAGTGAGAAGCGTACCCTACCAGACAAAAGATCCCCCTATAGGAGGCCACTCATATGCGCAAAATCAGCAAGCCGGTCATAAAAAAACACAAAGAGGCCTGCGCCCTTCTGAAAAAAGAGGGGGCGCTGACCCAGGATGAGCGCATTTTCGTTTTCGAGAACTGGCATGAAGGCGTTGACCATGACCAATCATGGGCTGGCGCCTTTTTTACGCCCTGGGACATGGCAGCCACAGGCTTTCGCATTGAAGCGCGTGCAGCCGGGCGTCGCGTGATAGACCTATGTGCCGGAATCGGCATTCTTTCGTATGCCTCTTGCGTCTGGGCCAACTTCGACACAGCTTCTGAAATAGTCTGCGTAGAACGCAACCCTCACTACGTCGAGGTGGGCAAGAAGGTTCTGCCGGAAGCCCGGTGGATATGTGCAGACGTGTTTGATTTGCCCAAAGACTTGGGGCATTTTGACGTAGCCATATCCAACCCGCCTTTCGGGAGGGTGCCGAAAAACGGCACGGCTCCACGCTATACCGGCCCTGAATTCGAGTACCACGCTATGGACATTTCGGCGGACCTTGCTGACTATGGCGTATTCATCATCCCGCAAGAGAGCGCGAGCTTCAGATATTCAGGAGTGCCATATTTCATGGATAAAAGTGAAGGAAAGCATCTCAAATTTCAGGAACAGACCGGAATTCGCATTGATCCCAACTGCGGTATCGACACCTCAATGTGGTCGAAAGAATGGCGCAACACCATTCAAACCCCGGAAATCGTCGTGTGCGACTACCAAGAAATGAGAGAGCATCAGCGGCACGAAACCGAAGAAGCGCATCTCTTCGAAACTGAACTCGAAGATTTGGCCGGAGTTGAGAACGAACCAGCTCTCCACATTAACTCTACACAGGGAAACCCCGTTCAGCTTTCCTTGTTTGACTGGGCGGCGTAGGAGGCATCGTGGAAATATCACAGGACCAGATTTCGGCCGAGGCCCAAAGAGCATTTAGCCCCACCGACTTTTTCATGCCTTTCGTCCCCTGGGAATCCCTGGATTGCAATGGATACTCGGCGTCAGTGTCCCCTCAAAACATCTTCACATCCCGCAAGGACATCCGCGTTTCACAGGTGCAACGCATCATCGGATACTATCTTGCCCACGGGGAAATGCCCGCCAAAAAGCACATCTACGTCAACAAGGTGAGCGGTTCCTACCAAATATCGCAGGACGGAAATCATAGGACAATAGCGGCACGACTACTGCGCTTGAAACGCATGCAGGTTAATGTTTCTGACGTGAGCTATGCCCGGGCTATACAGGAGAATATGGCGGCACGAATCAATGGGAAGTGGTATATGACGGACAAGTCCAGACTTGAAATGGGTGTTGTAAACATGTCTCACCCTATCCCTGGTATTCCAGGCATCTTAGACCGCCTTAAAATTTTGGGGTTTACTCTCATTGAAATTTCTTAACACTCTCTGCTCCACAACAACACCCCACGAGAACACAAACCGTAGCACAAAACACCAGTTGGATTGATCGGAAACTTGAGGTATAATATAGCTCAAGCATACACAAACAGAAATGAGGGCAGGAATGGCCATGAAAATCAAGTTCACTTTCAAAAAACAATCCCGATCAACGGGCCTTGCCGGCATCGGTGAGGGGTCACCCAATACGGACATCAAGCTCTGTGGCGTAGAGATCGGAATGATCTTCATCAACGACGGGGCATTCAATTCTGACGGGAAGGGATGGGGCGTCCGGGTTGAGGGCAACAACCCCAACTATCCGCAGGAAAATTGCCCGTGGAAGTGGGTGCAGTTCAAGCCGAGGTTTGCCACCGAGCCGGAAGCTCGACAGTGGGTCCAGGCCCATGCGGAAGGGATTTTTGATATTTTGTTTGAAGAATACAAGACGCTGGTTCAGAAGTAGCGCCGGAGGTGATGGAAATGAAATACAAAAGCGATAAAATCTACCGGCTGCTGTTCGACCATATCGGGTTGGAGCGTGGCGACGAACTCACGACCAAAATGGTCGAGGAACACCTGTCCGAGTTCACCAGGGCAAGCGACGACCTCAAAAGAATCAAAGCTGAAAATAAACGCCTGCGCCACGGGGTGCGAATGGTGTGGACTGAAGCTCGCCACTTCGACGAGGGTGCCGATTGCGAGTTTGATGGGGGCGAGGCTCTGAATAGCATGCCACGCATTGTTGAGTATGTTCGCGAAGCCATGCCCGAAGTCGAGGAGGTGTCCAATGGGAACTAAACCCGAGCTCAGAGCACGCGGGACACTCGGCCCAAGCTCCGCACCAGACCTTGCCGGGCCATGGGTTCTGGAGATGGTCGAAAATGGCAAGTCCCTTGCCCGAATGTCCGGATTCGGCTCTCCCGAACAGAAAAGCGATGCGCAGCGGATCGCAATTCTTTGGAACGAGTATCGCAATGTTTCTATGCAGGATCTTCCCGATGTGCTTTCTGGCATTGTGGACTTGTTCGAAGACATGGCGGCCTGGACGGATATCGACGGCATGTGCCAGTTTTGCAGCAAGGAAACGGCACAGGGAGAGCACCATCCGGATTGCCGGGGCGTCCGCGCTCAAGAGATCATCGCCAAACTCAAGGGAGAGGACCATGGCGAATAAATCCAAAATTTCACCCTTGAACGCCACGGCGACCGTGGCGGCGGCCATCATGGCCGAACGGCAACGGCAACACCGGGTGCCGGTGAGAAATCCAGAAAAAGTTGCGCACTGCATACACCACGCGCCCATGGCCGTGGGGGATGTTTTCTGGCTGCGGGAGCCGGGGTGGGTTGAAGATTATTCGCCCATAGATGGAGTCCTGACAGTAAAATATAAGGCCGATGGCATGATAGTGCCTGTTGAATGGCCCACGCGATTTTTATCCTCGAAGTGGGTCTTGAGACACCAGGGAATCCCAAACGGCATCTTCAAGGAGGCGGCCAGGACTTTCCGCGTAATCACGCGGGTGCGCGTTGAGCGGATTCAGGGCATAGGCGAAGAAGACGCGATTGCCGAGGGATTCGAACCGGACACATGCATTGGCCTCTCGGCCTGCGGTGGCCCGTGCGACGATTGCAGGCCCAAAGGAAGCGCTCGGACTCAGTTTCGCGATCTCTGGGACTCCCTCTACCCCGGCTCCTGGGACCGCAATGACTGGGTGTTGGTCTACGACCTGGTTCCGTGCGAAAAACCGGAGGGGTGGCCGCTATGACCACCAACCTTCCCGCCATCCACTCCCATGCCCTGGGCGGACTCCCGGCGATCCTCGCAATTGAGGCTGGCGAGTTCAACGAAATAGAACAGGCCCGAGTCGCGCTTATCGACTCAATGCGCATATGTCGGGCTTACGGCCAGCCTCTTCCTCGGCAAGCGAGACGTGAGGCTGGCAAGATATTTCTCCACACCAGGGCCACGAAAGCTGTGCTCAAGCTGAGGATGCTAATGATGCTACACAGGTCTTGAAAACCAGAAACGGGGTGACTCGTTCGGGGGTTCGCCCCCCTTCATCGACATTGCCATGACCTCGTATGCCCCACGATATGACAATTTTCTTCACACAGGCTGCTTTTTCCAATGGAGAAAGCGTCTTGTTGACGTAGTACTGCACGAATGCGCTCACGCCATTGAGCACAGCATTTCGGCCAGCCAGATTCCCGCAGCTTTGGACGGCGTGAAGTTGGATTATAACCATGGAGAAGGGTTTAAAACAGTTCTGGCCCACCTCACGGAGCACACCCTGACTTTAGTACAGGCATTGTGCGATGATTCCCAAGAATTTTCAACCGCTCAAATGTAAAGCATGTTATAATAGCTCCAGAAACACACACAAACAAGGAGCAACCCATGACCACCATCAGACAAACCAACCCGCTCTACCGCAACTATTACGAGTGCAGTTGCGGGCACACCTGGGAAGACGAATGGTCGTGCATGTGCAACGACCGTTGTCCGGAGTGCCGACTGGAAATCGAACCATACGACTCCGAAGACCTGACGGATCGCTGATCTGTTTTCGCACGACTGAGCAACTCAAAAGGAGCATTCCCCATGGAAAGACAGTGTTATGTTGATGTGTTTGGAGAAATCAACTTTCTTGACGACATGAAAGACTCCGAATTCGAGATCGTCCAGCAAAATGGGTTCAAGGAAGTTTGGATACTGGGTCCGGAAATTGGGGGAGAACAGGAGGTCATAGAAGAGTACGAGCTTCACGAATCTCTCGAAGCCCTTCAAGCCCGTTTGGCGAGCTAGAGAGAAACATGTACCTCCAACTCACAACCCGTTGCCAAATGACATGCAGCCACTGCTGTTGGTCATGCACGTCTAGCGGGCAGGACATGCCCATGCAGGCGTTCAAGGAAGCAATCCGCGTTGCCGCCAGCTTGGAATTCCCAATGCCGATTACGCTGGGAGGCGGGGAGCCTACCCTTCACCCCTTGTTCTGGGACATGGCCGAATTCGCGTCTCAAAACCTCCCTGAAGGCCACGTTGGCATCATCACCAACGGGCATGATCCGGAACAGGCTTTTCGTGTCCTGGAATGGCACTTGGCGGGACGGTTGGACGCAAAGCTCTCGCAGGACAAATTTCATGCCCCGATCAGCCAAGAGGTCGTTTCCGCATTCCGAAAGCATGGCCTGATTTTGGAGTCTGGCGGCAAACTTGTGAAGGTGGGACGTGCCCTTCAAAATGGTATTGGGGATTCAGTAAGGCACGATGGCACCCCTATCTGCATCTGCGACGAATTTTTCATGCCGCCGTCCGGAGAAATCTTCAGTTGCGGCTGCAAGCTGATGTCCTTTGGGACCGACCCAAGCGCCTGGGAAAACGCCTTCGAAAGCTTCTTCCGAACCGAACTCTACTCCTGCGTTTCTGTGTCTCGCTGGAAGAGTGAAAGGCTACAACGGCTCATGAGCAAGTCAAAAGGCACGACATTGGTGCGCCCCGAAGCGGTGCCACGGTGAAACCATCAAGAAATAGCTTCAAAGCAGCGGCCAGAGTTCTCTGGACAAGGTTTGAAGGAAGCCGGAGGGGGAATATATGGAAAGCAAGAAAGCAGTTTTCAGCGTCACCAAAAAAGATTTCACGATCACCTATTTTTCCGGGACTGGCGCGGGTGGCCAACACCGAAATCGCCACATGAACTGCGTGCGAATCAAGCACAACGAGACTGGCATCCTCTACACGGGGCAGTCTCATCGCGAGCGCGAGGCCAATTTCAAGGAAGCGTTTGTGGCCCTGTGCAACGACAAGCGCTTCCTGGCCTTCTGCCAGATGAGACTCGTGGAACTTGAGCGCCGGGAAACCCTTGAAGAACGGGTGGACAAGCTCATGGACCCGGGTGCCTTGAAAATTGAGATCCAGGAGAACGGCCGGTGGGTCGTTGAAAGTGAATAAGGAGAGCGCCATGGACTATTGTATCCGTTGCCAGATGGAAAAATCTGACGTCTGTGATGGCATCTGCCCGGAATGTCAGACGCAGATTGACAGAGAAACAGAGAAAGCCTTGGCGAGCGCCAACCCCAACCTCGGCCCATTCCGAGGCGACGTGGACATGCGCCGGGTCAACGGCAACCCCGGGACAAACGTGCCGTGGGAGATCGTTCACCATTCGCCCACGGGCTTCGAGTGGGGGTATGGGGGAAGCGGCCCGGCGGATCTGGCCCTGAACATCCTCCACCAGTTTTTGCCCCCCGGGTGTGATGGGGAGTCCCCTGTCAACTGCCACAAGGGCCAGGCTTCTCGTGTGGCCTTTCGCCTTCACCAGGGATTCAAGTGGCACTTCTTGGCCACAACCCCGGCAAGCGGCACCAGGATCGCCAAGGAGGCCATTTGGGGGTGGTTGGCTGGCCAGGGGGTGCCAACCGACCAAATCACCGCTCAGGGCTAAAAATGGAAGGCAACGAAGTGTCTTTAGGGGGGAGGAGGGTTTGAACACTTGGTCCCAACTTGGTCCCGGCTTGGTCCCAACCTGGAGAAGGCACAAACCAAAGGAAGGCTGAACCACATGCCTGGTAATGATTTCTTGTCGAACTACCCCGTCCTCTTTGAGGGCAAAAATCCGAACGCAGGCAATAAACGGTTGCTTTTCATGGCCAACGAACCGGATGCCGTGCGAATAGTAGACATTTCCTCTGACATCCAAGACGGGCGTCACAGCACGGTGATGGTCTTGGGGTTTGTAGAAGAAAAAGGGGAATGGGTCGCGAACCATGGGGAACGGCTTGCACTCAAGCTGCTGTTGGAAGAAAACGCGGCCTTGAAGGCCAAGGGTCTTCAGCTCCAAAGAGAAATAGAGGAGCTTGAGAAATAAAACGACCAACTTTCACAGTCTTTCAACTAAACTCCCCCGCCCTGAACGAAACAAAAGCCCGCCTTGGAATTCAAGGCGGGCTTTTCAAGATTCATTGCGCCACCCCATCAAACAAGCTGCTGCAGAACCCACACGACCTGGCCAACCATCCGTTTGGACATTTCTTCGGCAGGGATGGTCAAATCCATGTGTTTGTCATTGTCCGGTTTGAGCAGAAAGGTGTTCCCCTGCATGAACACCCGACGAATGACCAAACCCTGGTGAGGAAAATGCAGGGCGCACAGGGCACCGTCCGGGTGTTCCAGTCGGGCCTGGTCAATCCCCACGAAAGAACCGAAGCCGATGGCAGGCTCCATTGCCGCAGAGTTTACCTTGACCACCGCAAGTTTCGGCGGGCAGAGAGACTCGGGCATGGACAGTTCCTCGGTGGGATTGGGCACCCAGACTGTACCATCCTTGTCGGCCCCGGCCATTGTGGAAACCTGGACCACCCGACCGCGGCTGTTCATCCGAGAGGACGCCCCTGGGGCCTCGCGCAACAGAATGTCGGCCGGGATTTTGGCTTTGTTGTCGTGAATGTAGACCGGCTCGTTCCCCTCGGACAGCCAATCCGGATTGAGCCCGTGACTCCTGTACAGCCTGAGAAACCATTCGGAAGGGATGGAGCAACGGCGCTTTGCATCCGAAATTGACGACTGACGCACATCAAGCACCTCGGCCAACTGAACCTGGGTGCGTGCGCCGGTAGCCTTTTTGATGCGCTCCATGGCGCTTTCGAACCATTTCAACTGCGCCTCATCACACTTGCTTTCTTTTCTTGAATATCTTGGCATCATCACTCCACTTTCGTTAAATGTCTCCCCAAACATTGTACAACCATTCCAACTGCGTTGAATTATAACTCTTCCAAACCTCGGAAATCAATGATTCGAACTGACAAAAATCAGATTGATTGAGCCACATCCAAACCTCTGGCAGTTTAACCAGCACGTTATCCATTTTCACTGAGATGTCACACGGCCCTATGCCCGAATGATGACCATAAGATGCGTCTGGAGTTGCGAAAGAACGTTCACCCACGGAAGTATTTGAAAACACCTGGAATGCGGGGGTGAAAATGACAAGAGCGTGGCGCAATGAGGACAGCAGGGAAAAATCTCCACTGACAAGCATGTCGTTGAGTTTTATCGCCCAGGATTGCCCGTCATTGGAAAGGGAATAGCTGAACCTCTCGTTCCACTGTAACGGCACATCCTCGAAGTGAGGCCTGTAAATGCTTTTCCCAATTTCCATATCCTGGGAGGCCTCAAAACGCCCGGCCCCCACCATGTAGCAACGCTTGGCCAGCCGATACAGGTCAAGGTAGTATGGGCACAGACGATTTCTTGCATCCCGGTCGGTTGGGATACAGGTCGCTGAACCATTGAAGAAGCTGCCCAGACACCTAGAAACATAATCCGCCCAAGAGGCATTTACGTATTCCTCTCGCAGAGACGCAAAAGCCTTTGCCAGAGGATCTCCTTTCCCCCCGGAGAGGGCGTTCAGATTCCCGTGGCAGTATTCTGTGTAGCCACTGTCAGGAGAGCATTCCAAGGCGACTTTCGCGGCCTCGAGGAGGGCGCGGGCATATTTGGTCTGGACCAAGAGATCGCCCTTTATGGCCATGTATTTTTGAATTTCGACAGCCAGAAACCGGATGTCCGATCTGCGAAGCCGTTCTCCCTGAACTATGGTCCAGAAAATCCTCGAGAATTTTTCGAATACGAGGTTTGGGTGCTCTGCTTGTTTAAGAAGAACCCCCATCATCCCCTGGACCCAGCCCGGCAGATCCCGAAGTTTTCTGTACTTCCAGTTACGGACAGTCTCGGGAGGGGTGTTACTCACATGGGCAAACTCGGATTCGGACATCCCGAGCACATACAAAAGACGGGCAAATTGGTCGTAGTCCATGGGTTTTCTCCTCCGGTTCAAACTGCCTGTTGAATCAACACATGTCAAGCGTGTGTTAATTAGTGTTGATATTCAACGTTGAACAATCCGCATAAATTTGCTGAGCATACAACAACAATGTGCTCTAAAAGCACTTGAATTAGTGAGAGTAAAAATATTACAAAATCCTTTCTTTTGGTAAGATTTCTTGATAGAATGAAAATCATCAAGAGCTGGCAAGTCTCTGCCGGACAAAAGGAGGGTCGGAAAATGAACGGAAAATACGCCATCATCGACAATTTCAGCGGGTTTTTCTGGGGTCAGGCGGAAGCCGAGGATGCAATGAGCGCTTGTCGCGCCTTGGACACCGAAATCGCCCCCGGAGATCCAGCCCAATACGAACGGTGCTACCCCCATGATCTGGCCGCGAATGAGTCCGGCTACCACGTCTATCAAATATCGCCGGAACTCTTTGCGTGGCTGGCAGGCCAAGACGGTCAGGACCAGACGGTTATTGACCGCATTGAGGCCGAGGGGCAGCACGAAGAGTCTTTTCGCACAATCCGCGGGGACAGGGTGACTGACTACTTCGTTGGTGAACTGAGAAAAGCCCTTTACGCCACACGAATGGACCCTTCTGACGCAGACCTCTTCGCTATCTGGTACTACGAAAATACTACCGGGGCGGAAGACCACTCCATCGACGCCATCCTCAAGGAAATCGATCAAATCATCGACGATGCCAGCGCGGAGGGTCGGGAAAGCGCCGTCTACGAGATCCGGGCCTTCGAGGCCACTTCTGGAAAGCCGGAGGCTTTCAGCTTCACCTTTAACATGGAGGACTAGGCCATGGCCATGCAGATTATCATCAACGAGACAGGGGCCACCGAGACGTTGACCATGATCAACCCGGACAGCGGCGTGGATTGCGTGGTTGATTTTATTGGCAACACTGGAGCATTGGCCAACGGTGAGATTGTTTGGGACGACGACCACGGCGCCTACCGTTGCGACCAGGACACTTACGACTGGTGGGAGAGAGTGATCGCGGCTCACGAGGCGATGGAGCAACGCATAGATGGATTGGAGATTGAGCACGGGAAGGATACTGTCCAGAAAGCCATCGGCAATTCCGCCGAGTGTGATCTTGAGGACGTGCCCACCTACGTCAACCGAGCTCTGAACGATGCCTTTGGCCTACCGACACTGATAAGGCCGATGGGCAAAAAAGGAAAATGAGATGACCACCAACGGATCGGAAAAAGAAAAACGCGGCCGCACCAAACAGATGCCCACCGCCGGAAGGAGAATGGTTTCGTGTCGAGTTGACGAGGCGACACGGAAATGTTTGGCCGAGCTATTTCCAACACCGTCCGGGGGTGTCTCGTGGGTGGCGGACTGGGCCGCAAACGCGATTCATCGCTCCCTGCGCGAAGCCCTTACCAAGTTTACTCAAAACGAGAAACTGGCCTTGCTCGACATGCACAATGGCCATCACCTCATGCCCCGCATGTGCGGACCGGACCACCTTGCGCTGATGGTGAGGGACTCTGCTCCCGACGGCCTACCCGACAAGTGGGGGTATGACAGCGAGGAGCTGACCTTGAAGTGTGAAAGGTTGTCGTCCCTTGAGGCCATGGCCGTGGCCGTATGGTCTTGCGCCTTCTGGACGTCAGGGCACTGGGAAAAAATCAGTCCTGAAGAGTACACTGAAGGGTGATTTCATGCCGCTTCCGAACAAAGGCAATCCTGTTTGCCCACATTGTGATAGTCACCCAACTAGAAAGATTGGAAAAGATCGCGAAGGAAGGCAGCGCTACCGCTGCAACAACTGTCTGAAGATATTCATCCTGGAGCCCAAATTCTGTGTCATTTGCAGCGCAGAGATTCCGCGTGACAGGTTGAACGGCAATACTTGCTCCGAAACATGTTGGGAAAAGAAGCGTCGGGACATCTGGCTTGAACACTACTACAGGCGTGTAGCATTGGACCCCGATCTGAACAGAAAACGACACGAACAAGCCAAGGCGCGGCCAGGATTTGATGAGTCGATGGCGCGTCAGCATAAAAACAAGTGGGAGCGCATCAGGAGCGACCCGGAAAAGCACGAAAAAAGTAGGGAGAAGGCCCGACTCTGGTATGCTCAAAACAAGGAAAGGGTTCTAGCACAACGAAAAGAGCGACTTGATAAAATGTCTCCCGATGAGCTGAATAAGTGGATGGAGTCAGCGAGAAAACGAAACCAGGCGTACCGCAAAAAATGGCACAAGGAATTGCGCAGTAACCCAGAGCTCCACCAGAAGTATCTGGATCGCCTGACTGAATACCGTCGCCGCCGCGCACTGGCAGAACTGCTTTCCGTTGGCACAAAAATTCAGGAGAAATTTGATGAGTGAACTCGTAAACTGGAATATTCAGGACGTGGCCGAATTGGCTTCGGCCAGTACGACGCAGTTGAAGGAGGAGTTGGCGAAGGCTGTCACCATCACGGCCGAGACCCTCCAGTACATGGGGAGGATCTGGCAGGAGCTTGAAAGACGTGGCGAAGACATGTCGGAGCTTCGTAGCGGCCTGGCCGCCTACCTCCCCGCCATTGCCTCCGGCCGCCTTCGCGCCGAGGCAGTGGTGCGGTTCGCGGGGAAAGCCATGCTTCTCAACAAAATGGCGGCCCTGCCCATCAACCAACAGGACGAGCTGCTCGCGGCTGGTGAAATTGAGGTGATCACTCCCAACTCGGACGGGGAAATGGATGCCCAGAGGGTGCCGCTGCACCGGGTGAGTTCGGAACACTTGCGTGTCGCGTTCGGCCCTCACGGGTTGAGAAACCTGAAACAGCAACGAGTGTTTGCCCTTCCGGTAGCGCGGCCCAGGAAGGCAAAGCGGGCAGTGGACACTACTCTCAACTTTGATGATCGTGGATTTCTTCGGAGCGGCAGGATGGCTGTCACAGCAAGAGGAGAGCGTATCGGGGTCAGAGAGATTGCCAGGGCCGTCGCGGATCACCTTGGAGTGGAAATTGAACTTCCTGGAAGTGAAGACCGAGCCGACGACAGACCAGGGGAAATTGCTGGCTAGATGGGCTCTTTCCCTGGGCTCTCGACGTGTTGCTTTAACACGGAAAGCCCCGGCCAATTTCTCGCACCAGGAGTGCGAGTTTTTCTCTCACCATCAGCAGAGCGCAAACCTGCGGTCACACAAAACGGCTAGGGTTTACCCTCGTAAGTAGAAGCGGCAGTTGTTGCAAAATTTGCTACAACTGCCCATATGCGGACTGCCAGCATGTCATGCACGCTGACGAAAACGCTGCAATCAACATAGGGAGGAAGTGGGCCACACAGAAGTTGGCAGAAAGCGGCGAAATAGTCTAAAGCACGCCCCAAAGATTGCGGCAACGTTTGCTCAATCAGTACGTTGAACGATGATATGAATTATACAGCCGCCCGGGCCACCTGCGCCTTGAGCATGGATAGTCGCGCCCTTCGCGGGCGTGTGGGTTGAAATCGTCCGCGACAATCCCCTAACACCCCTAACCCAAAAAAACGCCCCCCCGGTTGAGTGTAGATACCGGGGGGCGTTCTCTATAGAGGCACGTTCTTCGCGTGCCTTGCAGGCTCTTAGCTCTGGTCGGGGGCTCGAATTCTCTGCATGGCTTCTCCAGGGTTGATTGCCGGAATACGGCGGCTTTGACTTTCTGTGAAGGGCCGCCTCACTACCTACTGCTGGCTAGAGTACCTAGACGAATCCGGACGGGTATTGGCTCATCGCGCCTCCTGTGGGAATATGTCCATGAGTGTTTTTTGGCCAATCGGGCAAGACAACACTAAAAATCTCACCCTTGCCGATGCCGAGGCCATATTTTTAGATGTTGGGCTCATTCTTGTAAGTGTTCATAGACATCACCTCCTTCACTAAATTTTGTTTTCCTTTCGGCAATTTAATTATACCACATTCAACCGAGCCTACAAAGGCAAATTTTGCAACATGCCAAGAATTTTTAAAACCACGTATAGGCAACATCTTCGACACTAAACATCACAAGGCTCTCCGTTAAAGACAAACAGCAAAGCGCACATTTCTTAATAGAGAGGGGTTTTGGTGAGAAGGCTAAACTCAAAGAAAGTCACGCCCCACCTCTTGATTTTGAGAAAAAAGCACAGTATGGTGTATCTAGGTTGGGCTTTAGAAACAGAATACTTTGGATTACGAGGTTCCCATGCCCCAAAAATCAAATGCAGCGAATGCCCTTACCACCACAGCCAGAGACAGGCTTGCCGAAATGGGAGGGAACATCCGCAAGGCCCGAACCAGAAGGGGGATCACTCAAAAAGACCTGGCGCTCCGCACGTCAGTGAGCCCGGTTACAATCGGCAAACTTGAAAAGGGAGATCCAACGGTTGGGCTGAGCGTATTGGCCATGGCTCTCGACGTTCTTGGGCTTGTTGACGACATTACTCTGTTGGCCAACCCTAATACCGATTCAACTGGAAAGGCACTCGAAGAAGCCAGACCTGTCAAAAGAGTCCAGAAGCGCTCTCGCTCTAAGAATCTTGATTTCTAGGGGACAAAACCATGCCCACAGACCAGACATATGTTTATCTCCATATATGGACCCGCCCTGATGGCAAGAGATATTTTTAGGCAAAACTGAATCAGATGCAGTCATATATCCGGCCTGTTTATGAGCGTTTTGTTGCTCTGGCCTTGATGGGAATCCGCGCTTTCGATCCTTATCACCTTATCGACTTTTCTAGTCCGTGGACATACCAGGTTCTTCGAAAGCCGGTCTGACCTGTTTGCCGTCAGCTATCTCTTGGGCATCTTTTACGGAAATAACTTCTCTGGTTATGCTGCTTGATAAAATTCTTCGTCTTTAGTCAATACTGCCCAAACTATTCGTGCTGTCTTATTGGCTTGAGCTACCACGGCTTTCATTGTTCCTCGCCGAGCTACAATGTCGGCAACCCAACGATTTCTGCTATCGATTTTTCCCTGACATCGATACACAACACTGCGTGCTCCATGAACAAGTAGTTTTCTTGCGTAACAATTCCCTCGCTTACTAATACCCATCAATCGATCTTTCCCCCCAGAAGAGTGTTGCCTTGGAGTTAGGCCAAGCCAGGACGCAAACTGCCGACCATTTTTGAAAACACTCGGATCTCCAACTATTGAAACAAGAGCTGTAGCTGTCAGCAAACCAATTCCGGGGATGGTGAGTAACTTTTGGCATTCTTTGGACTGTTTACAAAGCTGATGTAGACGGCTTTCATACTTTTCGATTTTTTCATCTAAATCACAAAGATCAGTATAAAGATCTGAAAAGAAATCTCTTTCTAGCAAAGTCAGACGATTGTCCAAATCTTCAACAATTTCAGGCAACATCTTTCTAATTGAACGAACACCTTGTGGTATGGATATACCTGATTCAAGAAGTAAGCCTCGGGCCTGATTGACCACGCTAGTTCTGCCGCGAACCAGTCGTTCTCTGATCCGGTGCAGAGCTTGGAGATTGAGTTGCTCTTCACTTTTTATTGGAACAAAGCGCATATTGGGCCGAGTCACAGCTTCACAAACAGCTTCAGCGTCATTTGCATCGTTCTTATTGGTCTTGACGTAAGGCTTGACATACTGAGGCGGCATCTGACGAACCTCATGCCCCAACTTTTCTAATTCTCGAGCCCAAAAGTGAGATCCACAGCAGGCCTCAATGCCAATTAGGCAAGGCTTTAAGTTAACAAAGAATAACAAGAACTTGTTTCGAGTAAGTCGCTTTTTCAATACGACTTTACCGACAGAATCTACGCCATGAAGTTGAAAAACGTTTTTTGCCAGATCAATGCCGATGGTGGTAATGTCTTTCATTGGACCCGCTTCCTTACGTTTAAGCTTGCTACGTCATGTACAAGCTTGGTGGCAGCCTAGGCTGACCCCGGTGAAAAGCCAAAGAGCTTATCAAGGGGCGGGTCCATCCCATTACCTTGATGGGGATTTCGTGCCGGTCGGCCTGCTGACCATGACTCAAACCAACGATGCTGTTGTGTCAGAATTTTCCTATGGCCGTCGTTATCTTGAAAGGAAAAACGCCGCTCCACTAGACCCGCTGCAACTCCCTCTAGCCAAGACGGATTATCAGGATGCAGGGGTGTTTCGGGTTTTCCAGGATGCCAGCCCGGATAGCTGGGGCCGTCATCTGCTTGATCGGGCTGCCGAGGAACACGGCCTAGCTCCCACTGAGTTTGAGTATCTTACTGCTCACGATCAGGATAACCGGATTGGAGCCCTGGCGTTTGGTGCTGACCTCGACGGGCCTCGCCCAAATCTTCCTTCTTGGCGACCTGAACACATTCCGGGAGAACACCTGGACTTCTCTGCCATGCTTGATGCCGTGGACAAGATACTGAACCACGAGGAACTTTCCCCGAGCCAGCGAAGATATTTTTTGCGCGGGTCCTCTCCTGTCGGCGGAGCCCAGCCAAAGGCCCTCGTTGATTATGACGGGAAAAAATGGATTGCCAAGTTTTCAAAAGAACTTGAGATACTGCCGACTTGCCGGATCGAGCTGGCTGCCATGAGACTGGCCGCCAAATGCGGCGTGGTGGTTCCCTCCTGCCAAGTTCTCGATGTAGGAGGCAGGGATGTTTTCCTCATCGAGCGTTTTGACAGAACAGAGAAGGCTGACAAACAGATTCGCAGGCACATGCTTTCGGCCACAAGCCTCATAGGCTCAGACGACCCACAAAAGGGGGCATACGGCGACGTGGCCATGGCCATCAGAAAATTTGGAATACCATCATTCATCAAGAAAGACCTTGAAGAGATGTTTCGCCGGATGGTGTTCAATATCCTGGTCAACAACTGGGATGATCATCTGCGCAACCATGCCTTCCTGCTCGACCGAGCTGCCGGACAATGGCGCCTTTCGCCTGCCTACGACATTGTGCCGCAACCCATGAGGGATGGGGACGAGGCCAATCGGCTGACGTTGGTGGTTGGGAAGATGGGAGCCAGGGCGAGCTTGGATAATGCCCTGTCCAGGTGCGGGGATTTCTCTCTGAAGCTGAATCAGGCCAGAGACATCATCAAGGACATGACTCAAATTGTCCAGGATGAGTGGATAACAGAAAACAAGGCTGCCGGGGTAAAGGTGGACAAGCTCAAAATGCTGGAGGAATCTTACCAACGTGCCTTGAAATAGCCAGCCAGTTCATCCAGGGGCAAGGGAGGAATGGGTCTCTGCGCCGAAGATTGATGAATCGAAGGGATTGAGATATGGCGTTTTGACGAAACTAAAAATAATCCACATAGAATGGAGGAAGGTATGAATCGTGTGATTATGACTGGAGTAGTGGCCCTCTTGCTGCTTGTCTCCATCCCCTGCTTCGCCAATCAGGAAAAAGGTGACAATGCCCCGAAATACGCAAACGAAACCGAAGCCTACAAAGCGTCCATCGAGGCTTGGGCCCAAAAAGTTGCCGTTGCCAGAACCAACGCCCTGAACACCTATCACGGTGTCCGTTTGACGGTTGAGAATGTCGTGTGGAAAAAAACGAAAGATCGCAAATTCCGATATGCTGGCAACACCTTTGACGACTACTCTATTTTGATAAAGCTGGGTGTAGTGAACACCAGCGCCGTGAACGTGACAATTTCCAATATCTTTTTTGACTTCCGGGATAGCACCGGAAGGCAAATCAAAAGTATTTATGGGCGGCAAAGCGTTGATCTCGCTCCCGGGCAGAGAGACAGTCTCGATCTCATTGCTCAAGTCTCTGAATTTGTCCCCAACCATGACCCTGCATGGGATGGCCAGCTTTCACTTCAGATCGTTCACGATATTCATATCAGAGACGTCAACTACGACAAAGGCAAGCTCGCAGCCAGTGGATATCCTTTCGTGGGAGAACGGCCTCGTGATCCTTTCTGGCTTGATGAAAAGGAAATCAAGTACATCGTAGGTTCTGCCGAAATGGAAGCCGGAGTTTACGATCAAAATGTGGAGTTTCCTGCTCGTGGATGGTGGCCTATTCCCGGTCAAAACGGTTCTTTCTCTGGCACAACCCCCGGCCCTATGGCCAAGGCCCAGCCCGTAATCGTTCAGGAGTATCCGAGTTACTTGCAGAAGGGCACCGGAACATCTGAAACGGATGAAGAGGGCAATTCCGTGGAGGATTCGGTCGAGGCCGTGAAAACGACTGGAGAAGCTGCCCAAAGCCTCGGGCGCACCGTCAGAAGCATCAAAAGCATCTTTGGTGCGTTCTAGATTACGCCATGACCAAATCCATTCCTTTGGAAAAGTGGATTGGAACCGAGTTGCAACGCATTGAGTCCTTCGTAAGATTCTGGACGAAATCGAACAAAACCGATCCTGGGAAGCACCCTCTCAAGCTCAGTAAAAAGGAATGGGAGGAGCAGTTTAAAAACTGGATCGTGAAGTAGGCTTTCCCATAGCTGAAACGAAAGGCCATCTGCTTGAGCGGGTGGCCTTTTCACTTGGCCTGTTTCTTAGAAAATGAGTTCTTTTGGCTTGTGAAAAATGCTATAATTTCAAAGAGCTTTCAACCAACCAAAGGAGAGAAACAATGATCCAGTTCCACCAAACCGTCATGGGCCACAGATTCTTTGAATCGCAGATTCCTCAGCTTATTCGTGTCCTGAAAAACATCGCAGAGAAGCTTCCTGAACCCAACGTGGCCACGCCAAGGGTTGTGGTCACGGTCGGTGAAAACGGCGTGGCCGAAGTATTCAGCGATCTGCCGGTGGAGGTTCTGATCGTCGATTACGATGTGCCGGACGACAGCCATGCCGGAGTGACGAAGGATGCCAGCGGCCAGACATGCGCCCTGCACATGGAATCGGCGCTGACCGATCCTGAAACCGTGCAGCGGGAATACTCCAACTGGCAGAATCGCCAGAAAACCGATGAGGAGCTTGTCGCCGCCTTTGCCAAGACCATCTGCGACCGGGGGTTTGACGAAAATGATCTTGATTTCGATGTTGACGAGATAGTCAGCAAAATTTCCACAGAGATCAACAATGGGGGACTGCATGCCCAGGTGGAATTCCTGCTTTCCCACATGGGGGAAAAAGGCATGCGGGAATGGGTCGAAGAGACTTACCCCGCACCAAAGGCCAGATAGGCGAGAGACTTTCGATCCAAATAATCCGAATCAAGGTGGGCCGGTTTTCGGTTCACCTTTTTTCGTGCTTTTTCTCTACCGGCCTTACTGCCGCAACGGAAATTGTGTATAATTAGGCGAGGCGAAATGCGTCATTTCGCAACAACCAACCAAAGGAGAGAAACAATGAGTTCAAAGAGTGCTTCCGTCATGGCAGCATCCGAAAAAGTGGACAGGGCTTTTCAGATAGTGGATCTGCTTGCCAATTCCAAGAAGTACGGCACGGAGCTGGACCCGGCTGACGTTGATCCTGACGATGCCGAACAGTTCGTCAACGGCCTCATCGACATGGCCCGGAAGATCACGGATGCCAAAACTGAAACCAACGACCCGTGGGAAGAACACCCCGACTACACCGTTTCCGACTGGCAGTACGCAGTTGGTAACGGCGACACCCGTTCTGGCTATTGGGAATGGGTTGCCAACCAGACGGCCCAGACTGAGGAGGGATGCGAACCATCCTAGAAGGCAAATAATTAAGTTGCCCATCAGACCAGCGTCATCACGGCGCTGTTTTTTTTTGCTCCATGCACTTTAAAAAACGCCCCGCTCGCTGCCAACAATCTACGGGCGGGCTGATCTGCCCCACAAAAATAGGAGGGCTAATGACCGAGTACAAGCTGGTGAACTTGGCAATTGAAATTCTCAAACTGGAGAGGAAAAAGCATCGCTTAGAGCTGCCGCGACAAATCGAGGAACGAGAATTGACCCGGCCCGAAATGGAAGAAGTGGAAGACTTGGAAGACGACATTTACAGATTTGGAGTTGAGCTTGCACAAGCTGTATATGCCCGTTTCACGCAGGTTCATATGATGCTTGAGGAGTGCGATCTTAAACTGTTGGCTATTGATTCAGAAAGGGACCCCGAATGACCGAAGGTGCGCAGAAAATGAGGAAGTTGGCTTCTGTCGCTCAATTAGTTAGAGCAATATTGAATAGTTAGCGGCGCGCACTGGACATCCAAAATCGAAGGTAGGGAACAAAAAAAAGCCACTCTGTGACAGGAGTGGCCTTTCTGTTTCAAAGGGCTACGGGGTTTAATCGGTGCACACCCCGCCCTCACAATCCTTCCTGGAAGAGGAAGGGGTTGTGCGGGACAAAAGCACGCTCTGCCCCTGCTGGACAACAAGCACCTCCAAGAACTTGTTCATCTTTTGCAACTCCTCCAACTGCTGGTCAAGTTTTTCAGCCACCAGCATCTGAGCCTCCATGAGGGTCTGCGGGGAGCTCGCCGGTTGAGTAGCTCCGCCCTGAGCCCGCACAGGGGAAACCGAAAAAACCAAAATGCAAAGCAATCCGAGAATAGCACGCATACTTTTCTCCATATCTTTTGGGGGCGGGAGCGCCCGTTAACCGCCTATGAGTTTTTGCAAGGCGTCCTGATTGAAGCCGCGCAGGACTGTGCCTTTGACCTGGAAGAAGGGAGTCGCATTGAATCCCAAATTGTTGAGGGCTTGGGCATTCGTGGAAACCTTCTGGGAATATTTTGCATCAAGCAATGTGTAGAAAGCTTCTGCCGTGCCTTTGAATAGGGTCGGGAACTGCCTCTGATACTGTCCGAGGACAAGCAGAGAAACGGCCTTCATGGTGTTTGCCTTGGGCGCTTCAAGCGCGCCATAGGTGAACTCCAAAACATCTTTCACATCAAAGCCCTGCTCGATGGCATAGCAGATGACCCAAGTGGCCGCGGCACTTCCGGGACTTCCGGCTGACGGCATGTGGGCCACATTGAATTCCCCGATCAAATCCAGGTGTTGAGAAAGGAACTGATATCCCTTTTTGCAGTAGTAACAAAAGGGGTCAGTGAGGAACACGATATCGGTCTGTCCGGTTCCCTTAAAGGCAAGTGACGCCAGCTCCTTGGGGATGGAGTTTTGCATCACGAGCTGTTTTTCTTCTGCGCTGAACATGGCATCACCGCCAGAGGCCAGAATGCCCACAAACGGCATAATCAGGGTACCGGTGGAATCGGTCGTGAAGATGGAATTTTCCGGGATACCATACCTTGCGACCCCGGCCACGTGAACAGTCACCCCAAAGAGGACCGTGGACCCGATCATCAGGGGCTTGACTTCTTTGATGGTGATGGAATTTCTGCCTATCAGAATATCCGGAACCGGCTCTTGGGTTTTGGCTGCGAGGGCATCCTGTCTTGCGGCCAGGACCTTGTTAATTTGTTGGGCCATGTTCTTTTGAACTGCGCCGACGTCCAAAATGACTTCCCCGGGAGAAGGGACAGTCGCAGGTTGGGGATCATTGGCATGTTTGCAGCCAACAAGCACGGCTGCCAAGAGGAGGAAAAGGACATAAGGCTTAATCGAAATCATCTGGGACTCCTTGTTGTATTTCACCTCTATGTTTTGCCCCTAGCCAATCAAAAAAACATCTCACCTAATTTGCGAAGGTTCAGCTCCCCGTGATAAAATCAACTTGCCGAGCCCTTTTTTTTTGTTTGTCCAGGCATGAGAAGAAAGAGACAGACAAGGTAAACTAGGGTGATGGCTGAAGCGTTGGGATTGTTTCGAATTCACCCAGAACAACAAGGACATTATGCCGCCTCTCAAGAAAATCACCTCTGTCTCAACATGCACCATCTGCAACTCCGTCTACGAAGGAATTGTTGAACCTGGGCAAATACTCCCCTGTGGCCATGAGGCAACCATCTTCGCGGTGGATACGGCAATCGTCGAAGCTCTTCAGACGAGCTTGGAGCCGGAGCGGCCTGCATCCAAAGCAAATGTGATGATGCTGATTGCCTTCGGGCGTGCCATGCAGATCCGCAGGATGAGCACTTGGCTGGGGTACATCCTGATTTTTGGTTTGACCATGCTCTACTACGCGATTGAAGAGAGCTCGTTTCTGTTTGGCAATCTCTTTTTGGCCAGCAGCGTTGCCTGTGTTTTCATGGAGACGATGTACAAATTTCCGAGCGTGATGATCACAGGCTTTTTGGCCGGCAAAATATGTCCTCCAAAAGCGTATGCTCGAATTCAAGCATACGTGGAGCGGGATTGCTAACGGGAAAGATCGGGAACGTCGTTGAAATATAGAAACCACACGGTCTTTGCTGTCGCCCTGGGCGTCGTGGCCAATGCTCCCATTCCAGCTCTGGCCGGCATCTCGTTTGGGAGTCTTTACCCTGACAAAATGGATGCTTTTCTTTCGGGGGGCTCGGAGCGCCTTTTCTTCCGTGTCCACCGCGGTTTTTCCCACTGGCCATGGACATACGTGGTCATTTTCATGGGCATGCTGTTTTATCCGGACTTCATGCGGACCCTATACGGTCAATTCCTGATGGGCATCGCTGCCGGTTCAGCTCTACATGTTCTGGGTGACATGTTCACTCCGGGCGGGTGCCCGATATATCCATGGAGTCTCAGGAAGAAATTCGGATTCGGTTGGTTCAAGACCGGCACCGTGGCTGAGTATTTCTTTACGTATTCCTTTGTTTTGCTATGCGGACTGGCTGTCGGAATTCAATACCTGTTCTGGGGGATTGTTCCGGATCTTCATATCGGTGCCACAATCATTGAGGCCAAAAATGTCTATTGGGAGCTGAAAGAGGTTATAGTTCGGAATTTATAGAAGCACCCCCCGCTTCCGGAGAAAGCACCTCTCCGAAGAAGCCTGACCAGGCGGTCGTTGTGCTCCTACGACCGCCAACAAAAAGGCCCCCACATGGGGGCCTTTCCTTTTCACCAATCAACCAGCCCAGGGCTAGTTCACAGCTTCCTTGAGTTCCTTGCCGACGGAGAACTGAACGACCTTGCAGGCCGGGATTTTGATCTCGGCGCCGGTGCGCGGGTTGCGACCGGTGCGTCCTTTGCGCTCGGAAACTTTGAAAGAGCCGAAGCCGGTCAGGGAAATTTTGCCACCGTTTCCGAGCTCGGACTTGATGACGTCCTGGAGGGCTTCGAGATTCCGCAGGGCGTCGGCGTTGGAACCACCGGTTTTTTTAGCCATTGCCGCAATAAGTTCCTTTTTGTTCATGACAAATCTCCTTGTTTCACCAACCAGCGTCGGTTGGTATTTGGTTAGTCGTTTCCTACGATATCCGCAACCTCATCCGGGACAAAGCCGGGAGGGATCGCGATATAACCTTTATCATCAAGACCTCTGAAGAAATTCATCAGGATTTCTTTCTTGGGCTTATTGGGTGGTGTTTGGGTCAGGATGTGCTCCATGTGATCGAACGATGCATGCAGCCCTCCCACAGGAATTCCGCGAGTGGACAGACGGGAAATCAGGACGCCGGTCAAGCGAGGAGTCCATCCTAGATCAAACAGCTTCGGCCAAAGCTTTTTGTAATCTTCGTCGCGCAACTCCAGCAAATCCCGGGCAACCGTTTCGTCTCGGGATAATGGGGTGGAGGTTGGCTGGCAGGCCAAGCGCAGCTCGTCCAGGCAATCGAGCATGGGCCGTTTGAGTTCAATCCGGATTCCTTTGCCGTCATCACCGGTCAACATTTCCTTTTCGAGGAATCCGGCAGCTTCAGCTTTCCCCAGGATATCGCGCAACGTCCTGTACATGACGCCTGTTGACGATTCAATTTTTTTGAACGTCGTCAGGTGGTTGCCCTTCTCAATGAGGTAGGCAGCAATTTTCTTGCGATTGGATGTGGAGAAAAAGGAAAGCGGGTCCATGCACACCTGACATTTTTTAATTAATTGTCACTTGTTAGCCATTTTTTACACTGACAAAAATTAATGTCAAGGACAAAAAACCACCGTCATACTTAGGTCGTGAAAATATATTTTTCACTTTCTATGCCATTTTTTCACTTTTCATATTGTCAGAGGTCGCCGGGAGGGTGTATAATTGAACTGCGGCAGCGCCGGCCGATAATCCGGGACGCAAGACCGACAAGCTCTTTGACATTTTCGGGTCTGTGGTGGCTGAGGCCAACACACACACTCTTGGCAAAGGAATACCTCATGAAACACCATGTTCATGCGAGACAGGAATCCTTTCAGCACCGCTCCGAACTGGACGGAGTAGGATTGAGCCGATCCTGAAACTGGCCGGGGAATACTCCCCCGGCCACCACAGCCCCGAAAAATATGGTTGACGACACAAGACAGATAATCCCTGAGGGACAGCACGCAGCGCAGAATGCGCCTCGATGCTGAAAGCAGGGGGCACAGAATCCTCTCCCGCTTGATCTTTCGCTCCGGAGCGGAGTAACAAACTTGAAGGGGAACGAAGCGGATTCAGGAATCCATGGCAACCTGTATCCAACGTTTCCATAGGGAGCATGGGCCGCCCTTTGACCCCAGAAGGCCCGAACACATTCCCCTCACCTCCTCACCCCAAGCCTCGGGATGACCCGTCACTTGTTGACGGGTCATCCCCCTGAGGACGGGAAGCACTTTTCGATTCAGGTTTCTCTCCACCTGATCCGGGGGAAGGTTATCCTCTCTCTAACCTTCTCCCAAATTTCCGCTCGTCGACCAACTTAAAAAAAGCCTCGCCTACCTCTCTCCGGGCGAGGCTTTTTTTTGCGCACAAACAGCTTAACACTCCACATTACCGAGCAAATTTGCTATAATTACTCGTCACCAATCAACCTTTAACGAGGAGAGAAACATGGGCCTTTATGAAGCACTGTCAAAAGTCGTAGCTGGCATGAAGCACAGGAGCGGAACGAAGTTCGAGACACTGAACAACTTCGATTTCAAGGCGGTTCGTGACGAAGTTCTGGAATCGGAAGGGATCTCCGTCGAGATGCTAATGGGGGAAGGATCACCGTTTGCCCTTGAGGGAATATCCTTCTTCCCCTCCAAGCCCAACGAAGCGGCACATGTGGAGCCCGCCGACGACACGATCTGGGAAGCGGCTTAACCGCCCGCCTCTCCGGCCCTTCAACCCCGCTTCTGGCGGGGTTTTTTGTTGACGGATATGCACCACAGTGTTTAGTGTCGGTCCAGAAACACCCAGATTATCCTGTGTTGTTTCTCTCCTGAAGGCCTCTGGGGTGTGGTTAGCCCCGCAAGGAGGCCTTCGCTTTTGGAAAGCAAGAAGGCTCCGGGGTTTCCCCTGGAGCCTTCTTCAGTTCTAGATCCAATTAGCCATTGAGTGTGTTCTTCAGCTCTTTGGCAACACTGAATCGGACTTTTCTCCCGGGCGGGATTTCCATCGCCTCACCGGTTTTGGGATTCCTGCCCATTCGCTTTTTGGTGGGGACGGTTGAAATCGTGCCAATTCCGGCCAACCGCACCGCCCCTCCGCCGATGAGCTCCTGCCTGATGACAACCATGATTGTGTCAAGGGCAGACGTCGCCTGCATGAGGCTGATACCTGCGCTCTTCGACACTTCCTTGATAAGCTCGTTTTTTTTCAACACAATACTCCCGGTATGGAGTTGCACCTGAACACACACAGAAAGAATTATATAACAGTGAGAAGTTTATTGCTACCACCGTTGCTACTCCGCTTTTCTGGAGATATAATCTCCATATGACAAACCCTAAAATGCCACTAGAGATTTCATTTTTGATCAGGTCTACCCAGAGGAGTCGTTTTTTTGACCCGCAGGCAATATTTGAGGATAAGGCAAAAGCGCATTCCCTTGAGTTTGTAGAAGGCCCTTGTAACGAAGTGGACCTGTTCGAAAAAACACTCGCGCTGGCGGCACTGTTGGATGAGTCCCTGGAGCTAAACTTTTGGGAAGGCTTCTATTTGACGAAACAACGCATCGCCAAACGACACTTCTGGATTAATTACGGCGAACGCCATATCTCCATTAAAAGGGAAGACGCCACCCCAGAAACTCTTTTTTGGGGCATCCGAATCCCGGAAGCAATCCTGACCGTTTGTACGCTGAGTGCCCCCATTACAACAAGCCGCGGATGTCTGGATATACTGGCCACATTTCCGGATCACGAACTAGAACAATTAACCTGAATGATGATTTCCACGTAAAAACCCCGCTCTTGGCGGGGTTTTTACCCTTATTTGGCGCAGGCATTTCCTCTACATGAGGAATATCAGACTCTTCTGGCCGGACGTCTTGTGGCCACGCCGGGCAATACGCCCTGCCCTCCCGACTTCCGGTACTTCTTAATATTCTGGAGATGACTTTCGGCCCTGGACAAAAAGAATTTGACCGAAACCCCCTTCTCTCCACGCAGAGTTTTTTGAAACAGAACGAGCAAAACCGAGATGGGTTTATGCAGCCTTCCACACTCTCCACCGAGAAGAGCCGCCTGCAATTCTGCCTGGTACTCGACGGCGCGGGCAATCTCGGATTTATATTGCATCGGAACCTCCAAACTTTTCGCACACGGCCTTGATCTTGTCTTCATTACTTGGGAGCGTGGAAACCTGTTCAATGTATTCGATCAGGACCAGACGTTCCCAAACGGAAAGCCCTTCAATTTTTTTGCAGAGAATTTGCCTATCAATCTGAAACTCATCATCGAACACATCCTCTGCTGAAGGATCGTATATGCGGCTTTGCAAACCGTGATGCACCCAAAGGCGCAATTCTCGATTTGATATCCTCACGGCAAAAAGTCTTTGGAGGATGTACAAAACTTCGTTTGCGCTCATGGCATTTCGAAGCAAGGCCATTCCCTCCAGAATCAAGCGATCATATCTCGCGAGATCGGTTTCAACCCGCTCGGAAAAGCTGCTCCCCGGAAGAACCCGACTTTCTATCGCGGCGCAAACCGCAGGCAGCAGCGTGACTGTTTTTCGTTCCTTGTTTCTTTTCGGTTCCGGCATGCGTCTGATTATGGTAAAATGTATGACACGACGATTCGTTTTACCTGGTCAATGTCATACTTACTGTCATATCAAGATAATTGCAAGGAGAACCGACTAAAGATGCTCAAAAGAATCATTTGCCGAGCCTTTGGAAATCAACTGCGCGGCCTGGATTCAGGGGTCACATTCAGACTTGATTCCATCCCCTTCCCTTTCCGTGTCCTCAGAGCCATCGGAAAGGTGTCCATCGATCACATTGGCCCGAATCGCTGGGCCATTCGCAAAGCCTAAAACCACAATCCGCGGAGACTACATGCAGGGACTCAATCTTTTCCTCGAAACTCTGGCCCAGGGCGACGACAAAAACACCATCTTTCGGATCGTTGAAAACGGCAGAATAAAGAAGGTTACGTCCAAGGATGTTCGGGGGTGGCTGATTGAAATTGGCCGTCAGCAGATGATCGAAAAAACGGCCACGCAACTTGTCATGGCCAACCCGCAGGACGCGAAGGAAGCATACCTCAAGCTGGTATCGCTCGTCGGGCCGCAAAAAGAACAGAAACATGCGGCCTAGTTGTAGTTTTAGGCGCTGTTATTTGGTAAAATAGTTTAGCTAAAACCAACCATTCCAAGGAGAGAAGCAAATGCAGTTCACCGTCATCAACAACAAGATTGTCACCACCATGAAGGCATGCCTCGGACTGATCGCTCCGCGTGACCCTTTCAATCTGGCCCGCCTGACCACCGAAGCCGGTTCCATCGAATTCAACTGCGCGAACATGAAGGTTTTCTGTTCGGCCAAGATTCCCGCAACCGTCGAAACATTCGGTGTTGCTTGCGTCGACCTAAAGACCATCTACAACGTGCTGTCCAAGCTCCCCATGGATGTGGACATCACGTTTGCCCTTGAAACCGGTGAACGCAGCGAACTTGTCATTTCGCAGGGTCGTCGCAGGTACAAGCTTCCTGTTTCCAACCAGCACCCGGAATTTTTCGACGCAACCCCCTTCCCCGAAGAGGAAGCCTTCCTCGACGAGGAGCATGCCATTTCCAAGGCTCTCGACAAGGTGAAGCCGTATGTGTCCTCCGAGGAATCACTGGAAGCAATCTCCTGCGTCCTTCTCCGCGGAGAAGGAAACAGGTTGAGCGTGGTCGGCCTCAACGGACATCAGTTCGCCCGCGTCTCTCAGGAAACGGAATTCACCAACATCCTCAATGGCGACTCCCTTGTGGGTCTTCGTGGCCTTCAGGAAATCAAGGGGTGGTTGGGCAACGGCAAGGAAACGGAATACGCCTTCGACGAGAAAAGGATTTTCTTCCGGCAGTCCGTGGACGGCATCGTCACCACTTTTTCGATGCTTCTCTCCAGCTACCAATACCCCCACTATGGCAACTTCATTGCCAGGGTCCAAGAATGCGAAAAGCCGGTCAAGCTGATCTGCGACCGCGCCGAAATGATTGACGCAATCAATCGCCTCTCGATCTTCGCCACCGATAACAACCGGCAAGTCCTCTTCAAGATCGACACAAAGACCGGGGAATTCATCATGTTCAACTCCGGTTCGGAAACCGGGAACGGAGTGGAGCCGCTGGAAGTCGCGGTCGACGGCACCCTTCCCCCCATCAGCTTCCCCGCTGCTGGTCTGTCCTGCATACTCAACACCTTTTCCTCAAACAAGGTGTGCCTGACCATCACCGGGTCGGAGAGCCCTTGCCTCGTCGTCGGCATGGATGATCTGGATAACGGAGTCGAAACGATCCTGATGCCCATGATGGTTCAAAAAGATACCTACTACTGCGAAGAAGCGGCCTAACCAAGCACAGTGCCAGTCATCGAAAGGCCCTCTCTGATCGTTCCTCAGAGGGGGCCTTCAACTTGCCACTCAGAAAATTTCAAGGCAAAGAAGCTCTATGCGAATACTCCGATTCATAATACTCATGGTTCTTGTGATTCCCTTCGCCGCACTTGCGGAGGTCAAAGAGGATTTGACCCTGAAGGCAGACAAGGTTTGGTTCAGACAGGAAACTTTTTCAGTGAAAGGTGACGCGGATCATGGCCAGTATCGACAAGTAAAGTTCGTCATCCCTGAAGGCAATCTACTTCTCGGACTTGATGTCAAAGTCCTTGCGAGGTTCCCCGAAAACGAATCCCCTTTCTCTGCCCTGTCCACAACCGGTTGGCGTTTGACGCATATCGACAAATTTCCCGAATACAACTCTGGCGACCACCCGGAATCGTCGTTTACGATTGAAATGTGGGCGCACAAGTATGGCAATTGGCATGCCCCCAGGCGAGCGGAGATTTCGTTGCAAGTTTCGTATGTCTATTACGACCTGGCTGGAATTGAGGCAGTCGAATTCAATCTTGCCGTCGATGAAACCCTGAAAAACATCCACCCCATGCCGACACACATTACCGCGCAGGATGCCTTTGAAAAAATCGACCGGACGGACGGGCCTATCAAGGGGATAGAGGAAGTTACCCTCAGATCGGACGAGAGATGCTATTGGGGCTCTCAGCCAAGCTGCACGGACTGCATGATGGTCAGGTATAACAACAGCACAGGAAAAAGAACTTTACGCTACTTCTACAACGCCCGTCCCGCAGACGGATTCTGCGAATAGTCCTCAGAAAACTCCCCATAAAATACGAATAACCCCACACAATCATGTGGGGTTTTTGTTGCTTTTTGAATTTTTGCCTATTGTAGTAGGCAAAAGTTTGATAAAATTACGCATCGATCAACCCTCAAGGAGAAGAAACCATGTTTGCAGAATTGAAAGAAATCATTCCCGCCAACGGCACGTTGCAAATCACGCTCAAGGCGAAGGACGGCAAGCTGAACGCTTCCATCCTGCCCGTCTTCCCCATCACCGATGTGACCATTCCCGGCAAGTCCACCTACGACAAGGAAAGCGTCACGGTGAACAACATCACCCCGCTCCTGCTTTCCGGGTCCATTGAGGACTTCGACGCCGAGTTCATCAATGCGGTGCGCGACTACACCCCCGCCGTGATCGGATTCCAGAGCAACGTCACCGAGGCCAAGGCTTCCTTCGACGCAAAGCTGGCCGAAATGAAGGACAAGGCTGATGCCAAGAAGAAGAATGGCTCCAAGTCCACCCCCACTCCCGAAGTGGACCGAACCGAGGGCGATGTGGACGAAGAAAAGGTCAAAACCCTGACCCATGTCCCCGCTTCGGACGGCAACTTCCTCAGCGCGATCAAGGACGCGAACCTGCCGACCTTGGAAGATGCCCTGACCAACAGAATGAGCCTGACCAACGCCGAAGCCATTGCCAAGGAGATCAAGAAGATCAACGGCAAGGACTTGGCAGAAACCCTGACCGGCCCCCTGTCGGCATGGTTCAAATCCGAAACGGACCCCGGGCAGAAGGACCAGATAGGCAAGCGGCTCGTCAAGATCACCGGCAAAAGCCTTGAGGAACTCAACCTCGTCGCAAAGACCCTGTCCCTTTTGGGCTAAAGGAGAAAAGAAATGGCTCTCGCAGTAGAATCTCTGCCCCGCAAGTTTGAAATCAAGATCGGCGGCAACACCATCGTTCTGGATGACCCGTTTCCCAACCTTGGACCGGAGGAAGTCAAAGACATGCTTCTCCAGCAATACCCTGAACTGGCAAGCTCCAAGGTGGAAGGACCGAGACTGACCGCCGATGCACAGGTGTTCACCATGTCAGCCGGAAAGGTCGGCGTGAAGGGATAGTCCCATGCCGACCACCACGGAACTTATCAACGCTTGGAGAGAGGAAGGGCGATGCGAAACGCGACCGCAAGAGCTTGGGAACCTGTCGGACTGCATGAAGGACAGTCACAACCTGTTCAGTCGTGCGCTAATCAGTTCGGACGGCTCTTTGGTCCGGTCTGGCGCAAAACACAGGAAGAGGACGGTGGCTCCGTCCTCGCTCCTGGCTCCGCTTCTGTAGCCCTCCCCGATATATCCTCTCTGGACATATCTCTCTCTTCGCACACTGTGGGCCGTGAGCAGGAATGGCTTTCCAAGGTCATTCCTGCCCCGGAACGCTTTCTGTCCGACCTCTGGCCTTGTTTGCAATCAATCGGGATTGAGGAAAGGGATTGGCCTGTCGTAACAATCGCACATGAGATCGCCATACATTATTGGCGGGAACTTCATGCTTGGGCCAAGGATAACCGCTTCAACTATCAGATAGGCCTCAACGAGCAGGAATACAGCATTGATCTGGCTCTGTCGTACAGTTCATTTCTTGAATACGACATGTACATCGTCCCCCTTGAAATTCTGAACAAATACGAATTCGCTGATTACGGCTTATGTCGATTCATCGGGCAAGGCATGGCTCTCCTCAAGACCATCGGTTTTGAGGATGGGGATGATTGGGTGGAGTGGTATTTGGAGAATCAGGAAGAGTGGCTTGAGGAAGACGAGGAACCGGAAATATTTCTACAAGAGATTAAGCCGAGGATACAACAGCAACGGGCCTTTCACCAGGAATTGACCAAATTTTCCGACAACACCCGCTGTCTGTTTGAAACATATATCGCAAGCGAAGGCGTCGACTTGTTCTGGCAGGATTGGGGCAGAAAGATTTTGTCTGCTATCGATAATTTGGGCGATCTTGGTCAGTTCAACGCTGATGCCGATGAATGCGACGATGATTGCGACGACATGGACGAATACAAAATGTCTTTCCGTGAGCATTTTGCCGTGGGAAATGCTGAAAACGAAGTCTGGGATTTCATGAATGACATGTTTCGGGACAAGATCTATAATGAGGGATTTTTCGAACCAACAGTCCAAATCCGACTCTCGAAAGGGAGTCTCGATGAAGCCCTCTTTTCTCTGAAACAGGTGTCGGAAACAGGTAGAATGTTGTACAATTTGGGTGAAGTTGCCTGTGATCTGTGCGAACTTTGTTCTTAGGAGAGAGAAATGGAATCATTCAGCGACTACACCCCGAAACAGGCCATTTTCATATACCGCAACAAGGCCAACAACGTCCATCTGAGGACACATGACCTGCATATTCAGGATAATCGCCCGGTCCTCGGTGAAGGCCGGTCAATGAGCGACGAGGCTATCAAGGCACTGATCGTCGATCTGGGGAAGAACGTCATTACCCAACGCGGTGGCCTTCTCCCCAAGCGCGTCCTGTCCGTTCGGCCCAACGGTGACATCCTCTGGTGGGTCAAGGCAGCAAGGCGGCAACTCAATGTCCATGAATGTGTGGGCATCAAAAGCGGCATTGCGCCCTTCCCCGCCCTGCTCTTCGCTCTCAAGGACTCCACGCTCAAGGCGTTTGCTCTCAAAAAGACAGGCACTCCGACCGAGCAAACCCGCCTGTACAGATTGCCCCTCTGGAATCTCATGGGAAGTCATGGTGGCATGTGCATGGGCTCGGCCGACTTTCAGACCGAAGGGACTTACCGGGAGATTATCGAAAAGGCTGAAGATGGATTTTTCAATTCACAGTTCTCTCATGCCAATGAATCAGCCTGTAAGTCCGGGTCCATTTCGAAAATGTGGGCTGCTCTTGTTGGTACGGACAAACCCTTTCCCAAGGACGAATTGTTGCCCTGCGGTTATCACAACGTGGGCGAATTCATGAAAGCCAGCGGTTTCTAGGAGATCACGATCATGCGCCACTACATCGAACAGAAATTTCTCAACCCGGTCCACCCTGTCACCATCGTTGTCGTCGGGGCCGGTGGAACGGGGTCACAAGTCCTGACCAATCTAGCCAAGATGTCCCACTCCCTTCGCCAGCTTGGACACCCCGGCCTCTATATCGTCGCGGTGGACGACGACACCGTGTCCGAAACCAACATTGGACGACAGGCTTTCGGCCTTGGCGATTTGGGCCAGAACAAGGCGAGCATCCTCATTTCGCGCCTGAACGCATATTTCGGAACAGACTGGACCATAGACCCCATCCGTCTCGAAAAAGACCTTCCCAAGGCCATAGGCGGCATCAGTTGGGGTTATGTGGACATGCTCATAACCTGTGTCGATTCGGCCAAGGCACGAATTGAAATCCTGTCTGGGATTTCGGCCCTACCTGACAACGAGAAGCCGACCTATCACTTGGATTTTGGGAACAGGAAAAAAAGCGGTCAGGCAATCCTCGGAACACTCAAGCCCGTTTCGCAGCCAGAAGGATTGGAAGACGCTGTAGACTCCCTTCCCACGGTTCTTGATCTGTTCCCTCACATTGCTGATATGGACGACGAGGCCGATCTTCCGTCCTGCTCCACTCGCGAGGCTCTTGAAAAGCAAGACCTGTTCGTGAACTCAACCCTTGCCAATTTGGGCATGGACCTTTTTTGGACCTTGTTCCGTCAGGGATACATCGAGATTCATGGCGGCTTTATGAGCGTGAACCAGTTCACCGCAAGTCCTTTGCATATCAACTTTGCAACGTGGGAACGGTTCGGATACAAGGCTGCGTAGCATGTCAGAAAAAAGGCAACCAGAATTCATCTTCCAGGCGAACCGGAAAAACCCGGAGAAAGGTGGTAAACCCATCCACCTATCAGTCTTCGAGCTTTTCCCTGCGAAGCTTTGGAAGAATGTTCCGAAGGTGATTGAAAATTACGGACAACACGTTTCTCTGTTCGGCCTATACCGCCTGCGGATTGACCGGCAGTGGTTTTCTTTTCATCCGAACTATCTTTTTTTGACCTTTCATGAGGCTTGGCGCGTCATTGGTTCAATGACCTCTCAGGCTATTCAGGTGCCGGTCAATTGGGATCATGACTATCACCATTTCGAGCGTGGTGATCGGGTTCGCGCCAAAAGAACTGAGTGGTTTGTCAAAACTGTAGTCCTGTCCTCAACGATTGATGATTTTGGGATCGAATGGGTGAAGGTACATGGGCATCCCGACTTGATACCAGCCAACACCCTCTCTCCTTCTGAAAATCTGGATAGGAGCAAGGCCACATCATATTCCGAGGCCGTTGCCAAACTCTGCAAGGGCATGGCCCTCTGGCATTGGCCTGAACTTCCGTATCGCAAACAGCCTCTTCCTGAATCATGGGAAGTCATCACCCAAGAGCAGTGCGCTCAAAGGGGCATTGACCCCAAACTGTCAACGGTCGTGGCTTTGCAGCTCGGCGGCATGTCAATGCACGAAGCCGAAGACTTTTTCCGCACCCTCTTGCCTTAATTTCCCCCCTCTTTTTTTCGTATAGGGCCTTCAATCTCCCGATAATAGGAGGTTGAGCCATGCCCGAGCATAAATCTTGGGGTCACAGAATCAGTAAGCTCAGGTTTCCGGGGATTGAAAAATGCTCCGCACCTGGCTGCGCGGCCCATCCTGAATTCCGCGTCTTCCTCATGACCGGCAGTGGATCTCGTCGGCTTAACTACTGTCGTGCTCATGCTTTCGATTTTTCCAAGAACTATCGCGTGGGAATGCCTCTTCTGGATTCGGAAGATGCTAAACGAGTCGACCTCCACCGTTTCACAGATGAAGCCTTGGGCACGCTTTTGTCCCGCATCAATGATGAGCAACGGAATCGCCGGCAACGACCTGATGACAAGATGTTTTCCTTCGACGAGATCGGCATGGGGAAGGCTGCTCCGTATGCTGCCAGGCTCCGAATCAAGGATGGGAAGGTCGACAGGTTTTTCTTCAAGCTGCAGTGGACAGACCTGGGCCATGGTCGCGTCAGGGTTCATGGCAAATACACCGTTCGCCCCGGAAGCATCGTTGAAAAGCGCATCGATGACACTGACGGCCACGGGAGCTGGAATCGCTATCTTATAGACGAGGACGGCTCAGAAGTCCTGGTGGCCATGAAAGATGATCGGGAAAGAAACGAGCAGGTGGAGAAATATTTGAAACGAGAAACAGACCGTAAACGTTTTACGGAAAGTTGTGAGGGATAAAGTGAATCATTTTTCGGGACAAATTCCATTAAAAGGGGACGAGGTGTTTCTGGTCCACGAGCCCACTCCAGGCAGCCCGGTCTGGTCGGTTGTTAGCGCTGTTGTCGACAGAGTAGTATATTCGACATCAGGCAAGCCAACCAAAGAACCTAGAGAATGCGTCCCTCTTTTCTATTTGAGGGGAAAGTGCGGCGACTTCAAACGCGACGACATTTATGTCTCATTTGATGATGCTCTGTTTGAGGTTGAGGCACGCCAACTTTTCGGCGGTCTGAAAAACTGATTTCTCAAAAAACATATTATTTCAAAATACTAGCGCTATAAAAACTCGATTTTTCGATAAATCTTTTTCCCGATAAATTTGTAAATCAAGTTGTTGATTTTTCGCTTTCGTCATTTTTCACAAAATCAATTTCCCAATTCCTAAATTTTTCAAGAACTCCGTTTTCTGAAAAATGGGGTTCTTGATTTTTGTTGTTTTCAATTTTTGTATATTTCCATTTTTTGATTTTTCTATTCTTGCTTTTTTTGTTTTTTGTGGTTAAGGAGTTTTTGAGAAGTTGATTAATCGAAAAAGGCAAAAATTGATTTTTGGGAAGGAGGGGCCATGTTGAGAAGGGTGGTTGTCTATCTGGAGAAGGGAGGGGTCGGAAAAACGATGACCTCAATCCATCTCGCCGATGGCCTGGCTCGTATGGGAAAAAAGGTCACGTTGATTGACCTCGACCCTCAGGGACAGTGCACTGTCAGGCTCGGCCTGGTGAACAAGGAAAAACCCAAGATCAGGCTTTCTGAAGTGATCCGATCCGGCTGGCCCGAAGGCATGAGCAACAAGGAACGCTTCAAAAACCTCGTTATGTATGCACGCCCCAACCTTTTTCTCATCCCGGGCAGTCGAGACCTGACGCCAATCCAGTTCCAGCTTGCCAGTACCGGAGACTGGGAAGGATCATTGCAGCGTGCTCTGGGATTCTTTGAAGACTCTGCGATGGATTACGTCATCATGGACACAAACCCTTCGTGGACTCCTTTGTCGGCCATTGCCCTGTTCTGGGGCACAGAGCTGGTCTTCCCCGTGGAAACCAGCTCGTCGGCCGCCTACAGCATTTCCCACTTCCAGGACGAACTGGTGAAGGTCCAGGAGAGGAAGGAGGGAGAGCTTGAGGTGGTCTACATCCTGCCCACTCGGAAGAAGAACACACGAGAAAGCGAGGGGATTGTCGAAGATCTCAAGACGGCTTATCCAGACAAGTTTTGTGAGCCCATTCGTGAGCGCACGGCCATGGCCGAGTGTGGTGGCCACGGTGAGACCATCTGGGAATATCAGCCCAACGACGACTCCGCGGAAGACTACATGAATTTCGTCAAGAAAGTGATGAGCCGGGAGGTGAGGTGATGTCGGCGAAAAAGAAGGACAGAAAAAAACTGGAACTTCCCCCCCTGGACGCTGAAAAGGCTCTTGAGGCAGGGGCAGACGAGCTGTTCGGTGAGGATGATGAAAATCAGACAAAAAAGACCGATCCGGTTCCTCCTAAAAAAGGTAAGCCCGAGGCGGTTGCCAAGCCTCCAGTGAAGCACAGCCCACCTCCGGCCCCTTCCGAGCTGACCGTAGAAGAAAAAAACGGCAAGTCCGGTTTGTTCGGCGTGGAAGAGACCATCGAACTGAAGGGGCCAAACAACGTCTTCGGAAAGAGCATCGTGACGGCCGCAGCAATCAATGGAGATGGCTGCATTTATATCCCGCGATCTGTCTTGAACAAGATCCAGCGCCTTGGAGACGAGATGCAGGTTCATTACCACAAATCAGCCCGGGATACAGCCAATCGAAACATGGTTGTCGGAATTCTGGAGTATGCACTTGAAGACATTCGGCAGAAAGGAGAATCCAGCTCCATCCTGAAAAGGTTGTCAGAAATGTGATCGTGCAGCTCGGCTATTCTTCAGTCAAGACGGGATGTTTCAATTTGAACTTCCCGTCTTTGTTTTGCACAACTTCATAACCACATTCCTTTGCAAACGATTCAAAATCCCAAACCCTCTTCTGCTTGATCAACTGGTCCTTAAACTCCTGACGGAATACGGCAAAAAGGGGAGTATTTGGAAATTTCTCTGGATCATACTTTTCTCTGTGAAACGGACTCAACTTCTCAAGAAAAGCATTAATCATCTCTTGGCGTTTGGCTTTAGGAAATCGCTTGAATGCACGATCGAAACGAATCTGAAGGCGCTCATCAAATCTTTCTTTCAACGTCAAAACCACATCTTCGGAAGTTTTGAATCCCGAAGTAATAGGTTTGACGTCCTGGACTTTCTGACTGTCGGGAACCTGCTTGAGATAAATAGTGTTCTCAAAAATACTGAAGTCGACAGCAACCACCTTCGTTCTGGCTTTGACCTCTTTCACGTACAGAAAAATATCTGAAAAAGCGCAAATATCATTAATGGCTGGAGTAAGCACAAACTTTTTGAATTCTCCAAACGTAGTGTATTTGCCTTCGATGGATAGTTTTTCCCTGAGCTTGTCGACTGGCCAGGTGCGAAACCCATGAATGAGATCCGCCTTGAGCAACTCATAAAGCTTATAGGCATATTTTGAACAAAACCTGTTGAGGTGATCTATCATGAACTCCGTGTAGGAATTCTGTCGACCGTCAATTTGCAAAAAGCACGGCTTGAGCTTGGGGTTAAACGAGAAGGTGATGTAAGCACGCCCGTCATCGGACTTGGATGCGGGCACATACCCGAACGAATCGAGAACGACGATCGAGTAGAACCCTTCCTCGGAGTTGTCCTCCAAGGCTTTTTTACTGACGAGGCCAGAACCATCGGCCTGAATTTCCTTTATGACCCGCTGGATAAGGGGCTTGCGTGAAGTCAACGGAACTCTGACCTTGCACGAACTGTATACTCCCTCAAACTCCTTGAGATCTTTGTAGCACCTCCGAATGTCCTTCTTGGTGTCCTGGGGGTTGATGTACTTATCAGCAAATTCGTCGAGATACATTTTCTCAACACGAAAATCGTGGTCCACCCTTGAATTGAGCCTGGTCTGCAACACTCCGAGAATCTTGAAGTGGGAGGCTGTCCATTCTGGCCCAAAAGTGAGATACCGAATGGCGTCGTCGACTTTATTGAATATCCGAGAATAATCCTTGTTGGGATTTTTGTGCTTGAATTCCGAGGGTGTATTCGTAGGCATTCCAACCCCACCTTTTTCGATGAAAGTTTTCCTGTTTTGAGCTAATAGTTCTCTAGCAGAAATATGAAAGCCGGAAAAGAGGGAAATTTTCAGGAAGTCAGGGATTTCAATTTGCCTGTTTTAAAGAAACTC
>NZ_JASTWE010000003.1 GCF_030282845.1 Pseudodesulfovibrio pelocollis
ATAGTATAATTCTACAGGCAAATGCACAGGGTGGTTGTGGTAACCAAAAGAACTCTCTATTGGCACATCAAAACCGATGAAGTTCCATTTAACCTTGAAAAATCCAGTCAGAAAAAAATGGATGCGGGACTTGATGTTCATTATATTAGGCGTTGTCAGAATGAACAACCCACCTTTCTTTAAGACTCGTTCAACTTCTTTATACACTGCAACATGATCTGGAATGTTCTGAATGGTCTCTGAAATGATCACACAGTCGACACTTTCATCATCAAATGGAGTTTTCTTTGTCAGATCGACTCCATTAACTATTTTCACGGCATTATCTGTATTGCCATACACTGAATAATTGGTCCCGGTGACTTCATAACCGACCTCCTGCAAGCCGGCACAAAGCCGTCCATCGCCACAGGAATACTCAAGCACTTTGCTCCCGACCGGGCAAAGAGCAGTTACCATCTCGAAAATCTTGGTACGTGTAAAACCAAAATTGAAATCTTTCGCTGTTTTCATGGCGGCAACTTATCAATACATATATCAAACTGCAACGATTATATCATCAGCCAACCGCCTGATGCGGGCCTTGTCGCGAGGCCAAGGACCGATCAGTTATCCAGATAGATAAACCGCTTGATCTTCTGGGTGGGGGTCTTCTCGAAGGGTTCCACCTGCTCCACCACGCGGGCCAGGCGGGCGAAGGTGGAGACCTTGGAGTTGGTCTCCTGGCGCACGGCCTCAAGGATGCCCTGGACCTTGGCCCGGACCTCGGACTCGATCATCTTCTTGACCCCGAAGACCTCGTCCAGGGACTCGTAGCTGAGGTGGATGCGGGCCGAGACCTTGCCCGCCGCATCGTAGACCATGGACTCCATGACATGGTCGCAGCCGTTGATGATGGACTCGATCTCCTCGGGGTAGATGTTCTCCCCGCTGGAACCGATGATGACGTTCTTGAGGCGGCCCTTGATGAAGAGGTAGCCGTCCTCGTCGATGGAGCCGAGGTCGCCGGTCTTGAGCCAGCCGTCCTCGGTGAAGGTGTCGGCCGTGTCGCCCGGGGCCTTGTAGTATTCGCGCATGACGTTGGGGCCCTTGGCGTATATCTCGCCCTCGCCCGTGGCCGGGTTCGGGTCGGCGATCATCAGTTCGATGCCGGGCAGGGGCGGGCCGATGGCCCGGAAGCGCTGCCGGGTGGGCGGAGCGCCCGCCAACAGCGGCGAGGTCTCGGTCATGCCGTAGCCGATGGCATAGGGCACCTCGGCCTCGCCGAGGAAGCGCTCCACCTCGGGCGACAGGGGCGCGCCACCGATGCACATGCAGCGCAGGCTGCCGCCAAAGGCCTCGATGAGCTTGCGTCCCGCGATGCGCGAGACCTTGCGCCGGGCCGGACCGATCTTCATCAGTCCGCCCATGATGCCCTTGCGCGAGAGTTTGGGCTTGATCCGACTCTTGTAGATCTTCTCGATGATCAGGGGGACCACGTTCATGACCGTGGGCCGGACCTGCTCCATGGCGGGCAGCAGGGTCTTGGGCGTGGGCGGCTTCCTGAGGTAATGGACCGAGGCCCCGCAGTGGACCGGGACAAGCAGGCCCACCGTGCACTCGTAGGTGTGGGCCATGGGCAGCACCGACAGGAAGCGGTCGGTCTCGTAAATCGGGATGGTGGCCACTCCGGCGATGACGTTGGAGACGAGGTTGCCGTGGGTCAGGACCACGCCCTTGGAGTGGCCCGTGGTGCCCGAGGTGTAGAGGATGGCGGCCACGCTGTCGCTGGTCAGGCCGGAGTCGCCCTTGCCGGTCTTGCGCTCGATGAACCGCCGGGCGGCATCGCTGAACTTCTCGAACCGCTCGCGCCCGCGCTCCACGGCCTCCTCGAAGCTGGTGCGCTGCTCATGCTCATCGACCACGGAGAAATCATCCATGACCACCACGGTCTTGAGGTTGGAAAAACTCCCTTCCTCCACCTTGTGCATGTAGCGGTTCGAGGCCACCACCACCTTGGCCTCGGAGTGCCTGAGGATGTGGTGGACGGCGCTGACGTGGAATTCCTGCAGGATGGGCACGGCGATGGCCCCGGAGGAGACGATGGCGAAATAGGTGATGGCCCAGTTGGGCATGTTCTCGCCGATGATGGCCACCTTGTCGCCGGGGTTGACGCCGTTGGCCGCGAGCAGGGTGGTCATGTCGTGGGCCAGATCAATGAACCGGGCGTAGGTGATGGGCTCCTCGCCGACAAAGCTCAGGGCGGGCCGGTCGGGGAAACGGCTGGCGGCTGTCACCAGCAGATCCTTCAGGGTCATGGTCTCGGTGTTCACGCTCTCCTCCAGGTGCGGGCTGCCTCAACAGACGTTTCAAACGGCCAGTCAGGGCGCCCGCTTCCATACCACGCCGGGCGCAGGGGTCAAGCCCGGGGTTGGGCCGCTCGCCGGGGCGTCAGGCTCGACAGGACCCGGATCAGATCGGTGAAATCCACGGGCTTGGCCAGATAGTCGTCCATGCCCGCTTCCAGGAACTTCTCGCGGTCGCCCTTCATGGCGTGGGCTGTCAGGGCGACGATGGGCAGCCGCGCCTTGGGGCCAAGGCTTTCGTCGTCCCGGATCACCCTGGTGGCGGCCAGGCCGTCCATGCCGGGCATCTGGATGTCCATGAGGATTATGTCGAAATCCCCGGAGCGGAGCCTGTCCAGGGCCTGTTCGCCGTCCTCGGCCGTGACCACCCGGTGGCCAAGCTTTTCCAAAAGCCGCAGCACCGATACGCGGTTGACCGGCTCATCCTCCACCAGGAGCACGGTGAGGGGCCGCACGCTCTCCGGAATATGGGCCACCAGATCGCAGGAGCGGCCCTGCTCGTCGGCCTCGCGGACCCTGATGAAGAGATGGATGTGCGTGCCTTCTTCGTCGCTCTCCACATACACCTGGCCGCCCATGAGACCAGCCAGCCGCTTGACGATACCAAGGCCGAGGCCGGTGCCGCCGTATTTGCGGGTATGGGAGCCGTCCACCTGCGAGAAGGCGTTGAACACTGCGGCGAGCATGTCGGCCGGAATGCCGATGCCGGTGTCGTTGACGGCCAGGAAGAGGCGCATCTCGCCCGGGGTGTCCAGGGGCTGGGTCCAGGCCTCCACGGTCACCCGGCCCGATGGTGTGAACTTGACCGCGTTGCCCACGAGGTTGAAGAGGATCTGGCGGATGCGCGCCTCGTCGCCCACCAGCATGGGCGGCACGGATCCGTCCACCTCCACGGCCATGAGCAATTGCTGCTCGGCGGCCTGGACAGTGAAGTTCTCCAGCACGTCGGTCACCACGTGGCGCAGATCCATGGGCTCGCTCTCCAGCGAGAGCATGCCCGCCTCCATCTTGGAGAAATCGAGCACGTCGTTGATGACCCGCAGCAGGCTGCGGCCCGAGTTCAATGCCGTGTCCACATAGTCGCGCTGCTCGTCGTCGAGGCGGGTGCCGCCCACCAGCTGGAGCATGCCGAAGATGCCGTTGAGGGGCGTGCGTATCTCGTGGCTCATGTTGGCCAGGAACTCGCTCTTGGCCCGATTGGCCGACTCGGCCGCCTCCTTGGCCCTGACCAGCTGCCGGTCCGAGAGCTTGCGCTCTTCCTCAACCCTGATGGTGGCGGCCACGATGCCCATGAGCTGCTCGTCGTTCTCGGTGGGCTCGAAGTCGCCGCGAAACAGGACGTAGAGCGCGCCCAGGGGCCTGTCGCCCATGAAGACCAGCTCTCCGGCAAAAGTGGCCGGGGGCGCGTTGTCCACGAGCGGCGGCTGCGCGGCATAGGGCGAGGTCGCGAGGTGGCGCACAAGGAACACCCCGGGCTTGCCCTCGGCAGCCATGGCGGCAAAGATTCCCTCGTCGATGCAGTCGGCACTCAGGGCGCAGGCGTTGACGCCGCGAAGGCTGACACAGCCGCTGCCGCCGTTGCCAAACCGCTTGTAGCAGCCTACCTGGCCGCCCAGCAGTTCGCGGATCAGGCCGCACAGGCTCGAAATGTTCTCGTCCGGGTCGGCGGTGAACCCCAGGACGCAGGTGTTGATGCTGGCCAGCCTGTTTTCGGCGCGCCGACGCTCGGTGACGTCGTGGGCGATGCCGACCATGCGCCGGGAGCCGCCATCCGGGCCGCTATGAAAGACACGGCCCCTCGATGAAAGCCAGCGCCACGAGTCGGCATCGGTGCGCACGCGATACTCCACCTGAAACACAGGGGTTTCCCCGGACAGGCTGCGTTCCACCTCACGGCGCACGGCCAACGCGTCGTCGGGGTGGAGGCGGTCGTACCAGTCCTCGATGCGTCCGGGCAGCCGGTCGGGATCGCACTCCAGGAGCCCGGCCCAGCGCTCGCTCAGGACAAGCCGGTCCTCGCCCACGTCCCAGTCCCAGAAGGCGAGGTCGCCGCCGCGCACGGCCAGATCAAGCCGCTCCTCGATCTCCCGGCGCGCCCTGTCCGCAGCCACCTGCTCGGAAATGTCGAGCACGGTGACCAGATCGTGACCCGTCTCGCCCAGATGGACCGCGCTGACAAAGAGTTCCACGTCGCGCACCCGGCCGCCAGCCAGCCGGTGACGGGTGATCAGCCGTTTGCCCCCATCCGGGCCTTCGTGGCCAGGGCCGTCTGCACCTGGATCAGACGGAGAGTCCGGCCGCAATCCCTCCAGGCCCATGCCCACCAACTGCCCCGGCCCGAAGCCGTAGAACAGCTCCGCCGCCGGGTTGGCCTCCCTGATCCGCCCGCTGGCCGAGTCCACGAACAGGAGCGGCAGGTGATTGTCGGTGAACATGGCCCGGTGGCGCTCCGCGCTCTCCCACAGGGCGCTCTGGGCCCGCTTGCGGATCTCGGTCTCCTGCTCCAGGGCCTTGCCGGTGCGGTCCGCCTCAAAGGAAGTCATGAACAGCCGTCGGCCAAGCCACATGATGGCCACGGCCAGCAGGGCCACCACGGCCGCCACGGTCCAGAAGGCGGCCGCCCCCAGCCCGGACTCCTCGTCAGCGGGCGAGAGCCAGACGCGCATGGCCCGGTGAAAGGCCGAGTCCCGATCCGCCCGGAGCCTGCCCAACTCCGCGTCCATGGGGGCCAGCAGATCGGCCCTGTCCGACCTCGCGGCCAGCCGCAGGCTCACGGGATCGAAGAACACCGGCGTGTCCTGCACACCCAGCTCGCGCTGGTGGCGCAGACCGAGCAGCCGGTTGGCCACTGCGGCGTCGAGTTCGCCCCTGCCCACGGCGGCCAGCGCCTCGCGGCAGGTGTCGTACATGCGCAGGGTCACGCCCACGCCGTGTTTTCCCACCAGCCGCTTGAAGGCCTCCATGTGGGAGCAGTCGCGACCATAGCCCACGACCCGGCCGTCGAGATCCTCAAGGCCCGAGACTGTCAGATCGCGCACATACACCGCGCCCCAGTCGGCAACGATGGAATTGTCGGAAAAAATCACGCCTCCGTCGGCGTAGGAAAAGGGAAGGCCCGCGCAGATGTCGGTATCGCCCGAGACGAGTCTGTCGCGGCACTCGGCCCGGGTGCCCGGAACAAAGACCGTGTCGTGGCCAAGGCCCAGGCCGATGGCCCGCACGATGTCCGGGACAAGGCCCTCGGCCGCGCCGTCCGGGCCGGTGAAGGCGATGGGCGAATGATCGTAATAGCCCACCCGCACCGGTTCCTTCCCGGCCGCTGCCGGGACGTGCGCGGACAGGCAGATCAACGCTGCCAGGATGGCGATGCGAATACCCACGAAACCCCCAATGAATTCGGCCGGGCCTGCACGATGCTCACCCCCCCCGGGGCGAGCGCCGCAGCCTCGTCACCGATACCTGAAACCGGCCGGTAAATCCATTATTAGATGCGGGCCGGGCACGGCCGCGCAGGAGGGGTCATCCAAGGAGCCAGCGGCCCGCGGCCACCAGCCCCATGCCAAGGGCCACGGTGCCGAAGAAGCTGCGGGTTTTCCAGGCGAGCAGGAAGGCGGGAAGGGCCGCCCACAGGAAGATATTGTCCAGGCCGAGGTCAAGGCCGCCGGCCGGGAGCAGGAGCGAGGGAAAAAGCATGGCCGAGAGCACGGCCGTGGGCACATAGGAGAGCCAGCGCACCACCGGCCCGGGCAGAGCGCGCGAGGCCAGGAGCAGCACCGGGGCCACGCGCGGCGCATAGGTGACCAGGGTCATGCCCACGATGGTCAGGAGGACTGCCGCTTCATCCATGATTCCACTCCCGCGCCAAAGGTTGCGCCAGCAATGGTGGCGATGATCACGCTGAACCTGTCGGCCCCGGCCTGGATCAGGGCCATGGCTGCCAGCCCGGTGAACCCGGCCACGAAGACGTGCAGCCCGTTGCGCACCTGCATGGTCAAAAGGGCGATGAACATGGCGGGCAGGGCGTAATCAAGCCCCAGAGGCCGGACATCCGGGATGCCCGCCCCGGCCAGATATCCCAGCCCGGAGGCCAGCACCCAGGCCGCGTGGGCCGTCACATTGATGGCAAACCCCGTGGTACGGTCCGTCTCGCCCCGGGCGAACCGGGCCGAGTGCAGGGCAAAGGTCTCGTCCGTGACCTGATAGGCGAAGAGGCCGAGCTGCCACTGCCGCCACTCCTTGAGCCCCGGAGTCAGCGAGGCGGTCATGAGCAGATGGCGCAGATTGACCACAAAGGTGGTGGCCACGATGGACACGGGCGGCATGCCTGCGGCGAACATGGCCACCGCGATGAGCTGGGCCGAGCCCGCGTAGACCAGCAGCGACATGAGCACGGTCTCAAGGGCGGAAAGCCCGGTCTTGTGGGCCAGTACGCCAAAGGCCGCGCCCACGGGCAGGTAGCCCATGACGATGGGCAGCGCCTGTTTGACGCCCGAGAGCCACGCGGCCCGCGCGCCCTCCCCTTCCATGCTTTTCGTGATCATTTCCCTCTTCTCCCGCATGCCGGTGTCTTGTCCTGCCCAGGCCTTGCAGTAAAGGGGAAAATCTGCCATCGGTACAGATACAGAATTTGCAATTTTCATACGGAACAGAATGCGAGTTACAATTCTCGGCCACAATTCCCGGTCATGAGAGCGGCCATGCGCGACGACACGACCATCGACCACCAGACAGGTGACGCCCCGTTGCCGGGCGACGGGACGCCATACCGCTATCAGGCGGTGGAGCGCCATGTCACGGCCATGGTCGAGGCCGGGGCCATCGGCCTTGGCGACCGGCTGCCCTCGCTGCGCACCCTGAGCGCCAACCTCGGGGTGTCCATCTCCACGGTCAATCAGGCCTATGTGGAGTTGGAGCGCAAGGGGGTCATCGAGTCGCGGCCGCGCTCCGGGTTCTTTGTCCGCCGCCCGGCGGTCCGGCTGCCGCGCACCGAGCGGGCCGAATCCGGCCGCCACGACGGCCCGCGTCCGGTGACGCGCAGCGGGCTGATCCAGACCGTGCTCGAATCCGTGGGCCGAAGCGACATCGTGCCCCTTGGTGTCATCGCGCCGGGCGTGGAGCTGCTGCCGCGCAAGGAACTGTCGCGGATCATGGCGGCCGTGGTGCGCGACGACCCGGCCCGGGCCATGGGCTACGCGCCCATTCCCGGCGACCCGGAGCTGGTGCGCCAGATCGCCTTCCGCTCCATGGAACACGGCATGGCCACCGCTCCTGACGAGCCGGTGGTCACGGCAGGCTGCATGGAGGCCCTCTATCTGGCCCTGCGCTCGGTCTGCCGCGCGGGCGATACGGTGCTCATCCAGTCGCCCACCTACTACTGCTTCCTGCAACTGCTCGAAACCCTGGGGCTGCGGGCCGTGGAGATTCCCTCCCACCCCGATGGCGGCGTGCACCCGGCGGACCTGGACCGCGCCCTGTGCGCCTACGACATCGCGGCCTGCGTCCTGGCTCCCAACTTCAACAACCCGGACGCCAGCCTGACCCCGGACGCGGCCAAGCGGGAGATCGTGTCCATCCTCGCCCGCCGCGCCATCCCGCTGGTGGAGGACGACGTGTCCACGGACCTGCACTTCACCCCCACCCGGCCCGGCACCTACAAACAGTTCGACCGGGCCGGACTGGTCCTGCTCTGCTCGTCCTTTTCCAAGACCCTCGCCCCGGGCTATCGCGTGGGCTGGATGCTGCCCGGCCGGTTCCGGCAGAAGGTGCTGGAGATCAAGGCCACCACCAATGTCTCCACCTCGGCCCCGGCCCAGATGGCCATCGCCGAATATCTGCGCCAGGGCCGCATGGAGCGCCACCTCAAGCGGCTGCGCACGGCCATCGAGCGGCAGATGGACACCATGCAGCTCCACCTGGGCCGCCATTTTCCGCCCGGCACCCGGGTCAGCCATCCTGCGGGCGGGGCCGTGCTCTGGCTCCAGTTGCCCGGCGGCGTGGACTCGGTGGAACTGTTCTTCCGCGCCCGGGCCAGGTCCATCGGCATCGCGCCCGGGGCCATCTTCTCCACCGGCGACGGCTTTGCCGGATACATCCGCCTCAGCTGCGGCGCGCCCTTCAGCGACACCCTGCACCACGGCATCCGCACCCTGGGCCAGATGGCCTCGGCCATGCTCGGCGGAGAATGACCCGGTCGGACCATCGCGACACCCCCCCCTTCGCAACTGCCGCGACTGCCGCAACTGTCCGGCCGGGCGGTGATTTTTTCGCTTTACCGCGCCGGGTCGCAGGCGTAGCCTTCCCTCCTGGCGCAGGACGCCTTCACCCCAACCGACAAGCCGACCATGACCGAAAGACCGCAAAGCGAGATCACCGCCGGATTTCTGGCCGCCTTCGCCGCCTTCCTCGCCTGGGGACTGCTCCCGGTCTACTGGAAGTCGGTCCAGGGCGTGGCCCCGCTGGAAATCCTCTGCCACCGCATCCTCTGGTCCCTGATCTTCATCGCCACCATCCTGTCCTTCAAGCATCGCTGGGCAGAGACCTTTGCCCCGCTGCGCTCGCCGCGCAACCTGCTCATCCTGAGCCTGAGCAGCCTGACCATCGCCGTCAACTGGCTCATCTACATCTGGGCCGTGAACAACGGCAATGTCCTGGCCACCAGCCTTGGCTACTACATCAACCCGCTGGTCAACGTGCTCTTCGGGTGCCTTTTCTTCCGCGAGCGGCTCAACCCCTTGCAGACCGCGGCCATCGGGCTGGCCGCCCTGGGCGTGGCCAACTCCGTGGTCGGTTACGGCGAATTCCCCTGGATTTCCCTGACCCTGGCCGTGACCTTTGCCTGCTACGGCCTGCTGCGCAAGATCGCGGCCGTGGAATCCCTGCCCGGCCTGTTTCTCGAAACCATGGTCCTGGCCCCGGCCGCCCTGCTCTATGTCCTGCACCTCCAGGTCGCGGGCGCCAGCGGCTTCCTGGCGGGCGACACGCGCATCGATCTGCTCCTGGTGGGCGCGGGCGCGGCCACGGCCCTGCCCCTGATCGGCTTCGCATTCGGCGCACGGCGGCTGCGCCTGACCACCATCGGCCTGCTGCAATACATCGCGCCGACCATCGCCTTCTCCCTGGGCGTCTTCGTCTACAACGAGCCCTTTGGCCCCTCGCACCTGCTCACCTTTGCCCTGATCTGGTCCGGGCTGGCCCTGTACACCATCGACTCGGTCCGGGCCATCCGCCGCCACCGCCGCGCCCGGGCCCTGGCCGGACAGGACGCCCAGATACCGGGCCAGACGCCGCCGAACCCGTCGCCGACAAGCCGGTAGCCCCCTTGACACCCACTCATTCATCGCCTATCGTCGATTGGCGATGAAACAGAACACCCCCTTCCCCTTGCAGGCGGCGGACCCGACAGGGTCAGACCGCCTGGACAGCGACGCCCTGGCCGAGGGCCTGAAGGCGCTGGGCCACCCGGCGCGCATCCGCATCCTGGCCCATCTGCTCCAGGAGGACCGCTGCCTGTGCGGAGGGATCGTGGAGGTCATGCCCCTGGCCCAGTCCACGGTCAGCCAGCACCTCAAGGTGCTCAAGCAGGCCGGGCTGGTGCGGGGCGAGGTCGAGGGGCCGAGAACCTGCTATTGCGCGGACCGGAACGCACTCAAGCGACTGGCCGAGGCCATGCGCGCCATGCTGGACCAGCCCGGGACAGGGGGAGACGAATGAACGACAACACGGAATTTCCCATGAATAAAACCACTTGCGACAGCACTCCTCCTCTGGACTCCCTGATGGCTCCGGTGGGCGCATGTTCGCCGCAAACCTGCGCCCCTCCGGCCGACCTGAACAGCGACGCGCCCTGCTGAGGCCCCAAACCAGACCCCCGTGCCGGGGTCCACGAACGCCCGGGCTACGCCCTCGAACCCTTTGTGGACGGGTTTCTCGACACGCCTGCCGGGCCGGTGCCCCGCGTGCGCACCCGCCTCTCGGCCCGCGACCGGTTCCAGACGGCCACGGTGCGCATCGGCTTTGGCCGCAACGACTTCAAGGTGGTGCCCGGCCTCTACTGCGTGGGCTCGCCCTCGGCCGCGTCGCCGGTCATCGTCACCGGCAACTACAAGCTGACCTTTGACGCGGTGCGGCGCGAGCTCTGCGGCCTCGACGTCTGGCTGCTGGTGGCGGACACTCGCGGCATCAACATCTGGTGCGCCGCGGGCAAGGAGCTGTTCTCCACGGACGAGGTGGCCTTCAGCGTGACGCGTACCCGGCTGGCCGAGGTGGTCTCCCACCGCACCCTGATCCTGCCCCAGCTCGGGGCCACGGGCGTGGCCGCACATGTCCTGCGCCGCAGCTGCGGCTTCTCGGCGGTCTACGGGCCTGTGCGCGCCTCGGACCTGCCCGCCTTCATCAAGGCCGACAACACGGCGGACGAGGCCATGCGCGCCGTAACCTTCACCCTGCGCGAGCGGGCCGAACTCATCCCGGTGGAACTGTATCTCCTGGGCAAGCCATTGGTCGTGGCCCTGCTCGCCTGCTTCCTGCTCTCGGGCATCGGGCCGGACATCTTTTCGCCCGGCGCGGCGTGGTCACGCGGATTGGCCGCAGCCTGCGCCACCCTGGCGGGCATTGCGGCAGGCTGCGTGGCCGTGCCGCTGCTCCTGCCCAGGCTGCCCTGGCGCCACTTCTCGCCCAAGGGCGCGCTGCTCGGGGCGGCGGCCGGAATGATCAACGCCCTGGCCTTTGCCCCCGGCCTCCTCGAAGGAACGGCACTGGTCCTGTGGAGCACGGCCGTGGCCTCGTACCTGGCCATGAACTTCACCGGCTCGACCCCCTACACCTCGCCCACCGGAGTGGAAAAGGAAATGCGCCGGGCCATCCCCATCCAGGCGGGCGCGGCCCTGATCGCCCTGAGCGTCTGGCTGGCCGCCCCCTTTGCGTGACAAGGAAAGCATCATGAAGGATTACCGCTACCTCGACGGCGTGGCCACCCTGCGACTCGACGCGGACGCCTGCATCGGCTGCGGCATGTGCGTGGCCGTCTGCCCCCACCGGGTCTTTGCGCTGCGCGACCACAAGGCCGTGATCATCGACTTCGACGCCTGCATGGAGTGCGGGGCCTGCGGCCGCAACTGCCCGGTCTCGGCCGTGGATGTCCGGCCCGGAGTGGGCTGCGCCTCCTACATCATGGGCGTCTGGCTCGCACGACTGACCGGCGACAGGGTCAAACCCGGCTGCTGCTGACCCGACGGCTTCCTTGCCCGCCGTTCCCACACGCCTTCTCTGGCCGCATTATTGGTGGCGCGCGGACACGGGCTTTGCTAATGTGTCAAGATAAGGCGACACTCAAGCAAGGCGAAACGGCCATGGACACCCGCAGACGATACATACTCCCGGCACTCAAGGCGGCGGCCATCTACGCCGTGTTCGGCGGGCTGTGGATCGTCCTGTCCGACAGGCTGCTCTGGGCCATGGTTCAGGACCTGGAAGCCTACGCCACACTCCAGACCTACAAGGGGTGGTTCTACGTGGCCCTCACTGCGGTCTTCGCCTTTGTGGTGGTCAGCGCCCTGGTGCGCAGGGAGGTCTCGGCCATGGAAAAGGAGAGGCGCAGCGCCGAGCGCTACCGCCTCTCGGCCGAGGGGGCCGGAATCGGCACCTGGGACTGGGACATCGAGGGCGGGGAGATCGTCTTCAACGAGGAATTCACCCGCATGCTCGGCTATGCGTTCGACGCCTTCCCGCCCTTCTACTCCAGCTGGGAGGCGCTGGTTCACCCGGACGACAAGCCTGCGGTCATCCAGGCCCTCAACGACCATCTCGCAGGGAAAACACCGGAATTCGTCAGCGAGTACCGCATCCTCACCGCCGACAACCGCTGGAAATGGATCATGGACAAGGGCCGTGTCTTCCAGTGGGACGATGCGGGCAGGCCGCTGAGGGCCTTTGGCGTCCACATTGACCTCACCGAACGGCGCGCCGCCGAACAGGCCCTGGAGTCGGCCAAGGAGCTGGCCGAGTCGGCCAACGTGGCCAAGTCCCAGTTCCTGGCCAACATGAGCCATGAGATACGCACGCCCCTCAACGGCATCCTCGGCATGCTCCGCCTGCTGCGCGATCACGACCTGCCGCCCGAGCAGGCCGAGTACGTGACCACGGCCGAGACCTCGGGCCGCAACCTGCTGGCCATCCTCAACGACGTGCTCAGCCTCTCCCAGATCGAGGCCGATGCTGTGCGCGTCTGCAACGAGGGGCTCAGCCTGCCCATGCTGGCCGACTCGGTCATGCGCGTCTTCAAGACCCAGGTGGACAACAGCGGGGTGGAGCTTCTCTTTTCCATCGACCCGGCCATCCCGCCCGGCCTGTGCGCCGACCAGGGCAAGCTGCGCCAGATTCTCTTCAACCTCGTGGGCAACGCCCTCAAGTTCACCCACCACGGCTCGGTCCGCGTCGAGATCACGGCCGTGAACGACAGACGCACCCCGGGCGGGATCATCCTCGTCTTCACCGTGGAGGACACGGGCATGGGCATCCCGCCCGACCGGCTGAGCGAGGTCTTCGCCCCCTTCACCCAGGCCGACGGCTCGTACGCGCGCAAATACGGCGGGGCTGGCCTCGGGCTGCCCATCGTCAGCCGCCTCGTCGCCCTGCTCGGCGGGGCCATCTGCCTCGACAGCCAGCCGGACCTGGGTACGCTGGCCGTCTTCTCGGTCCAGGCCGGTGCCTCGGACGACCTCTTTCTGCCGCGGTCGGCCAAAAGCTCACAGCCCAGAAGCACCCCGGGCGAACCCCGGGCCGCGTCCTACTCCATCCTGGTGGTCGAGGACGAGGCGGTCAACAGGCTGGCGGCCGAGCGGTTCCTGGAAAAGCTCGGGCATCGGCCCATGGCCGCCCGCTCCGGCCCCGAGGCGCTGGAGCTGCTGCGCCACCACCAGTTCGACTGCGTGCTCATGGACATCCAGATGCCGGACATGGACGGCCTTGAGACCATGAACGCCATCAGGGACGCCACGGACATCGGCCGCAACACGGCCATCCCCATCATCGCCCTCACGGCCCACGCCCTGCTCGACGACAGGGAGAAGTTTCTGGACGAGGGCATGGACGGGTACATTCCCAAGCCCATGACCTTGGACGATCTGCGAGACGAACTCGACCGGGTCATGGGCGCGGCCACCCTCAGCTAGCCCAGCACAACCCGAAGGAGCGACCGGACAGACCATGGACTCCCGCTGCGAAGCCTCGTCACCCCCCGCCGGGGCAGACACCATCCTGGTGGCCGACGATTCGGACACCAACCGCGCCCTCATCGAACTCTATTTCCGGGGCACACCCTGGCGCCTCGACTTCGCCGTGGACGGGCGTGATGCCGTGGCCCGCTTCGCCTCGGGCAGCTACGCCCTGGTCCTCATGGACATCCGCATGCCGGACATGGACGGCTACGAGGCCACCCGCCGCATCCGCGCCCTGGAGGCCGAGCGCGGCACGGAGCCCACCCCCATCGTGGCCATCACGGCCGACGCCTTTCGCGAGCACGAAGTGCAGTGTCTGGCCGCAGGCTGCACCGATTTCCTGGCCAAGCCCGTGCGCAAGGACGCCCTGCTGCGCTGCGTGGCCCGCCACACCCAACCCTGACCGGAACCCCGTCTGACACGCGACGCGAAAAGGGCCGCCCCGATCCCGGAGCGGCCCCTGCCTTGATGCTGTTTCAGCGACCACTCAGCCGAGCAGTTCGTTGACCTTCTTCATGACCGCAAAGGCGTCGGCCACGTAAAGCACATCGCACTTGCCCTGGGCCCAGCCGCAGCCTGCGTCGGTGTTGATGGCCCGGCGCTCGCCGATGAACCGCCAGCCCACCACGTGCGGCTCCTCGCCGTGGCAGCAGGTGGAGAGTCCCTTGGCGTGGCGCGGGGAAGAGCCGGTCTGCCCCACCTGATGCATGTGCGTCAGGAAGGAGATGACCGCGTGGCCTTCGCCCGAGATATCCACCAGGGACTTGGACGAACCCAGCGAGCTTTTGGTGGCAGTCAGGAAGTTCAGGATGGTCTCCTCGGCCACGTCCACATGGACCGCGCCGTCGGCCTGCTTCTTTGTCCAGCCCGCTCCGGCCACCAGGAGCACCCGGGCGTCGGGCCGGATGGTCTGCTGGTCGGCCGAAGGGCATTCCAGCCCGGACACGGCGGTGCGCACGGACGAGACATCCACGCTCAGCGCCTCCACCTCGGCCTTGCCCGCGCCGGAGAAGGGCACGGCGCAGCCGGAGTCAAGAGTCAGCACCCAGGGCCGCTCGCTGCGGGTCAGGGTGCCCTCCATGCGCTGGCGGTAGAACCAGCGCCGGGCCACGGGCTGCCCGCCCACCACGTCGAGGCCGGAAAGATGGGTGTCCACGCGGCCCTCAAGGCGCACGGCCAGCCCGGGCAGGGCGCGGCTGAAGCGCGAGGTGGCCGGGGCCACGATGATCTGCGCCTCGCACGCCCTGGCCACGGCCTCGGCGGCGGCCAGGTCAGAGGCATAGCGCGCGTCCGCAAAGCCGGGGCCGGACACGCCGTATATCTTCGCGCCGCATCCGGCCACCGAGTCGGCGGCAGCGGCCACGTCAGCGCCAATGATGCCCACGGTCAGGGTGTGGCCCAGTCCCTCGGCCAGCCCCTTGGCAGCGGTGAGGGCCTCCAGGGCGGACTTGTGCAGGGTTGCGTCGCATTCGGTGTGTGCAAGAAAAAGAACGGTACTCATATCGGATATCCCCTGGCTACGCCTTGAGCCATTCGACAATTTCACGGGCCATGTCATCCACTGGCACGTCCTTGACCACGCGGGTCTCGCGCCGCTGCTGGGGCACGGCCACGGCCGAGAGCTTCAGCCCGGAGCCGGACAGATCAGCGGGCTTGGCCTGCATCAGGGCGGGCATGTTCTTTTGCATGTTCTGCATGCCGATCTGCGGGTTGTTGGGCGGCTCGGGCAGTTCGCCAGTGGCCCAGCCGAACACCGCCGGAGCGCCGGACACCACCGAGATCTGGTACGCGCCGCCCTCGACGCGCTCCTTGACCTCCATGGACCCGTCGTCGCGCAGGGTCAGCTTGTCCACGCCCTGGAACTGCTCGGTGACGCCGAGCATCTCGCCCACCATCTGCATGACCGCGCCAGATCCGCGCGAGGCCGACTGCCAGCCGCCAAAGAGCAGCAGCTTTCCAGTGTCCAGACCGGCGATGCCCTTGATGGCCCCGGCCAGCACCCTGGCCGTCTCAAAGCTGTCGGTGAAGCCCGAGGCCGGACCGTCGGCCACCACCAGCTCGAACGGAGCCTTCTGGCTGACGGCCATCATCACCTGCTGCAACTTGGCCTTGGGGGCCAGGCTGACCAGCCAGACGCGGCTGCCCGGATGCTTCTTCGCCAGGGCGGCGGCCTCGTACAGGGCGTGCCCGGCCCAGGGGTCGAGCACGGCCGGAAGCATCATCTCGTTCTTGAGCGCCCAGCCGGTAGGCCCCTCCATCGGGGCCAGGGTCTGAAGCGGGTCGGGCACGATGCTGCCGCAGACCACGATATGCAATTCGCTCATTCAATTACTCCTTGGAATGATTCCACAACCCGGCCACGGCCGGGCCGCATGACAGGACCATCCGAATCGATTCGGAAGGGGCGCGCCTTGGCGCACCCCGTGCGTATAGCCTAATTCTCGACAGAATGCAGCCCGCCCGAACCGGCCAGGAAGCGGACATTGGTGCGCTCCTTGTCCCTTGGCCTCGACTTGCTGCAATTCCAGATGCATGCGCCGCAGTGGACGCATTTTTCTCGATCAAAGAGCGGCGCGCCGCCCTCGGGATTGACGGAAATGGCCTGACCCGAACACGCCTCGATGCAGACCCGCTCGCGGCACGCCTCGCAGGTGTAGGGATCGGCAAAGCGCACATGATCCGCGTAGCCTGGCGCGGCCTGAACCTTGCCGCCCATGAGCAGCGCGTCCTGGTGCGAGACCAGCAGGGTGCCGTCCAGCGGAATCTGCGGCCACCCCACGCGGTCCATGAGGGCGTCGTGCAGCGGCTTGCCCTGCCGGGCGCACTCGGCCCTGATCTCGCGAACCTCGCCCTGGGCGATATATCCCTCGTAGTAGTCCTCAATGGTCGGGATGCGGTCCTGGGGCTTTCGCGGGACACCAGGCATGTTCAGCAGCCCGCCTGTCAGGCCGGTCAGCCCCATGCCGATGAATCCCCTGACCACGGACGAGACGAACCCGTCGCGGGATTTCTCGGCCACCTTGGCCTCGGCCTCCACCCAGGAGGCGCGGCGTCTGGCCACATAGGTGGCTTCAAGATTTTCCCCGGTAAAGGGCTTGCCCGCCTTCATCAGCTCAAGCACGGCCTCGCCGAGCATGACGCCCGTGGCCCAGGCCTCGTCCACGCCCGAGCCGGTGAGCACGTTGGTGGAGCCAGACCCCTCGCCGATGCGGGCGAATCCGTCGCCACACAAAAACGGCTCGCCGCGCCTGCCCGACTCCTGCAACGACTTCGCGCCCCAGGAGCGCAGGGTGCCGCCCTGAAGCCGCTTCCACAGATAGGGGTGGAGCATCCAGTGCTGCATGTAGCGGTAGGCGGTGCGCACCGGATTGTCGAACCAGGAGGGCACGAAGATGCCCAGCGAGGCCACGTTGCCCGGATAAACGTAGAGGAATCCGAAAATTTCCGGCTCGGGATAGCCGATGGTGTGCAGCACGGTGCCGGGCTGCCAGTCGCACCCCTCGGGCAGGTCCACCACGCATTTCATGCCGATGGCCCACTCGTGCTGATGCTTGCCCTCGGGCAGGCCCAGTTCGCGGTCCAGATGGCGACCCACCGGACCCACCGGACCGTCGGCCACCACGGTCAGGGCGGCCTTCATGTCCATGCCGGGCATGGAGCCGGGGGTGAGGGTGCCGTCCTTGCCCACGCCCTGGTCCGCCATGCGCACGCCCCTGACGGCCCCGCCCTCCATGAGCGGCGCGGCCACCGGGCTGCCCGGCCAGATCTGGGCCAGGCCCGTGCCCATGAGGTTTGAGCCCACCCACTGGTTGAACTGGCCGATGGAAAAGATCATGCCCGGATGTTTCTTAAGAAACGGCGGCACATAGGGCAGCACAAAGGCGTCGTCCTCCATCCAGCGCGACAACGCCTTGTCCGCCAGCCTGAAGGCGGTCGGCCTGCGGCTCGCGCCCACGGGATCGCCCAGATAGACCACCTTCTCGTCCGTGACTTCCTGGGCCATGGGTATCTGGCTCAGGTCGAGGTCGGGAAACGACGCCCTGATGGCCCGGCCCCTGGTGACCACGCCGGACACGCCGAACCCGATGTCGTCGGCGCGCTCGTAGCAGATCACCTGCGGCGGCATGCCGGGCATGGCCGCGCTCTCCACGGCCGGGGTGCCGTCCTCGTTCATGAGCCCGCGCGTCAGGGTGGTCAAAAAACCACCCGCAGCCGGGCCAAAGCCCACACAGACGATGTCGGTCTCCATCTCGGCGCGGGGTACTTCAGGGGTGTCCGTGGAATTGCTCATGGTGCCTCCGAGGCTGCCTCCGGCGGCCAGGGAACCTCTTGATAAAGATACCCTGGACCCTTCAATACTTTTTGAAGAAAACGCCGCTGGGAGAGCTTGCGAACTCGATGGAATGCGTTGCGGCGTTTTGGGTCAGATCTCATTGTTCAGAAAAAAAGCGGGAGGGTTACTTTCTTCAAAAGTCTCCCTCCCGCATTTTCATTAGCCCATCGGATAATCAAGCGCCTCGGGGATCATGACCTCGATCAGGGCGTTGCCCGCGCGGTCCCTGGCCTTGCGCGAACCGGCCATGCACATGTCGATCCTGGCCTTGAGGGCGCGGAACTCGGGCAGCTCGTCGCGGCAGCAGTCGCCGTGGTCGCCGGGCAGGGCGCTCGGGGCGCTGCACTTGCACTCGTTGTAGCCGTAGACCAGCTCGGTGCAGATGCGGGCCACCTCGCCAGCGGCCCGGGCGGCCTGAACGTGGCAGATATCCTTGTAGAACCCGGTCAGATCGTCGATGCCGTCGGCCAGGGTCGGGCTCATGGGGCCTTTCTCGATGAGCTCCATGACGTCGCAGGCCAGAAAGTAGGGTCCGAGCAGCCAGCCCAGTGCGTCGGCCATGGGGAAGGTCACGCCCTGGCGCTTGTTGTGGAAGAGCTTGCGGCCCTCGTCGTCGGTGGCGTTTTGCAGATGGTTCAGGGTCCACTGCCACAGCTCCATGGCCGAGGCCAGGACAAAGCCGCCCAGGCCGGGCACGTCGCGGCCAGCGCGCTGCATCTGGCGCACCCAGGCGCTCATTGTCGCCTGGAAGACCTCGCTGGTCATGGTCAGGGTCAGGTGACGGCGCTGCACGGCCTCCGGGCCTTCATAGGTGGCCTCAAGCTGGGTGTCGGCCCATTTCTGCATCAGGAAGCCCGGACAGTCCTCGGTGATGCCGTAGCCGCCGACCAGGGCCACGGCCTCGCGCATCATGGTGGCGCCAACGCCGGTGTTCCAGAGCTTGACCCCGGGGTTGAGCACTCCGGCCAAGGCCTCCATGGAGGCATACTGGACCAGGGTGTCCGCCTTGAGGGCGTCGAGGCGGGCCTGATCGCGCTCGGCGGCCGGGGCGTATTCGAGGTCGATGCATTCCTTGACCTGATCGCCGATGGCGCGCAGGGCGGCCATCTGCTTGCGCGGGCCGGTCACGCCCTGGGCCTCGAAATGGGCTTCCTTGGCCTTTTCGACGGGGTCGAAGGCATCGGCCAGCCGGGACGCGGCAAAGGCCAGGGAGCAGCCCGCCTCGCCGCTGGCCCAGACATCGATGAGTCGTTGCAGGGCGTCCTCGTTGATCTGGATGCCCTTGTCAAAGCGCGGGGAGCCTTCCTTGCAGGAATCGCCGCCCCGGAAGCGGTTGCGGTGGTAGCGGATGACCGGCTCCACGGCCGAAAGCAGCTTGGCCGAGGACATCAGCCCCACCGGAATGCGGGTGCGGTGGAAGACCGCGCCGATGATCTCGGAATGGTTGTATTTGGGCACGATCACGCCGTCCACCACCTCGTAGCCGCCGATGATGCGGCTGGCCGGGACCTTGAGGTTGAGCACGGGATCGCGGGTGGAGGAAAGCTGATGGACCATCTTGAGGGTGGGCGCGCCCCGGTCGAAGAGTCCCTCGTCCGTGTCTTCAAGGATGACCATGAACGAGCCCTTGATGCGCTCGTCGGCCGATTCCACGGCCGCGGTGACGAAATTGGCGAAGTCCATGTTGGTGATGAACCGGCCCCGCTTGTCGATCTGGAGGACCGGCTCCTGGCCGTCCTGCCACTCGGCCACGGTGGCCTTGCCGCAGAGCACGCCGGTGTCAACGCCCACGTAAGGCAGCGGCTCGGTCAGGGCAAAGGCGCCGCGCCATATCTCGCGGTCCTCGCCCGGCTGGGGCGGCACACATTTGGCCATGTAGAAATCGCGCTGCTCCGGGGTGCCCTTTTCGTGGATGGGAGCCAGGGCCAAGTTGGAGGCCAGCGAGCAGGTGGCCGCGCCCGCGTCCACCCAGGAGAGTTCAAAGGCGACCAGAGCCAGGGCCAGGTTCTTGGGACCCTCGATGAAACCGCCCTGGTGGGGGTCCATGAACAGCGCGGTGAGGCCGGACTGGTCAAAGGCGATGAGCAGCTCGTTCTTCTGGTCGGTCCACTCGTGGGTGTTCCTCGCGCCGTCGGCCACCAGCCTGGCGACCACGCCCCGGGCGATGGCCCTGGCGGACTGGACGGACATCTGAAGATCGAAACGGTCGGAAAAACGCCACATGATCTGGCGGACGTCGTCCCCCGGGAGCGTACGCAATGTATACATTGAACCTTTCCTGAGTTTGATTTTGTGCCGGAATTCTGGACTATATAATAGTAGTTGGGCACGATAGGGCATGTTCCCCCACGAGTCAAAGTGTTTTTGGCTCTCAAACACCCGTTTACCCCGCATCATGCCTTGATTCCGTGACTTTCCGACCGCGCCCCGCCCCCTGGCCCGGCCCCCTGCCCTGCGTGGGCCAGACATCCGCACCGCCACGTTGATTATAATGCGCCAAGGCCCCGTCCCCTTTGACTTCCGCCCCTGTTGGCGGCACAGTGTCAATGCCCGCACCGGGCCGTAAAGCCATGAATCAGCATGAACCGAGCATACCCAGCCTCGCAGAGGCCATCCGGGCCTGCCGCGCCGCGCCCCTGGGCGGTGACACGCCCGATCTGGTCGCGACCGCGTCCGCCTTTGCCGAGGCAATGGCCGGACTGGGACCCGACAGCGACGCCGAGGCGGCCCCGGTGGCCGACGCCGTGCTCAATCTCTTCCGCATCGCCCGCTCGTCGAGTGACGGATCCACCCTGCGCGCCTGCCTGCTGGGCATGCTGGCGGCGGGCCGGTTCGGCCGCATCCTGTCCAGCCGGGTGATCACGGGCATGACCGTGTCCCTGCGCGAGCTGGCCGCCGTGGTCGCCCCGCTCCCGGCCCCAACCCGGCTGGCACTGGCCCACGAGATGCTGCGCGACATGCGCACCATGCCGGACAAGCCACTCCTCTCCTGGCTCGAAGCGCTGGCCCGCCCTCTGGGCGAAACCGACCCGGCCGGGCTGGTCCCGTTCCTGGCCGAGCTGGGCGAAGCGGGCGAACCGCTGGCCTTCCCGGTGCGTCAGGTGCTGGCGGGCGGCGGGTTCGACAAGTGGATCGAGGCCCGGCTGAGTGCGGGCGCGGACAGCGCGGACCTCGACCGCCTGTGCCTGGCCCTGGTCGCCCTCAATTCACCGGAACTGGCGCTGAGTCTGGCCCGGGCCATGGCCTCGGGCACAATCAGGCCCACGGCCACAGCCCTGCGCGCCGTGGCCGCGCTGACCGAGGCCGGGAATCGCGCCGTGCTCGACATGTTCCTCAAGGTGCTCGCTTCCCGTGAGAGCGGTTCCGGCAACGCGCACCTGATCGGCGCGTGTCTGGACGGCATCATCGCCCAGGACACCCCGGCCACGGGCAGGCTGATGGCCACCATCCGCCTGAAGAAACCGGCCATGCGCCGGGCGGCCGACAGCCGGGTGCCCCTGCTGGGCGACACCGCCCATGCGGCGTACCTCGCCGCCCTGCCCGACGCCCACCGGGCCGGGGCCGAGGCCGACGCCCTGGCCGCGCTTCAGGCCATGGCCCCGGATTTCGTGGAGATCACCAGCCGCGCGGGCACGGCCAGACGGCGCACCCTCACATCGCAGCCGACCCAGTCCGAGCGGGTCCTTTCCAACGGGACCGACCCGGCGGCCGCCTGCCCCAAACCGGGACTCATGGCCCGGCTCTTCGGCTCCCGGCGCAAGACCCTGGCAGGGGTACTGCCGGGACTGCGCAACATTCGCCACATGGATCTCGCCTGCTCCCGGATCGAGGACCAGGAGCTGGACGGCCGCGAGCTGACCGGGCTGGACCTCTCGGACTCGACCTTTGCCCGGGTCGTCTTCCTGCGGGTCAAGATGGCCGGTTCACGGCTGACGCGCAGCGTGTTCACTGGCGGCTCGGCCACGGGATGCGCCTTCACGGCCACGGATTTTTCCGGCGCGGACCTGACGGGCGTCGCCTTTGCCAAGTGCACCTTCACGGACTGCGACTTCACGGGCGCGGCCCTTTCCGGCTGCACCTTTGCCGACTGCCGGTTCCGCACCTGCGCCCTGGGCGGGGCGGCGCTCCTGGACACGCGCCTCTCCCTGTGCGTGTTCACGGCCTCGGCCCTGGCCGGGGCCACCCTGCACGGGGTGCGCGCCCGCTCGTGCCGGTTCGAGGACACGGACTTCACGGCCACGGAATTCACGGCCTGCGACATGGCCGGGCTGGAGTTCATCGACTGCGCCATCCGGGCGGCGCGCCTTGCCGGATGCACCCTGTACTCCGTGACCATGCCCGGCACCACCGTTGCCGGCTGCCACGTCCACGCATCGGACATCCCCCACGCCCTGTTCCTGGGCAACCGGCTCGACCGGCTGCCCGAGGCCGCCGACGGGTTCGCCTCGGTGCCTCCCGACGCCCTGGCCGAAGCCCTGACCGACACCGGGGACCACGGCGAGCCCGCGACCCTGCGCGACTGGGCCAGGGAGCTGACCTTCATGCGGCGCGAGCGGAGCATCCAGATGGCCAACCGCAAACGGCTGACCCGGGCCATGGGCCGCCTCGCCCCGGAAAAGCGGGCCTATCTGCACATGCTCCCCCACCTGCTGGCAACCGACGTGTTCGAATCCCGCTTCGGACTCGACAGCGTGCCGCCCTGCGAGGTCTGGGGCTACACCCCGAGCCTGACAGCCATCGAGCTGACCCGGCAGTTCTTCCCTGACATCAAGCCCTCCGGGGCCAGGGCGCGGGTACGCATCCTGGCCGTCTACGCCATGGGCAGCCTCGGCACCGTGGCCCAGACCGCGCAATCGGACATCGACTGCTGGGTCTGCTTTGACAGCGACGTGACCCCTGACGCCGAGGCCGGGCTGCGCCGCAAGCTCGATGCCCTGGGCCTGTGGGCCGAAAGCGAGTTCGGACTTGAGGCGCACTTCTTTCCCATGCGCATGGACGACGTGCGCGACAACCGGTTCTCGTCCGGGGACGAGGAAAGCTCCGGCTCGGCCCAGGCGCTGCTGCTCAAGGAGGAGTTCTACCGCACGGCGGTGCGCATCGCGGGCAAGCATCTGGCATGGTGGGTGACTCCGGCCGGTGCGGACAGGCCTGCGCACGATGCCTGTGTCCGGGCCGCTCGCCGCTACCCGGCCATGGGCCGTCCGAGGCTTGAGGACTTCGGCCATCTCGCGCCCGTGCCGCCGGACGAGTATTTCGGGGGGTCGCTGTGGCAGATGGTCAAGGCGATCCATTCGCCCTTCAAGTCCGTGCTCAAGCTCGGCCTGCTGGAGACCTACGCCGACCCGGCCGCCTCGCACCTGCCCCTGTGCGACCGCATCAAGCGCAACCTGTTCATGAACCGGCACGGCGTGCGCCACACCGATCCCTATGCCGGACTCTTCAGCACCCTGCGCACCTACTACGCGGACCTGGGCGATGTCGGGGCCGCGAGGCTGCTCACCGAGGCCTTCAGGCTCAAGGCCAACCTGCGCGACATCGAATTCTTCCTGGGCAGCCCGGCCCGGGCCGAGGACACAAGCCTTGTGACCACCCTCTTCGGCCGGGAATGCACCGAGCCGGAACGCCGCTGCCACGCCGAGGTCGCCTGGACCTTCCAGAAGTCCCTGAAGATGGGCGGCGCGGTGCGCGACTACATGGTCTCCACCTACCAGCGCATCCAGGCCGGGCTTTCCGAGGGCGACCGGCAGGACGTGCGCATCACCCCCGAGGACCTGACCCGCATGGGGCGTCGCATTGCGGCCAACTTCTCGCCCAAGCCGCACAAGGTCATGCGCGTGCCCTTCATGGACGCCCCGGGCGGCGGCTTCGCCATCCTCCATTTCTCGGCCAGGAAGGCCCCGGGCAAGCAGACCGTCTGGGTGACGCGCGGCGGTTCGCGCGCCGAGGCCAAGAAGCTGTCCTCCGCCCTTCAGGTCCTGCACTCGGGCGGCGACCCGGCCCACATGCTCGCATGGCTGCTGGCCAACCGGCTGTACACCCCGAGAACCCTGCTCCAGGGCGACCGGACCATGGCCCCCATCTCCCTGGCAGACCTCCAGAAACTCATGCCCGCCATGCACGAGTTCTTTCCCTTTGACCAGACCTTCGAGCGAGACATCAACGAGGGCCTGAACCCCGAGCGCGTCACCCGGGCCTTCCTCCTCTTCAACCTGATGGCCGGGCCGGACCTCAAGCGCATCGAGCAGGTCTCGGTGATCTATTCCACCAACTGGGGCGAGATGTTCTGCCGCACCTTCCGCCAACCCGGGCCGCTCCTGGAGCGCCAACCGTCGCAGTTCCTGGCCGAGGCCCTGGACCATCCGGTCACGGACATCCCGAGGATGACCCAGTTCATCCCCAAGGGGTCGCAGTGCAAGCGGGTCAACCTGATCTGAGGGGGTGCATGCCCGGATTCCGGGCGGCCCGGGTCACGACGCCTTGCGCGGCAGCAGGAGCGAGGCGAAGAAGCCCACCGAGGCCACGGCGATGATGGACGCTCCCGAGGTGATGTCGGCCATGTACGAGACCGCCAGCCCGGCCACGGTGAAGACCCCGCTGAGCAGGGCCGAGAGGACCATCATGGAACCCAGCGAACGGGTGCGCCGCTCGGCGATGAAGGGCGGGATGGTCAGCAGCGCGATGACCAGAATCAGCCCCACCACCCGGATGACCATGACCACGCTGAGGGCCACCATGGAGATGAGCAGGCAGTAGAGCACGTCCACGGGCACGCCGCGCGCCCTGGCGAACTCCTCGTCAAAGCTCATGGCCAGAAACCCGCGATAGAAGACGAGCACCAGCCCGGTCACCAGGCAGGCCAGCCCGGCCATGATCCACAGGTCGGACCGGGGCACGGCCAGGATGGAGCCGAAGAGGTAGCTCATGAGGTCCACGTTGTAGCCGGGCGAGAGGTCGAGCAGGATGATGCCCAGGGCCATGCCCGCGGCCCAGATGACGCCGATGACCGTGTCCGCCCGCTCCCGGGCGCGCAGGGTGACCAGGGCCATGATCAGGGCCGCGCACAGGGTGAAGCCCGTGGTCACGGGCAGCACGGGCAGGCCGAGGAAGAAGGCCAGCCCAACGCCGCCGTAGGAGGCGTGGGCGATGCCCCCGGATATGAAGACGATGCGGTTGACCACCACCAGCGTGCCGATGATGCCGCAGATGAGGCTGGCCAGCAGCCCGGCCATGAGCGCGTTGCGCATGAACTCGAAGTGGAGCATCTCCATCATGATTCGTCCCCCTCGCGATGGCGGCCCAGCACCCGGTGGGGCACATCGCCGTGGGTCACCAACTCCACCGGGCAGCACAGCTCGCCCTCGCCGCCGTAGCCCATCCTGAACATCTCGCCGGTCAGCTCCGGCGCCTTGTGGAAATGCAGGGTGCGGTTGACGCAGGCCACGGACTTGACCCCCGAGGCCAGCGAGGAAATGTCGTGGCTGACCATGACCACGGTCATGTCGCGGTTTAACTCGGCCAGCAGCCGGAAAAGGGAGTTGCGGCTCTTGGAATCCACGCTGGCCGTGGGCTCGTCCAGGAGGAGCAGATCGGGATCGTCCACCACGGCCCGGGCGATGAACACCCGCTGCTTCTGCCCGCCCGAGAGATCGGCCAGGGCGCGCGGCGCGTGATCGAGCATGTCCACCCGTTCCAGGGCGCGGCGCGCCCGCCGGGCTTCCTCGCGCCCTCCGCCCAGCCCGGCAATGCGCCCAAGGCCCGGGCTGACAGTGCCCATGCGCACCGCGTCGAGCACGGTGATGGGGAAGGAGCCGGAAACATGGGTGTGCTGGGGCAGATAGCCGATGCGCCCGCCCGCCTCGCCCGCAGGGACGCCCAGGACACGGACAGTGCCGCTGTCGGGCCGAAGCAGGCCGAGGATGACCTTGAGCAGCGTGGACTTGCCGCCCCCGTTGGGCCCGAGCACGGCCAGAAAGTCGTCCCGCTCCACCGCCAGATCGATATTCTCCAGCACCGGGACGCCTCCGAAGGACAGGGTCACTCCGTTGATTTCTATTACATACTCAGCCACTGGCGACTCCCGGATGGTTCAGTGTCCGTCAACGAAGCGAAGCTAGCACGCCCCCTGGCTCATGCCAACCAGGCATAGGCCCAGGCCCCGGCCGGAAGGGCCAGGGCGGCCGCGTAGAGCGCGCCGTCGGCTCCCGACGTGGGCAGCCCGGTGCGGCTGGCGGCCAGCCCGGCCAGCCCGCCCAGAAGCAACCCCGAGGCAAAGCCGAACAGGTGCGCGCCCAGGTCGGTGTTCTCCCCGGTGCCGAGCATGGCCAGCAGCCCCAGCCCGGCGGCCACCGGCACCAGGGCCGAGCGCAGGACGCGGGCCACGCGCTGGCCCAGCGGCTCGCTGCTCAGGCCTAGGCCGTGCAGCCCCCCGCCCACGGCAAAGGGGGCGATGGCGGCCAGCACCCCGGCCGCCCCAAAGGTGGCCGTGGAAAACCCGATGGCATTGTGCGGCGCGGCCAGGACCATGGCGTTGACCAGATTGCCCAGCCCGCCCGAGAGCATGGTCAGCAGCCAGGCGAACCCCGCGCCCAGTCGCCGCGAGGCGAGCCAGACAAAGACCCCGCCGATGACCGCGTTGCCCAGCACGTGGGCACCGTCGCCGTGCAGGGTCAGGGCCGTGAAGAGCCGCCACCACTGGCCCGAGAGGATGCGCCCGGCGTCGGCGCTGCCCAGTTCGAGCCACAGGGCCGGATAGAGCCCCAGGCCCGGATAGGCGCGGTTGTACGCCCAGAAAAAGAGCACCAGCAGGGCCATGGCCGCCACCGTGGGCTCGCCCCCGCTCACCGGCCGCAGATCGGGCAGGGACAGCGCATGGCCGCTCGGCGAGTTCTCCTCCAGATACAGGCGAATCTCTGCGGCCGCCCGCTGGGCGAACCACTGCTGCACCTGGATCGAATACCCCTGCCCCTGATCGGGCCGCAGCCGCTGCTGCCGATGGGGAATGTGGCGCGAGGCAAGGACCAGGGACCACTGCCGGGCCGTGGCGTGATCAAGGCCGCCCGCCCCCTCGCCCAGAACCAGCGGGGCCAGATCGGTCCACGATGGCCTGACGGCCCGGCGCAGAAAGCCCTGCGGTGTCTCGTCGCTGTGCATGACGGCATAGTAAGGCAAATCCCGGCCGGGTCAATGCGGTTTCACCCTTGCATGGCATGCTCGGCCGGTCTATGAACGGGAAACCGCAACCCCGGAGACCACCATGCGCACCACCGCCCTCGCCCTGCTGCTCGCCGCCCTCACCCTGCTTGCGCCCCTGCCCGGAAGCGCCGACGACGACCTCGACCGCATGGTCGGACAGATGCTCATGGCCGGATTCCGCGGCTTCACCGTCACCCCGGACAGCCCCATCGTGCGCGACATCCGCGAGCGCCACCTAGGCGGGGTCATCCTCTTCGACTATGACGTGGCTCTGGGCAGCCCGGACCGGAACATCGACTCCCCGGCCCAGGTGGCCCGGCTGACGGCCGACCTAGCCGGGCACGCCACGATCCCCCTGCTGGTGGCCGTGGACCAGGAGGGCGGGCGGGTGCAGCGGCTCAAGCCCGCGCGCGGCTTCACCGGATCGCCATCGGCAAGGGAACTGGGGAGCATGGACGACACGGCCATCGAGGCCGCCGGGGCCGCAGTGGGCCAGACCCTGCGCGAGGCCGGCTTCAACCTCGACTTCGCGCCCGTGGCCGATGTGGACGTCAATCCCGACAGCCCGGCCATCGGCAGGCTCGGGCGCAGCTTCTCGGCCGACCCGGCCCGGGTGGGCCGCTGCGCGGAACGCTTCCTGGCCGGATTGTCCAGCCAGGGCGTGACCGGCTGCCTCAAGCACTTCCCCGGCCACGGCAGCGCGGGCGCGGACAGCCACCTGGGCGTCACCGACGTCACCGCCACCTGGAGCCGCGACGAGCTGATCCCCTACCGCATGCTCATCGGCCAGGGCGCGGCCCGGATGATCATGACCGCGCACATCTTCAACGCCCGGCTCGACCCGGACCACCCGGCCACCCTCTCGCGCCCCGTCATCACCGGCCTGCTGCGCGGCGAACTCGGCTTCGACGGCGTGGTCGTCACCGACGACCTGGACATGAAGGCCATCACCGACCAATTCGGCCGCGACCAGGCCATCCGGCTGGCCATCGAGGCCGGGGCGGACATCCTCCTCATCGGCAACAACCTGACCTACGACCCGGACGTGGTACGCCTCGTTCATGACCAAATCACGGCCATGGTCCGCGACGGGATCATCGCCGAGACCCGGATCAGGGAATCCTATGACCGGATCATGCGCCTCAAGGCGGAACTGCCACGATAGGCGCGACGCATCACCGGACAAATGACGAGGCCCCGCGCACCAACCGGTGCGCAGGGCCTCTTTCGCGTCGATAAGACGGTCCGCGCCCGCAGGAATCCGTCTACCAGAGCCACCCGGACGAGCCGGTGGAGAGCCGGATGGGCCGCAGGGCCTCCTCCAAGGTCAGGTCCACGTCGCTGCCCGCGAGCTTGACCCCGCTCACGCGGCGCAGGAAGGAAAGATAGGAGAAAGCCTGCTCGTCCAAGGCCGGGCCGCAGGAAGTGCCGTCGTGGGTCAGGGCGTCGAAGTGAAGCACATTGCCATCCAGGGCATAGGTGCCGCTGAAGGTGCCGCAGCCCGCGCCGCCGCTCACGGTGCCGGCAGGGGAAAACTCGATGGTCAGCGGCTCCTTGCCCACCACGGAACGTCCGGCCAGGGAGCGTACGGTCCACTGCTTGCCCACCAGGGCGCTACGCACGGCCTCGGGGTCCGGGGGGGCGACATCCTTGGAGCCGCATCCTCCTACGAGCAGAAGGACGGGCAAAAGGACGAGGACCAGGGCGCAGGAGGCCAGCGGGGTCAATGGGCGCAAGGGGTTGGGCATGGGGTGTCTCCTTGTTGATTTCTGCCCCCAAGTGGTACCAGCCGACGCAACCCGTTGGCAAGGAAAAGGCCCGGCCCGCCGAAACGGACCGGGCCTGAGTACCCGAGGGGAGATTACTCCACCACGGGACAGCGCTTGAGCGCCTCTTCGATGTCGCGCTGGGGCAGCTCGAAATTGGTCAGCAGCCCCTGGTTGAAGGCGTCGTAGGAGGCGAGGTCGAGCAGGCCGTGGCCGGAATAGAGGAAGACGATGACATCGTCCGGCCCGGCCGTCTTGGCCGCCTCGATGGCCCCCTTGATGGCGTGGGAGGTCTCGGGCGCGGGCAGGAACCCCTCGGTCTGAAGGAAGAGCCGGGCCGCCTCGAAGCACTCGGTCTGGTAGTAGGCCACGGGCTCGCACAGCCCCTCGGCCACCACGTTGCAGACGATGGGCGCGTCGCCATGGTAGCGCAGGCCGCCCGCGTGGATGGGCGCGGGCATGAAGTCGTGCCCCAGGGTGTGCATCTTGACCAGCGGGGTCAGCCGGGCCATGTCGCCGTAATCGTAGCGGTATTCGCCCCTGGTCAGGGTCGGGCAGGCGCGCGGCTCCACCGGGATGAAGCGGACCGGGTCGCCCGCCAGCTTCTGGGGCAGAAACGGCAGCACCAGTCCGCCGAAGTTGGACCCGCCGCCCACGCAGCCCACCAGATGGGTCGCCTTCTCGCCAATCATGGCCAGTTGCTCCTGCACCTCAAGGCCGGTGATGGTCTGGTGGATGATGACATGGTTGAGCACCGAGCCCAGGGCGTACTTGGTGTTGTCGTGGGTGGCGGCGTCCTCCACGGCCTCGGAGATGGCCAGCCCGAGCGAGCCCTTGCAGCCGGGATCGCGGGCCAGCATCTCGCGGCCGGTGCGGGTCTGCTCGGACGGCGAGGCGAAGATGGTGCCGCCGTAGGAGTTGATGAGCATCTTGCGGTAGGGTTTCTGCTCGTAGCTGACCTTGACCATGTAGACCACGCACTCCAGGCCGAACTGGGCGCAGGCAAAGGACAGAGCCGTGCCCCACTGGCCCGCGCCGGTCTCGGTGGCCAGCCGCTCCACCCCCTCCATCTTGTTGTAATACGCCTGGGGCACCGAGGTGTTGGGCTTGTGCGACCCGGCAGGCGAGACGGACTCGTCCTTGTAGTAGATGCGGCATTTGGCGCCGATGGCCTTCTCCAGCCTGTCGGCCCGGACCAGTGGCGAGGGCCGCCACAGCCGGTAGATATCCTGCACCGCCTCGGGGATGTCGATGAACCGCTCCTGGCTCATCTCCTGGGCGATGAGCGAGTCGGGGAAAATGGGGGCCAGCATGTCCGGGGTGATGGGCTTCAAAGTCTCGGGATTGAGCGGCGGGGCCAGGGGCGTTGGCAGGTCCGGCATGGGGTTGTACCACTTGGTGGGCATCCGGTCCTGGGGCAGAAAGATTCGCTTGAGCATGATATTCCTCCAAACTGTTGCATAGGCTCCCGGGCGGGCATTGACGCCGGCCGGGCACGAAAAAGCCGCCGGTTCGGCAACCGACGGCTCCACAGGCCCTTGACCGCGCGCGGCGAAGCGCCACCGTCGGCAGACGGCGGGCACGCCCGGGCGCGAGCTCAGGACTGGGGCCGCTTGACGTTGCGCCACCCGCGTCCGCTGTAAAACGAGTGCGATATGGGTGTGTTCATGGCTCAATTGGGTAAGCTGATTCGCTTCCCGGAGTCAAGGCGGGTCAGGCGAAGACTCAGGGCACCAGTTCGGGCAGGATGTCGCCCGCCAGACCGTGCAGGGCGAAATCCATCAGCCCGGTGTTTGGCGTGGGCTCCGCATTGATCTCCACGGTGATGGCCCCGTGGTCCTTGGCCAGTTGGTGAAATGAGGCGGCGGGCTGGACCAGCCCTGATGTGCCCACCGAGAGGAAGACATCCACCTCCCGCAGTTGGGCCACGGCCAGACGCAGCACCCCGGGCGTCAGTGGCTCGCCGAACCAGACCACGGCGGGCCGCAGCAAATGGCCGCAGACCGGGCACTCGGGCAAGGGCGGCAGGTCGCTGAAGTCCTCGCGGGCGTGGGTGCAGACCGTGCAGCGCACCTGCCAGAGGCTGCCGTGCATCTCCACCAGTCTTCGGCTCCCGGCCCGGCCATGCAGCCCGTCCACATTCTGGGTGATCAGAAGAAAATTCGGCATCTGCCGCTCCAGAGCGGCCAGGGCCAGATGGGCCGGGCCGGGCTCGCACCCGGCCACCAATGAACGCCGCCAGTTGTAGAACTCCCAGACCAGTTCCGGCCGGGCCGCAAAGGCGTCGGGCCGGGCCAGGTCCTCGGCGCGATGGGTCTTCCACAGGCCGCCAGGACCGCGAAAGGTGGGCACCCCGCTCTCGGCCGACACGCCCGCCCCGGTGAGGACCACCACCTTCCTGCCCGGGTCGAGCAACGCCTTGACCATTTCTATGTTCGCCTGCATCGCGTCCCCTTAGCCGTTGTTTCGGACTTGGCCGCCCTTTGGGCCGGGTCGCGGCTTGCAATCCGGCCGAATAAACGTCATAGTCCGCTTCCCATTTTCACCACAATCCCAAACAGAACACCCGCTGTTTCGTCGCACGAAGGAGGACGCATTGGCTGAAAAGACCATCTACTACATCGAAGGTGACGGCATCGGCCCCGAAGTCTGGAAGGCCGGACGCCCCGTGCTCGACGCCGCCGTAGCCAAGGCTTACGGCACGGCCAACGCCCTCAACTGGGTCGAACTGCTGGCTGGCGAGCGGGCCTTTGCCGAGACCGGCGAGCACCTGCCCCAGGCGACCATGGACGCCCTGGCCGGGGCCGAACTGGCCATGAAGGGGCCGCTCCAGACGCCGGTGGGCAAGGGGTTCCGCAGCCTCAACGTCACCCTGCGCCAGGTTTTCGACCTGTACGCCTGCATCCGTCCCATCAAGTACTTTAAGGGAATCGAGTCCCCCGTCAAGCGGCCCGACCTGGTGGACATGACCGTGTTCCGCGAGAACACCGAGGACGTGTACGCGGGCATCGAATACCAGTCCGGCAGCCCCGAGGCCAGAAAACTCATCCAGTTCCTGGCCGACGAGCTGGGCGCCAAGGTGGACATGACCGCTGGCGTGGGCATCAAGCCCATCACCCCGGCCGGGTCCAAGCGGCTGGTCAAGCGCGCCCTCGACTTCGCCATCGAGCACGGCAAGCCGTCGGTCACCCTGGTCCACAAGGGCAACATCATGAAGCACACCGAGGGCGGTTTCCGCGCCTGGGGCTATGAGCTGGCCAAGCAGGAATACGCGGGCAAGGTGGTGCGCGAGGGCGAGAACGGCTCGGGCGTGGTCATCAAGGACCGCATTGCCGACGCCATGTTCCAGAACGTGCTCATGTATCCCGAGCAGTATTCGGTCATCGCCACCACCAACCTCAACGGCGACTACATCTCCGACGCCCTGGCGGCGCAGGTGGGCGGTCTGGGGCTGGCCCCGGGTGTGAACATGGGCGACACCCTCGCCTTTTTCGAGCCCACCCACGGCACGGCCCCGACCATCGCGGGCAAGGACATGGCCAACCCCGGCTCCCTGATCCTCTCCGGGGCCATGCTCCTGGAGCACATCGGCTGGACCGAGGCCGCATCCCTCATCCACGCGGCCATGGAAAAGACGCTGCAAGACAAGAAGGTGACCGTGGACCTCGCGGCCCAGATTCCCGGCGCGACCCAGGTGGGTTGCCAGGAATTCGGCGAGATCCTGCTGGCCAACCTGTAGGCTGGACCGGACAAATCGCAAACTCGGGCCGCCCCCGCGCAGACGGGGGCGGCCTTTTCGTTGCTCACCAGGCTGACTCCACAACCGTGAACGACCGTGAAACCGCACCATGGCCCGGCATCCGGCCGATTTCGACCGGGATTGTTTGACCAGCCCTGAATCCTGCGGTAATTTCATGCATCACCATGACCGCACGACTCCGCCACATCGGCCGCTTCATCCGGGCCGCGCCCTGGCCCTACATGACCGGGCTGGCCTCGCTCCTGCTCGCCTGCACGCTGGCAGGCCTGGGCCTGTCGCACCTGGCCCAGACCAACCCGGCCCGGGCCGTGGTCCTGGGCGGCTGGGGCGCGGGCTGGCTGACCGTGGGCCTCTTTGCCATGGCCGACGGCATGTCCCGCTACCGCGAATACCGGCGGATCAAGGCCATGCTCCTGCGCTTCGGCTATTCCGAGCGCATCCTCGAACCCCTGGCCCGCTCCCGCTGCCAGCGCGACGCCGCCCTGCTGGCCGCCCGCGAGGCCGGGCACGGCGACTGCGCCCGCGCCTACTTCACCGCCCTGGGCTACCGCTGGTACCACATCCTGCCCGACTCGGTCATGCGCAACCCCCTGGCCTTCCTGCGCCCGAGTTTCCTGCGCTCGTCCTTCCTGCCCGGCAAGAAGGGGGTGCGCCGCGAGGCCCCGGAAACACGGCGCAATGCCCCGAAGCCCGAGCCATCGGGCCACACCGGCCACCTGCGGTCGGATTGCGTGTCCCAGCCCGAGGCGCAGCATGGGGCGCAGCGAGGGGCGCACCACGGGGGACACTGGCCGCCAGCGCGGCCGGAATACGAATCTGCCGGGTTCCTCCCCGCAGACCACGTCCCGGCCAAGGGAAGTTCCTGCGCCTGAGCTTCCACGCATCCCGCGACACGCTCTTCCCGGACATCACGAAAAAGGCCCGCCATGACGGCGGGCCTTTGTGTATCAAGGGTTTCGGAGGCGCTACTTGATGAAGAGCATCTCCTGGTAGCTGGGCAGGGGCCAGAGGTCGTCGGCCACCACGCCTTCCAGGGCATCGGCCACCTCGCGCACGGCGAGCATGGCGGGCAGGATCTTCTTGGTCTTGTAGACCGCTTCATCTTCCACGGACTTGAAGTTCTTCTTTTCCATCAGTTTTTCCAGATCCTCGGTATTGGCCTGGAGCTTGCGCAGCTTGGTGGTGACGTCCTGTAGGATGGAGGTGGTCGGCTCGATGCCGGCGGCCTTCATGCTGGCGGCCGTGGAGGCCAGCTCGCCCTGGTAGCGGATGGCCGCGGGCAGGATGATGGTCCTTGCGATCTTGCACACCAGCAGGGCCTCGGTCTTGATGGCCTGGTTGTACTGCTCGTGGTAGATCTCCACCCGGGAGTGCAGCTCTTCGGGGGAGAGGACGCCGTATTTGCCGAACATCTCGACCACGTCGGCGTCGCCGATGACGGGCAGGCAGTCGGCAGCGGTCTTCATGTTGGGCAGGCCGCGCCGCTTGGCCTCCTTCTGCCATTCCTCGGAGTAGCCGTCGCCGTTGAAGATGATGTGGCCGTGCTTCTTCATGATGGCCTGGATGACCTTCTGGCAGGCAGCGCCCAGCTTGGAGGCATCACCCTTGGTGATCTTTTCGATCTCGTCGCAGACGAAGTCGAGGGACTCGGCCAGCATGGTGTTCAGGGCCACCTGGGCCCCGGCGATGGACTGGTTGGAGCCCACGGCGCGGAACTCGAAGCGGTTGCCGGTAAAGGCAAAGGGGCTGGTGCGGTTGCGGTCGCCCGCGTCCATGGGCAGCGGGGGCAGGGTGTCCACGCCCACGGTCAGGCAGTCCTTGGTCTTGCATCCCTTGAGGCTGCCCTTCTCGATCTGCTCGAAGATGTCGGTCAGCTGTTCGCCCAGGAACACGGACATGATGGCGGGCGGAGCCTCGTTGGCACCCAGGCGATGGTCGTTGCTGGCCGTGGCGACCACTGCGCGCAGCAGCTTGCCGTATTTCTCCACCGCGCGGATGGTGGCCGCGGTGATGGTCAGGAACTGCATGTTCTCGTGCGGGGTGTCGCCGGGATTGAACAGCGAGCCCTGCGACGGGGTGGACAGCGAATAGTTGAGGTGCTTGCCCGAGCCATTGATGCCCGCAAAGGGTTTCTCGTGCAGCAGGCAGGCCATGCCGTAGCGCTTGGACACGGACTTGAGGGTGGTCATCAGTATCTGGTTGTGGTCGGTGGCCAGGTTGGACTGCTCGTAGATGGGAGCGATCTCGAACTGGCCGGGGGCCACCTCGTTGTGGCGGGTCTTGACCGGCACGCCCAGCTTGTACAGCTCGCGCTCCACTTCAAGCATGAAGGAGAGCACGCGGCGCGGGATGGCGCCGAAGTAGTGGTCGTCAAGCTCCTGGCCCTTGGAGGGCTTGGCCCCGAACAGGGTGCGGCCGCAGACCATCAGGTCGGGCCGGGCGAAGTAGAAGTTGCGGTCCACCAGGAAGTATTCCTGCTCGGGACCGGCGTTGGACACGACCATCTCGCCGATGTCGTTGCCAAAGAGACCGAGGAAGCGGCGACCGGCCTTGTTGATGGCCTGGTTGGCGCGCAGCAGCGGTGTCTTCTTGTCCAGGGCGTGGCCCTTCCAGGAGACAAAGGCCGTGGGGATGCACAGGAAGGTGCCGTTGGGGTTCTCGATGATGTAGGCCGGGTTGGTCACATCCCAGGCGGTGTAGCCGCGCGCCTCAAAGGTGGCGCGCAGGCCGCCGGAGGGGAAGCTCGACGCGTCGGGCTCGCCCTGGATGAGCAGCTTGGGGTCGAACTCGGCGATGGCTCCGCCCTCGCCGTCCGGGGTCAGGAAGCCGTCGTGTTTCTCGGCGGTCAGGCCGGTCAGGGGGTAGAAGACATGGGTGTAGTGGGTCGCTCCCTTGGAGAGCGCCCATTCCTTCATGGCCGCGGCCACGGGACCGGCTATGGCAGGGTCCAGTTTCTCCCCGGCGTTCTTGGTCTTCATCAGGGACTTGTACACGTCCTTGGGCAGCATCGCCTTCATGACCTTGTCGTTGAAGACGTTGGACCCGAAGATCTGCGCCGGGGAGGTCTCGGCGAAATTCAGGGGCTGGTTGGTGGGTTTGTAGTTGGTCACCGCTGCGATGGCGGTCTGACGCGTCTGGTATCCGCTCATGAAAAATCTCCTTCAGGCAAAATATGACGATGTTACCGGCCTCTGCCGGACCAAAGGGCAGCCTGACCCTTGACTGTCTTGCACGGCCCTCTACCAAGGACCATGCCAAATGGTGAAAAAACTTGAAATACAAAGCATTACGCCAATGCCACCTGTGCCGGACCTCGCAGAATCATACGAAAATGTATTACGATCACCCTTTTTCACCTGTTCCGTGTTCCATTTTTGCAAAACCGCGCACATTTATAGATTAACTTGCTTGAATTTTTGGCAATTTTAATCACATTAATGAGAAAACCCAAACCATGCCAACCGGGCGGACGTGAACGGGCGCGCGGCGGGCCGAACCGGGCCTGCGTTTTGGGTGACAAAATTGCCATTTTTCCAAAAACGTCAGAAATCGCTTTCTGGCGACCGGGCCGGACTGCGCGGCTGGCCCGACGGCGTGCGGCATGTCAGAACGGGGGCGATGACGTGAATTCCATGGGCTGGCGCGTGGACGGGTGGCGAAAGCGCAGGGTGGAGGCGTGCAGCCGGAGCTGGCCCGGAGCCGTGCCTGTACCGTAGAGCCGGTCGCCCACGATGGGGAACCCGAGGCCCTTGGCGTGGGCTGCGTGGAGGCGCAGCTGATGGGTGCGGCCGGTCAGGGGCATGAACTCCACCCGGGTGCGGCCGCCCTCCACGCCGAGCTTGCGCCAGCGGGTGACGCCCGGCTTGCCGCCCTCGGGGTCGTAGACCTGATAGGGCCGGTTGTCCGGGTCGAGCCGGAAGGCCAGCTCGATGACGCCCGCGTCCGCCGCCACCACCCCGTCCAGCAGGGCCACATAGCGCTTGCCCACCAGCCGTTCCATGAACTGCACGGACAGGGCGCGGTGGGCCTTGGCGGTCAGGGCCAGGACAATGAGGCCCGAGGTGTCCTGATCCAGCCGGTGGACCGAGGGCTGGTCGATGCACTCCGGGCACAGGGCCTTGAGGCGGCTGACCACGCAGTCCTGGTTCTCCGGGCCGCGACCGGGCACCGAGAGCAGGCCGCCGGGCTTGTCCACCACCACGAAGAGCGGGTCGCGATGGACGATGACGAGTCCTTCCGGGATGGGGGTCATGCCTGATCAAGCCCGCAGAGCATGGAGCCGAGGATGCGGCCGCACTTGTGGGCGCAGGAGGCGTAGACCCCGCCGTGCCGCCGGGTGCCCGAGCGGTTCTCCCGGCCGAGATAGAACTCGGCCACGCCCAGCGGGGTCAGGGAGTGGCGGGCCGCATAGCCCAGGAGCTTGGGCGCGCAGCAGTCGCCCGTGCCTGAGGGAATGCCGCCCTCGCCGTGCACGATGGCTGGCAGGGGCTTCAGCTCGCGGCGGAAGTTGGGGATGCGGTAAAGGGCGTGGATGTCGAGCATCAGGGCGCGCGAAAGCTCGCGCCGTCTGGCGGCCAGGGTGGTCCGCCCGGGGCTGCCCTCGGCCAGGCGTTCCATGTCGCGGCCGAGCCGCTTGATGAGCCGCTCCACTCCGCCGCTCATGGAGGCCAGGGCCTCGGTGTCCACCAGGGGCGGCACCCAGCCGGGCACGCGCCACACGCCGTTGAACTGGCCGGAAAAGGCCTTGAGCACCCCGGTGCGCCCCTCTTGGTCGCGGCAGACGAGCACCCCAAACATGTGCCCCCGGGCCTCGCCGAAGAGGGGGGCGGTGGAGAGGCGCGGGTCCGCGTTGGCGTCGTCAACGTGCAGGTCCACGCGCCCGGCGCTGGTCAGGGCGCGCAACAGTTCCCGTGCCTGGACCACGGCCGGACCAATGGGCAGGGAGTGCACCCTCCCGCACCGGGAGCAATACCCGGAGCAGGCGGTCCGAATGTCGCTTTCGGCAGATATCTCGATTAGTTCCATCAGCATATGAACGTACAGTGACCCCACCGCGATGTGCGATGGGGCCACTGTACACCGAAGGCAAGTGAGAACCAAGTGCAAAATCTACCGGATTTTCAACCCCGCTGAACCCAGGAACTGGACAGAGAGAATCTCGTATTCGATGCGGCCGCGCGGGGCGTCCACCACGACCTCGTCGCCAGCCTCCTTGCCGAGCAGGGCGAGGCCCATGGGCGAGAGCACAGAGATGGAGCCGTTCTTGTGGTCCGCGTCGTCCGGGCCAAGCAGGGTGAACCGCTTGGTCTCCTCGGTCTCGATGTCCTCGATCTCCACCGTGGCCCCGAATATGGCGCGCTCACCGCCCAGGGTGTCGAGATCGAGCACGTCAAAGAGCGGCATGCGCGAGTTGATGTAGGTGATGCGCGCCTCCAGCATGCCCTGGCGCTCGCGGGCGGCGTCGTAGCCCGCGTTCTCGCTCAGGTCGCCCTCCTCGCGGGCCTCCTTGATGGCCTGGATGATGGCGGGCCGCTGCGCCCTGAGATCTTCGAGTTCCTGCCTGATCTTTTCAAAGCCTTGTTTGGAAATGGGAATCCTGTCCATTGCGTGTTTCCTTCCGGTGTATGTAAGGTAAAAAAAAAGAGCAGTTGCGCGGCTTCTCAAGGGAGGGACCGCGCCCCTGCGTTTATCGTCTCGTGTGCGTGACAAATGAATACATAGAACATGAACGCGCATTGGTCAAGCCTTGGCTGAGCGGAAAACGCATTCCGCAGTTGACACGGGCGGGCGGAGTGCATCACAAATGTTACTTTGCGCGGCGGGGGACATGGACGCTCCCCGCCTTTCCTGCGGCCTGCACCCGGGCCGGGAAACCCAACCGCCAGACGCCTGCCGGGATGGCGGGCTACCGCAACGGAGGATTCGATGCCCAAGCTACGCTCACTGCTTTTCGTGATGCTCTCTGTGGTGTTCATGGCCGCACTGCTCGTCCCCGGGCCTGCCTCGGCCAAGGATTTCACCATCGGCCTGATCCTGGTCGGCCCCTACAACGACAAGGGATACAGCCAGGCCCAGTATGAGGGCGGCAAGTATGTCGAGGCCCACATGCCCGGCGCAAGGATGATCTACCTCGACAAGGTCAACCCGGCCGACCGGCCCGGCCTGACCGTGCCCCAGGTGGTGGACGACCTGGTCGAAAAGGGCGCGGACCTGATCATCGCCGGGTCCGACGACATGAAGGACGGCATCCTCGAAGCCGCGCGCATGCACCCGGACAAGACCTTTGTCCACATCTCGGGCGACGCCACCTGGACCGGCGCGGCCCCGGCCAACCTCGGCAACCTCTTCAGCCGCATGGAATACCCCCAGATGATGGCCGGATTCACTGCGGCCATGGCCACCGAGACCGGCAAGATCGGCTACCTCGGCCCCCTGATCAACGAGGAGACCCGCCGTCTGGTGGCGGCCGCCTACCTCGGCGCGGCCCATGCCTGGACCACGGTGCGCGGCAGGGACGTCAAGGACCTCTCCTTCAACGTCAAATGGATCGGCTTCTGGTTCAACATCCCCGGCGTCACCGCCGACCCGACCCAGGTGGCGGGCTCCTTCTTCGACACCGGGCACGATGTGGTCATCTCGGGCATCGACACCCCGGAGGCCGTGGCCGTGGCCAGACAGAAGAGCAGCCAGGGCGCCAAGGTCTTCGCCCTGCCCTACGACTATGAAAAGGCCTGCGAAGGCCAGGGTGCCATCTGTCTCGGCGTGCCCTACTTCAACTGGGGCCCGGGCTTCCTGCGCCTGGCCACCCAGGTGCGCGACGGCAGCTACAAGCCCGCCTTCGAGTGGGACGCGCCCTACTGGGCCAAGATCAACGACCACGACAAGTCGCCCGTGGGCTTCATGCCCGGCGAGGGCATGACCCCCGAGATCCAGGCCAAGCTCGACGGGTTCGTGGCCCAGATGGGTTCGGGCCAGCTCGACCTGTTCACCGGCCCCCTCAACTATCAGGACGGCTCCGTGTTCCTCAAGCCCGGCGAAAAGGCCACGGACAAGCAGATCTGGTACATGGAGCAGTTGCTTGAGGGCATGACGGGACAGTCCAGCGCCAGATAGCAGATGATCGTCTTACAGGACATTCACAAGCATTACGGCCGGGTTCGGGCCAACGACGGCGTCAGCCTGACCCTCGAACCCGGCCGCATCTATGCCCTGGTGGGGGAGAACGGCGCGGGCAAGAGCACGCTCATGCGCGTGCTGGCCGGGCACACCCGCCCCACCTCTGGCACCATCGACCTGGGCGGCCGCACCGTGGCTTTCCTCACGCCGACCCTGGCCCGCGAGCACGGGGTGGGCATGCTCTATCAGGACCCGCTTGATTTCCCGGCCATGCCCATCTGGGAGAACTTCCAGTTGGGCGCGCCCAAACGGACCAAGGGGCAGGTCTTCGACGTCATCGGCGAACTTTCCTACCGCCTCGACGCCTGCTTCCTGCCCGACGAGGCGGTCTCGTCCCTGACCGTGGGCGAGCGCCAACTGCTCGAACTGCTCCGGCTGCTGGACCTGGGGGCCACCACGCTGATCCTCGACGAGCCGACAACGGGCATCACCCCGGAGCAGAAACGCGAACTCTTCGACCTGCTCATGAAGCTGGCCCGCGAGGAGAACCACACCATCGTCCTGGTCACCCACAAGCTCTCCGAGGCCCTGGAGATGGCCGACGCCATCCTTGTCATGCGCCAGGGCGCCATTGTCGCCACCCTGACCCCGCCTTATGACGAAGGGGAACTGGTGCTGCGCATGTTCGGCGATGCGGCGGAGTCCGAAGGGGCGGACGCGCCCGGACCGGCCACCCCCAGACCGGCCGCCCTTGACGCGCCCCCCCGGCTGCGGCTGGACAACGTGGTCATGGCCGGCCCCAAGTATTCCATGGGGCCGATGCGTTTCTCGGCCCGGCCCGGCGAATGCATCGGGCTGGCCGGGCTGGACGGCAGCGGCCAGGAGCTGTTCCTGCGCGGCCTGTGCGGCCTGGACCGCATGCCCGGCGGCACCCTGACCCTGGATGGCCGGGCATACACCACCAACGATTTTCCCGTGCTGCGCCGGGCCGGGGTCCACTTCGTGCCCGCCGACCGGCTGGAGATGGCGCTCTTCCCGGCCCTGACCCTGCGCGAGCACATCGCCCTGGCCTTTCCGGGCCGTTCCGACGAGCTGGACGCCTTCTACCAGAGCCAGTGCGTGGAGCGCTTCAACCTGCGCGCCCACCCACAGACCCGGGCCAGCGAGCTGTCCGGCGGCAACCAGCAGCGGCTGCTCCTCTCCCTCATCCCGGACCACGCCGCCCTGCTGCTCATGGAGCATCCCACACGCGGCCTTGACGCGGGCTCGGCCCGGCAGGTGTGGAGCCATCTCCACGACCGCTGCCGGGCGGGCGCGACCCTGATCTTCTTCTCGCCGGACCTCGACGAGGTGCTGGCGCACAGCCACCGGGTGGCGGTCTTCTATGACCGGGCCATGGCCGCGGTGGTGGATCGCGCCCGGGCCACCACCGAGGTGGTGGGCGCGCTCATGGCAGGCAAGGACCCCGACCAAGTCCTGGGAGGCGGGCAATGAAACGGGCAACGTCGCGGGCGACATCGCAGGAGAAATCGCGGACACAATCGCAGGAAAAGACGCAGGCATGGTCACGATTCCCGGCACTGACCGAGGCGGGCTGGCTCGGCGCGGCCCTGCTCCTGGCCCTGGGCCTGACCGTCCTGGTCACCCTGCCCTCGGGCGCGTCTCCTTTCGAGACCATCGCGGTGCTCCTGGAGGGCGGGCTCGGCTCGGTGACCAAGCTCGGCCGCGCCCTGGCGGGCTGGGTGCCGCTGACGCTCTGCGCCGTTGGCCTGCTCGTGACCTTCACCGCCCGGCTCTGGAACATCGGCGTGGAGGGGCAGGTGGTCATGGGAGCCATCTTCTGCACCGCGGCCCTGCGCCCCTTTGACACCGGCGGCGTGCCCGAGATCATCCTGGCCATGGCCGCAGGCATCCTGGGCGGCGCGCTCTGGGCGCTGCTGGCCGGGCTGCTGCGCGTCTTTGGCCGGGTTCACGAGATTTTTTCCGGCCTGGGCCTCAACTTCGTGGCCCTGGGCGTGACCCTGTGGCTCATCTTCGGCCCGTGGAAGCGGCCGGGGGTGGCCTCCATGTCCGGCACCGAGCCCATCGACGTGTCCCTGTGGCTGCCCCGGCTCGGCCCCATGAGCGTGAGCTGGGCCGCCCTGGCCCTGGCCCTGGCCGCCATCGTCGGTGTGGGCCTACTCCTGCGCCGCTCGTCCTGGGGGCTCAAGCTTCGGGCCGTGGGCGAGAACCCCAAGGCCGCCACCCTGTTCGCGCTGGGGCCGCGCCGCCGCCTGCTCCAGGCCTTCATGCTCTGCGGCGGGCTGGCCGGGCTGGCCGGAGCCATCCAGGTGCTGGGCGTCTACCACCGGCTGCTGCCCTCCATCTCGTCGAGCTACGGCTACACCGCCCTGCTGGTGGGCATGATGGCCTCCTTCCGGCTCGGCCCGGTGCCCTTCATCTGTTTCTTCTTCGCCGTGCTCACCGTGGGTTCCATCCAGCTGCCCCTGCAAATGGGCCTTGATTCGTCCTTGAGCGGGGTCATCCAGGGAATAATGGTCCTGTCCGTGTTCATCGTCCACGGCCTGCGCCTATGGCTGCGCCAGAGAAGGGAGGCGGCATGACCGATACCATGGCCCTGGCCCTGGCCGCCGTGCTCATGGCCGCCGCGCCCCTGATCCTGGCCACCCTGGGCGAGACCCTCACCGAGAAGGCGGGCGTCATCAACCTGTCGCTGGACGGCTCCATCCTGCTGGCCGCCATGACCGCCTTTGCCGTGGCCGTGACCTTCGACAGTCCCTGGCTCGGCATGCTCGGCGGCATGGCCGTGGGCGCGGCCATCGCGGGCCTGCTCGGCGTCATCGGCATCTTTCTGGGTCAGTCGCAACTGGCCGTGGGCTTCATCCTCACCCTGCTGGCTCGCGACCTGGCCTACTTCCTGGGCCATTCCTTCTCGCGCCAGCCCGGGCCGGACCTCGGCCTGTGGACCATTCCGGGCCTGGGCGAGGTGGCCCTGATCGGCCCCGTTTTCGGCTCGCGCTCGCCCGTGGTCCACCTGAGCCTCGTGGCCGTCTTTTTGTGCTGGTGGTGGATGTACCGCACCGAGGCGGGCATTCGGCTGCGGGCCGTGGGCGAGTCGCCCCGGGCGGCATTTGGCCGGGGCATCCGGGTGCGGCTGGTCAGGCTGTGGTACTGTCTGGCTGGCGGGGCGCTGGTGGGCATGGCCGGAGCCGCATACTCCCTGGCGGTCAAGCCCGGCTGGGGCCGCCCCCAGGGGTGCGAGGGCGCGGGCTGGATTGCCCTGGCCATCGTCATCTTCGGCGGCTGGCACCCGGTGCGCGCGGCCCTTGGTGCAGTCCTCTTCGCCGCCCTCCAGGTGTCGGGCATCTATCTTCAGGATATCTTTCCGTCCATTCCGGCCCCGGTCTTCCAGGTGGCCCCGTTCCCCATGATGATCCTGACCCTGCTGGCCGTGAACATGGGTCGCGTGGGCTGGATTCAGGATCTGGTCCGCCGCCACCCGCTCCTCAAGCGATTCTCCCGGGGCTGGTCCTTCGACCCCCCGGCGGCCCTGGGCCAGGACTTCGACCCCAGAAAGGGGCTGTAGCCCCCCGAGACCCCAAGGAGGCATTCATGAGCAAACCGAAAATCTTCATCACCCGGCGCATCCCGGACGCGGGCATCGACCTGCTGGCCAAGACGGCCGAGGTGGCCGTCAATCCCGAGGACCGCACCCTGTCGCGGGCCGAGCTGCTGGCAGCGGTGGCCGACTGCCAGGGCGTCATCGGCCTGCTCACCGAGAAGATCGACGCGGAGTTTTTCGAGGCCGCGCCGGGGCTCAAGGGCTACGCCAACTACGCCGTGGGCTACGACAACATCGACGTGGCCGAGGCCACCCGCCGCGCCATCCCGGTCTCCAACACCCCGGGCGTGCTCACCGACGCCACGGCCGAATGCGCCTGGGCGCTCCTCTTTGCCACGGCCCGGCGCGTGGTGGAGGCGGACAGGGTCATGCGCTCGGGCGCGTGGCAGGGCTGGGGGCCGCTCCAATTCATGGGCCAGGGCGTGCGCGGCAAGACGCTGGGCATCGTGGGCGCGGGCCGCATCGGCACGGCCATGGCCCTGATGTCGCGCGGGTTCGACATGCCGGTGCTCTACACCAGTTCCTCGGGCAGGCGCAACGCGGTGCTCGAAGACCGGCTTGGTGCGCGCCTCGTGCCCTTTGACACCCTGCTGGCCGAGGCGGACTTCATCTCCATCCACGCCCCGCTCACGCCCGACACCCGCCACCTCTTCGACGCCACCGCCTTTGCCCGGATGAAGCCCACGGCCTGCATCGTGAACACGGCGCGCGGCCCGGTGATCAACGAGGACGACCTCGTGGCAGCCCTCAAGGATGGCATGATCGCCGGGGCGGGCCTCGACGTGTTCGAGCGCGAACCAGCCATGGCCGAGGGACTGGCCGGGCTGGACAACGCCGTGGTCCTGCCCCACATCGGCTCGGCCACCATCGAATCGCGAACCGACATGGCCACCCTGGCCGCGCGCAACATGCTCGCCATGCTGGCCGGGCAGCGGCCCGAGACCTGCCTCAACCCGCAGCTCTTCGACGGGCAGAACAGCGGAGCAACGGCATGACCACGGCCCACGCCGCGCGACGCGAGCACCTGCTGACCATCGTCAACCGGGCCATCGAGGCCGTGGCCCCGAAAGGAGCCATGCGCAAGGCCGTGGCCCGCGATGGAAACATCCTGACCGTGGCCGGAAAACGATACGACCTGACCGACTTCGAGCGCATCCTGGTGCTCGGCGCGGGCAAGGCGAGCGCGTCCATGGCCCGCGCCCTGGAGGATATCCTGGGCGAGCGGGTGCTTGAACGCTGGCTGCACGATGGGTTGGTGATCACCAAGTACGGCCACGGTTGCGACCTCGCCCGCGTTCGCATAGAAGAGGCCGACCACCCCGTTCCTGATGAGGCGGGCCAGCGCGGGGCCGAGGCGCTCCTCAACCTCGCGGCCACGGCCACTGAGCGCGATCTGGTCTTCTGCCTCGTCTCGGGCGGAGCCAGCGCCCTGACCCCCGCGCCCGTGGCCCCCGTGACCCTGGCCCACAAGCAGGAGACCACCAGCCGCCTGCTGGCCTGCGGGGCGACCATCGACGAGATCAACGCCATCCGCAAGCACCTCTCGGCCATCAAGGGCGGGCATCTGGCCAAGGTTCTGGAACCGGCCACGGTCCTGACCCTGATCATCTCCGACGTGGTGGGCGACCGGCTGGACGTCATCGGCTCCGGCCCCACCGCGCCGGACGACGCCACCTTTGCCCATTGCCTCGACATCCTCGAGCGCTACGGCCTGCGCGAGGCCGTGCCGCCCGAGGTGGTCGAGCTGTTCCGGGCCGGGCGCGACGGCAACCTGCCCGAGACCCTTGGCAGCGACGACCCCTGCTTCGCCCGAGTGCGCAACATCATCATCGCGGGCAATGCCCAGGCCCTGGCCGGGGCGGCCGAGGCGGCCCGCGAACTGGGCTACGCGCCGCTGGTGATGGAGCCCGCCATGCAGGGCGAGGCGCGCCAGGTGGCATCACACCTCGTCTGCACGGCCATGGGCATCTGCGGCGGCGACGGCCCCAAGCCGCCGGTGTGCCTGCTGGCCGGGGGCGAGACAACCGTGACCATCCGGGGAGCAGGCACTGGCGGCCGCAACCAGGAGATGGCCCTGGCCGCGGCCATCCGCCTCCATGAATCCGGCCCGGAAAGCGGGCGCATCAGTATGGCCTGCGTGGGTACCGACGGCACGGACGGCCCCACCGATGCGGCAGGCGCCCTGGTCCTGCCCGACACCCTGGGCGACTGCGACGCCACCAACCTGACCGCCGCCCGCCGCCACCTGGACGACAACGACGCCTACACCTTCTTCACCGCTACCGGGACCATCCTCAAGACCGGCCCCACGCGCACCAACGTCATGGATATCGTCGTCATCCTCGTGGACCCGGCCTGACCGGGATCACGGCCCAAACAGACGCATCGAACGGCAAAGACCGGCGCGCAGGGGGCTGCGCGCCGGTCTTTTTTGCGGACCCGGAAATTTCGCGTGTCAGCGGACCGGGAAATCGAAATAGGTGTCCGGGAAAGGCTCATCCTCAAGGGTGAAGTGCCACCACTCCTCGGCCAGGGGGCGGAAGCCGTGGCTGATCATGATCCCCTGGAGCAGGGCGCGGTTGGCGCGCACCTGGGCGGCCATGGCCGGGCTGTCGGGCCAGGAGGGCGGGCCAAAGAAGTCGAAGGCAGTGCCCATGTCCAGCGGCTTGCCCGTGGCCGCATCGATGATGGTCAGGTCCACCGTGGAGCCGCGCGAATGGCCGGACTTGGCCGCGATGTAGTCGTCAAGATTCTCTGCCCAGCGCACGAAATGGTCCACGGCCCGCTGGGGCCGGTAGCCGTCAAAGACCTTGAGGCCGAGGCCGAAGCGGGCCAGGGTCGCCTGCACCCCGGCCAGGGCGCGGGCCGCCTGCACCGTCAGGATGACGCGCGGCGCCTCGTATCCGTCCACCGGCTCGCCCACGAAATTGTGGCTGGTGAAGTAGCGCACGTCGAGGACCACGCCGGGGACCGCCTCGTCCACGTGGCAGAACCCCTCGGGCAGCCCGGCCCAGGCCGGAGCGGCCAGCAGCAGGACCAGGGCCAGGGCCAGGAGGCAGGGACGTGGGGTGCGGAAATAAAGCATGGGCCGCTCCTTGATGGTGGCTGATGCAAGGACCATGGCGGTCCTCCCGATTTTTTCCGGATACCCGAAACCGCCAACGCGGGCAAGACCGACCCGAGTCTGCGCCAGGGCAAACGCATCGGATTTCGAGTCAGCGCTTCGATTGTGAAGCGGTTGCCCACCCGGCGATTCTTTGATGCGTTTGCCCTGGCGGATCAGGCCCGTTCGACCCGGTTGCGCCCGTTCTGCTTGGCCGCATACAGGGCCGTGTCCGCGCCCTTGAGCATGTCCTCGAGGTTGGCCGAGGCCGGGTCGCCCACGCTCACGCCGATGCTCACGGTCACCGAGAGCGGAGCGCCGGTGCCGATATCCACCCGGCAGGCCGCGATGGCCGTGCGCAGCCGCTCGGCCACGAGCAGCGCCTGCTCCGCGTTGGCCTGGGGCAGCACGGCCGCAAACTCTTCGCCCCCGATGCGGCCCAGCACGTCCACCTGACGCAGGGTCTCGGCGGCGGTGGAGGCCATGGCCCGCAGCACCGCGTCGCCCGCGTCGTGGCCGTATGTGTCGTTGACCGCCTTGAATCGGTCGGCGTCGAACATGAGCACCGAGACGGGCTCGTCGTAGCGTCTGGCGTGGTCGATGGCCCGCTCGCCCAGCTCCATGAAGTGGCCCCGGCTGAAGAGGCCGGTCAGGCTGTCGCGGGTGGCCAGCCGCGTCAGCTCCTGCTCGGCCAGCCGCTGTTCGGTGATGTCCTGATTGATGCCGATGATGCTCGTCACCCGGCCGTTTTTGTCCTTGCGCGCCCTGGCCGAGGCCCGGATGTGCCGCAGGCCGCCGTCGGGCAGGACGACGCGAAATTCGCGGTTCCAGTCGCCGCCCTCGGTGCGCAGGGCTCCCAGCGTGGCCTCGGCCTCTGGCAGGTCCTCGGGATGCACCCGGCTGGTCCAGGCGCGGTAAAGCCCGCTGAACTCTCCGGGCTTGATGGCGTACAATTCCTTCATGCGGGCGTCCCAGGTCAGTTCGTCGGTCAGGGTGTCCCACTCCCACACACCCACGCCTCCGGCCTCTGAGGCCAGGGCGATGCGCCGGGCGTAGGATTCGAGCTTTTCGCGCGCATCGACCCTTCGTGAGATGTCGCGCAGGATGCCCACGGCGTGCCACTGGCTGTCCAGGGAAAAGGCGGATACCGCCCGCTCCACCGGGAAGGTGGTGCCGTCCTTGCGTACGGCGGTGAACTCCTTGATCGTTCCCACGGCCGGGCCGGAGCCGGTTCGGGCGAAATGGGGATACCCGTGTCTCGCTTCCCGCGCGTCCTGGGGCAGGGTGACGAGGCCGTGCAGATTGCGGCCCATGGCCTCCTGCTCGGTGTAGCCGAAGAGCCGCGTGGCCGCGCTGTTCCAGAAGAGTACGGTGTCTTCGGCGTTCACCATGATGATGGCGTCGATGGAGGCATCGCTCATGGCGCGCAGGGTTTGCTCCCTGGCGCGCAGGGCGGCCTCGGTTTCCTTGAGGGGGGTGATGTCGAGCAGGGTGCCCACGGCGCGGGCTGGATCGCCGCCCCGCCCGTTGGTGAAATTCCCCCGGGCCATCACATGGCCCACGCTGCCGTCATGTCTGACGATGCGGTGGGTCAGGGCGTACGGCTTTCCCCCGGCCTGGGCAGCGGCAAAGCTCTCCTCGCTCAGGCTCCGGTCATCCGGGTGGACCAGTTCCCATATGGCGTCCATGGTGGGCGTGTAGTGCTCCCTGTCCAGGCCGAAGATGCGGTAGGTCTCGTCCGACCACCGGACCGAGCCGGTGGCGAAGTCCATTTCCCAGCTGCCCAGGTGGGCCATTGATTGCGCCTCGGCCAGCCCCTGGCTGATGCGATGCAGATCCTGGTCCTTGCGCAGGGTCCGGTATGAGAAGACGAGCCCGCCCGCGTAGAGCAGGGCCACCAGCCCGTACATCACCGGCAGGGAGCGCGGGATGCCGGACCAGCCGGACGCGGGCAGGGCGGCCAACTGCCACGAGCCCGAGGAGAAGGACACGGGCATGAGCACGGCCTCGCGCGCCGGGTCGAAGAGGGAGGCGTCGCCGAAGAACACGGCTCCTTCCTCGCCCTTGCCGTCCACGCCCCGGATGGCCAGCTTGAGGTCGCCGTAGTCGCGCAGGCCCACGGCCTCGTACAGGCGCTCGATGTCTATGATGGCCGACACAAGGCCCCAGAAGCGCTCCTGGTTCATGTCGCGAATGATCACGGGCGCGCGGCCCACCAGCCCGGTGCCCCCCTGGACCAAGGCGACCGGTCCGGCCACCACCAGAGAACCTGTCTCCTTGGCGCGCAGGGCCTGCTCCCACTGGCCGGGCAGGGTCCGGTAGTCGGTACCCAGAGCCTGACGGTTGCCCTCCATGGGGTAGACGAAGCGGATGACGAAGTCCGGCGCGGCCGAGATGTTCTTGAGCAGCGAGGTGTCGCGCAGGGTCTCGCTGGCAAAGCGGTTGAAGGCGTTGTTGTCCAGGCTTGGCGTCGTGGCGATGAAGGTGGCCATGCCCTGTATGCGCAGGAGGTTGCCGATGACCTCCTTCTCGATGCTCGTGCGCAGGGTGGCCATCCGCAGCGACAGGGCGAACCGCTGGTCGTTCCGGTGCCCCTGGTGGAGCAGGACGCAGAGTAGGGCGGCGGCGGCCGAGTAGATCAGAAAGCGCATGAAAAATTGCCGTTTCACGGTGAGCCATCCTCGTTCACAGGAATCGGTGGGGCGCTTGTGGCGCTACTTGGCCCACCATGCAGCATCTGTCATTCGCGGGCAATGAGAATCATTGATCACCACGCTCCGTCAGGTGCGCTGTCCGACTTTGCTTGACAAAGCGGCGAGAGTGGTTAGATTTTGCCCCGGACGTCATGGCCGACCACGCGCTCCCCCGCGCCACGTTATCCGCGCCCGCTACCCGTGAGGAGCTTCGGAACATCGAGCCCATGCTGACATTCGACCTTCATTTCCATGCCAACATCCACCGCATGCCCACCAGGAGCAAGGCCCTGCGGCTGCGGAAGATCCGTCGGCACCTCAGGCAGTGCGGCCCGGACTTCCTGGCGTCCACCGAACATTCCTACAAGAAGCCCCTTGAGGCCTACCAGCGGCTGTCCGAGGCCACGGCCGACCTGCGCACCACCGTCATCCCGGGCGTGGAGGCCGTGTCGTCCGAGGGCATCGACATCATTTTTCTCTTTGACGACGAGGCAGGGCTGCGTCGGGGTCTTGGCGAGGTCCGCACCTTTGGCTGGTCCGTGCGCGATGTGGCCCGCATCGCCGCCGAAACCGGCGCGCTGACCATCGTGCCCCATCCCTTCCACCTTGGCCGCACCTCGGCGGGCAACATCCTCTCGCGCCGGGCCTACCTCCGGCTGCTGGCCATGTCCGACTACGTGGAGATTCACAACGGCTCGGCCCTGACCTTTGACTCGCAGCTCACGGGCTGTGGAGCGGGGCAATTCTTCTGCAAGACCCAGCACAAGCTCGACCTGACCCTGGACCTGCCCCTGGCCGACAGGGGTGAGGGGCTGGGCTGGGCCGTGAGCAGCGATGCCCACTACCCGGGCGAGCAGTTCATCGTCGGCAGCACCGACGCGTTCATGGCCCCCGGCGAGCCGGTGCTCGACTTCCTGCGCCGCAGAATCCGCTTCGCCCCCCACGCGCTGGTGCAGCCCCCGACCGAACATTCGGTCAACAGCCTCCACCTGCTGCGCAGCCTTCAGGGCGTGCTCAAGGAGGCCATGGTCAAGCAGTGCCTCAGGACATCGGGACGCGCCCGGGCCGCCGCTCTGGCCCTGGCCCTTTCCTGTAGCATGTTCCCCTCCGTGTAACCCTGCCGCCTTGCTGGCGGTCGGTTCGCACCCCTGCTCCATCCACCATCCGGTCAGGCGTCGGCGTAGGCATCGGCCACTTGGCGGCGCAGCACGTCCGCCAGATCACGGCCCTGGCCCGTCACCTCGTCGGCGCGATGCACACCGGCCACGGCGCCGTGGTTGTAGACCACCACGGTCCGGGCAAAGGCCTCGGCCTCGTCGGCGTCGTGGGTGACCAGGACCATGGGGATGGACACCGCGTCGAGCATCCGTGACAATTCTTCCCGCATGCGCAGCCTCAGGGGCTGATCCAGGGCGCTGAAAGGCTCGTCGAGAAGCAGGGCGCGCGGCCTCGGGGCCACGGCCCGGGCCAGGGCCGTACGCTGTTTCTGACCGCCCGAGAGGGTGGCCGGGCGCTGACCGGCCAGGCCGGACAGGCCGAAGAGGTCGAGCAACTCGTCCACCCGCTCAGCGTCCTCCCTGCTGATGCGGCCAAAGAGCGGTGTCAGGCCAAAGGCCACGTTCTGCCAGACGGTCCTGTGGGGGAACAGGGCGTAGTCCTGAAACACGTAGCCCACGCCGCGCCGCCGCGCCGGGAGGTTGATCCCGGCCTCCGAGTCGAAAAGCACGTCGCCGTTGATGGCGATGCGCCCCGCATCCGGCGTGAGCAGCCCGGCCAGGGCCAAAAGGGTCAGGGTCTTGCCCGACCCCGATGGCCCGAACAGGGCCAGGGCGCGGTCCGTGGCCGAGAACCGGGATCGCAACACGAATTCCCCGCTGCCGCCCCGCAGCCGCTTGACGATGTCCACTTCAAACTGCATCGGCTCTCCCTGCGGTCATGGTCTGGCAAAGCCATGGGCTTCGAGCAGGGCCGCCCCGGCGGACGAGGTGACGAAGGCCACAAAGGCCTGGGCCATGGCCGGGTCGCGACTCTCGCTCACTGCGGCGATGGGGTAGGTGATGGGTTCTTCAAGGGCAATCTCCTGCACCACCAGGACGGCCTTGCCCGCCTTGACGGCGTCGGTGCGGAAGACGAACCCGCAATCCACCTCGTCCCGGGCAATGTAATCAAGTATCTGGCGGACGGTCTCGCCAAAGATGAGCTTCGGGGCAAGGGCATGGTACAGCCCGGCCTCGCTCAGGGCGGTGCGGGTGTATTGCCCAGCCGGGGATGTCACGGGAGTGGCCAGCCCGATGGTGCCTACCCTGTCGCCGGTCAGGTCGCCAAGTTCCGTGATTTTGGCCGGATTGTCGGCGGGCACGGCCAGCACGAGGTCGTTGCGGACAAAGACCGCGACCGCGTCCCTGTTCACGAATCCTTCGTCCACGGCCCTTTCCATCCACTTGTGGTCTGCCGAGGCGAAGACATCCACGGGGGCGCCCTGCGCCATCTGCCGGAAGAGCGCGCCGGATGCGGCGAAGTTCATGACCACGTTCACGCCGGGGTGCTCGGCCTCAAAGGCGGTCTTGATGTCGCCGAAGGCGTCGGTCAGGCTGGCCGCGGCCGAGACGATCAGGTCCTTGGCCCTGGCCGGTGTGGCGGGCATGACGAGGCTGATGGCCATGGCCACCGTGAGGATGATTCTGGAAAGGCTGCGCATGACGAGTTCTCCCTTGGGGTTGTCAGAATCTGGGTCGCAGCAGGCGGCTGGTGGTCATGAGGATGGCGATGCAGACGAGGCTGATGACCAGGACCAGCGCATTGGCCAGATCATCGTCCCCGGCCTGCACGGCGGAATAAACGGCCAGGGACAGGGTCTGGGTGCGGCCCGGCAGGTTGCCCGCCACCATCAGGGTGGCCCCGAACTCGCCCATGGCCCGGGCAAAGGCGAGCATGGTCCCGGCCAGCACGCCGCGCATGGCCAGGGGGAGCGACACGCGCAGGAACACGGCCAGTTCGCCCTGGCCCAGGGTGCGGGCCGCGTCCTCATAGTGCCTGCCCACCCCCTCCAGCGCGGCCCTGGCCGACTTGAACACCAGCGGGAAGGCGGCCACGGCGGCAGCGATGACCGCGCCCTGCCAGGTGAAGACCAGGGTGATGTCGAATGTCTCCTTGAGCCACCCGCCCACCATCCCCCGGCGGCCGATGACCACCAGCAGATAATAGCCCAGCACCGTGGGCGGCATGACCAGCGGGAGCGTACACAGGGCGTCCACCAGATCGCGGCCGGGGAATTTGCTCCTCGACAGGACATAGGCAGCGGCGATGCCCAGCGCGGCTGCCACTGCGGTGGCCAGCCCGGCCACCTTGAGCGTGAGCAGGAGCGGTTCCATGAACCGGGCCTCAAGCAGTCGATGCAGAATATCCATGGTCGTTGGTCCACTCCTTGACGTTCCCTCGGACAGTCGCGCCAGTGTCACCCTAATCACAAGCCGTGCCAATGGGAAGGATTCATGCATTCAGGCAGGTTGGCGATACGACGCCGCAGGGAGCAGCAACGCTCACGACAAAATCGTCTGACATGACACACAAAAACGTATGCGCAGACATTTCTGTAGCCAAAGAATGGCGGGTCGCTAGGGACAGCCGGGAATTCGCTGCGTTTGCCCTGTCCACCCGCCAGCCGGTCTTGTCATCCCTCGCCGACCGGGCTATCCCTGTGGCTCCACTTTGACCGGAGCGTACATGGGACCCATCGAACTCTTCATCATCGCCGTGGCCCTGGCCATGGACGCCTTTGCCGTGGCCGTGGCCACCGGCGTGGCCCTCAGGACCGTCAGCCCGCGCCAGACCTTCCGCCTCGCCTGGCATTTCGGCCTGTTCCAGGCGCTGATGCCGATCCTGGGCTGGTCCCTGGGCCTCACGGTGCGCGACCACATCGAGGCCTACGACCACTGGATCGCCTTTGGCCTGCTGACCTACATCGGGGTCAAGATGATCCGCGAGGCCTTTGAGGAAGAAAAGCAGGGCCGGGGCGACCCCACCAGGGGATTCTCGCTGGTCATGCTCTCGGTGGCCACGAGCATCGACGCCCTGGCCGTGGGCCTGAGCCTGTCCATGCTCGGGGTGTCGGTGTGGTGGCCCGCCCTGGTCATCGGGCTGGTGGCCCTGGCCTTCACCGCCGCGGGCCTGCACCTGGGCAAGACCGTGGCCCGGGCAGAGCGCATCGGCACCTGCTCGGAGCTATTGGGCGGCACCATCCTCATCGCCATCGGCCTGAACATTCTGCGCGAGCACGGCGCGCTGGACTTCCTGCTCTCCTGACCCGGGAGCCTGCCTCAGCCCTCCACCGGCACCAGAACCCGCAGCCGCCCGGGCAGCCGCTTGGCCTTGGCGAAGTTGTCCAGGCGCATCAGCGCCGTCTCGGTGATCTCCGTGCCCTCGGCCATGATATGGACCTTGTCCAGGCTCCAGAGCGGTTCATCGAGGATCATGCCCTGGCGCATATCGGCAAGCGCCACCTCGCGCCGGATATAGCCGTCGCCCCCGGCCGTGCCCAGTTCCAGCACGTCGAGCACGCGGGGGTCGTAGACGCCGGTGCGGGCACGCAGGGCGTCGATGGCGTCCTGCTTGTCCATGCCCTGCTCGACCAGGGCGTCGTAATCGAGACACGCCTTGAGGATGCGCGCCTCCACGGGCAGCATGGGCGTGTCGGCCAGGGAGTCGTTCTGGTGCAGGATGATCTCGGACACCCGCTCCATCCTGGGGATGTGGGCCAGCATCCTGGCCGTGATGGCCGGGTGGCCGTCATAGGCCGCCCGCTCCTCCGGGGTCAGGGGCTCGCCCCGGAAGACCTTTTCGAGCACGGTGTCGGTCAGGGTGACGCTCCCCAACTGGCAGAGCATGGCCGCGAGATCGAGGCTCAGGGTCTGGTTGAGGCCCAGCCGCTGGGCCACGAAGGCGGCCAGCCGCCGGACCCGCTCGCTGCGGCCGAAGGCCGCCGGATTGACCAGCCCGAGGATGTCGGTGAGCACCTTGATGCTGCCGCGCAGGGTGCCACGCAGCAACTCGCGCTCGGCCACCACCAGGGAATACTGGCGCATGGCCGCCTCAAGGGTGCGGATCATCTCGTCCATGGAGCAGGGCTTGGTCAGAAACCGAAAGACCGCGCCGTCGTTGACCGCCGCGATGGCCGCCTGAAGATCGGCGTGGCCCGTGAGCATCACCCGCACGGTGTCTGGCGCCACCGCCTGGACCTTGCGCAGGAAGCGGATGCCGTCCATGCCCGGCATCTTGAGATCCGAGACCACCACCGCGTAGGGGCCGAAGAGGCGGAAGCGGTCCAGCCCCTCTTCCGGGCCAAGGGCCGTGTCCACCTTGAACCGACGGCGCAGGGAGACCCGGTAGGTATCGAGAATGTTCTGCTCGTCATCGACAAAAAGCACCTTGGGTTCGCCGCTCATTTTCCCTCCATGTGTCGGCTGCAGGCATCGCGCCAGACCGCATAGCGGTCAGTCTTGCCCACACCTTCCAGCCAGTCAAGGTCGATGGAGGGAAAGACGTAGGTACCGCCCTGGTCGATCTCGTGTTGCAGGGAGTCGGCCGCGTGGACCACGAACCCCATGCCGAATCCATGGGCCGAGGCTTCCGGCGAGTGGTGCTCGTTGATGGCCTCCACCACTTCCTTCTTGAAGCCCCAGAGCCCGGCGAGGTAGGCCCCCACCTCGGCGTGGCTCACCCCCAGCTCGCGCCGCTCGATGGACAGCACCGGCCCCTTGCCCAGGCGCGCCTGCTCGATCACGGGCCGGTACGCCTCGGGCATCTGGGTGACGAAGACGAGCTTGCCGATGTCGTGCAGGATGCCCGCGATGAAGCACCCCTCCACGAAATCGTCGTCACCCCCTTCAAGCCCGGCCACTACCTTGGCGCAGTACGCGGTCTGGAGGCTGTGGGTCCACAGCTTGCCGATGGAGTAGCCGGGCACGCCTGAGGCATCGGCCTCGGTGAGCAGGTGGGCACCGAGAACCAGCCCCTTGAGGGCCTCCACGCCGAGCAGGGCCACGGCATGGGCCGGAGAGGTGATCTTTTCGTAAAAGCCGAAGAACGAGGAATTGACCACCCGCATCAGGGTGGCGGAGATGCCGATGTCCTTTTCCACCAGCTTGGCGATGCGCCGCAGGTCGGGCTCGCTCCCCTTCAGCTCCCGCTCGATGCGGATGTAGAGGTCGGGCATGGCGGGCAGCGACTGCAGGCCGGTGACAATGGCGCGCACCGCCTCGTTGTCCAGGATGTGCTTGAGGTCCGTGACCCGGCGGATGGTGGCCACCACGGTCTCGGAGCTGCACGGCTTGCTCAGGAACTGGTGGGCGTGCTTGACCGACTTGAGCACCGCCTGCATCTCCGAATAGCCCGAGAGGATCATGCGCACCGCGCCCGGCTGGCGGCGCTCCACCTCCTTGAGGAAGTCCGCCCCGTCCATTCCCGGCATGCGCATGTCGGCGATGACCACGTCGAACTGCTCGCGGTCTATGTATTCAAGGCCCTCCCTGGCGTTGAGGGCGAAGCGGCACGTCCACTCCTTGCGCTTGCCGTAGAGCAGGGTTCGGAAGCCGTCGAGGATGTTCTGGTCGTCATCCACGAAAAGTATGGTTCGATTCATTGGTCAATCCTTGCTGGTTGCGGGGCTCACTCCCCGGCGGGCAGGCGGATGATGAAGGTCGTGCCCCTGCCCGGCTCGGATTCCACGTCGATGACGCCGCCGTGCCGCTCCACAATGATGTCGTGCACGATGGCGAGGCCCTGGCCTGTCCCCTTGCCCACCTCCTTGGTGGTGAAGAAGGGGTTGAATATCTTGTCGCGTATCTCGGGACTGATGCCCGTGCCGGTGTCGGCGATGGAGATGATCACCTCGCGGTCGCCCCGGCGGGTGGCGATGGTGATGGTCCCCTTTTCCCCTGAATTGCCCACCACGTCGCCAATGGCCTGGGCCGCGTTGACCAGGATGTTCAGGAACACCTGGTTGATGTCGCCGGGCAGGCACTGGACCATGGGCAGGGCGTCGAAGTCCGTGACCACTTCGGCCACGTACTTCCACTCGTTCTTGGCCACGATGATGGTGTTTTCCAGGGCCGCGTTGATGTCCACGGCCTTCTTCTCGCCGTCGCCGGGGTGGGCGAAGTTCTTCATGGCCCGGACGATGGTGGCCACGCGCTTGGTGCCGCCCAGGGCGCGCTCGCACGCCTTGGGCACCTCTTCGAGCACGAAATCGAGATCAGCGGTTTCGCCGAGGGCGTCGATGCGTTCCACCAGATCGGCCCGGAACCCGGCCTCGCGGCAGGCCGCAGCCAGCTGGGCCTGGGCTTCCAGCACCGCCGCCACCTCGGCAAAGGCCTCCTTGACGAAGAGAACGCTGTCGCCCACGTACTGGATGGGGGTGTTGATCTCATGGGCGATGCCCGAGGCCAGTTCGCCCACGGATTCGAGCTTCTGGGCGATGTGCAGCCGCCGCTCCAGGTTCTTGCGCTCGGTGATGTCAAGGACGATGACCCCGATGTGGTCCTCGCCCCGCAACTCCATGGGCACCAGATACCGGGCCACGGGAAAGGACTGCCCGTCGGTGTGCCGGGCAACGCCCTCCACGTAGGTGTTGTTCCTGATGGCCCGGGGGCAGAGCAGGTCCTCAAGCTGGTCCGCGACATTGGCAAAGGCCTCGGAACACGGCCTGTCCGCCAACTGCCAGGGCGAGAACCCGAACATGGCGTGGACCACGCTGTTTGACTTGACCACATGCCCGGTGCGCGGATTGAGGATGAAGAAGGCCGCGCCGATGCCCTCCAGCAGGGCCGACACCAGCTGGCCGGACTCCCGGGCCTCGATCTCGGACTCGCGCCGCTCGCGGATCTCTATGGAGAGTTGCACGGTGCGCATCTTGAGGTCCGCCGTGCGCTTCTCCACCTCCTTCTCCAGTTCGTCGCGCAGGGCCTGGAGCCTGACGTTGGGCACGATGTAGAGCTTGTTGCCGACAAGATGGATGACGAACATGAGCAGGAGCGCCCCCACCCCCAGGGTGGCAACCATGCCTGCGGCCAGGGTGCGCATCTGGCTGTCCTCCTCGCCGTCGGGGATGGCGACCTCAAGTGAGACACCCCGGTAGGCAGTGTCCTGCCGGAAGACACTCACCGGCTCCGAGACCGGCGCGGAAGCGATGACGGGCACGCCATTGAGCAGGATGGACACCCCCGCCGAACCGTTGCCCGTCAGCCACGCCTGGCCGGGGTCCAGGGGCACGAAGGCGCAGAGCAGGCCCGCCGGGAGCCCCCCCCGCAGCACCGGCATGGCGAGCCGCCACAGGTTCACGCCGTCGCGGTCCATGACCAGGGACACGGTGCCCGATTGGGCGGCCACAAGCTCGTCAAAGGTCCTTCCGCGCGGCACCAGGGCTTTGGCCCGGCGGTCTGTCGCATGGAGCGGGAAGCCGTCTGCGTCCTGAAGGGTGAAGGCCGCGTGGCTGTCAAGCAGGAACAGGGAGTGCATGATCCCCTTGAGCCGGTCACCCTCGCCCGGCCGGGCCAGCCCCTCGGCCAGGGCCGGCAGCCGGGAGAACTCGCCCAGCAGGACCAGCCCGGCCGACTGGTGGGCCTCCAGCGCCTGCCTGCGAAAATCCAGCTCGCAGCGGGCACGCTCGGCCTGCATCCGCCGCGCCTTGCCATCGATGAAATGAAAAATGACGTACAGCCCCACCGCCAACTGGAACAGGAAAAAACCGACCACGCCCCAATTGAACAGCCTGGACAGGGAAACCTGTCCGCCTTTGTCCGTCACCGCACCGGCCTTGTCGTGGGTGTCCGCATTCGTCATTGATTCGCACCTGCCTGATGAGTGTTCCCGGCCACGCGGTCCGGACCGTTATCCCCGCTGCTCGGGCACGAGCACCTTGAAGGGCTGGCGAATGGTGCCGCGCAACTGAAACGCCTTGAGCTTGGCGATGATGCTGTGGGTCACCTCCATGCTCTTGCGGCAGAGCACCAGCCCTGACGCGTCCGTCACCGGCTCGTCCAGGATGATGCCGGGCCACAGCTCGTCGATGGTCATCTCGGCCAGGGAGTAGTGGGCCTCCTTGCCGAGGCTTCCCTCCAGATAGTAGAGCAGCTCGGGATCATACCGGTCGATGTGCTCCTCCAGGGCGGCAAAGGCAGCGCTGGGTTTGCCCGTGCGCATCAGGGCCGTGTCGTAGTCGAGCACCAGCTTGAGCATCCTGGACCCCAGGGGAATGGCCTCCCCCTTGACCGAATCCAGGGGAACGCCCGTGCCGTCGTAGTTCTTTTCCTGGTAGGCGATGATCTGGGCGACCTTTTCCATGCGCGGAATCTTCTTGAGCATCTCTGCCCCGAGGGTCGGGTGCATGGCGAAGAGTTGCAGCTCCTCGCCCTCCAGCGGCCGCCCCGCCTGGAGCTTGGCCAGGGTCCTGTCCGGCAGCAGGATGCAGCCGAGCTGGGAGAGCATTCCGGCCATTTCATAGAGCCAGCCGGTCTTCAGATTCATCTGCTCCACCAGGTAGCCCATGTGGCGCTTGATCCGCTGCGAGCGGCCAAAGGCCTCGGGATTGACCAGGGAGACGATCTCGGTGAGCAGTTCCACCGTGCCCTTGAGGGTCTGATTGAGCAGCACCTTTTCGGCCACCACCAGCCGGTGCTGGCGCAACGCCGCATTGATGGCGCGCTCCAGGTCGTCCAGCGGGCAGGGCTTGAGCAGAAAGCGGTAGAGCTGGCCCCGGTTGACCGCGTCCATGGCCAGGGTGAAGTCGCCATGGCCGGTGAGCATGATGCGCACCGTGGTCGGGGCCAGGGTCTGGATCTCGGCGAGCAGGTCCATGCCCGATTTGCCCGGCATCTTCTGGTCCGAGACCACCACGGCGTATTTCTCGCCGGACTTGATCTTGTCCAGGGCCTCGTCCGCGCCCTCGGCCAAGTCGAGTTCGAACTTCTTGCGGAAGCTGGCCCGGAAGGTCTTGAGGATGTTCGGGTCGTCGTCAACAAACAGTACACGTTCGGCCATGCGGACCTCGCTCCCACCGCGCCCGCCGCCAAGGGCGCGAAAAAGGTTTCCGACAGAAGGAGACCATAGAACAATCTGTGTCATTTGGGAATTATAAGCAAGCCGTGGCGACAAAATTTCGATTCCGGCCCCCGGGGAGCCCGCGTTTGGCGTTGTCCCCGGCCGCGTTTGCCGGTATGGCTGGGCAGACCGGCGGCCACCCTGACAGTGGCCGCGCCCGGACGCGAGGTGAACGTCCCATGCGAAAGATGCTCGTCATAACCCGCGACGGCGGCCGGACCGGACAGGTCGGCCTCCCGCGCGGCCAGGACCACACGATGACGCCCGCCCCGGAGGGGACGCGGCCCGGCCAGGACCGGCCCGGCGACATCGACACCCTGTTCGTGGACGCCGAGTCCCTGCTTGGCGACAACGACTCGGTGGGCGACGCCCTCAAGGCGCTGTGGGCGCACTATCCGGCGGCGGCCATCGTGGTCATGACCGACGAGGCCCACACCCCGGTGGCCCTCGACGCGGTCAGGGCCGGGGCCTTCGACTACCTGACCCACCCCGTGGGCCGCGAGGAACTGGGGCTGGCCATGGACAGGGTCCACCAGTCCGACGTCATGCAGTCCGAGCTGGACTACTTGCGCGGCCAGTTCTGGAACGAGGAGGCGCTGGAGTTCGTGGACACGCGCAGCCGGACCATGCGCGAGGTGTTCGCCAAGGTCAGGCAGGTGGCGGCCACGCGCACCACCGTGCTCCTCACCGGCGAGACCGGCACGGGCAAGAGCCTGATGGCCAAGCTCATCCACGCCCACAGCAACCGCAATGACAAGCCCTTCATCAGCGTCCACTGCGGGGCCATCCCCGACACCCTGGTGGAGAGCGAGCTTTTCGGCCACGAAAAGGGCGCCTTCACCGGCGCGGTGCGCCGCAAGCTGGGCAAGTTCGAGTTGGCAGGCGGCGGCACCCTCTTCCTGGACGAGATCGGCACCATCAGCCAGTCGGCCCAGGTCAAGCTGCTCAACGCCATCCAGGAGCGGGTCATCCAGCGCGTGGGCGGCGAGGCCGACATCCCGGTGGACGTGCGCATCATCGCGGCCACCAACGACGACATGGGCACCCTGTGCGACGACGGCCTGTTCCGGCGCGACCTCTTCTACCGGCTCAACGTCTTTCCCGTCTGCCTGCCGCCCCTGCGCGAGCGCAGCGAGGACATCCTCAGGCTCTCGGAATCCTTCATCAAGCAGCTCAACAACCTGCTCAACAAGGACATCCGGGGCATCCACCCCGACGTGCTCGACGCCTTCAGGGACTATCCCTGGCCCGGCAACGTCCGGGAGCTTGAGAACGTCATCGAGCGCGCCTGCATCCTTGAAACCGGCCCCATCCTGCTGCCGTCGAGCTTCCCGCCCGACTTCTTCTCCCCGCCCGGAACCATCGTCACCGCGCCGGTCAGGACCGGCCTGCCCCTGCGCGAGGCGAGGCAGATCACGGTGGAGGGGTTCGAGAAACAGTACCTGAGCGCCGTGCTTGAGGAGTGCGGCGGCCGGATAGCGGACGCGGCCAGACGGGCGGGCATCACCACCCGGCAGCTTAACAAGCTCATGAACCGCCACGGTCTGACACGGCGGCAGTTCCGTCCCGCCCGATAAGTCCCGCCCGGCAAGTCCTGAAAGTTCCTCTTTTCCAAAAACAGGAACAAAAATTTCTTATTCCGATTCAACACACTGTGATAAATGATGTTTTTTCAATCGGATCAGCAGCATTCCCCGCGCACCACGCCCATGACGCCCCGGCAGGGGCCACCGCCGAGGCAAACAGGAACCAGCAGTTCCTGTGCGCGCCCCCTTTCCCACTGTCTTATCTTTTTATTTCATACCTTTGCGCCCGTGGCACGGTGTCTGCTTATTGGAGCCGTCCGCCATGGCAGCGGGAGGAGATCATGCAGCACCACGCCGACGCCACATCTGCCCGCAGGGAGACCATCAGCGGATTCATCGTGCCCATGCAGTGGGACGAGCAGTTCCGCGTGACCGAGGTGCTCATCGCCTGCGAGGCCGAGCGAGACGTGCAGGTGGCCAATCTGCACACCTTTCCGGATCTGGTCTCGCTGGCCCGCACCCGGGCGTCTGTCACCGGCACCGTGCGCCGCGTGGGCAACGTGGAGACCATTCATGTGGAGAGCTTCACCCCCGTGGAAGCCATGGAGCCCCGGTAGCCCATGCCGTCCTGGACCGATATGGCCAGGCGGGCAGTGTCTCCCGTCCCCCTCAACCAAAGCACCGCCCGGGCGGCATGAACATCATGGATAACGCCATCACCGATCAGGACAGCAGGCAGACGACCGAGTGCGAGGTGCGCATATCGACCGGGGTGGCCCCGGAGGATGTGGAATCCCTGCTCGACATGGCCGCCGCCTGCGGCATGTTCAACAACGACGAACTGAGCACCGCCGAGGGCATGGTCTGGGACTGCGCCTATCAGGGCGACAGCGATGCCTGCCGCTTCATTCAGGCCAGGACCAACGAAACGGACGGCGACACTCTGGCAGGGTTTCTCTGCTACGGCGCCATCGCCCAGTGGCCCGACAGCTTCGAGCTCATCGGCATCTCGGTGACGCCCCGGCTCCAGCGCCAGGGCATCGGCTCGGCCATGCTCGCCGAGATGGAGCGCCAGGCGGCGGCCAGGGGAGCCAAACGCATCCTCGTCGAGACCGAAGGCGGACGGACCTTCGAGGCCGCCCGCACGTTTTACGAAGCCAACGGCTACGACAGGGAAGACAGATTCCTTCGACAATTCATTCCCAAGGAGGGCGGCGTGGTCTACCGCAAGGACTTCGAGTCCGACGCCCAAGAACGCCAGCCCCAATAACGGACACAGGGAGAACAAGCGACGTGTCAGCAGATTGTTACGACGACACCATCTACGGGCAGATCCTGCCCGTGGAGCGTGAGGACGACGACGAGGCCGGACTGATGATCCTGGTGGACGGCGAGGAAGAATTCCTCGTGGAGCCCGACAAGAACGGCCTGAAGCTCATGGACCACATGGACCAGTGGGTCACGGCCCAGGGCACGGTCACCGAGGAGGGTGACGAACTGCTCATCCGGGTGCGCGACTTCACCCTTGATGACGACTGGAACTTCGGGGACGACGACAACTGGTGACGCCGTCCCGCGTCAATCCGACCTTGAACCGGCCGCGACCGCACCATCAAGCGAGAAAAACAGTGATCCATCCGAACACGGAAATCCGCTTCGTCAACGCGCAAATCGGCTATGGCGTGTTCGCCACGGCGGACATCCCCCGCGGGACCATCGTCTACGTCAAGGACCGCCTGGAGATCGAGCTGTCTGAAAAGGACTTCAACGCCCTGGACGAGTGCCACAGAGCCCTTGCGGGCAAATACTCCTACATGGACGAAAACGGCGTGCGCATCCTCAGCTGGGACCACGCCAAATACGTCAACCACCGGTGCGACTGCAACACCATGAGCACCGGCTACGGGTTCGAGATCGCCATCCGCAACATCTGGAAGGGCGAGGAAATCAGCGACGAGTACGGCCTCTTCAACATCGAGGAGGAGATTCCCCTGGCCTGCGGCTGCCCCAATTGCCGAAAAGCGTTGCGCCCGGACGATATAGAGCGCTATCATGGGGTGTGGGACATGCAGATCATCTCGGCCCTGGACAAAGCCACCGACGTGCACCAGCCCCTGATGGAATTCATGGACCCTGACGCCCGGCGTCGGCTGCGCGCCTATCTCTGCGGCGACGAGCCATACACCTCGGTACTGACCCTCAAGTGCCGCCGGGGGGGCATCGACGGCCACGCCTGCGCCGAACCGGCGCTCTCCGGGGCCGTGGGCCTACGGGGCTAGCGCCACGCGCCTTGCGGCGGCCGCCCCGGCGACCTGAAAACGACCGCCGGAGCCGGCGCACGATCACGGGAGGCAACGCCTTTGGGTCTGATTCGCCTGCTGCTCGCCATCGCGGTGCTCAACTCCCACTTCACGGTGTCCGGGCTGCCCATGGTCCGGGGCCACGAAGCGGTGCTGGCCTTCTTCGCCATCTCGGGCTTCTACATGGCCCTGATCCTCGACACACGCTATGCCTCGGCCCGGCGCTTCTACCTCTCCCGGTTCCTGACCCTCTACCCGGCCTATGTCCTGGCCGTGGCCGTGGCCATCGGGCTGCTTATCTCCTTTGACATCCACCCCATGACCTCGCGGGCCGAGCTTTCCAGGCTATTGTCCGACCCGACCGCCTTCCTGGTCATGGCCTGGACATCCCTCGGCGTCGTGGGCCAGGAACTGCTCTTCTGTCTCTCCCAGGCCCCGGAGGGCGGGCTCCAGTTCATCCCGGCGGCGCGCGACTCCATCTGGCACAGCGCCCCCCTCATCCAGGGCTGGTCCCTGTCCCTTGAGATCATGTTCTACGCCCTGGCCCCGCTCATGGTCCGCCTGCGCTCGCGCACCCTGGTGGGGCTGGCCTGCGCCAGCTTGGCCCTGCGGCTGGCCGTGCCCCTGGCCGGACCGGAAAACGTCCTGTTCTTCAAGCGGTTCTTCCCCCTGGAGCTGTGGACCTTTGCCGGGGGCATCCTGGCCTACAGGCTCCACAAGCGGCTGCCCGCCATGCCCGGGGGCATGGCCGATTACGCGGCCTTTGCCGCCCTGGCCGCAACCGTGCTCCTGGCCGGATGGACCCCTGAACCGGCCAAGCCCTACCTCATGCCCGCAGTGGTCATGACGACCATGCCCTTTGTCTTCCGCAGCTTCGGCCGGTTCCGGTTCGACCGGTTCGTCGGCAAACTGAGCTATCCCTTCTATCTCTTCCACTACAGCGTGGTCGCCGTGTTCGAAACCACGGCCGATGCGCCCGAAGGATGGGAGATCCTCCTGGTCTCCCTGTCTGCCGCCCTGGTGGTCCACGCCCTGTTCGAGCCAGGCCTGGAGACCCTCAAGCGACGGTTGCGCGGCCGCGCCCACCCCGTGCTGACGGACCTGACCCCGCCCGATCTCGGCCCGCCCGCATCGCCTCCCGTCGCGACGCGGTAGCCCGCCCGCGAACCGCGCCACCGGCCGCCTTGATCGACCGCCTGGAAAAAGGTATGCCCTAATGGGGCTGCCCGGCTGATTGCCGGGCCTGCTGCGGCGCGATCAGACAACCAATTGTCAAAACAGGGTATTCCCGGCACGGAGCCTTCACCATGTCCAATGCGGCCAATTCAAGACTCGGCAAGGGGCCGTCGTTTCGGGTGGAGTTCTCCTACTCGCTGTGGTGGAATACCCTGCTCATCACCGTGGGCACCCTGCTGGTGGCCGTGGGCATGAAGAGCCTGGCCGTGCCGCACGAGTTCATCCCCGGCGGCCTCTTCGGCCTGGCCAGCCTGATCTACTACTCCACCGAGACCCTGAATCCAGGCTGGATATACCTGCTGCTCAACGTCCCCCTCTTCGTCTTCGCCTGGGTCAAGGTCAGCCGCCGCTTCTTCTGGTACAGCGCCTACGCCACCGTGACCACGACCCTGTTCTACGAGCTGGTGACCATCCCCATCCAGGTGGAGAACCAGCTCTACGCCAGCGTGGCCTGCGGCGTCATCGTCGGGTTCGGCGCGGGCGTGGTCCTGCGCTCGCTGGGGTCCAACGGCGGCCTGGACGTCATCGCGGTCTACCTCTTCCAGCGCTTCAACATCGGCATCGGCAAGGTCTACCTCCTTTTCAACGCGGGCCTGTTCAGCCTGAGCCTGTTCCGCATGCCCCTTGACCTGATCATCGCCTCCCTGATCCTGGTCTTCATCACCTCCGTGGTGGTGGACAACACCCTGTCCATGTTCAACCAGCGCAAGGTGGTCTTCATCATATCCAACCACGCCGACGCCATCAGCCACGACATCCTCCACTCCCTGCGCCAGAGCGCCACCTTCCTGCGCGGCTTTGGCGCCTACTCCCGCGAGGAAAAGAACGTGCTCATGACCGTGGTCAACAACGTCCAGCTCAAGAAGCTCGAAGAGATCACCTTCAGACACGACGACAACGCCCTGTTCATCGTGGAAAACACCTTCTCGGTGCTGGGGTCGAGTTTTTCCCGACGCAAGATATACTGACCACGGAAAAACCCGAGGCAGCACACTTCGACCATAGTCCTGCGTCGAAATCGACCTCGCCCACGCCAAAGTGCCACTCTTCACTGAAAAACGCTCAAACAGGCCCCCTTCAGGGGGCCGAAGAAACGTATCCCGACACACTTCCCAAGCCTTTCACACCTCACGCCCCCGCATTGCGCCGCCCCCTTCGTGGAGCGGTCGTGAAAAAATACCATGACGCCCAACGTTTTCTCTTGCCAGTCGCAGCCTTTTCTTATCTAAATCAAAGATGGGACAAGTGCCTATTTGCGCGGGGATCAGCGGACAACCACGGCACAAAACCAAACCGGCGGGCAGCATGATAAAAATTTCCAGGGACATATGCGTCAACACCGAAGCGGCGACGCGCAGGGAGTGGCTGGACACAAACGGCATAGGCGGCTATGCGTCGAGCACCATCATCAACTGCCACACGCGCAAGTACCACGGCCTGCTTGTGGCCGCGCTGGCCGAGCCGAGGGGGCGTTTCGTCCTGCTCTCCAAGGTCGAGACCTCCCTGGTCAGCGACGACAAGGAGTTCGTGCTCGCCACCAACAAGTACCCCGGGGTCTACCACCCCACCGGGCACCAGTTCGTGGACTCCTTCGAGCAGGGGCTCTTCCCGGCCATCACCTACCGCATCGGCGACGTGCTCATCAGGGAGAGCATCATGGCCCTGCACGGCGAGAACACCGTGCTCCTGTGCTACGAGATGCTTGAGGGCAAGGTCAGCCCGGTCATGCGCATCCGCCCCCTGCTGGCCTATCGCGACATCCACACCCTGATCCGGGAAAACATGTTCCTGCGGCCCAAGTGCTTTGTGGAGAAAAACGGCTGCGTCATCGAGCCGTACGAGGGCATGCCGCCCCTGCACATGGGCACCAACCGCGCCTCGGAGTTCTTCCCCGGCCCCAAATGGACGCGCAATGTCGAATATCTCATCGAGCGCAACCGGGGCTTTGACTACCAGGAGGACCTCTTCTGCCCCGGCATGTTCGAGACAAGGCTGCACAAGGGCAAGCCGGTCATCTTCGCGGCCTCGGTGGAGCCCCTGGGCAATCTGGAGCGCAAGCGCAAGGGTGAGACAGCCCGGCGCGAGGCCCTCTTCGCGGCGTCCAGGGACCGGACCAGGAGCGTCCACTGGCTCAAGTATTTCGGGGATCAGTTCCTGATCCGCAACGTGTCCGGCTTCGCCTCGGTCATCGCGGGCTATCCCTGGTTCGGCGAGTGGGGCCGCGACACCATGATCGCCCTGCCCGGGCTGACCTTCCACGCCGGGCGCATGGAGTTCGGCCAGGAGGTGCTGGCCGCCTACGCGGGCCTCGAGCGCGACGGGCTGCTGCCCAACTACCTGGACCAGAAGTCCGAGCACCTGGCCTACAACTCGGTGGACGCCTCCCTGTGGTTCTTCTGGACCGTGCAGGAATACCTCAAGGCAGGGGGAAGCCGCGCCTTTGTCATGAAGCGGGTCTACCCGGCCCTGAGGAGCATCGTGGCCGCCCATCTGGACGGCCGGGTGCCGCTGTGCGGACTGGCCGACGACGGCCTGCTCTACGCAGGCAACGAGACCACCCAGCTCACCTGGATGGACGCCCAGGCCTATGGTAGGCCCGTGACCCCGCGCCACGGCGCGCCCGTGGAGATCAACGCCCTGTGGTACAACGCGCTGCGCTTCTTCCTGGAGCTGGCCCCGCCCGGCGACGCCGCCCTGGCCGAGCGCGCCCTGACCGAGCGCGCCATGGAAGCCGCCGCCCGGCTTGAAGCAAACTTCGTCGCGCGGTTCTGGAGCGATGAGGAGGGCTGCCTGTGCGACGTGGTCAACGGCGAGCGCAGGGACCATTCCGTCAGGCCCAACCAGATCTTTGCCGTGTCCCTGCCCCACAGCCTGCTCGACGTGCCCCACATGCACGCCGTGATCAGCAAGGTCCAGGCGCACCTGCTGACGCCCTACGGCCTGCGCACCCTCTCGCCCAGGAACCCGGCATACTCGCCCTTTTACCGGGGCGACGCCGACTCGCGCGACTCGGCCTATCACCAGGGCATGGTCTGGCCGTGGCTGGCCGGGCATTTCGGCGAGGCGCTGCTGCGTCAGGCCGAGGACAAGGCCGGAGCCAAGGTCTTCCTGCGCACCTATTTCAAGCCCATCCTGCGCGAATTTCCCGACAATTTCGGCATCGCCTCGGTGCCCGAGATCTACACGGGCAACCCGCCACACCTGCCCAAGGGGTGCATCGCCCAGGCCTGGAGCGTGGCCGAGGCCATCCGGCTCAACAAGCTGTTGAGGAGCTGATCATGCGCGTACTCATGTTCGGGTGGGAGTTCCCCCCATATATATCCGGCGGTCTCGGCACCGCCTGCCTCGGCCTGACAAAGGGTCTGGCCGGGATGGGCACGGACATCGTCTTCGTCCTGCCCAAGCTCGAATCCGGCGAATCCGGCGGCCACCTGACCCTGATGGGGGCCAACCGGGTCCGGGCCAGGATAGGCATCTCCGAGATCCTCTCCCTGCGCGAGCGGGTCAAGGTGCTCGAAGTGCTCTCGCCGCTGCGCCCCTACCTGACCGAAAAGGAATACCGCAGCCTCATCGAACGCGATGAGTTCTTCACCGCCCAGGACATTCTGGGCGAGATCGAGAACGACTTCGCGGGCGGCTACGGCGACAACCTCATGGCCGAGATCGTGCGCTACAGCGTGGTGGCCGCGCATCTGGCCGCCTCCGAGCAGTTTGACGTCATCCACGCCCACGACTGGATGACCGCACCGGCGGGCATCGAGGCCAAACGGGTCTCGGGCAAGCCCCTGGTGGTCCACGCCCACGCCCTGGAGTTCGACCGCAGCGGCGACCACGTCAACCAGAAGGTCTACGACATAGAGCGGGCCGGGTTCGAGGCTGCGGACCGGATCATCGCCGTGAGCCACTACACCCGCGACACCATCATCAAGCGCTACTCCATCGACCCGGCCAAGGTCACCGTGGTCCACAACGCCGTGTCCAAGGAACGGCGCTTCGGCCAGATGCGGATAACCAAACCGCTCAAGGAGAAGATCGTCCTCTTCCTGGGGCGCATCACCTTCCAGAAGGGGCCGGACTACTTTGTGGAGGCTGCGGCCAAGGTCCTCGAGAAGAACCCGGACGTGCGCTTTGTCATGGCCGGAACCGGCGACATGTTCCCGCGCATGGTGGAGCGCATGGCCCAGCTGCGCATGGCCCACCGCTTCCATTTCCTCGGCTTTGTGCGCGGGGCGGACGTGGAGCGCATCTACGCCATGAGCGACCTGTACGTCATGCCCAGCGTTTCCGAGCCCTTTGGAATCACCCCCCTTGAGGCCATGGTCTACAACGTGCCCGCCATCGTCTCCAAGCAGTCGGGCGTGTCCGAAATCCTCGACAGCGCGGTCAAGGTGGACTTCTGGGACGTGGACCGCCTCGCCTTCGAGATCCTCGACATCCTCGGCGACGAGGCACGGTCCGCACGGCTGGCGGTCAAGGGAGCGGAGACCCTCAAGAAGATCAAGTGGGAAATCGCGGCCGAACATGTCCTCAACGTCTACCGCGAACTCGCCGGAGGTGCGCGATGATCTCCGTATGCTTCTACTTCCAGGTGCATCAGCCCATGCGGCTCAACCAGGGCTACTCCTTCTTCGACATCGGCGTGGGTCACGACTACCGCGACGAGGCGGCCAACCGCGAAATCCTGCGCAAGGTGGCCGACAAGTGCTACCTGCCCGCCAACCGGCTGATGCTCGACCTGATCAACGAGTTCAAGGGCAAGTTCCGCATAGCCTACGCCATCACCGGCGTGGCCATGGAGCAGTTCCAGGAGTTCTGCCCCGAAGTGCTCGAATCCTTCCGCGAGCTGGCCGACACGGGCTGCGTGGAGTTCATCGGCGAGACCCATTACCACTCTCTGTCGTTCCTCTTCTCAAAGGAGGAGTTCCGGCGGCAGGTCAGGATGCACGAGCGGGTGCTCAAGGAGTTCTTCGGGGTCAAGCCCGTGACCTTCCGCAACACCGAGCTGATCTTCAGCAACGCCCTGGCCCTGGAGATCGAGAAGATGGGGTACAAGACCATCCTGGCCGAGGGCGCGGACCACGTGCTGGGCTGGCGCTCGCCCAACTTCGTCTACCAGCCCGCCGGGTGCTGCAAGCTCAAGGCGCTGCTCAAGAACTACCGTCTCTCGGACGACATCGCCTTCCGTTTCTCCAACCAGGCCTGGAACGAATGGCCGGTCAACGCGGAAAAGTTCGCGGGCTGGGTCCAAGCAGTGGCCGGCAACGGCGAGGTGGTCAACCTGTTCATGGACTACGAGACCATCGGCGAGCACCAGTGGGCGGACACCGGCATCTTCGAGTTCTTCCGCGCCCTGCCAGGGGCCATCCTCGAACATCCGGGCTTCGTCTTCGAGACCCCGGCCGAGGCGTCCGCCCGGCTCGATCCCATGGCCCAGCTCGACGTGCCCCACTTCACCTCCTGGGCCGACCTGGAGCGCGATGTCACGGCCTGGCTTGGCAACCCCATGCAGGATCAGGCCGCCGAACTGGCCTACGCCCTTGAGGACCGGGTGCTGGCCACGGGCGACCACGACCTCATCGCCACCTGGCGCGAGTTGCTCACCAGCGACCATTTCTATTACATGTGCACCAAATGGTTCTCGGACGGCGACGTGCACAAGTATTTCAACCCCTATGAGACCCCGCATCAGGCGTTCATCACCTACATGAACGTCCTCAACGACCTGACGCTGACCGTGGATGGAAGGCTCGGCAACAAGTGACCCCAGGAGTGTACCCGATGGAATCCAGCTGGCTCTTTGAAGTATCGTGGGAAGTGTGCAACAAGGTGGGTGGCATCCACACCGTCATCAGCAGCAAGGCCGCCGAGGCCGTGTCCGCCTTTGACGACCGCTACGTGGCCATGGGCCCGCTGCTCGACCGCAACCCCGGGTTCGAGCCCTGCGACCCGCCCGAAGAGTTCCTGCCCGCTCTTGAACGCCTGAAGCAGCAGAATATCCCCGTCCAGACAGGCCGCTGGGACATCCCGGGCAATCCGTGGGTCCTGCTCGTCAGTTTCCAGGGGGCCTTCACGACCCACGACAAGCTGCTCTTCCAGTTGTGGAGCGACTTTGGCGTGGACTCAATGACCGGGGGCTGGGACTACATTGAGCCGGTCACCTTCAGCACCGCCGCGGCCATGGTCATCAAGGAGATCAGCGACGAACTGGGCGACGAGAGCGACGTCTTCGCCCACTTCCACGAATGGATGTCCGGGGCGGGTGTGCTCCATCTCAAGAAGCAGGCCCCGGAAGTGGCCACCCTGCTGACCACCCACGCCACCATGCTCGGCCGAGCCATGTCCGGCTCAGGAGTGGACATCTACGACCGTCTTGAGGAGATCGAGCCGTCCCAGGAGGCCAAGGCCATCGGTGTGCTGGCCAAGCACTCCATGGAATCGGTCAGCGCCCGCGAGGCCGACTGCTTCACCACCGTGTCGGACATCACCCGGCGCGAGGCGTCCAACCTGCTGGGCACCAATCCGGCCGTGACCACCTACAACGGCTTCAACCTCGAAGGCTTTGCCAAGCCCGCGGCCGTGGAAAAGGCGCGCCGCGGCGCCCGCGCCCAGCTGGTGGACCTCGCCTCCCGCTTCCTGGCGCGCGACCTCAAGCCGGACAAGACCCTGCTGGTGGCCACCAGCGGCCGCTACGAGTTCCACAACAAGGGCATCGATCTGCTCATCGAGAGCCTGGCCCAGTTGGACGAGGAACTGGCCCTGACCGACTCGGACATGACCGTGGTCGCCTTTCTGCTGGTCACCTGCGGCTATGCGGGCTTCAGCGAGGAGGCGCGCAAGCGGCTCAAGGACGAGCACTACAGCATCGAGAAATACGGCGGCATCGCCACCCACCACCTGGGCGACTCCGACCGCGACGCCATCGTGGTCAAGTGCCGCGAGGCGGGCCTGGACAACGGTCCGGACAACCGCTGCTGCGTCATCTTCATCCCGGTCTACCTCGACGGCAACGACGGCATCCTCAACCTCGAATACTACGATGCCCTGGCGGGCATGGACCTGACCGTGTTCCCCTCCTTCTACGAGCCGTGGGGCTACACGCCCATGGAGAGCGCGGCCTTTTGCGTGCCCACCATCACGGCCGACCGGGCCGGGTTCGGCCAGTGGGTCATGGAGCGCCACCCAGGCGGCCATCCCGGGGTCATGGTCCTCAACCGGCTCAAGGACAACTACTCCACCGCCGTGGGCAAGCTGGCCAAGCTCCTGGCAGACTTCACCCGCTGGACGCCCGAGGAGCGGGCCTTTCGTCGCGGCGAGGCCCGGCGCATCGCCGAGGAGGTCACCTGGAAGAACTTCTACCCTCACTATCTCGAAGCCTACAAGATGGCGGGCGACATCCGCACCGAGCGGGTGGCCGGGGTGCAGCGCATGGCCGTGGCCCCGGGCAAGCTCTTCAGCTTCACCGGCGTCAACACCACCCAGCCCCGGCTCAAGTCCTTTTCGGTGATCACCGACCTGCCGCCGAGCCTGGCCAGGCTGCGCGACCTGGCCGCCAACCTCTGGTGGGTCTGGCACCGCGACACCCAGGAACTTTTCGAGGCCATCGACAGCCAGCGGTGGATTCAGTGCGCTCACAACCCGGTCCAGTTCCTGGACACCATCGACCCCGAGCGCATCGCCCGCATCGCCGACGACACGGCCTTCATGGCCCGCTTCGCCGAGGTGCTGGGCCGCTTCGACGCCTACATGGCCGAGAGCGGCAAGGCGGACCACGGCGGCATCACCTGGGACAACCCCATCTCCTACTTCTCCATGGAGTTCGGGCTGCATGAGTCCATTCCCATCTATTCCGGCGGCCTGGGGCTGTTGGCCGGCGATCACATCAAGGCGGCCAGCGACCTCAACCTGCCCTTCATCGGCGTCTCGCTGCTCTACAAGAACGGCTACTTCCACCAGCGCATCAACGGCAACGGCGATCAGGTGGTGGAATACCACGAGAACAACTTCGCCTCCATGCCCGTCAACCCGCTGCAACGCGGCGACTCGGACCGGATCATGGTCACCGTGGACCTGCCGGGCCGCACGGTCTACGCCCAGGTCTGGGAGATCCGCGTGGGCCGGGCCAAGCTCTATCTGCTCGACACGGACGTGCCCGAAAACTCGCGCGCCGACCGCGACATCGCGGCCAAGCTCTACGAACCCTCGTCCAAGGGGCGCATCGAGCAGGAGATCGTGCTCGGCGTGGGCGGGGTGCGCATGTTCCAGACACTGGACATCGTCCCGGCCATCTACCACCTCAACGAGGGGCACTCGGCCTTCCTGCTCTTTGAGCGCGTGCGCCAGCTCATGCGCCTTGACGGCGTGGACTTCTCCACGGCCAAAGAGATCGTGCGCGGCTCCACGGTCTTCACCATGCACACCCCGGTGCCCGCAGGCAACGAGCGGTTCGAGCGCTCCCTGGTGGAGAACTACTTCCGGGGCTACGCCGCCGAGATGGACGTGCCCTGGGACACCCTGTGGAACCTCGGCCACATGTACGCCGAGGAGGCCGACCACCTGAACATGACCGTACTCGCCCTACAGTTCTCCTATCTGCGAAACGGCGTCAGCAAGCTCCACGGCGAGGTCTCGCGGCGCATGTGGATGGACCTGTGGCGCGGCTTCCTTCTCGACGAGGTTCCGGTGGGACACATCACCAACGGCATACACGTCACCACCTGGCTCGACGAGCGGGTGCGCCGCGACATGGAGGAGAGCTGCAACATCTCCGTGCACAAGGCGCTCATGGACGACATCGACTGGAACGTCATCGACGCCATCGACGACCGCCGCCTGTGGGATACCCATGTCGCCCTCAAACACCGGCTCTACGAGGAGATCCGCCACTCCATCTCCACCCAGTGGGCGCGCGAGGGCGAGCCGCCCAACCGGCTGCACAGCTTCCTCGAAACCCTGGACCCGAGCCACCTGACTCTGTGCTTTGCCCGGCGCTTCACGGCCTACAAGCGGCCCACGCTGCTTTTCCACAACCTGAACAAGATCAAGCAGATATTCAGCCACCCCAGCCGCCCGGTGAACATCATCTTCGCAGGCAAGGCGCACCCGGCCGACACCATCGGCGCCAGCTTCATCAACCTCATCTGCCGGCTGGCCAAGCAGGACGATTTCCTGGGCCGGGTCATCTTCCTCGAAAGCTACGACATCCGGCTGGCCCGGCTGCTGGTCTCCGGCTCGGACGTGTGGCTGAACACCCCCACCCGGCTGATGGAGGCCAGCGGCACCAGCGGCATGAAGGCCGCCCTCAACGGCGTGCCCAACTGCAGCATCCTCGACGGCTGGTGGGACGAGGCCTACGACACCATCAATGGCTGGGCCGTGGGCCAGGGGCTGGTCTACGAAACCCAGGTCAACCAGGACATCGTGGACGCCGACAACCTCTACGCCGTGCTCGAAACCGAGGTGGCGCCCGAGTTCTATGACCGGGGCGACGACGGCGTGCCCCACGCCTGGATCAGGCGGATGAAGGCATCCATGAAGACCGCCCTTGACCAGTACGGCACCCACCGCATGGTCCGCGACTACATACACGACATGTACCTGCCCGCCCTGGCCCTGGCCGCGCGGCGCAACAAGAACGACTTCGCCCTGGCCCGGGACGTGGGCGCGTGGCACCGGCGCATCCCCGGCCGCTTCTCCACGGTCAACATCAAGGAGATCCGGGTGGAGGGCATCCACGGCGATGTCTTCATGCTCGGCAACACCCTGCGCATCACCGCCAAGGTGGACAAGGGACAGCTGCTCCAGGAGGAGATGCTGGTGGAACTGGTGGTGGCCAGCCCGTCCGAGGACGCGGTCATCGACTGCGTGCCGCTCAAGCTGAAGCACACCGAAGGCAACACCCTGGACTTCCGGGTGGAATACACCCCGACCTCGTCGGGCACCTGCCGCTACGGGGTGCGCGTCATCCCGGTCCATCCCGGGCTTGGCACCAAGTACGAGACCCGCCTGGTCCGGTGGAGCTGACCCGTCGAACCAAAGGCCCCAAGGCCCGGTCGCGCCTCCCTCCGGGGGAGCGCCTCCGGGCCTTTTCGCGCCCTGTCGCAATTCCCCTTGCCAGTTGATCTTTCGAGGATTACAGCGATCACGAGGAGCAGCCATGCGCAAGTACATGATCGCCACCCCGGACACCGCGGCCCACAACACCCTTGAGGCCATCCTCGCCCCTGACGGCGAGGGTGAGACGTTTCAGGACATGGCCGCCCTGCGCTCGGCCCTGGCCACCCGCCCGGTGGACGTGCTCTTCGTGGACTACGGCCTGCTGACCGAGGGCGGCCCCACGCACCGCGACGGCATCAGCGCGGTCTGGCAGGGCCACCAGGATGTGGAGATCGTCATCCTCGTCCAGCAGGACGAAATCCGCCGCGCCGTGGACGCGGTCAAGGAGGGCGCGTCCGACTACCTGACCTACCCGGTCAACCCGGCCGAGGTGCAGATGGTCCTTGAGCGGCTGGACAAGACCCTCATCCTGACCAGCGAGCTGGACTACCTCAGGGACCAGTTCTGGAACGAGGAGGCCCTGCGCGTGGTCAGGACCAACAGCCCGGCCATGCGCGAGGCCTTTGCCAAGGTCCGACAGATGGCCGGGACCAAGACCACGGTGCTGCTCACCGGCGAGACCGGCACGGGCAAGAGCCTCATCGCCAAGCTCATCCACTCCCACAGCGTGCGGCGCGACGCCCCCTTTGTCAGCGTCCATTGCGGGGCCATCCCGGACACCCTGATCGAAAGCGAACTCTTCGGCCACGAAAAGGGCGCCTTCACCGGCGCGGCCAAGCGCAAGATCGGCAAGTTCGGCCTGGCCGAGGGCGGCACCCTGTTCCTCGACGAGGTGGGCACCATCTCGCCCGCCATGCAGGTCAAGCTCTTGAGCGTGCTCCAGGACAAGACCATCCAGCGCGTGGGCAGCGACCGGGAAATCCCTGTGGACGTGCGCATCATCGCGGCCACCAACGACTCCCTGCGCGACATGTGCGACAAGGGCTTCTTCCGCAAGGATCTCTACTACCGGCTCAATGTCTTTCCCATAGAGATCCCGCCGCTGCGCGACCGCAAGAGTGACATCTTCTCCTTTGCCGAGGTGTTCATCAGCCATTTCAACAGCCAACTGGGCAAGAACATCAAGGGGCTGCACCCCAAGGCCCTGGACGCCTTCCAACGCTATTCCTGGCCCGGCAACGTGCGCGAGCTGGAGAACATCATCGAGCGGGCCTGCATCCTGGAGCAGGGCGAGTTGATCACCCCGGCCAGCATCCCCCAGGACCTCTTCGGGCACTGCCCGGAAACAGCAGGAGGCCGCACCGACATTTCCATCCCCCTGGGCCGGGCGCGCCAGAACGTGGTGGACGCCTTCGAGCGCTCCTACCTCGCCGAACTGCTCGAAGCCACCCACGGCAGAATCAAGGACGCCGCCCACTGGGCGGGAATCACTCCGCGCCAGCTCCACAAACTCATGGCCCGCCATGGTTTGCAGCGCCGGAACTTCCGTACCCCGACCAAAAAAGGGAACTGACGCTTCGCTACGCCAGGTTTCGGAACCCGCGATTCACCTTTTGAAATAAACAAAACAAATACAGCGTGATACGCTGCCACTTCCAGACCTGACGGCCACCACACCCGCCCCACCCTTGCCTGATACCGAAAAAGGGAACTCGCAGTTCCCTCTCGCCTCCTGCCCACAATAGATATTCTCAATCTATTCCGGCAAGTTACACCATTGGCCCCGAATATGCTTTGCCGTGCCGACCGCGATTTTTATTCAAGGAGCATGCATGGGACACAGGACACGCACATCCGTGCCAGGACGCGAGACCGCCGTGGGCGTTCTCATTCCGCATGGATGGGACGACAATTTCAGCGTCACGAGCGTTTCCCTGGCATGCGACGGCGAGCGGGAAATCGTCATCGGCAATCTGGACAACCACCCGGGCCTGCTCGTGCTGCTGCGCAGACGGGTCAGCCTTACCGGGTCCGTGACCCGCGACGAGCGCGGGGAGAGCATGACCGTGGTGTCGTACAAACCCGTCAGCGAAAACGACAGCAACGACCCAGAGACCAGAGGAATGACAAATGAAAATGTTCTGTAGCGTCCTTGCCACCCTGCTCCTCGCCCTGGCCCTGGCCACGGGCCCGAGCACGGCCCAGGGCCAGGAACAGATGATCGAGATCGAGGCTGACATCACAGTGGAAGGCATCGTGGCCGTCATGGACGACGGCGTGTTCCTCGACGACGGGGTCAGGCTCTTCCTGCTCATCGACATGGAGGACATCCGCCTGGAGGGCATGCTGGTGGAGGTGTTCGGCCAGTATCTGCTGGTGGACGAGATGCCCGCCATCAAGGTCCAGGAGATGACCGTCCTCGACGAAGGGGCGGCCATCACCCCCAGGCGCCAACCGGGCGCGACAAACAACAGCAACGGCTGACCACGCAATACCATTTCACAAAAGAGGACATGACAATGATCGAAATCGAAGCCTGCACCGAACAGGAGCCTCCCCTTCCCAAGGGTGTCCCGTCCGCTGAAGAAGCGCAAACCGTGAACACGGCACGCGAAACCGATGATCCCGTCCCCGGCGGCCCCTATCCCTCCATGCGGGCCTTCCGCGAGCACGTTTTTCCGGGCGTGACCGAGGCTCGGTGGAACGACTGGCGCTGGCAGATCGCAAACCGCGTGCTGGACGTGGACACCGTCGAAAAGGTGCTCGGCTATTCCCGGGCCGGGTCCATGCCCCTTGGCAAGGGGCTGCCCATGGCCGTGACCCCCTACTATCTCGGCGTGGCGGCCGTGGCCGGGTCCGCGTCCCTGCGCCGCTGCATCGAGCCGACCATCCACGAATTCGTCATGGACACCAGCGAGGCCGAAGACCCGCTGGGCGAGGAGAGCCACACCGCCGTGCCCGGCATCGTCCACCGCTATCCGGACCGCGTCCTTTTCCTGGTCACCGACTATTGTTCCACCTACTGCCGCTACTGCACCCGCTCGCGACTGGTGGGCAAAAGCGGCCGCAGGCACGACGCGCGCAAGTGGAAGCGCGGCATCGACTACATCCGGGCCAACCCGGCCATCCGCGATGTGCTTCTCTCGGGCGGCGATCCCCTGACCCTGCCCGACGACCGGCTCGACTGGCTGCTGACCGAACTGCGCGCCATCCCCCATGTGGAGATCATCCGCATCGGGTCCAAGGTGCCCGCCGTGCTGCCCCAGCGCATCACGCCCGAGCTGACGGCCATGCTCAGCAAGCACCACCCGCTGTTCATCAGCCTGCACTTCGCCCACCCCGACGAGCTGACGGCCGAGACCGTGCGCGCCTGCACCATGCTGGCCGACGCGGGCATCCCCCTGGGCAGCCAGACCGTGCTGCTCAAGGGCGTCAACGACGATGTCCCGACCATGAAGCGGCTCATGCAGGGGCTGCTCAAGGCCCGGGTGCGCCCCTACTACCTGTACCAGTGCGACCCCATTCCGGGCTCGGCCCACTTCAGGACGCGCGTGGAAAAGGGGCTTGAGATCATCCAGGGGCTGCGCGGCCACACCTCGGGCTACGCCGTGCCCAGCTACGTCATCGACGCGCCCGGCGGCGGCGGCAAGATACCCCTGCTGCCCGAATACTATGTGGGCCGCGACGAGCGCGGTGTGCTGCTGCGCAACTACGAGGGCAAGCTCTACACCTATCCCGACCCCGAGCCCGCGACCGTCATGGCGGCCGCCGCGCTCACGGAGAACGCGCAATGATCATCGGCATGACCTACGACCTCAAGGACGACTACCTCAAGCAGGGATTGTCGTGCGAGCAGGCCGCCGAATTCGACTCCGAGGTGACCATCGCGGGCATCCAGGGGGTCATTGAGAACCTCGGCCACACCGTGGACCGCATCGGCAATATCTCGGCCCTGGTCTCGCGGCTGGCGGCCGGGCACCGCTGGGACATGGTCTTCAACATCGCCGAGGGGTTGCACGGCCTGGGACGCGAGGCCCAGGTTCCGGCCCTGCTCGACGCATGGTCCATCCCCTATACCTTTTCCGGCCCGGAGCTGATGGCCCTGACCCTGCACAAGGGCAGGACCAACGCGGTGGCCCGCTCCCTGGGCGTGCCCACCGCCGACTACACGGTCATCACCCGGCTTGCGGACCTGGACGCGGTGTCCCTGCCCTTCCCGCTGTTTGCCAAGCCCGTGGCCGAGGGCACCAGCAAGGGAATCAGCGACCGCTCCCTGGTCCGCGACGCCGCCGCCCTGCGTGAGGTCTGCGCCGAGTTGCTGGCCGCCTTCCGCCAGCCGGTGCTGGTGGAAACGTATCTGCCCGGCCGCGAGTTCACAGTGGGCCTTCTGGGCAGCGGCGACCACAGCCGCGTGGCCGGAGTGATCGAGGTCAGGGCCGTGGGTCAGGGCGACGCCTCTGCCTACACCTATGAAAACAAGCAGGACTGGACCCGGCGCGTGGCCTACGAGCTGGTGGACGACGAGGCGGCCATGGGCGCGGCCCGGCTGGCCCTGAACGCGTGGCGCGCCCTGGGCTGCCTGGACGCTGGCCGCATCGACGTGCGCCTGGGCGCGGACGGCGCGCCCCGCTTCATCGAGGTCAACCCCCTGCCGGGCCTCAACCCCGAAAGCTCGGACCTGCCAATCCTGTGGCGCCTTGGCGGCCGCTCCTACGACGCCCTGATCCAAGAAATCCTTCACTCCGCACTCGGCCGCATCAGTGCCGCAGAGACTGCCGGGGTCGCTACCGGCATCGCTACCGGGGTCGCAGCCGGGGTCGCAGCATGAAACGCACCGCAGCCGTGGTCAGAAACAGGGTCCCGCGCGGCGCGGCCGGTGACGTGGCCGACGTCATCGCCCAGAGCCGGTTCGTCAGCCGCATGCTGCGCGAACTGGGCTGGAGCGTGGTCGAGGTGGAGCTTGGCTCCGACCTGGGCGAGGCCGTGAACACGCTCCAGGGAATCCGCCCGGCCGTGGTCTTCAATCTGGTGGAAAGCATCATGGATTCCGACGAGCTGGCCAACCTGACGCCGGTCATCTTCCGCAAACTCGGCCTGCCCTTCACAGGGACGGACAGCTCGGTGCTCTTCCTGACCAACGACAAGCTGGCCGCCAAGCGGCACATGCTCTCAGTGGGCCTGCCCACCCCGGCCGGGGTGGACGAGACCGGCCTGAGGCGCGGCCGCTTTCCCGGCCCGGGCCGCTACATCGTCAAGAGCCGCTGCGAGCACGCCTCCATCGGCCTGGACGATACCTCGGTCATGGACATCGCCAACGCGGACCAGCTGCTGGCCGCCATGACCGCCCGCCGCCACCGCCTGGGCGGGGTCTGCATGGCCGAGCGATTCATCGACGGCCGCGAATTCAGCGTGTCCCTGCTCGAAACACCGGACCACATGGCCGAGATTCTCGGCTCGGCCGAGATCGTGTTCCGCGCCGACATGCCGGTCAAGATCGTGGGCTACGACGCCAAGTGGCAGGAGGGGTCCGAGGCGGATCTGGCCACGGTGCGCGGCTTCGGCTTCCGCCGGGCCGAGCCCGGCCTGGCCGCCCGACTGGAGCGCACCGCGCGCGACTGCTGGGACGAGATGGGCTTGAGCGGCTACGCCCGGGTGGATTTCCGGGCCGACGCCAAGGGCGACCTGTTCATCATCGACGTCAACGCCAACCCCTGTCTGGCGGAAAACGCCGGATTCATGGCCACGGCCAGGGAGGCTGGACGCAAGCCCTCGGACGTCATCGCGGCCATCGTGGACGGCGCGCTGCGGCGGCACACCGGCGAAAAAAAGGCGGCCTGACGTGAGCGAGACGCACATCCTGACTCTGGACATCACCTACGGCGATCAGCTGGCCGTGGAAGACGTGCGCACCCTGTGCGCCCTGGCCGCCGAGACCCGCTTTTTTTCCGAGGAGGAAGTGCTCATCGTGGAGGAACTGGCCTGGGCGGCCATCACCGAGGGCGAAGAGAGCGGCTACCACTTCCTGCTGGCCCGGCCCGAGGCCGATCCGCTGGCCCCGGCCGTGGGCTTTGCCTGCTTCGGCCCGGTGCCCTGCACCCGGGGCAGTTGGGACCTCTACTGGATCGTGGTCGATCAGGCCATGCAGGGACGCGGCCTGGGCAGGCGCATCCTGCGCGAGTCCGAGAGGCGCATCCTGACCATGGGCGGCCGCAAGGTGTTCGTCGAGACATCCTCGCGGGAGCAGTACCTTCCCACCCGGGGGTTCTACGAGTCCTGCGGCTACGCGCTGGAATCGCGCCTCATCGACTACTACGACCGGGGCGAGGACTGTCTGGTCTACACCAGAACCCTCGACTGACTGGACACCGGCATGCGCACGGGACGCCCATGGCCCGGCCAACCTGATCGAGACCACCAGACCGCGCAAACCAAGGACTGACCCATGTTCAAGATCCGCCCGGTGTACGACACCCGGCTGCCCGTGGATCAGGCGGCCGTGACCAGGGTGCAGGCCATCCTGCGCGAGCGCTTTCCCCTGCTCGATCCCTCCGAGATCGAGCAACTTCCCGACCTGCTGACCAATCCCTTTCTCAAGCAGTACCGCTCCATCCTCTTCGTGGCCGAGAACGGTCGCGCAGAAGTGCGCGGCTTTGCCCTGCTCTGCCACTTTCCCGATCTCGACTTCTGCTACCTGGACTTCATCTCGGTCAGCCTGCGCCACGGCGGGGGCGGCATCGGCTCGGCCCTGTACGAGAGGATTCGCGAAGAGGCCATGGCCCTTGGCGACACGGCCCTGTTCTTCGAGTGCCTGCCCGACGACCCGGCCCTGTGTTCCGGGCCGGACATCCTCAAGGAAAACAAGGCCCGCCTCGCCTTCTACGAGCGCTATGGCGCCCGGCCCATTACCGGCACGGCCTATGAAACCCCGCTGACACCCGACGCGGAGTGCCCGCCCTATCTGGTGGTCGATGCCCTGGGCAGAAAGCTCAAGCTCACCCGCGCCCGGATACGGGCCATCGTCCGGGCCATCCTGACCCGCAAGTATCGCGATGTCTGCCCGGCCGAATACACGGACATGGTGGTAGCCTCGTTCACCACCGGCCAGCTCACCTTGCGGCCGCCGCGCTACAGGGCCCGAAACGACACCGCGCCCGACATGATCGCGCCCGGCCCGGTCATGAGCCGCGACCGGCGCATCGCCCTGGTGGTCAACGACCGCCACGACATCCACCATGTCCGAGAGCGCGGCTATGTGGAGGCCCCGGTGCGCATCGCCAAGATCCGCAAGGAGCTGGACAAGAGCGGCCTCTTCGACGAACTGGCCGTGCACCACTTTCCCGAGTCGGTCATCACCGCCGTCCACGACAAGGGATACGTGGACTACTTCCGCCGGGTCTGCGCCAGCCTGCCCGAGAACAAGTCCGTGTATCCCTACGTCTTCCCCATCCGCAACGCCACGCGACCCCCGCGCGAGCTGCCCGTGCGCGCGGGCTACTACTGCATGGACACCTTCACCCCCCTCAACGCCAATGCCTGGAAGGCAGCCAAGCGCGCCGTGGACTGCGGGCTGACCGCGGCCCAGGCCATCGTCATGGGGCGCAGGCTCGCCTACGCCCTGGTGCGGCCGCCCGGCCACCACGCCGAGCGCCGGGCCTTTGGCGGGTTCTGCTACTTCAACACCGCTGCCGTGGCCGCCCACTGGCTCTCCCGGATGAGCACCGTGGCCGTGCTCGACATCGACTACCACCACGGCAACGGCACCCAGAACATCTTCTACGAGCGCGACGACGTGCTGACCCTGTCCATCCACGGTCACCCCCGCTTCGCCTACCCCTACTTCAGCGGATTCGCCGAGGAAACGGGCAAGGGCAAGGGGCTGGGCTACAATCGCAACTTCCCGCTGCTGGAGCGGGTGGACGGCGAAAAGCACCGCAACACCCTGGTCCGCGCCCTGGCCCTGGTCCGCGACTTCGCGCCCACCTTCCTGGTCGTCTCCCTGGGCCTGGACACGGCCAAGGGAGACCCCACGGGCACCTGGAGCTTAAGCGCCCGCGACTTCGCGGCCACGGGCCAACTCATCGGCCGCCTGGGGTTGCGCACCCTGGTCATCCAGGAGGGCGGCTACCTGATCCGCTCCCTGGGCGTCAACGCCCGCAGCTTCTTCCAGGGCCTGCACCAGGGCGCGACCAGGGCGACCCGGCGCTGACACCGTTTTCTACCAGAGGAATAGATGGGTTCGGGATGCGCCAACCGGCGCTTACGCCTTGTCGTGCAGGCACAGGCCCACACGGTGGGCTGTCCAGCCCTCGGGCGTGCGGTCGAGCACGTTGACGCAGCAGTAGTCCTGGGGGATGGAAAAGAGATCGGCCAGATGGCGGCCGGTGACATGGCAGAGGAGCGCCCGGTTGAAGCCGCCGTGGGCCACGGCCAGGACCGTGCCGGTCAGCGGTGCCAGCGATTCGAGAAACCGGACGGCGCGCGCCTGCACTTCGGCAAAGCTCTCGCCGCCGGTCGGGCGGTATCCGGCCAGGTCGGTGCCGCGCGCCTCGTACTGGCCGGGGTATCGGTCGCGCACCTCGTCCACGGTCAACCCCTCCCACCGCCCGAGGGCGATCTCGCGCAGCAGGGGCGTGGGCGCGGCCCCAAGGGGCCTGCCGCCGCCCTCCCGGCCGCCAACCACGCCAGGTGCCTTGGCCCATTGCGCCTGGGCACAATGGGCCAGCACGCGCCGGGCCGTCTCCCGCGCCCGGGCGAGGTCGCTGCAAAAGGCTCCGTCAAGGGACAGGGACAGCGCCCGGCCCACCGCGTCCGCCTGCCGCTCGCCCTCGTCGTCCAGAGCCATGTCGCGCTGGCCAAGGAAACGCCTGGGCGTCACCTGGACCACCTGGCCGTGGCGCATGAGGATGAGCCGCAGGGTCGTGCCCCGGGGCGGATCAGTAGGAAAAGGGATACTTGCGCCCGTCCTTTTCGTAGCTCTTGCTCTTGTCGAAATTGAAAGACTCAAGCTCCCGCTTGGGTTGGCTCGACTTCCTGCGGAAGAGGAACAGGACAAGGGCCAGCCCGACCACGGCCAGGGCCAACCCGACGTATATGTAAGTCTGCATGGGAATTCTCCTTTGCTCCGGCACCAGCCGTCAGCCGTGCACAGGCGACACGATCAGGCTGCTACTGGGGAAACAGCACCATTTTAGATGCTCGCCCAGCGGGCGTCAATACGATCCGGCCGAAAGACCGCATCTGACCGGCGCTACTCGCGCACAGCCTCCACGGTCATGCCCGGCTTGAGCATGTACGGCTTGCCGAAGATTTCCACGGGCAGCACCCGGTCGCCCTTGTGAAAGGCGGTCATGTTCACGCGGTCGCGGGCGATGTGCAGATCGAACCACACCTTGCGCCAGACAAAGCTCAGGTGCACCTCGCCCCAGTGGGCGGGCAGGTCCGGGTCCACCTTCATGGGCGTGGCCGAGAGGTTGAGCCCGGCGAAGTCCTGCTTGACCACCTCCAGGGTCCCGGCCATGACGCCGGAGTGGATGCCCTCGATGGTGGTGCCGCCCTGAGTGTCCTCGATGTCGCTGTGCATGGCTTCCATGAACCAGTCCCAGGAGACCTCGCTCGGGTAGATATAGCGGGAGATGACCGCGTGCACCACCTTGGACAGGGTCGAACCGTGGCTGGTGCGCTGCTCGTAGTAGTCGTAGTTGTCGCGCAGCAGCTTGACGGGATCGTCCACGCGGTGGCCGAGCTGGTTCAGGATACGCGCCACCTCGTCGGGTTCGAGCACATACCAGGTCATGAGCGTGTCCGCCTGCTTGGCCACCTTGTAGTTGTCGGGCGAGTCGTTCTCGGCCTTGAGGATGCGGTCCATGCGATGGATGGAGTAGAACCGCTTGCGGTATCCCTCCCAGTCCAGTTCCGGGAGGTCCATGTAGCCGTCGAACTGGCTGATGATGCCGTCCTTGGTCATGATCACGTTGAGCTTGGTGGTCATGTCGCGCCACCTGTCCAGATCGCGCTCGGTCAGGCCGATGCGTTCGGCCACGTCCTCTCGCACCCTGGCGGGCAGCTCGTCAAGGATTTCCAGGGACTTCTCCAGCAGCCAGACCACCATGATGTTGGTGTAGGCATTGTCTTTCACGCCGGGCTTCTTGCTGCCCGGCAGCTTCTCGTGGAACTCGTCCGGCCCCATGATGCCCTCGATATGGTACCGGCCGGTGCCTTCGTCGAAGCGGGCGATGGAGCCCCAGAAGCGGGCGATATCGAGCATCAGTTCGGCCCCGAAGGCCTTGAGAAACGTCTTGTCGCCGGTCCACGAGACATAGCGCCAGGCGTTGACGAAGACGGCGATGGACACATGCCGCTGGCGGCGCGACAGGTCCGGGTCCCATTGCTTTGACTCGGGATTGTAGTGCACCTCCTGGGTCTCCTCGGTGCCGTCGTCTGCGGTCTGCCACGGGTACATGGCCCCGACGCAGCCGTTTTCGCGGGCGTAGGCCCTGGCCGCGTCGAGCCGGTTGTAGCGGTACATGAGCAGCGACTTTGAGATTTCCGGGAAGTTGGAGTCAAAGAAGGGCTGGATGTACATCTCGTCCCAGAAGATGTGGCCCCGGTAGGCCTCGCCGTGCAGTCCGCGGGCGGGCATGCCCGCATCACGGTTGATGTTGTGGGGGCTGGCCGTGACCAGCAGGTGGTAGATGTGCAGGCGCAGCACCCGCTGCACGAAGCGGTCGCCGGTGACCCGAATGTCCGCCTTCTGCCACAGCCCCTTCCAGCTTCTAATGTGAGGGCCGTGCACCCCGGCAAAGGTGCGCACCCCGCGCAGGCCGTCCAGGCACATTTCCTTGAGATCACCCGGCTCCTGATCGAGAGAGGTGCGCACGTACACGAACTTTTCCAGCGTGTACCGGGTGTTTTCCGTGGCCGAGATGCATATCTCCTCGGACACCTTGGCCTCGTCCTGGACCACCTCGCGCTGCACGCGCAGCGGCTTGCCATCCTCAAGCACCGCGCACTTGGCGGCCATGACAATCTGGTAGCGCGACTGCGTGGTCTCCACATGCAGGAAGATGCCGTCGCCTGCCGCGCCGCCGCCCACCCGGCGCAGGTGGCGGGTGTTGAGGGAGGCGTAGCGGGCCACGCCATTGTTCTCCACATTGCCGTCGATGGTCGAGCGCAGGGTGATGCGCGAGGAATAATTGAGGGGCGTCAGGTCGAAGCTCAGGGCGCAGAGGTGGCAGTCGGCCATGGACGCCAGCCTGCGCGAGGCGATGCGCGTGATCCGGCCCACCTGATCCTTGACCACCATGTCGCGCGAGAGCACGCCCGAACGCATGTCCAGCCGGTGGCAGTAGCTGAGAATCTCCATGGACAGCGGGCTGACGAACTCGCCCTGGCCGATGCGGAACTCCACGGGCAGCCAGTTGGGGCAGTTGACCATGTCGTTGTTCCACACGTCGCGCCCCTGGACCTGGCTGACGGTCTTGTTGAACACGCCCGAGATGTAGGTGCCGGGATAGAAGTAGTAGGAGGCGCACTCGCACTCGTAGGCGCCGCGCGTGCCGAGGTAGCCGTTGCCCACGGCGGTCAGGGTCTCGCGCAGTTTCTCGTCGCCAGGATCGAAGCCGTTGTAGGTCAGGAACCACTCGTCGCTGGCCATGCCTGTCTCGAACCAGTCGAAGAGGTCGTCCACCGTGATCTCGCCGAGATCCGAGACGACCTTGTCCGCGCCGAAACGCAGCAGCAGCTCGCCCGGTGTGTTGCGGGCCACGCCCAGGGTCATGCCGAAGTTGCCAGCGCGCCCTGCCTGGACGCCGGAGATGGCGTCCTCCACCACCACGCACTCGCCCGGGTTGCACTCAATCTCCCTGGCCGCGGCGATGAAGATGTCCGGGTCGGGCTTGCCCTTGAGGCCGCGCTCGGCCGAGACCATGCCGTCGATATGGGCCTCGAACACGTCGTCGAGCCCGGCCAGTTGGAGCACGAGCATGCAATTGCGGCTGGAGGTGGCCACGGCCACGCGCACCCCGCGCGCCTTGAGCTCGTCGATGAGGCGCACCGAGGTGGCGAAGACCTCGGGGCCTTCATCGCGCAGAATCTTCTGATACACCTCGTTCTTGCGATTGCCCACGGCGCAGATGGTGTCCAGGCCGGGCGGGTCGTCGGGGTCGCCGGCGGGCAGCCGGACTCCGCGCGACTTGAGAAAACTCAGCACACCCTCGAAGCGCGGCTTGCCGTCCACGTAGTTCTGGTAGTCCCGGGTACGGTCAAAGGGCTCGAAGGGAATGGTCTTCTCCTCCGAGTGCAGCTTGAGAAATTCGTTGAACGCGGTTTCCCATGCCTGGGCATGGACGCTTGCCGTCCGGGTGATCACGCCGTCAAGGTCGAAGACGACGCCTTTGAGAGGAATTGCAGCCACTGTATCTCCTTGTCTGAAGTTGTCCCGGTCACGGGGACAGGGAACCCATGATCGCCACCAGCATGTCCGGCTCGGGGACGATCACAGCGTTGGCCGTCACGCCCCTGACCCTTGTGGCCAGGGCTTCGTCGCGGGTCACGAAGATGGCCCGGGTGTCGGCGGCCATGGACATGGCGGCCTCAAGCATGGGCACGTCGCTGTTCGTGTCTCCGCAGACGAGGTGCGGACCATGGACCATCTCGAGGTCCAGTTCGGAACTGAGGTATTTCACCCCGTCCCCCTTGTCGAAATCCTTGAGCGCGTCGCCCTCGGTCTCGATGGTCAGGATGATCTCCACATCCAGCCCCGTGTCCTCGATGCGCAGCATGTCTTGCCTGGCGTCCAGTTCTTCCACCAGGGAGCCAATCACGCCGAGAAAGGCCAGGGACTCGTCCTCGGGCACGGACCGGCCGATGTCCTGCCGGGCCACGGTGGACTGGCCGAACTTGAATTGCAGGCCCGAGCCGATGAGGGAGAACTTCTCGTACTGGGGTTTGGTCACCAGGGCGGCCAACCGCTCGTTGAGGTCGGCCATGAGGCGCTGCTTGTCCGGCGATATGGGCAGGCGGCGGACCCGCCCCTCCAGGTCGAGGCACTCGCGCCCCTTGGACGCGGCGTAGTAGATGCGCCCCTCGGGGTTGACGCTGATCTCGATGAGCCCGGCCAGTGGGGCCGAGGTCAGGATGACCGGCCGCTGCACCCGGCTCATGGCGAAACGCGACAGGAAAACCGCGTTGTACACCGACTGGATGGAGGTCAGGTAGCGGGCGCAGTAGTTGTTGATGGTCCCGTCGCGGTCGGTGATCATGCAGTTGAGGTGCAGCCCGTCGAGCAGCTCGCGCCCGGCCGCCACATGCTCGTCAAAGCCGGGATGCAGGTCGGCCAGGAAGTCGAGGAAGAGATCCTCCCCCTGTTCGAGGAAGAAGATGTCCTTGCGCGTCTCGTTGATCTCGTAGTCCATGTCGAGACCGATGTCGCGCACCCCGTCAAGGGAGAGCACACGGCGGCCATCGGCCACGGGCACTTCCTCCAGGGCGTGCAGGGCGCTGCGCAACGAGGGCACCACGTCATCCGGCATCTCGTCGCCACGCAGGATGGCGGCCACGGCCATGGCGCGCACCTCGCGGGTGGCGGCCATGAGGGCGTAGAAGTCCTTGAGGGTGGTCAGGCTGGTGGCGTCAATGGCGGGCATCGCGTCTCCCTAATAGCTTACTTGCACGGTGTAGGTGACAACCATGGGCGCGCCGTCGTCGGTGGCGGGCACCATCAGGTCGAATTCGAGGCTCCCGGCGTCAGGGGTGGCGTGGTCGTGGCTCGCGGCCGTGACCTTCCACTGGCCCGGATACACGTCCGTCAGCTTGAGTGCCCGGGGTTCGGCCTTGCCGTTTCGCACCTCGATGCGCCAGCTCGTTTCCACGGAATTCTTGCCCAGCCGGGTGAAGCCGGTCTGGGTCCGGGTCACGGCCACGTCAAAGGAGGAGCCAAGGGCCAGATCCACCTCGCTGCCACGGCCCACATGACCGATCCGTGCCTCGCCCGCCAGCAGCAGCCGGCCGTCCGAGGCGGGCATGAAGACGCGGGCCAGCCCGGCGGGCATAGCCCGGCCCAGGCCATTGGCATCGGTATTGTCAAAGCGCAGGGCCAGGGCCACCGGCTGGGACACCGGGCCGGACACCTGGCCTATCCCGCCGTGGTAGCGGCTCGAAAGCTCCTGGCGCACCGCCACCTTGGGGGCAGAGAACAGGCTCAGCTGGACCATGCCCGAGCCGGGGATGTCCACGGGCCGCTCCACGGTATAGACATGATATTCGGAGAAGGATTCCTCGGCGGGCTGCCCGGCCATGACCGCATCCTCGTTCATGGCCCTGGCGACCATCAGCCCCTTGGCCCGCTCCGGCGCGGCCTGGCGCACGTCGCCAGCCACCAGCTTCAGGGCGGCCTCGGCGTGGGCATGGCCCGAGCGGTTGTCCACCGTGGCCCAGGCATCGACGGCCGCCGTCTTGCTCGCGCCGTCAACGATGACGGTATAGTCCGCCCGCCAGTTGATGCCGCCCATGAGGTAGCTCAGGCGCACATCGCGCCGCCCTTCGCTGCCGTTCTCGGTGATCAGGGTCAGCGTGGGCACCGGAGTCAGGTCGCCGGGCAACTCGGGCAGCAGCAGGGCCTCGTAGGCCCCCACATAGACCTCGTCGCCGACCATGAACACGGGTGCGCCGTCGTTGGCAATGAGGGTGGCCTTGCGCAGGGTGCGCGCGGTGGCGTCGGCCGGATCGGGCAGGATGACCGTCAGCTCGCGGCCCACATAGCGGTCAAGCAGCGCCTGCACCGTGACCGGCTGGGATGCGTATTCCAGCCCGACCACGCGCATGCCCGGGGCCGATGCGCGCACCGAGGTGGGCTCCAGGGTGGCGGGCACATCCTTGAAGACCACCCGGGCCGCGCCCTTGGGCAGGGTCACGGAACGCGACTCCTCAACCAGGGCGCGCCCGGAATTGTAGACGGCCAGGGAAGCGCCGGCGGTTCCGGCGGCCCGAGCCTGACCCGGCAGCAGCAAAAGCAGGGCGGCAATGAGGATCAACAACCTATCGGGTTTCAGCATGGTCGGGTCTTCTCCGTCGTGTAGTGACAGGTTTCGTGTGAAAAAAAGGTTCGCCAAGTAAAGCCAAACTACATTGCCGCGCCTCGTTTTGCAAAAAAATTACACGTCTTTTTCCCGGCATCGGCATTGGTTTTTCCCAACTCCCCGTATTCATGCCGATTTTGACTGACCATACCCAGCCCTGCCGCGTCTCCCGGATATGTCCGCAGACGGTGATTGCTCGCCAAGCAAGGTGTTTTCTGGTAGTTGCCTGTCCATCATGAAACTTCTTATTGTCGATGAGTGCTCGGCCTCGGTGGCCTTCATGCGCGAGGTCCTTTTCAGGGCGGGCTACACCGACATCATTGCCGTGTCACGTTTCGACCAGGCCATGGCCGTGCTCGCCGCAACCATCGAGTCCGACGACCCGGCGGATCTGGTGATCATGGGCGTGGACCTGCCGGGGCATGGCGGCATCGGGGCCATCCTGACCCTCAAGTCGCACCACGCCTTTGAGGACATCCCGGTCATCGCCGTGACGCAGCACAACGACGAGGCCACGCTGGACCACGCCTTCGCGGCCGGAGCCTCGGACTACATAGTCAAGCCCCTCAGCGCCATCGAACTGCGGGCGCGGGTGCGCTCGGCCCTGCAACTGCGCCGGGAGATGGTCAAGCGCATGCAGCGTGAGCGTGAACTGGAGAAACTGGCGCGCAAGCTTGAGCGCATGACCAACCTCGACAGCCTGACCGGGTTGGCCAACCGCCGCTGCTTTGACGATGCCCTGGTCAAGGAATGGGTGCGCAACGGCCGGGCCGACGCGCCGCTGGGCCTGATCATGATCGATATCGACCACTTCAAACATTACAACGACGCCCTTGGGCACGTGGACGGCGACACCTGCCTGCGCCGGGTGGCCGAGGCGATCCGGTCCGTGGTCCACCGACCGGGTGACATGGTGGCCCGCTACGGAGGCGAGGAATTCGCCGTGATCCTGCCCAACACGGACTATGCCGGTGCCTTGGCCGTGGCCGAAAACATTCACGCCAGCGTGGCCCGCATCGGCATTGAGCACCCCGACTCCTCGGTGGGCTGTGTGGTCACCGTGTCCATCGGCGTGGCATCAGGCGTTCCCACCTGCGGCACCACGCCGGAGCAACACCTCCAGGCGGCCGACCGCGCCCTGTATCAGGCCAAGGAATCCGGCCGCAACCGCACCCGGGGCATCTCCCTGCCCGGCCCGGAAGATCTCCGCCAGTAGCCCATTCCCAGCCCCGGCCCGCCGGAATACTGCCCACGCGGACGCACCACTCAGGCAGGCCCGGGGACCAGGAAAGCACGGACCGGCCGCATCGGGGAATGCGGCCGACCCGTGCTCAACAGGGATGGGAAGGCGGGATGAATGTCCGTGGAAAGCGGACCCCGCCAGGGGATGGGAATTTTCCGGCAGCGCCTAGCGCAGAAAATGGATGGACAGGTACGCCCCGCAGCAGGGGCAGACCTTGACCGGCGCATCAGCGCAGTCGCCCTTGAGGATCACGGCCTCCCAGGGAATGAAGCCGTCGAGGGTATACTGAACCTTGAGCTTGTGACCGCACTTGCAAAAACGTTCCTGCATGACTCTTACTCCTTGATCTGCGCCAGGGGCGATTTCGATCTCATCAAGCCAACGTGAGTCCTTGATAGACAAACTTGGTCACATTGTCAATCTAAAAACTACAACTGTATCAAATCAATTTACACGCTGTGCCCAGCGAATGAAAAGCGCCAGCGTTTCTTACTCGCCTCGCCACGACAGCGTGAAAAACAGGCTGAATCAGCCAGAAGGCATGACCCACGGGACAGGGCAAAGGGAAGGCTGGGAAAGGAAGGCGGGCGCGGATCAGGTGGCGCAAAAGGCAAACGGCTGCTCCGCCCGAAATGCAAAAGGGCGACAAGGACCAGGGCAGGTGTCCCTTCCTGCGCGACCTGCCGTTACCGGCAAGCTATCGATACTCCCGCGAGGTCCAGAGAATCTTGCCGATGACGCGCACGTTGTCCAGTTCGTCGCCGGAGAGGTGGATGGGGGAATAGTCGGTGTTGTCGCTGCGCAGGACCAAGGTGCCGGGCAGCCGCTCCACGCGCTTGACCATGACCGTTTCCTCCACGCCCACGGCGTAGATGCCGCCGGAGAGGATGTCCGAGCGCGACTGGTCGATGAGGACCATGTCGCCCTCCTTGATCTCGGGCTCCATGGAATTGCCCACCACCTCCATCAGGACCATGTTGACCGGGTTGCCGCGCGAGCGCAACCAGTCGGCACGGAAGGAATAGTATCCTTCCACCTGCCCCTCGGTCTCGAAGGAGCCGCCCCCGGCGCAGAGCCGGGCGCGGACCTTGGGAATCTCGTGGTAGGGGGTGTGCTCCTCGTCATCGCAGTGGCCGGACCGGGCCGGGCCAGCGCCCTTTTCGAGCCACAGGGGACTCAGGCCGAACCGGGACGACAGGTCGAGGATCCAGCGGGCGGGCACGGATCCCTTGCGCTTGGCCAGGGACACGGCCGCCCGGCCCAGGTCCAGCTCGCGGGCGAGTTGGGACTGGCTCGTGATGTCGGTCTCGGAACACAGCCTTGCGAAGAACGCGTCGAAATTGTTGCTCATCGTTACGCCTTGGTTCTTGGGGTGTTGCTCCAATGCGTCGATGTTTACTATTGATATACCAATCCGTCAACAATAATCGACACGCGCCCGACAGCCGAGGGATACGGGATCAGATGTGGTCCTTGTAGTCCAGGGCCGAGTCGGCGATGGACTTGAGGGTGAAGTTCAGCTCCAGCCGCTCCAGGCTCGCCTCCTCCAGAACCACCTCCACGGACTGGCCGAGCTTGAAGGCCTGGCCGGTGCGCTCGCCCACCAGCATCTCGCGCTTGGGCCAGTAGGTGTAGTAGTCGTCGTCCATGGTCGAGAGACGGACCATGCCCTCGGCCATGACTTCGCGCAGCTCCACATAGAACCCGTAGTCCGTGATGTGCGAGATGACGCCGCCAAAGGTGCCGCCCACCTTGTCGCGCATGAACAGGATCATGACCCGCTTGTGGATCTCGCGCTCGGCGTCCATGGCCCCCCGCTCGCGGCCCGAGAGGTGGCCCGCGATGTTGAAGAGCTTCTTGCGGCCGGGCGTGGCCGTGGGCGGGCCTTCGGCCGGGGCCAGGGCCGCCTTGACCAGCCGGTGGACCACCAGGTCGGCGTAGCGCCGGATGGGTGAGGTGAAGTGGCTGTATTCGGCCGAGGCGAGGCCGAAGTGGCCCTCGTTGTCCGGCGAGTACTTGGCCTGCTTCATGGAGCGCAGGAGCATGCGGTTGACCACGTATTCCTTGTCCGTGCCCTTTTGCGAGGCGATGAGCTGCTGTAGGGCGCGCGGGGTCATCTCCTTGGGCATGGTCACGCCCGGGTCGGTCTGGGCCAGCAGGCGGAAGAGGTTCTTGAGCCGCTCTTCGTCGGCCGGGGGATGGATGCGGAAGAGGCAGGGCAGATCGCGCTCGATGAGGAACCGGGCCACGGCCTCGTTGGCCGCGATCATGAACTCCTCGATGAGCTGGTGGCCGAAATGGCGGCGCCTGGGCCGGATGTCGCTGGTGTCGCCGTGGACGTCGAAGAGAATCTCGGGCTCGGGCAGATCGAAGTCGAGGCTGCCGCGCCGGGTGCGCAACGCGTTGATCTTGCGGGCCAGCTCCACGGCCAGCGTGAGCATGGGCAGCACCGGGCCGATGGCCTCGGCCTCGGCCGGGTCGCCGTCGAGCACCCCGCGTTTGATCTGGCCGTAGGTCAGCCGGGCCTGACTTCGGATGATGGCCGGGAATAGCTCGGTCCGGCGGGTCGCCCCATGCTCGTCGGCCTCCATGCGGGCCACCATGACCAGCCGGGGCACGCCTGGATTGAGCGAGCACAGACCGTTGGAAAGGCGCTCAGGGAACATGGGCTCCACGGACTGGGGGAAATAGTAGGAATTGCCGCGCTCCAGGGCCTCGCGGTCCAGGGGGGTGCCCTCGCGCACATAATGGGCCACGTCGGCGATGGCCACCCAGAGGACATAGCCCTTGCCCGCGCGCTCCACCAGCACGGCGTCGTCAAAGTCGCGGGCCGTGGCCCCGTCGATTGTCACGAATTGGCGCTTGGTCAGATCGCGCCGCCCCTGCATGTCCTTGTCGGCCGGTTCCTGCGGCAGGGCCTCGGCCTGGGCCAGGGCACCGGACGGGAAGCGCAGCCGGATGTTGTGGTTGGACTTGACCAGGGCCTCCTGCACCGGGACGCTCGCCTCGGGGCCGAGGTAGGCGGTGATCTCCCCTTCCCACATGGTCGGGTCGATGCGCTCCCCCGGGGCGCACAGGGCGATGTCGCCGGGGCGCACCTCGATGGTCGGGTCGGCCAGCCCGGCGATGATGCCGAAGCCAAGGCGCGGGTCCGTGGGACGGCAGAGCCACTCGCCGCCGCGCATGCGCTTGTGGACCTTGACCGGCAGCACCTTGCGGCCGCGCTCCAGCACCCGGACCACGCGGCCCTCGTGATTGCGGTCGCCCTTGTTCTCGCGGACGATGGCGGCCACCACCTTGTCGCCGTGCCAGCCATCGCCCAGGTCGCGCTGGTTGATGAAAACATCCTTGCGCCGGGAATCCTCGGGCACCACGAAACCGAAGCCGCCGCGCTGGATTTCGAGCCGCCCGGTGATGCAGTGCATGGCCTCGGCCAGGCCGTAGCCGCGCCGGATGCGGATAAGCTTGCCCTGCTCCACCAGCTCGCGCAGCATATCCTTGACCGCGGCCTTGTCCTTCTTCTTCAACTTGAGGTGACGGACGACCTCGGCCCGGGACATGGGCCTGCGCACTTCCTTGAACACCCTGAGCAGCCCCGTGGGCGACAGGGACGGCTCGGCCGGGCCCGGACCGGACTTCTTGCGTCTATTTCTGGTCATGGTCATGCTCCCCGTCCGTGGTCTCGTCCCGGTCGGCGGCTACCCGCTCCTCGGCCTCGCGGGCGTCCTCCAGGACATCCGTGCGCCGCAGGTTGAAGGCGTCGAACCGGCGGCTCCACCACGTGTTGAAGGGTTTGCCCGAGCCAAGGGCGGACGGGCCGAAATCTAAGCGCAGGTCAAGCCGCCAGAACTCCTCGGAGCACATGGGGCCGAGCTTGACTGCGTCCTTGGGCGTGCACAGGATCGCATCGCAGCCCAGGCGCCGCGCCGTGGTCTGCATGGCCAGCACATCGGCCTTGGTATAGGCGTGGTGATCGCGAAAGACCAGATGCCGGGCCGGAGGATAGCCGAAATAGCGCGCGACCGAGCGCCGCACCTGCTCCGGGTCGCCCACGCCGGTGACCAGCAGATAGGCCCCGCCGCCGAACCCGGCTTCCGCTTGGCCGTCCAGGACATGGGTCACGCCCACGGGCCGCAGCTGAAAGCTGAAGACCGGCTTGCGGAACCGCTCCAGCCGCTCTGAGATGAAGGGAATGAGCCGGGTGAAATTCTCGGGTGCCATCTTGACCAGGAAGGCGTCGGCCCGCTTCAGCGCGGCCGCTGGCTCGCGCCACGATCCGGCGGGGATGACGCGGTTCCACTGTCCGGCCAGATCGTCGGGCCGCAGCAGCACCAGATCGACATGGCGCTTGACCGCCATGTGCTGGAACCCGTCGTCAAGGACCACCAGCCCGGGACGGAACTGCCCCATGGCCCAGCGCCCGGCGCGGGTGCGCACCGGGTCCACCACCACCTTGGCCTTGCGGTGCATGGTTGCGAGCATGAGGGGTTCGTCGCCCGCCTCCTCGACCAGCGCGCCAGGGGTGACGAGGTAGGGATAGGTCACGGGCCGCGCCTTGTAGCCGCGCGTGAGCAGGAGCGCCTCCATGCCGCGGCTCTCGGCCCAGCCGAGCAGCCACCCGGCGATGGGGGTCTTGCCCGAGCCGCCCCAGCCGATGTTGCCCACCGAAACCGTCAGCGCGTCCGGCTCCCAGGCCGGGAGCAGTCCGCGCTGATAGAACCCCGCCCGCACCCGCATCCCGGCCGAATAGACCCATGAAAGGGGTGCCAGCACCGGGGCCAGGGAGCGTTGGAGCGTGTCGATGGAGTGTGACATCGCAAAAAGGGGAGACCTTGCGGCCTCCCCGTTATTCGCATTACCGGCGGTCGCCCATGAGCCGCAGGAGCATCAGGAAGAGGTTGTAGAAGTCGAGATAGAGGGTCAGCGCACCGAGGATGGTGCCGCGCCGGATGGCAGCGGTGTCGCCGGCCGGGACGTTCTCGCCCATGGTCTTGAGCTTCTGGGTGTCATAGGCGGTGAGGCCGAGGAAGATGATCACGCCGATGACCGAAATGGCGAAGGCCATGGCCGAGCTCTGCATGAAGATGTTGACCACCATGGCGATGATGATGCCGATGAGGCCCATGAAGAGCAGGCTGCCCCAGCTGGTCAGGTCTTTCTTGGTGAGCATGCCGTAGAGCGACATGGCACCGAACATGCCCGCGGTGGTGACAAAGGTGGAGACCACCGAGGCCGTGGTGTAGGCCATGAGGATCGGGGCCAGCGAAAACCCGTTGAGGGCGCTGAAGCCCAGGAACAGGGCCGTGGCCGTGGAAGGGTTCATGGTCGAGATCTTGAAGCTCAGGAAAAAGACCATGCCAAAGGCCGCGAACAGGGCGATCATCGGCAGCATGGTGGGCGAAAGGGTTCCTGCCTCGGCGTTGTAGGCAAAGGCGAGGTTGAACAGGGCCGGGACACTGAGCGTGGCGTAAGCCATGAACGCGGTCAGGGCGAGGCCGCCGCTCATCCACCCGTACACGCCGCGCATGAAGGCGTTGACGATTTCCGCTTTCGCCACCTGGCCGGATGCGCTGGGGTACTGATTCATGAATATTCCTCCACAATTTTAAATGACTGATTTCAAGCCGGGACAATGCCAGCAGTGAATTAATTAATCAGCTTTTCCCCCAGAGGCAAGAGAAAGCGGTTTGCTGCACAAAAATATTTGACCGCGCGCATGAAAAGGGCATTATTGGCATGAAGAACCATTCACCCCCGGAGCAACCAGCAATGCCATCCAGGTTCTGCAAAGTCGCCAAGGTCTCTGTTGCCGGACAATCGCCCGTGATCCTGCCTGTTTCCGGCCTGGACAAGCCGGACATATCCCCCGTGGTCATGGACAAGTGGCAGAACCTGAGCAATCTGGCCGCCAAGGCCACCGGGGCCGCCGCCGGGCTGGTCATGCGCATCCACCCCGAAGACATCGAGGTGTGCATCTCAAGCAAGGGACCGGACAACCCCTACAAGCCCGAAGAGCACGAGCGCCTCGGGCTTGGCCTGTACTGCGAGACCGTACTCGGCACCCGCAACATCCTGAACATCCCCGACGCCTTGGCCGACCCGCAGTGGAAGGACAACCCCGACATCTCCCGGGGCATGGTCGCCTACCTGGGCATGCCCATCAAGTGGCCGGACGACGAGATATTCGGCACCATCTGCGTGCTCGACAGGAGCAGGCGCGAATTCTCCGTTTTGCACATCGAATTGCTGGCCCACTTGCGCATGGCCGTGGAAACCGATCTGCACATGCTCTGCGAGCGGCAACGGCTCGAACGCCTCTGCCACGAAAAGACCCTCGCCCTGCGCGAGGCGCACCACCGCATCAAGAACCACCTGCAACTGCTCTCGGGCGTGATCCATCTGCGGGCGCTGAACGACACGCCGCCCGAGGCGGAAATGGCCGGGCTCCTCGACGACCTGACGGGCCGCATCCAGGCCATCGCCATGCTCCATTCGCACATGACCACGGCCGAGGACGACCAGTTGGCCTTTGATGGCTTTCTGGAGAGCATCGCCTCCACCATCATCAACTCCCTGGCTCAGCGGCCCGTTGTCCTGCGCCTGGAGACCGCGCCCGTGATCGTGAACAGACGGGCGTTCTTCCACGCCGGGCTGCTGGTCAGCGAGCTGGTCACCAACGCCCTCAAGCACGCCTTTGCCGACACCCCGCAGCCTGAGATCGGGCTATTGCTGGCCGACATTGACGAGGACTCCTTCACGCTGCGCGTGCGCGACAACGGGTGCGGCCTGCCCGAAGGGTTCGCGCCCGAGGGATGCGACTCCATCGGCATGACTCTCATCAGCAACCTGCCTCAGCAGATGAACGGAACCTGCACGGTGAGCACCGACCACGGCGCTATCTTTGATTTTGTCCTGGAGAAGCGGCCCGGAGAACCCGACCCGCCCATGAACCCGCCAAAAAACTCGCCGAAAGGCTCGCCAAAGGGCCGGGTCTAGCGGCGCGGATAGTAGGCCTCGGCCTCGCGGATGGTAACCACGGCCATGCCCACCGGGGCCAGGGTGATGGCCGCCAGCTTGAGGTGCTGCCAGCCCCACGGGATGCCGATGATGGTCACGAAGCAGGCCAGGGCAGAAAGGATGTGCCCCACGCACAGCCACCACCCGGCAAAGACGAACCAGAGCACATTGCCCACGATTCCCCATTCCGAGGTGCCGACATCCTTGCGCCCGGTGAGCATGTCGCGCCGGATCAGGGTGCAGCCAAAGGGCACCAGGGCGAATTTGGCAATGACAAAGGCGGAGCGCGCCCAGGGCAGGCCGATGATGGACACGGCCATCAAACATCCGGCCAGGAACCAGCCCAGGGCCATGAACACCCCGCCCATCACGAACCAGATCACATTGCCGAGAAATGAGAGCATGTCGCCTCCGATCCTGTCCAAAAAGTCTGTCAGGCGGTGAAATCGTTGACCCAGCGCAGCAGGTTGATGCCCACAAGCAGCGCCCCTTCGAGGCGGGTGACGCGCCAGCCGGTGCGCAGCATGATCAGCACCAGCCCGACCATGCCCACCAGCACGATGAGGCCAGACCCGGCCTCGGGCGACACGGTCAGGGGCTTGATCAGGCAGGTCAGGCCGAGCACCCCGGCGAAATTGAAGAAATCCGAGCCGATGAGGTTGCCAAGGAGCATTTCGTTCTTGCCCTTGACCGAGGCGGCAAGGCAGGTGACCAGCTCGGGCAGGCTGGTCCCTGCGGCCACGATGGTCACCCCGATGACCCAGGACGAGACCCCGAAATCCTCGGCAATGGACGTGGCCGCCGAGACCATCAGATGCCCGCCCGCGGTGATGGCCCCAAAGCCGAGGACCAGCAGCACCACGTCGCGCCAGGACGCGGTGCGCCCCTTGAGTTCCTCAAGCTCCGCCTCGCCCGGCGATTCGCGCCGCATGCCCAGGAAGACGAGGTAGCCCACGAGCAGGGCCACCAGCGCCCCGCCGAAAACCCGCCCCAGCTCGCCGGTGAAGGAGACGAGCAGGATGCACGCCGTGGTCGCCAGGAGCAGCAGGCCATCACGGTAGACCACGGTCCGGCTGGCGACCAGCGGCCTGATCATGGCCATCAGGCCCAGGATGAAACCGAGGTTGAAGATGTTGGACCCGACCACGTTGGACAGGGAGATGTCGTTGTGTCCCCGCAGGGCCGCGTTGAACGTGACCAGGAACTCCGGGGCCGAGGTGCCCATGGCCACGATGGTCAGGCCGATGACCAGTTCCGAGACATTGTATTTGCGCGCGATGAGCGCCGCCGAATTGACGATCCAGCTGGCACCGAACCAGAGCAGCACGGCCGAGACGCAGAAGGTGGTGATATCGATCAGCATGGCGGCATCCTACGCCGTGTCCCTGGCCGGTGCAAGGAGCGGATTCACCGCGATTCCAAGGCCCGCGCCTTCTTCCACTCGCGCACGATCTCCGGCCTGGGCTCGGCCCAGGGCAGCGCGGTCTGACGCGTGGGGACGACCTCCACGGTCTCGGCAATCTCGCCCGGCCCGGCGTCACGGCGCACGATGACGCGCACCGGCTGGCCCGTGGCCTCGAAATGGCGGCGCGCCCTGGTGGCGTATGAGGCCACAAGGGCGGCCGCGTCGCGCACGGCCTCGGCCTCCCACTCGCCGGCCACAGGTCGCGCCACGGCCAGGGGGCCGGGAAAATCCGCCAGCTTGAACACGTAATCGCCGGGGCGCTGGCAGGCTTCAAGGGCGGCGTTGTCCCCGGCCGTGCGGCCAAAGGCGAGCCAGTGCGTCCCGGCCCAGAGCTGCCTGCCCTCCCGGGCGAGGCGGAAATCAGCTGGCTCGGGGGTAGGCCGATGCAGGAGCAACTGGACGAACCGGGCCGCGCCCTGGGCCTCGGTCAGGCAGCAGCCGCCCGCCGGGGTGGGGATCTCGGTGAAGCCGTACTGCCCGGCCAACTCGTACTGGGGCTTTCGGCCCCGGCCGCTCCAGTCGAGGAGCCGGTCGCGGTCCACCAGCCCGGATTCCTCCATGGGCGTGGGCGGCAGGTTCCGGGCGCACAGGGGCCGCAGGAGCAGATCGCGCACCCCGGCCCGCTTGGTGATGACATTGAGGGAGTCAGCCCGCTGGCTCATGGGCCGCTGGCCGATGACCTCACCCGAGATGAGAAACTTCGCGCCGTAGGCGGGCAGCAGCGCGGCGGCCCGGTCGAGCATGGTGATCTTGCAGTCGATGCACGGGTTGAGCCACTTGCCAAACCCCTGGGACGGGTCGCCAAGGAGCATGTCCACGTACTCGCGGTCGATGTCCACCGCCTCCACCTCGATGCCGTAGTGCTCCCGCCAGAAGGGGATCAGGTGCGGCTTGCCGAAGAAGGGCGTGGTGAAGTGCAGGCCGAGCACGGCCAGCCCCTGGTCCATGACCGTGCGCATGGCCAGAATGGAGTCCAGCCCGCCAGAGAGCAGGGCCAGGGCGTCGTAGTTCCTGTTCATGGGTGCGACCCTTATTGGAGAATCGGCCCAAGGTCAAAGGGATACGCCACCGCCACCTTGGCAAGACAGCTCGCGTTGCGGACCAGAAAAGAAGTAATATTTTGTATTTTATTGTTTTTATCTCCAACCACATGCCTGTTGCCCGTCGGACCCGTATCTGGTATCTAAGCGTGTTGCTCATACGTTGCGTCTGTAACACCCGGAGGAAATTCCCATGGCACGAAAAGCCGTCGATCCCGATACCCTGCGCAAGGAGGCTCTCGGCACCGCCCTGACCACCATCGAGCGCAAGTTCGGCAAGGGCGCCATCATGCGCCTCGACGACGAGGCCGCCCACACCATCCCCTTCATCCCCACGGGTTCCATCGGCCTGGACATCGCGCTGGGCATCGGCGGCGTGCCACGCGGCCGCGTCATCGAGATTTACGGGCCGGAGTCCTCGGGCAAGACCACCCTGGCCCTGCACATCGTGGCCCAGGCGCAGAAGCAGGGGGGCAACGCGGCCTTTGTGGACGCCGAGCACGCCCTGGACCCCAGCTACGCCAAACGGCTGGGCGTCAAGACCGACGAGATGCTCATCTCCCAGCCCGACTACGGCGAGCAGGCCCTGGAAATCGCCGACCTGCTGGTGCGCTCCGGCGCGGTGGACGTGATTGTCATCGACTCGGTGGCCGCCCTCATCCCCCAGGCCGAGCTTGAAGGCCAGATGGGCGAGACCCAGGTGGGCGGACAGGCCCGGCTCATGTCCCACGCCCTGCGCAAGCTGACCGGCACCATCCACAAGTCCAACTGCGTGGTCATCTTCATCAACCAGATACGCATGAAGATCGGCATGACCGGCTACGGCAACCCCGAGACCACCTCCGGCGGCAACGCCCTGAAATTCTACGCTTCCTGCCGGCTCGACATCCGCCGCATCCAGACCCTCAAGGACAAGGACGAGGCCTACGGCATCCGCGCCAGGATCAAGGTGGTCAAGAACAAGGTCGCCCCGCCCTTCCGCGAGGCGCTGGTGGATGTGCTCTACGGCCAGGGCATCAGCCGCACCGGCGAGCTCATCGACATGGGCGTCGAACTTGGCATCATAGAAAAATCCGGCTCCTGGTTCGCCTTCGGAGCCGAAAAACTCGGCCAGGGCAAGGAGAACGTGCGCCAGCTCCTCGAAGACAACCCGGACATCGCCGGGGCCATCGAGGAAAAGCTCATGACCCACCTCGGGTATCGCGGCGAACCCGCCACGGGCAAGCTGGCCGGGTCATCCTCGGCCCCGGACGAGGCCGACGACTAGACATCGCGCACGCCGGGCAACGGCGCCCCGGGCATCCGGCCCGGGGCGCTTTTGTCTGGAAACATACCTTTCGTGGAGAACATTCACCGATGAACGCTGCTGAAATCCGCCGGAAATTCCTGGAATATTTTGAAAAGAACGGCCACGCCGTGGTCGGGTCCTCGCCGCTCATTCCCAAGGACGACCCCACCCTGCTCTTCACCAACGCGGGCATGGTCCAGTTCAAGCGCCTCTTCCTGGGCCAGGAGAAGCGCGACTACTCCCGGGCCACCACCTCGCAGAAATGTCTGCGCGTGGGCGGCAAGCACAACGATCTGGAAAACGTGGGCCGCACCGCGCGCCACCACACCTTCTTCGAGATGCTCGGCAACTTCTCCTTTGGCGATTATTTCAAGGAAGACGCCATCCGCTACTGCTGGGAGTTCCTGACCGAGGAGCTGAAGCTGCCCAAGGACCGCCTCTATATTACCATATACAATGACGACGACGAGGCGGGCGAGCTGTGGCAGAGTGTGGCGGGCGTCCCGGCCGAGCGCATCTACCGGCTGGGCGAGAAGGACAACTTCTGGTCCATGGGCGACACCGGCCCCTGCGGCCCGTGCTCCGAGGTCCACTTCGACCAGGGCGAGCATGTGGGCTGCGGCCCGGAGTGCGGCATCGGCAAGTGCGACTGCGACCGCTACCTCGAAATCTGGAACCTCGTGTTCATGCAGTTCGACCAGGCCGAGGACGGCACCCGCACCCCACTGCCCCGGCCGTCCATCGACACGGGCATGGGCCTTGAGCGCATCGCCGCCGTGTGCCAGGGCGTTGCCTCCAACTACGAGACCGACCTCTTCCAGTCCATCATCCGCTACACCGCCGAGCTGGCCGGAGTAAAGTACCGCGAGAACGAGGAGATCGACACCGCGCTTCAGGTCGTCGCCGACCACAGCCGGGCCATCGCCTTCCTCATCCCGGATCAGGTGCTGCCCTCCAACGAGGGGAGGGGCTACATCCTGCGCCGCCTCATCCGCCGCGCCTGCCGCTTTGGCAAGCTCATGGGCCTGACCGAGCCGTTCCTGTGGAAGACCGCCGGCAAGGTCGTAGAGGACATGGGCGACCACTTCGCCGAGCTTCGGGAATCGCGCGATTTCATGATCGAGGTGGTGCGCGGCGAGGAGGAAGGGTTTGCCAAGACCCTGGACAAGGGCCTTGAGATGCTCGAAGCCGAACTGGCCGAACTCAAGGCGGCTGGAACCGCCCTGGTGCCCGGCGAGACCGCCTTCAAACTCTACGACACCTACGGATTTCCCATCGACATCGTCCGCGACGTGGCCGAGCGCCACGCCATCGGTGTAGACGAGGCAGGCTTCGAGGCCCTTATGAAGGAGCAGAAAACCCGCTCCAAGGCCGCCTGGAAAGGATCGGGCGACAAGGACCTGGCCGCCGTGTTCCACACCCTGCTCGAACAGGACGTGACCAGCGAATTCACCGGGTACGAGGCCATGGCCGACCAGTCCGAGATCACCCACCTGCTCAGCGAGGCGGGCGAGGCTGTCGAGGCCCTGGAGCCGGGCGCCACCGGCTGGGTAGTGACGCGCTCCACCCCCTTCTACGGCGAGTCCGGCGGCCAGGTGGGCGACTCCGGCGAGCTGGCCGCGTCGTCGGGCCGGGGCATTGTGCTTGACGCGGTCAAGCCCTCCCAATCCCTCACCGCCCACAAGGTCGCGATGACCCAGGGCCAGCTGCGCGTCGGCGACTCCGTGTTCCTCAACGTGGACCGGGGCCAGCGGCTGGCCACCATGCGCAACCACACCGTCACCCACCTGCTCCACGCGGCCCTGCACAAGGTGCTGGGCGACCACGCCCGGCAGGCGGGCTCCCTGGTGGGGCCGGACCGGCTGCGCTTCGACTTCACCCACATCAAGGGACTGACCGTGGAGGAGATCGTCCGGGTCGAGACCCTGGTCAACCAGAGCATTCTCGACGCCGTCCCGGTCAGCCGCGAAGTGGTCTCCATCGAAGAGGCCCAGGCCAAGGGGGCCACGGCCCTGTTCGGCGAAAAATACGGCGACTCGGTCTCGGTCATCGAGGTGCCGGGCGTGTCCATGGAACTGTGCGGCGGGACCCATCTCGACAACACTGGGCTTGCCGGGCAGTTCGTCATCGTCAGCGAATCCGGCGTGGCCGCTGGCATCCGGCGCATCGAGGCGGCCACCGGCGGCAACGCCATCGCCTACCTTAACGAGCGCCGCGTCGCGGCCGCCGAGGCCTCGGCCCTGCTCAAGGCCCAGCCCGCCGACCTGCCCGCCAAGGTCCGCGCCCTGCAACAGCAGGTCAAGGACATGGCCCGCGAGGTGAAGCAGCTCCAGGCCAAACTGGCCTCGGGCACCGGCCGCGACATGCTGGCCGAGGCCGAACAGATAGGCGGCGTCACCGTACTGGCCGCCCAGGTGGAGGCCCCGGACATGAACGTCATGCTCGAACAGATGGACGCCCTGCGCAGCAAGATCGCCTCGGGCATTGTCTGCCTCGTGGCCGGGCACGACGACGGCAAGGTCTCGGTGGCCCTGTCCGTGACCAAGGACCTGCACGGCCGGTTCAAGGCGAGCGACCTGATCAAGCCCGTGGCCGCCGAGGTGGGCGGAGGCGGCGGAGGCCGCCCGGACCTCGCCCGCGCGGGCGGCACCGATGCCTCGGGCATCCCCGCCGCCCTGTCCAAGATCAAAGCCCTTGTGGCCGGATAATCCGAACCAGCTTCACACGGGGCGCGGCCTTGGCCGCGCCCCGCTGCGCCCTGCCGCCCTCCCGAAAAACCCCTTGTGGCCCGACAGGTTTTTGTGTATCATCGTGCTCCCGGTCAGGATCGGCGGCTTGAGGGACACCCCGTTACACCCCAGTTCCCACGCCACGAGACGACCGGACAAGCGACCGGAACGACACTTGAATCGGACCGCCGAACCCTTCCCGCCCGGGCCGAGCCCGGGTAGGCGGCATGGACTCGACGGCCTGAAAAATTGGTTGACATACGGAGGCAAACTCCGTAAATGTCCCATTCCCAGTTTGCGCAAGGAGCATTCATCATGAAGACATATAGCCCCAAGCCGGAAGACGCGAGCCGCGAATGGTTCGTGGTTGACGCCACGGACAAGATCCTTGGCCGTCTGGCCACCGAGATCACCACCCGTCTGCGTGGCAAGCACAAGCCTGAATTCGCCCCCCATATGGACATGGGCGACTTCATCGTCGTGATCAACGCCGAGAAGATCAAGGTCACCGGCCAGAAGCTCGACAAGAAGATGTACTACAAGCATTCCAACCATCCCGGCGGGCTCAAGGAAAAGACCCTGCGCGAGATGCTGGACAGGAAGCCTGAGAACGTCATCACCGCCGCGGTCAAGGGCATGCTGCCCAAGAACCGGCTGGCCGCCCAGCTGCTCAAGAAGCTGAAGGTCTACGCAGGGTCCGAGCACCCGCACGCGGCCCAGGCTCCCAAAACTCTGGATATCTAATCGGGGATTATCATGAGCGATTTCACTTACAGCACCGGCAAGAGAAAGAACGCCATCTCCCGCACCCGCATGTATGCCGGGACCGGGCAGATCACCGTTAACGGCCGTCCCTTCGAGGACTACTTTCCCCGCAAGACCCTGCAGATGATCGTCCAGCAGCCGCTCAAGCTCGTGCGCATGCTCGACAAGTATGACATCAAGGCCAACTGCTCCGGCGGCGGCGTCACCGGTCAGGCCGAGGCCCTTCGCCACGGCATTTCCCGCGCCCTGTGCGAGATCAACCCCGAGCTTCGCTCCGTGCTCAAGCCCGCCGGTCTGCTGACCCGCGACGCACGTAAGAAAGAGCGCAAGAAGTACGGCCTGCGCGGCGCCCGCGCCAGCTTCCAGTACTCCAAGCGCTAAGCCGCTTGCTCGGACCATCCGGTTCATTCCGGCCGACACCGCTTGCGGTGTCGGCCTTTTTGCGCCCTTTGTCCAGACTCGACGAGCGCCACACTCCCCTGGGGGCCCATCGCGCCGCGTCCCATTCACTCCTTGCCCTGCCTCGCCCTTTTCCCGTATACCCTTGCCATGTCCTCAAAGAACAAGCCCCAGCCGCACATGCTCTTCGCCACCGCCGAGGGCGAGATATACGACCATCCCGAGCTGCTCATGCTCTGCCGCCGGGGCAACGAATTCGGCCTGCCCCGGCCCGACGAAATCACGCCGCTGCCCGATGAATCCGAATTCTTCATGCTCCCCGGCCGCCACGCCATGGGCTACAACCCCGAGACCGGTCAGACCGAGGTCATGGAAGAGTTGGCCGTGGCCGCCTTTGCCTGCCCGGGCAACACGGTCACCGGCATCAGCGCCTACGAAACCGACGAGGGCGCGCCCGTGCTGCCCCTGCTCTCCTACGCGGCCATCGGCTATGCCAACGGCCGGTTCTGGGTCTGCGCCAAGCAGGTGGACGAGGACAGGCGGCAGGTCTTTTCGCACATCCCGCCGGACCGCATCGAGGCGGGTGCCCACGCACTGATCACCGAGATGCCCGGCAACCGGCTCATCAACCATCTGGCCGGGTGCGCCCTGACCAGCGGCTGCCCGGCGGCCAAGAATCTTGCCCTGGGCCGGTTCGAGTGTCCCCTGCCCACCTCGCGCGCCTGCAATGCGGCGTGCGTGGGCTGCATCTCGCACCAGCCCGAGGATTCCGGCTTTCCCTCGCCCCAATGCCGCATCGCCTTCACCCCCACCGTGGAGGAGATCGTCCAGGTCATGCGCCGCCACGAGTCGCGCGAGCGCAACCCCATCTTCTCCTTTGGCCAGGGATGCGAGGGCGAGCCCCTGCTTGAGGCCGAACTCATCTGCGAGGCGGTCAAGGCATACCGCGCCGACGGCGGCACCGGCACGGTCAATGTCAACACCAACGCATCACGTCCCCAGGCCATGCCTGCCCTCAAGGTGGCCGGGGTCAACGCCATCCGGGTCAGTCTCAACTCGGCTCGGCTCGGCCCCTATGAGGCCTACTACCGCCCCGCCGGGTACACCTTCGACGACGTGCGCGAGGCCATGATCAAGGCCCACGAGGTGGGGCTCTTCGTCTCCCTGAACCTGCTCTTCTTCCCAGGCATTACCGACACCGAAGAGGAGCTGGCGGCCCTGATCGAGCTTGGCGAGACCAGCCGGTTCGACTTTGTCCAGCTGCGCAACCTCAACCTCGACCCCGAGCTGTACCTGCGCCTCATGGCCCCCTTCGGCCACTCCCCCTGCATGGGCTTCATCAACTTCCGCAAGCGGCTCAAGAAAGCGCTGCCCTGGATCAACTACGGGTATTTCAACCCGTATCTGCCCTGACGCGCGGAGCCTGCCATGTCGGTGATCATCAGAAAGAGCCTGCTCGAACTCGTCTTCTCGGGCGCGTTCATGAAGCGCTGGAACGACAAGCTGCGGCCCATGGAGCTGGTGGAAGTGGACAAGCAGGCCCACAAGATGATCGTGGCCTGGCTGCTGTTCCTGCTCAATTCCGGGTCCATGGACGTGGCCCGCAAGCGCGCCCTGGGCGAATCCATCGTCGAGGGCGGCATCTTCGACTACCTCTACCGGCTCGTGATCACGGACATCAAGCCGCCGGTCTTCTACCGCATCAAGGAGAACCCGGACCACTACCGCACCCTGACCAACTGGGTGCTGGCGGAATTGAGCCCGCGCATCATGCCCCTGGGCAACGAGTTCGTGCGCCGCATGACCGACTACCTCATGCGGCCGGAAGACGCTGGACTGGCCCGGCGCATCCTCCACGCCGCCCACCTCTACGCCAGCTATTCGGAATTCAAGCTGCTCAAATCCATCAACAAGATGGACCACGAACTGACGGAGATCGAACAGAGCTTCATCGACCGCCTGGGCGAGATGCGCGACCTTGCGGGGGTGGCCGAACTGCTGGACGAGGAGAACAACGTGCTTGGCTTGTTCGCGCGCATGTGCGGCAGGCTGCGCTTCCAGAAACGCTGGTCCCAGACCCCGCGCGTGCCCGAGACCTCGGTGCTCGGCCACCTGTACATCGTGGCCGCCTTTTCCTGGTTCTTCAGCATGGAGGTGGGCGCGTGCCGGGCCCGCTCCCAGAACAACTTCTTTGCCGGGCTCTTCCACGACCTGCCCGAGCTGCTCACCCGCGACATCATCTCGCCGGTCAAGGGCTCGTCCAGCGACATCGCGGCCCTGATCCACGAATACGAGGACCTCGAACTCAAGCGGGTGGTCCTCGACCCCCTGCGCGAGGGCGGCTACGGCGAGGTGGCGGACCGGCTCGAATACCTGCTGGGCAAGGCCGTGGGCAGCGAATTCAAGGGCACCATCCGCCGTGACGGCATGGTGGTCGAGGCCAGCGACGAAAAGCTGGCGGGCGAATGGAACCTCGACTCCCTGGACCCCAAGGACGGCCCCCTGCTCAAGGTGTGCGATTCCCTGGCGGCCTTCATCGAGGCCCATACCGCGCTGAAGAACGGCATCTCCTCGGGCCAGCTCCACCATGCCCTGTATCGCATCCGCATGCGCTTCAACGAGACCCCGGTGGTTGCCGGTGTGCAGATCAGCGCCCTGCTGGCCGACTTCGATTAACTGGCCGCAAAGCCTCCCCGCCCTTGCCTAGCCGCGCGGATAGGTGTATACGGAATCCGGGTTGTTCACACGCCGCAGATATTCGCGCCACCGCCATCCAGGCAGGGGGACGACGATCCGGCATAAATCCGGGGCGATCATCACATGCATATTTCCGAGGGAGTCCTGTCCGCGCCGGTGCTGCTCGGCGGAGCCGCCCTGGCCGTGATCGGCACGGCCATCGGCCTGAGGAAGACGGATCAGGACAAGATCATGACCGTGGCCATCCTCTCGGCCGCCTTTTTCATCGGCTCTCTGGTGCATGTGCCCATCGGCCCGGCCAGCGCCCATCTGGTGCTGGGCGGCCTGCTCGGGGTCATGCTCGGCTGGGCCGCCTTTCCCTCCATCCTCGTGGCCCTGCTGCTCCAGGCCGTACTCTTCCAGTACGGCGGCCTGACCACGCTGGGGATCAACACCTTCAACATGGCCGCCCCGGCCGTGCTCTGCTTTTTCGTGTTCAGGCCCCTGCTGGCCCGGGGCACCACCTTCCGCTTCACCGGAGCCTTTGCCTGCGGATTCCTGGCCATGCTCCTGAGCGCCCTGCTCACGGCCGCTTCACTGGCCCTGTCGGGCGATGCCTTTGTCCCCTCTGCCGCCGCGCTGTTCGCGGCCCATGTGCCGGTCATGGTGGTGGAAGGAATCATCACCGGATTCGCCTACACCTTTCTGGCCAAGGTCAAGCCCGAGGCCCTGGCCGCGCCCATCAAATGACGGAGACCATCATGCGCCGTTTCGCCCTTGCCGCCTGCGCCGCCCTGGCCGCCCTGCTCCTCCTGACCACGGCCGGGCACGCCCATCGGGTCAACCTCTTCGCCTATGTTGACGGCGACACCGTGGTCACTGAGAGCGGCTACAGCCGCAGCAGCCGGGTCAACCACGGCACCATCGAGGTCTATGACGCCGCCACCGGCATCCTGCTGCTCACGGGCACCACGGACGACCAGGGCCGCTTCGCCTTTCCCATCCCCGAACCCGCGCGGGGCGGGGCCATGGCCCTGCGCCTCAAGCTCCTGGCTGGCGAGGGACATCAGACGGAGTGGACCATCGCGGCCGAGGAACTGGCCGCCACCGGACAGAAAACGGCCACGCCCGATTCCACGCCCAAATCTGGGCCCAAATCTGAGCCCAAACCCGCGCCAGAATCCGCGCCCGCCCCGGACCTTGCCGCGCCCCAGTCGCCCCTCTCCGACACTGCGGCCCAGGCGCAAATCGAAGCTCAAATTGATGCCCGAATCCAGACGCAGGTCGAGGCCACAATCCGCCGCGAGCTGACCCCTGTGAAGCAGATGCTGGCCGAACTGAGCCAGGCCGGGCCGGGAATGACCGAGATCGTGGGCGGCATCGGCTACATCGTCGGCATCTTCGGCATCCTCGCCTTCATCAAGAGCCGCACAAGGCCCAAAGACCGCGCCTGACCCGCACCGGCCCCGTCGAACTCTGCCCGCCTGCGGCCGTGCCCGGCGTTGTCGCGGGGTCAGTTTTGTGCTAATTCCCCTTCGAGACAAGACCTGTTTTGACATCGACCAATGATTCAGAATAGATGGAGAGCCGGATTTCCCGACTTCTCCGGGCGGCATTGAATCAGACACCGCACCAGCAACCGATCAGGGGAACCATGCGACTCACCACGCGCAGCCGATACGGCACCAGGATGGCTCTGGACATCGCCCAGCACTGCGGGTCCGGGCCGGTCAGGATTCAGGACATCGCCGAGCGCCAGGGCGTTTCCACCAAATATCTCGAAAAACTCATCCGCAAGCTCAAGGACGCTGGATTCGTCACGAGCAAGCGCGGCCCCAAGGGCGGCCATACCCTGTCCTGCCCGGCCTCGGAGATTCTCCTGGGCGAGCTGGTGCGCATCCTGGAGGGCGACGACTCCCTGGTGGAGTGCCGCACCGGCAAGACCGACTGCCTGCGCCGCGAAGTGTGCCTGACCAGCCGCCTGTGGGTGGAGGCCGCCGAGGCCATGTATCAGCGGCTGAACTCCTTCACCTTGGCCGACATGCTGGCCGACGCCGAGCAATGCTCCAAGCCCGAGGCCCCGCCCATGCTCATGGACTGACCTCCTGGAGCTCCCCCAGCTCAAACACTTGTTTCATTCGCGACAACCGTGTAAGGAAACAATAGGAGCAACCCCGGAGGCATGATGATCCGCTTTCTTCGCGACCCAATGAACGGCCTGACCCACTGCATCGCCGCAACCCTGGCCGTGGTCGGCACCGTGGCCCTCATCCTGCGCGCGGTCGATCCGGTCATGCCGTGGCACCTCGTGGGTTTTTCCATCTTCGGCGTAGGGCTTGTCCTGCTCTATACGGCCAGCACCCTCTACCACTGGCTACCCCTTGACGAGCGCGGCGTGCGCGCCCTGCGCCGGGTGGACCACGCCATGATCTTCGTCTGCATCGCGGCCACCTACACGCCCATCTGCCTGATTCCGCTGCGCGGCCCCTGGGGGTGGTCCATGCTCGGGGTCATCTGGAGCGTGGCCCTGGGCGGCATCCTGCTCAAGATATTCTGGCTCTCGGCCCCTCGCTGGCTCTCCACGGCCATCTATCTGGGCATGGGCTGGATCGCCCTGGTCGGCATCTATCCGCTGGCCATGAACCTGCCCACAGCCGGACTGGCCTGGCTGGTGGCGGGCGGCCTGGCCTACACTCTGGGCGCGGTGATCTACGCCCTCAAACGGCCCGACCCCTTCCCCGGATTCCTCGGATTCCACGAGATATTCCACCTCTTCGTCATCGGCGGCAGCACCTGCCACTTCATCCTCATGTACCGCTACATCTGACCCCACGCCCTCACAAAAAAAGCCGACACGATTTCTCGTGTCAACCCATCACTTCCTGGTCGGGGCGCGTCACGATCGGTCTGGCTGGACGAAGACGCTAAAGCAGAAAAGAGATAAAGGAGTAGCCTGATATTTCAATGTGTTTTACATCTTTTGCACACTTTGAGAACAGAATAAGCCCCAGGGTGTTCAGTTCATGTGTTGTGGCGCTGAAAAAACTCTTTGGTACGACAAAGTTGTTGATGTCGTCCATTTTATAACCTGTCACCGCTTCGGTAAAAATCCCATCTTCCGTCCTGGATATTCGTAGAGAGAACTTGCGTTGTACATCAGTGTTGGGTTCTTTCGCCATATGGCAGAATATTTCTTCGCAGCACAGGGAGAGGATATTGAATTCTTTTTGTGACAGGCTTAATTTTTCTTGCCCTTTTTTCAGGAGCTGTTGCAGACTTTTTAGTTCGGAAATGTCGGCATGAAAACTACCTTCCACTCTTTTTTTCGGAGCCAGATACGCCAGTGTACTCAGAAAAAATGCAGTGAAACCACCCATTGCCACGCTGTTTTGAAACATGGGAGAAAAACTTTCCGGTATAATGCCGGGAAAGTAGGTACCGCTTTCTGCGATGAGCCCTACTGTCAGCGATAGACCGAGAATGAGCCCGTGTTGGTTGCTCAGAGAAGTCATGGTCACCAACCCCACGCCGGCATGGAAAAGAAGGGCGGCGATGACAATAACAAAACCGCCGATAACTGGCCCAGGCATGTCTAGGATAATGCCACTGACCTTGGGCATAAATGCCAGTGCAGCCAGAATAATAGCGCCGTATTGACTAATTTTTCTCGAGGCTACCCCTGTCATTTCAATAAGGGGCAGATTGTCGCAGTACACAGACGGCACAGCGGTTCCGAACAATCCTGCAGTGATTTTGCTTAGGCCATCACAGTACAATCCGCCTTGCACGCTATCATAAGACACTCGGCGAAAATCACGTTTTGAAATTTGCTGCACGAGCATGATGTTACCGGTGTTTTCTATAGTACTGGCAAGCATTGCCATGGAGAAGGCAATAAATAGCGGCAGATGCATGCTGGAAAGGTTAAACTCCAGCCCCGGCCATGCCTGCACTGGCGGCAGGCCGATCCACGATGCTTGCATGGTATTGGAAAAGCTTAGTTCTCCTGTAAAAAAAGCCACAACGTATCCGATGGTCATGGCCAGAATAGGGCTCCAGAGCTTGAGCGTACTGTTACCGAAAAGCATTAGCACAGTAAGCACCAGTATGGTGCAAATCCCAATACCTAGCTTTACGTAAATCGGTGTTGCGGCGACTTGGGGCGCGTGGCTTCCGGCCCACAGGTCTAACCCGATAGGCACAAGGGACACCGCAATAAGCAACACCACCACCCCTCCCACTGCGGGAGTAATGATGTGACGTAGAAAGCGGATAAAATAGGTATACAAGAAAACAATGGGTGCCGTCAGCAGGGCCATTGTACCTAGCAGTGGGAGGCCACCCATATTTACCGCATCCACGGAGCAGAGCAGAAATGCACTGTAGGAACCTGAAAAAAGGATAAATCCGCAGCCCAGACCGAACTTCCGCAGACTTTGGATATATGTAAAAACAGCAGCGATGATGATGGTGGAAAACGTCATGAACTGGAGGGAATCATGTGGCAGGCCAACGGTTTTTCCCAGCACATTGGGGATGAAGATAATAGCTTCGAAAATAAGAAGTACATGGGTGATGGCTACGACCAAGCACATATAGACTGGGGGCGTTTCATTGACGTCATACTGAAGCATGTCTCGCTGCATCAAGATGCCCTTTTCGACGGATGTATCTATCGTTCTTTGTATAAATCAAATAAATCTTAACCAGAAAATCGGGGTATGCCACGCAACCCTCATGAAAATCAACCTCCATGTCCATTGTTTTTGCCAAAAGTACGCTGGACTGTACCATCCTTGTACAAAACGACTAAAACAAAAAGTGACCTCAGATAACCATCTGAAGTCACAAGTTTTTATGGTCGGGGCGGAGAGATTTGAACTCCCGGCATCCTGCTCCCAAAGCAGGCGCGCTACCAGACTGCGCCACGCCCCGTTGTTTCCATCGTCCCCGACGGGGATGCATACCTACTGGAAAAGGGACGCGTTGGCAAGTTCGCTCAGTCCATGCCCACCCCGGCCACAGGGGTGCCACAGCGCTGGCAGCGCCCCTTGGTGAGGCCCATGGCCGAGGGGGCGAAGCCGAACCTCTCGATGAGCGTGGCCCCGCAGCCCGAACACACCGTATGCTGCCGGTTGGAGCCGGGCAGGTTGCCGATGTACACGTACTTGAGCCCCTTGTCGCGGCCCATGGCCCAGGCTGCCTCCAGGGTGTCGGTGCCGGTGACGCCCACATCGTTCATGCGGTACTCCGGGTGAAAGCGCGAGATGTGCCAGGGCGTGTCTTCGCCCAGCTCGTCCACCAGGAAATCCGTGAGCCGGTCCAGCTCGTCCGGCGAGTCGTTCCTGCCCGGGATGAGCAGGGTGGTCACCTCCAGCCACCAGCCCAGGTCGTGGCGGATGCGCACCAGATTCTCCAGCACGGGCTTGAGCCGCGCCCCGCAGATGTCGCGGTAGAAATCCTCGCTGAAGCTCTTGAGGTCCACGTTGGCCGCGTCGATGAGGGGGCCGAGTTCGTCGAGACATTCGGGGCTCATGAAGCCGTTGCTGACCATGATGTTGGCCAGCCCCTGGTCGGCTGCCAGCCGGGCCGTGTCCTGCATGATCTCGAAGAAGATCGTGGGCTCGGTGTAGGTGTAGGAGATGCTCGCCGCCTTGAGCTTGACGGCCTCTTCCACCAGATCGCCGGGGGTCATGGCCCGGCCGGTGACGCGCCCGCCCTCGCGCTGGGGCTGGGAGAGCGACCAGTTCTGGCAGAAGGTGCAGCTAAAATTGCAGCCCGCCGTGGCAAAGGAATAGGTCCGGCTGCCCGGATGGAAGTGGAAGAGCGGCTTCTTTTCCACCGGATCGAGGTTGATGGCCGCGATTTTGCCGTAGTTGAGGGCCATGAGCGTGCCCTCGCGATTTTCGCGCACGCCGCACTGGCCGCGCTCACCCTGGCCGATGACGCAGAAATGGCTGCACAAACGACACTGCACCGTGTCGCCCTTGAGCCGCTTCCAGAGCCGTGCCTCCTGCATGGTCCACCTCCCGGACATTGATCATGCCACAGGTCGCGGCCGCCGTCACCGTCCTGGACGCGTAAAAGCTACCAGTTGCGCTCCTCGGTGGTGGTGGTCCTGGTCTCGGTGTCTGTGGCGTTGTCGTAGGCGGTTCTGGTGCGCGTGGACGAGGATGTGCCCGAGGTGGGCCATTTGGTATCCGGGTTCACGGTGATGATGACCTTGTCGTACCAGTCCACTTCCTCGGGCTTGGGCGCTGGCTTGACCTTGAGGGTGGAGTCTCCGGCCTCGTTGGTGCCGAAGGTGGTGGTGGCCGTGTCCGCGCCCTGGTCCGTGCCAAAGGTGTTGGTGCGGCGGTCCTTGGCCGTGTCCTTGTTGGTGAACTTGGCCCCGGCCAGGGCCAGAGAGAGCGTCAAAATCACAACGGCTACGGCCGCGACGAGTATCCTGCCGAATCTGCGCATTGTTCCCTCCGGGGGTTGGGGGCGGAGGCCTCTGTGTCTTGCATACGGCCCGCCCGGCAAAATGGCAAATGCAATTCGCGGGCCGGGCGCGCCGTGCAGATGGCCCTTGAACTTGCCCGGCCAAACCCCTATAATCCGGGGAATCCCGAACGTTAACTGGCCGTTGAAAAAGTCAGAACCAGCAGGCTATTCTAAAATGGTGAGATGCAGGCGCGAAAAAAGTTCAAGACCGAAGCGTACTTCCTGTACGCGAGGGTTTGAACTTTTTGAAGCAACGACGCAGATTGCCATTTTCAACAGCCTGCCAAGGAGCATCACATGAGCGACAGCGCCAGACGGTCCCAGGCATACACCGCCGCAGGCGTGGACATCGAGGCGGGCAACCGTTTCATCGGCCGCATCAAGGACATGGTCAAGTCCACCTTCACGCCCGGCGTGGCCACGGACATCGGCGGTTTCGGCGGGCTGTTCAAGCCTGACCTGACCGGGATGCAGGCCCCCATGCTGGTGGCCGGGGCCGACGGCGTGGGCACCAAGCTCAAGCTCGCCTTCCTCTTTGACAAGCACGACACCGTGGGCATCGATCTGGTGGCCATGTCGGTCAACGACGTGCTTGTGCAGGGCGCGGCTCCCCTCTTCTTCCTCGACTACTTCGCCACCGGCAAGCTGGAATCCGGCGTGGCCGAGCAGGTGGTGGCGGGCGTGTGCGAGGGATGCCGCCGGTCCGACTGCGCCCTGCTGGGCGGCGAGACCGCCGAGATGCCCGGCTTCTACCCAGACGGCGAATACGACCTCTCGGGCTTTGCCGTGGGCATGGTCGATACCCCGCGCCTGGTCACCGGCAAGTCCGTGGCTCCCGGCGACGTGCTCATCGGGCTGGCCTCGTCGGGCGCGCACTCCAACGGCTATTCCCTCATCCGCAAGCTCCTCGACCAGTCGGGCCTGCGCCCGGACCAGCCCTTTCCCGGCTCCAGGCGGACCGTGGCCGAGGTGCTCATCGAGCCGACAAAGATCTACGTGCGCCCCGTGCTTGAACTGCTGCGCAGCGTGGAGATCCGGGGCATGGTCCATGTCACGGGCGGCGGGTTCTACGACAACGTGCCCCGGGTGCTGCCCGAGACCGTGGCGGCCCGCGTGGAGTTCGGCTCCTGGCCCATGCCGCCCATCTTCGAGTGGCTCAAGACCGAGGGCCGCCTCTCCTGGCCCGAGATGCTCCAGATCTTCAACTGCGGCATCGGCTACATCCTGATCTGCTCCCCGGAGAACGCCGAAAGAGCCATGGAACTCCTCGACGCCCGCAACGACGTGGACGCCTACCGCATCGGCGAGATCACCGAACGCAAACCGGCCAGCGAACAGGTGGAGATCGTCTTCCCCTGACCCCGCCTTTCCATCGCCATAACATAAAGCCCGACCGCATCCGGTCGGGCTTTTTGCGTGGAAGAGTCTCCCGAGATTCCCGGTCAATGCGCGCAGC
>NZ_JASTWE010000004.1 GCF_030282845.1 Pseudodesulfovibrio pelocollis
CTTTGAAAAGGGCTTTCCCTCTCCCCTTCCCCCCGGCAGCCTGCTACGCTCGCAATTCCAGCAGGGCCACTGTCTCGATGTGGTGGGTGTGGGGGAACATGTCCACGGCCCGGGCGCGGGTGACATCGTACCTGTCGGCCAGCCGTTTGACGTCGCGTGCCAGGGTGGCGGGATCGCAGGACACGGCCACGATCCGGGGCGCGCCAAGGGTCAGCAGGGCCTGGGCCGTGTTCTCGTGCATGCCGGAGCGGGGCGGATCGACCACTACCACGTCGGGCACGGCCTCATCGCCCGAGCCGTCCATGCCCGGAATGCCCTGCTCCAGGGAACCCGCGATGAAGGTGCAGTTGGACAGGCCGTTGAGCCGGGCGCTTTCGCGCGCCTTGGTCACGGACTCCTCGCTCAGTTCAACGCCGATGACGCGGCCCGCCTCGCCAGCCAGATAGATGCCGATGGCTCCGGTGCCGCAATAGAGATCGAGCAGCACCTGGGTCTCGGACAGGGCGCAGAACTCGGCCACGGTGGCGAACAGTTCGCCCGCGCCGCCGGTGTTGGTCTGGAAAAAGGCGTTGGGCGAGAGGCGATAGCGCACCTGACGTTCGCCCCGGGCCAGCCGCTCTTCCACAAAACCGTTGCCCAGGGTCTGGACGATCTTCTCGCCACAGGCCACGGCAGTGCGCTTGACGCGGGTGGAGTGGACAAAGGAGGCCATCTCCGGGAACCGTTCGAGGAACAGCGCGGCCATGTCACCGATCAGGTTGTCCTTGCGCTCGTCCCGGGCGGTGATGAGGTGGGCCATGACCTCGCCCGCGCCGGTGTGGCGGATGACCAGATGCCGCCAGTAGCCGGTGTCGGCAGCCGGGTCGTGGGCGGGCACGCCAGAGGCGCGGCAGAACTCGCGCACCGCGGCCATGATCTCCACGTCCCAGGGGGCGCACAGGTGGCACTCGGTGATGTCGAGTACCGGACCGGGCCGGTTGGCTCCCTCGGGCGTGGGCTGGCGCAGGCCCAGATGCAGGCCGTCTGGACGCTGCTCAAAGGAAAATTCCATCTTGTTGCGATAGCCCCAGACCTCGGGCGATGCGGCGGGCGGGTCCATGACCAGTCCCTGCACTCCGCCAATGCGGGCCAGGGCAGCAGCCACCTGCGCGTTCTTCTGGGCCAGCTGCTCGGGATAGTCGAGGTGCTGGAGGGAGCAGCCGCCGCAGGTGCCGAAATGGACGCAGCGCGGCTCCACGCGATGGGACGAGGGCGTGGTCACGGCCTCGACCACCCCTTCGGCGAACCGCTTCTTGGACCGGACGATGCGGGCACAGACCGTATCGCCTGGCAGGCCGCCCGCCACGAAGACCGCCATGCCGTCCACATGGGCCACCCCCCGGCCGCCGTAGGCCAGGGATTCGATGTCGCAATTCACGAGGGAGTCTTTGGGCAGTGGCATGACGCGCTCCGGGTTGAGGTGAGAGGGTCGTTTGACACGGATCGAACCGGCTGTCTATGGTAATATGCATGATCGACAAGACCACGGCCATGGAAACCGTCATGCGCAGACTGGAAAAGCTGCCGGTGGGCCACGCCATCGACCTGCGCACCTACAAGCGCAACCGCTCAGTGGTCATCGCCCGCACCGGCCCCGACGCTTTTGACGTGGTGGAGAACGGCTTTGCCCAAGGCCGCTTCGAGGCCACGACCGGCTCCATGAAAAAGCTGCTCAAGACGCTCCTCAAGCGCGAATTCCCGCGCAGCACCAAGATCAGGCTCTACGACCTCGGCCCGGCCGAGGCGGATGTGGTCGTGGCCCGCAAAACCCTGTGAAGCAAGCCGCGCCCACCCGTCAGGCTGGTAAGGAAGCGTGTGCCGCGCAGGCCACGGGCATCATGGGTAATGTCGGGAGCGCAGCGCGGGAGGCGGCGAGGACACGCCGCAAGACAAGACCCGGCAAGGCACGCAAGGAAGGCCACCGCCACGGGGCGGGTGCCGCTATTCCCCGCTGCCGCCGTTTTTGATCTGGTTGAGAAGAGCGACCACGCGCTCGGGATCGTCGAAGACCGCCCGCCGGACCGCCTCGGACACCTTGCCGGTCATGGCCAGGAGCAACTCCGGATCGTCACCCAGCTCCTGGGCCAGGGCGATGATCCGTTTTTCGCACAGCGAGGCAGGCTCGCCCCGCTCGATCTTGCTCAGGTACGAGTGGTGGATTCCGATGCGCTTGGCCACCCGGCGGATGGAATACTCCGGATCGTGTTTGCGCTTGGATTCTCGTTTCGCTCTGATGTAATCGCCAAAAAGCTTGCTCACGCCTACCCCTGAGAGTATACTGACAGGTTTCCCACCATTCTTGCGTCTACTATACAGTAGCCAACAACCCATCGACAAGATTGAACAAGATCGGTTGGCGAACATTTCACACGCACAGCGACGGACCCCGCGCGCCAGGATGGCGGCGGCCCGTCGGGCACGATGCAATGGAGAATCAGTTGGCAGCGGCAGGGGTTGGCGGCTGATAATCGACCAATTCCAGGGTGAAATGGCCGACCACGACCTTGGAGCGGACCTTGACCGGGATGCGGCGGCTGTCGGCAGAGAACCAGACGATCAGCTCGGCCCCGGGGCTCTTGCGGAACACGCCGGAGAGGTTGCGCACATCAAGCCTGACCCTGAAGCAGGGAATGTCGCCCATGGGGGTCTTGATGGTTTCCGTGTCCTCCACATAGGCCTCGCCCACCACGCTGACCTTGCCGTCGGTCACATTGGCCCCGAAGCGCATGGTCTTGTAGAGAATCTCCTTGCGGAAGGCGAAGAGTACGGACATGGGGTCAAAGACGTATTCCGGTTGCTCCAGCTCGTGCCGCAGGTCGCCCTCAATGGAGCGGTAGGTGCGCCGGGCGGCCGGGTCGAAGACGATCTCCGCCTTCTTGCTGTACTTGCCCTCATTCTGGTCGCTGATGTAGCGCAGGGAGTGGGTCACGTCGCGATCGGTCCACGCCTCCATGACGTCGCGCACCTTGTAGAACTTGTCCACCCAGGGCACGGTGCTGGCAGTGCCGCGAAAGTAACGGGCCGGCACGCCGTCCACCTCGGTGTCGGGCATGACTTCGAGCACGGCGTTGCCCGCGTGGATGAAGGTCCAGTGGATTTCGTAGGTCAGTTTCTCGCCGGGGCCAAAGGGCAGCGGCTGCGCCTGGGCGGGCCGGGGCTGGACAAGGGCGAGGGTCAGAAGTACGGCCAGGGCGGCGGCCAGGACGAGACGGGAAGGAACCTGGGACGGGCTGGTCTTGAGTATCGGCATGGGGAATGTTTTCCCGGCTTTGCGCCCCGAGTCAAGACAAACCGGCCAAGAGACCGCCGGTTATGGACAAACCTGGCCCAAAAGGCTAGAAGTCCAGACAGACCCCATGGAAACGCCCGCCTGTGAAAGGAGAGAATGGACATGATGCTGAGAAAACGCGCCTGGGACATGATGCGCGACGAATTTCCCACCGTGCAGGAGGACGCGAGCCTGGCCGAGGCCATCCGCGTCATGCGCCTCGCCATGACCGACGCCCCGGACTGCCAGGTGGTGGTGGTTCAGAACAAGGGCGGCAAGCTCGTGGGCGCCATCAACCTGTGGAATCTCTTCAAGGCGGTCAAGCAGTCGGTGCTCAGGGACGACAATCTCAAGGCCGACGGCGAGGTGGACTGGGACCAGCAGTTCGCCAACGCCTGCCTGCTGTGCACCCAGCTGCGCCTTGACGACTACCTGATCACCAGCCCGCCCACACTGCGGCCCAACGAGCCCATCCTGCTCGTGCTCGACACCTTCATCAAGACCAAGCGCGACTGGGCCCTGGTGGTGGAAAACGACAAGGTCATGGGCGTGGTCTACGTCACCGACGTCTACCGCGAGATGACCCGCGACATGGTCCCGCTCTTCAAATAGCCAAGACGGAACAGGAAACGGAAAACGCCCCCCACATGCAGCGGGAGGCGTTTTTTTTGCGTCCGCCACGGGGAGCGTCACGCCTTCATCTTCAGGTCCACCATGAGCAGCAGTTGGAGCGCCTTGGTGATCTCCTTGTCATAGCGGGCGTCGCCAGCCAGATCGGCCGCAGCCTTGAGAAAGGGCAGGCCCGGCGAGTGGGGCCTGTCGCTGATCATGGCGCAGAAGGAATCGACCACCGCGCAGAGCCTGCCCGGAAACTCGATCTTCGAGGTCTTCATGGGATAGCCAGAGCCGTTGAGCCGCTCGTGATGCTCCATGACGCACTGCTCCACCTCGGGATACTTGAGGTTGAGCTTGCCGAGCATTTCGTAGCCCACCTTGGTGTGGGCGTTGATCTTGGTGCGCTCGTCGCCGGTCAGGGGCTTGTCCTTGGAGCGGATGAAGGCAGGCACCTTGGCCATGCCCAGATCGTGCAGGAAGAGCCCGGCCGCCAGCCTGTCAAAGGTCTTGCGCCGCGTGCTGTCGCGAAAGTTCTTTTCCTTGAGCTTGCCGAGCAGGGCCAGACCAAGAAAACCGCTGTTGACGCTATGGTTTTCCAGCGAGTGCTCCTTGTGCATGCGCCGGACCAGCGCCCGGGCCCTGCGGATGTCCTCGTAGAGGTATTCGGTGAGCACCATCAGGTCCACCCAGAGCTTGTCGAAGACCACGGGCACGGGCTGGTCGAAGAACTCCTTGAGCTTGCGCGTCAGGGCCTGGGTGAAGATGTCGGCGATCTCCTTTTCCTTGAGATTGCCGTCCACCAGCACCAGATCGAGCTGGTAGCTGATGTGCTTGACGTAGACCGGGTGATCCTCGCGCGAGACAAAGATCAGCCCGTCGTTTGTCAGGGACAGCAGTTCATCCACCTGCTCGTTGCTCAGCCGCCCGCCCACCTTGTAGTAGGGCATGATCCGGGCCACATCCTCCTTGAACAGAAAGATGTTCAGCGGTGGGCGGTACTTGTTGAAGCTGCCGAGAATGTCCGCGCTGATCTGGTAGTATTCCTCGTTCAGCCCGTCGGGGATGTCGTGCTTCTGCTTGGCGCTCATCGTTCCCCTTCTTGGTCTTTTGGGTCCCTGCCGAGCTTTTCGTAGAGCTTGACCACGTTGGTCTGGGTCATGGCCCTGCCCTTTTCCGGCTGACCCGCAGTGACGATGACGATGTCGCCTTCGTCAAAGGCTGGGCTCTGGCGCACGAAGACCTCGGCGCGCTCCTGGTGGTCGTCGATGACGTCCAGCGGTGCGGCCGGGATGACACCCCACGAGAAGTTGGTGAAATGCCTGACTATGTGGTCGCGGCTCAGGGCGTAGATGGACTGCTTGGGACGGCAGGAGGCCAGGATGCGCGCCGTGCCGCCCGAGGTGGAGTGGCAGACGATGGCCTTGGCCCCGGTCTTGCCCGCCAGCATGGCTGCGGCATAGGCCAGGAAGGTCGAGGGATTGTCCTGCTCGCCGCCCCGGTCCACCTCGGCCCGGCCCGACTCGAACATGAAGGCCTCGGTCTCGTAGGCGATCTTGCGCATGAAGCGCACCGTCTCGCCGGGATAGCGGCCAATGGCGGTCTCTTCCGAGAGCATCACGCAGTCAGCGCCGTCAAGGATGGCGTTGGCCACGTCCGTGGTCTCGGCCCGGGTGGCCATGGGCGAGTTGACCATGGAGAGCAGCATCTGGGTGGCCACGATGACCGGCTTGCCCGCCTCGTTGCATGCCTTGATGATGCGCTTCTGGGCCACGGGCAGCTCGGCCAGGTCCAACTCCAGGCCCAGGTCGCCCCGGGCCACCATGATGCCATCGGCCTCTTGCAGGATCTCGGTCAGGTTCTTGAGGGCTGCCGTGCGTTCGAGCTTGGCCACAATGGGCAGGCGGCGGTTGTACTTGACCATCTCCTGGCGCAGCCCGCGGATGTCCTCCGCCTTCTGGACAAAGCTCATGGCCACCGCGTCCACCCCAAGCTCCATGCCGATGGCCAGATCGGCCTTGTCCTTGTCGGTCAGCGCAGCCAGCGGCGTGGTCTTTCCGGGGAAGGTGATGCCCTTGCGCGGCGGGCACAAGCCCGAGTTGGTGGCGCGCAGGCGCAGCAGAAATTCCTCTTCCACCTTGACCACAGTGAAGCGGATCATGCCGTCGGACAGGGCCACGGAGTCGCCCTCCCTGACCCCGACGTAGAGGTCGGGGATGTCAAGGCAGATGAACGGGCCGTCCACCTTGGCCGCCTTGTCCGAGGTGCCGAGCATGACCTCGGTACCCTTCTCCACCTCGAAGACCGGCAGGCCGAGATCGCAGGTGCGGATCTTGGGACCTGACAGGTCCTGGAGGATGGTCAGGGTCAGCCCGGTCTCTGCCTCCAGCCGCCGGACGATACCCACCATCTGCTCGAAGAACTCGCGGCCGCCATGGGAGAAGTTGAGACGAAAAATCTTGGCCCCGGAATCCACCAGCTCCTTGACGGCCTCGTAGGAACCGGTCCCCGGCCCCAGCGTGGCAATGATCTTGATATGCCTGTCCATGACAACCCCGTGCGGGCGCCATGACGCGCCCTGTTACCAATCAAGGCGAAATGCCTTGGAATTATTTGCTTTTTCTGCTGACCGAAAGAGCGCCGCCCGATGTCGCCCACCCGTCATTTTGGCCGAAGTCTATGCGCCCGGCCCCGAAAAATCAATGATACTTGCGGTATTTTGCCTGTGTTTTTTCTCTTTGCGGTTGACTTTCTCTTTTTTTTCAAGCACCGGTGGAAAGAAGTGGAACTTAGTGTAAAACTAGGGTAAGAATGTGGGGCAAGCAACCACTCCGGGGGGAACGATGAAATTTCGAGGTCACGCACACAGAAGCCTGGACGACAAGGGTCGGCTCATCCTGCCGCCCGAGTTCCGGGACTTGATCCGCTCCGGCGTGCCGGAAGCGGTCATCGTGCTGACCATCTTCGACAAGCACGTCATTGGCATCACCCCCACCCAGTGGGCGCGGATGGAAGACGAGCTGGAGAAGGTCAAGGCCCCCAGCCGGGAGCTGCAAAACACCATCCGCATCCTCTACTCCGGCTACACCGAGACGCCGGTGGGCGCGCAGGGGCGCATCGCCATCCCCGCCCACCTGCGCAAGAGCGGCAAGCTGGACAAGGATGTGGTGGTCATGGGAGCCGGACGCAGATTCGAGATATGGCCCGCCGAGAGCTTCGAGCAACTGCTCGACGAGGACTACGACGTGTCCCGCGAGTTGGCCGAAAACAACGTCAGCCTGCCCTTCTAGCGATGGAAGGCCGCGTTGATCCCGCGTCCATCCACACGACGGTTCTTTTACATGAGGTGATCGAGTGGCTCCGGCCAGTGCCCGGAGGACGGTACCTGGACGGAACTCTTGGCATGGGCGGCCACAGCCTTGCGCTCATGGAGCGCGCCGGGGCCGGTGCCGAGCTTGCCGGACTTGATCGCGACGCGCGAGCCCTGACCCTGGCCGGGGAGCGGCTCGCAACGCTGGGCGACCGCGCCCATCTTTTCCACCTGCCGTTTTCGAGGTTTGAGGAAGCCTTGGACACACTGGGGTGGGACACGGTGGACGGGGCCGTCCTCGACCTGGGCGTCTCGTCACTCCAGCTCGATGAAGCCGAACGGGGATTCAGCTTCATCAGCGACGGGCCCCTGGACATGCGCATGGACCCGCAGAGCGGCCCCTCGGCCGCGGATCTGGTCAATACGCTCAAGCATGGTGATCTGGCGCGGATCATCAGGGCCTACGGGGAAGACCCCCTGGCTGGGAAAATCGCGTCGGCGATACTGAAGGCACGGGACAAGGGAGCGATCACCAGAACGCTCCAGCTGGCCGAGATAGTGCGGCTGGCCTATCCGCCCAAGATGCGGCACACGGCCCGCAACCATCCGGCGACCCGGACCTTTCAGGGACTGCGCATAGCAGTCAACAGGGAAACTGAGGAACTTGAACACTACCTTGAAACCATAGTCGGGCGGCTTGCGCCCGGTGCGAGGGTGGCCATCATCTCGTTTCACTCCCTGGAGGACAGGGCCGTGAAACGTGCCTTCCTGGCGGCAGCCAGGGGATGCCACTGCCCGTCGCACCAGCTGCACTGCACCTGCGACGGCGTGGCCGCGCTCAAGGTGCTCACCCGCAAGCCGCAGACGCCATCCGACGACGAGATGGCCCGAAACCCCCGCAGCCGCAGCGCCAAACTGCGCGTGGCCGAGCGGCTCGGGCCTGACGGAGAAGAGGCATGAGCACGACGGACAAAACACTTATCTGGATGATCCTCACCCTGCTGGGCGGGGCGCTCTCCCTCGGGCTCGGCGCGGTCTGGCTCAACATCGAACGCATGGATCTGGCCTACGACCTGCGCAAGATGGAGAAGAGCCTGAACCAGAAGGAGGCTCTGGCCGTGAAACTCTCGGTTGAGAGGAACAACCAGGTTTCACCCTATCAACTCAAGAGGCTCGCCGGGCATTTGGACCTGGGCGTGGCCGCGCCGGGACAGATACGGCGCATCACCGACACGCAATAGTCGGCGTCAGGCATACTACCGGCGCCTATACGGGAACACAGGGAACAGGATGGCTCAGGACGGCCAGGGGCGCAAGGATCACAGCAGGGTGAAGATAGGGCTCGTCGCGGCCCTTTTCGCGCTTGCTTTCGCCGGGCTTTGGGTCCGCGCGGGCTGGGTGCAGCTGCACCTGGGCGACGCGCTGCTGACCCAGGCCTCGCGTCAGAGCCTTGCCGCCGAGTTCGAATACGGCGAGCGCGGCCGCATCTTCGACCGCAATGGCGAGATGCTGGCCACCAGCGTTCAGGCCAACTCGGTCTACGCCAGCCCCTTCGAGATCGCCGACCTCGACGCGGCGGCCACTGCCGTTGCCAAGGCCCTGTCCCTGCCCCGCAAGGATATCCGGCAGAAGCTGGCCTCCAAGAAGCAGTTTGTCTGGATCAAGCGGCAGGTCAGCGATCGCGAGGCCGCCGCCCTGACCCGGGCCGACATCCCGGGCATCCGGCTGACCACCGAATATTCCCGCATCTACCCCAACGGCCATCTGGCCGGACAAACGCTGGGCCTCGTGGACATCGACGGCCACGGCCTCGAAGGCGTGGAGCGCCTCTATGACGCGCGCATGCAGCCGGGCAAGGCCAAGTTCGTGGTCCAACGCGACGCCAAGGGCAGCCGCCTCTATCTCGACGCCCTGGGCCGCGAGGTGAACATCAACGGCCTGGACGTGCGCCTGACGCTGGACACCCACATCCAGCACGCCGCCGAGCAGGCCCTGGCCAACGCCATCGCCCAGTACAAGGCCCGGGCCGGCATCGTCCTGGTGGTGGAGGTGGACAGCGGCGACATCCTGGCCATGGCCAACCAGCCCTTTTTCAATCCCAACGCGGTCAAGGGGTCAAACCCCGGCCAGCGCAGACTGCGCGCCGTGACCGACGTGTACGAGCCCGGCTCCACCCTCAAGCCCTTTCTCTTCGCCGCCGCCCTGGAGGAAGGTGCCATCGAGACCGACACGCTCATCAACTGCGAGAACGGCCGCTGGCGCGTGGCCAACAAGACCATCCGCGACACCCACCCCAGAGGCTGGCTGCCCGCCCATCAGGTTCTGCGCTACTCCTCCAACATCGGCTGCGCCAAGATCGGCCTGGACATGGGTGCGGACATCTACGCCAACTACCTGACCAAGCTCGGCTTCGGCGAGAAGACGGACCTCGGCCTGTCGGGCGAATCCGCCGGGCTGGTCATGCCTCCGGCCAAGTGGACCAGCGTGGATCTGGCGGCCATCAGCTTCGGCCAGGGCATCGGCGTCACCGCCGTGCAGCTGGCCAGGGCCTTTCTCTGCCTCGCCAACGAGGGTGTGACCCGCGAACTCAACCTGGTGCGGACCCCCGCGCCCAACCGCCCCAACGCGGCCGTGCGCGTCTTCAGCCCCGAGACCGCGGCCACGGTGCTCAAGATGATGCGCGACGTGGTCCACGAGGACGGCACCGGCCGCACCGCCCGCATCCCGGGCATCACCATGGCCGGCAAGACCGGCACGGCCCAGAAGGCGGCCAAGGGCGGCTACGGCGACCAGTACCTCTCGTCCTTCGTGGCCATGGTTCCGGCCGACGATCCGAAACTTCTGGTCATCACCATGATTGACGAACCGCAAACGGCCAACTACGGCTCCATGGTCGCGGCGCCGGTCTGCCGCGAGGTGACCGTACGCACCCTGGCCTACTACGGGAAAGTCTCCGAAACCCTGGAATCGGTGGTTGCCGAGAGAGTGTCCGTGGACCTGCTGGCGGACTCCCCGCTGGATCAGGCCATGGCCCTCCCGACCGAACACCCTGAGACCGACACCGTGCCCAACATCCAGGGCCTTTCGGTACGACGCGCGCTGGAACTCCTGGCCAGACGGGGCATCGTCCCGGTGCTCAAGGGCCAGGGCATGACGGTCAGGGACCAGAAACCCCGTGCCGGACAACCGTGGCCCACGGAACAACAAACGGAGGGAACGGATGATGTTTTTATTCTCTGGCTCTCATAGCGAAAAGAAGACCAAGCGAGGCGCTATGGAATTCGATGCCCTGCTCAAGGAGGCGGCCAAGGGCCTTGTGGTCCGCACCGACTCGCGCAAAATCCTGCCCGGCGAGTGCTTTGTGGCCATGCCCGGCACCTCGGTGCGAGGCATGGACTACATCCCCGGCGCGCTGGATCGCGGCGCGGCCTACATCGTGGCCCCGGCCTCGGCCCGCGACCTGGTGGCCCCGGTAGCCGAAAAGCGCGCCATGGTGGCCTACCACGAGAACCCGGCCGTGGCGCTGGGCGAACTGGCCCGCGCCCACTTCCACCTGCCCGACCGCGATCTCAAGCTGGTGGGCGTCACCGGCACCAACGGCAAAACGACCACCACCTACATCATCGAACATCTGCTGGCCGCCACCGGCCTCAAGGTGGGCGTGCTCGGCACGGTCAGCTACCGCTGGCCCGGCTTCTCCATGAACGCGCCCCTGACCACGCCCGACTGCTGGATGCTCCACGAGCTGCTCTTCAACATGAAGAAAGCGGACGTGGACGTGGCGGTCATGGAGGTCTCCTCCCACGCCCTGGACCAGTACCGCGTGGCCGGGCTCGACTTTGACGCGGGCGTGCTGACCAACGTCACCCAGGACCACCTGGACTACCACGGGGACATGGAAACGTATTTCAGGGCCAAGTCCCGGCTCTTCACCGGCTGCCTGCGCCAGGGCCGGTCAGGCATCATCAATTACAACGACCCCTATGGGCGCAGGCTGCTGGCAACCCTGGACGGCGGGGTGGGATACGGCATCGGCGACGCGTCCATCGTCACCCACGAGGTGGGCGACAAGCCCATGGTCCAGGGCCGCATCCTCTCCCTCACAGGCCAGGGCATGGAGATCGAGACCTCGTACAAGGGCAAGAGCTGGACCGTGCAGTCGCCGCTCATCGGCGCGTACAACGCCATGAACCTGCTGGCCGCCCAGGCCGTGGGCCTGCAACTGGGGCTCAACTGCAAGGACATGCGCGCCCTCAAGGACTTCGCTGGCGTGCCCGGCCGCCTGGAGCGCGTCATCAACGACCAGGGCCTGGACATCTTCGTGGACTACGCCCACACGCCCGATGCCCTGGAGAACGTCCAGCACACCCTGAAGAGCCTCGACTTCAAACGGCTGATCACCGTGTTCGGCTGCGGCGGCGACCGCGACCGGGCCAAGCGGCCGCTCATGGCCCGGGCCGTGGCCCGTTACGCCGACGTGGCCGTGCTCACCTCGGACAACCCCCGCAGCGAGCGGCCCGAGGCGATCATGGACGACGCCCGGCCCGGACTGGCCAGAGCCGCCCAGGTCATCGAGCACCCGGACCGCCAGACCGCCATCACCCTGGCCGTGGCCGAGATGGAACCCGGCGACGTGCTGCTCATCGCGGGCAAGGGGCACGAGGACTACCAGCAGATCGCCGGAACCACCATCCACTTCTCGGACAGGGAAGCGGCACTCAAGGCCATCGAGGAGACGCGATGAGGCTGACCCTGGGCGATGTCCAGCACTGCCTCACCGGGCTGACCGAGGCCTGCCGCGAGTGCGCCGTGATCAATGCGGTGCGCACCGACAGCCGCGCGGTGGAGCCTGGCGACCTCTTCATCTGCATCGAGGGCTGGAACTTCGACGGCCACGAGTTCGCGCCCCAGGCCGAGGCCCGGGGAGCCGTGGCCGTGGTCGCCTCGCGTCCGCTGGTCGGGCTCTCCATCCCGGTCATCGTGGTCCGCGACACGGTGCGTGCCCTGGGCCGGCTGGCCTCCTGCTGGCGCGACCTGTGCGGTGCCAAGCTGGTGGCCGTCACCGGCACGGCGGGCAAGACCACGGTCAAGGAAATGCTGGCCGCCGTGCTCTCCCGCAAGTTCCCCGTGGCCAGGAACTACCGCAACCTGAACAACCAGATAGGCCTGCCCCTGTCCATGCTCAAGGCCGACGACACCCAACCGGTGTGGGTCATGGAGCTTGGCATCTCGGTCAAGGGCGACATGGAGGAACTGGCCGTCATCGCCAGCCCGGACGTGGCCGTGATCACCAATGCTGGGCCCGGCCACCTGGAGGGACTGGGCGACGTGACCGGCGTGGCCAGGGCCAAGAGCAGCCTGCTCAAGTACCTGCGTCAGGACGGCACGGCCGTGATCAGCCAGGACTACCCCGAGCTGTGGGAGGCCGCCGCCGCGCTGGTGTCCGCCCCTGCGGGCTTTTCCACCCGGGACGAATCCGCCCCCTACTACGCCGTGGCCCTGGGCACGGACGACGATGGCCGGGGCCGCTTCCGGCTGCGCACCCCGGACGGCGACGGCGAGTTCACCGCCCCCTTCTGCGGCGAGCACTATGCCGAGAACGTGGCCTGCGTGGCCGCAGCCGCCAAGGCCCTGGGCCTGTCGCGCGACGACGTGGTGGCGGGTGTCCAGACCGTGGAGCCGGACTGCCAGAGATTTTGCTGCCGCACGAGCGGAAGCGCCCTGGTCATCGACGACACTTACAACGCCAACCCCCTGTCCATGGGCCGGTCCATCCGCACCGCAGCGACCATGACCAAGGGCCGCCCCCTGGTCCTGGTGCTGGGCGACATGCGCGAACTGGGCGGGCAGGCACAGGAGCGTCACGAGGAGCTTGGCCGCCTCATCAGGGAGGTCGCGCCCCTGGCCGTGTTCTACAAGGGCGGGCACCTGGACGACGTGGCCCGTGGTCTTGAAGACGGTGCTCCCCTGACCTCCATCGAGGAACCGGAAGCGTTCATGGCCGCGTGGCGGGCCCTGGAAGCCCCGGACGCCGTGGTGCTGGTCAAGGGATCGCGGTCGCTGAAAATGGAAGCCTTTGCCGCCGCCCTGTGCCGGGAGCTTCAGGACGGACCCGCAACAAAGGGAGGTGCCCGGTGATCTACAATCTTCTCGTCCCGCTCAGCAGCGATGTCGGCGTGTTCAACGTCTTCCGCTACATCACCTTCCGCTCGGTGTGGGCGCTGCTGACCGCGCTGATCATCTCCATCATCTTCGGCCCGGCCATGATCCGCTGGCTCCAGCGCATCAAGTGCGGCCAGTACATCCGCGAGGACGGCCCCAAGCATCAGGCCAAGCAGGGCACCCCGACCATGGGCGGGATCATGATCCTCTTCGCGGTCTGCGTCTCCACCCTGCTCTGGGCCGACCTGACCAACGTCTACGTCTGGCTGACGCTGCTGGTTTTCGCGGGCTTCGGCGCGGTGGGCTTTGCCGACGACTATCTCAAGGTGGTCAAGCGGCGCAACGAGGGGCTTTCGGCCAAGGCCAAGTTCGTGCTCCAGTGCGCGGTGGCGGCCGCTGCCATCGCCCTGCTCATCCAGGAGCCCGCCTACTCCACCCAGCTGGCCGTGCCCTTCTTCAAGAATTTCAACCCGGACCTCGGCTGGTTCTACCTGCCCTTCGCCCTGGTGGTCATGGTCGGGGCGAGCAACGCAGTCAACCTCACCGACGGCCTGGACGGCCTTGCCATAGGCCCCATGGTGGTGGCCATGGCCTGCTTCGCCATCTTCATCTATGTCTCCGGCCACGCCCAGATGGCCGAATACCTGGCCGTTCCCAAAGTGGTCGGCATCGGCGAGGTCACGGTCTTCTGCGGGGCCGTGGTGGGCGCGGGCCTCGGCTTCCTCTGGTTCAACGCCCATCCGGCCCAGGTCTTCATGGGCGATGTGGGCTCCCTGTCGCTGGGCGGGGCGCTGGGCTTCGTGGCCGTGCTGGCCAAGCAGGAGCTGCTGCTGGCCATCGTGGGCGGCGTGTTCGTCTTCGAGACCCTCTCGGTCATCCTCCAGGTGGGCTACTTCAAGCTCTCCGGTGGCAAGCGCATCTTCAAGATGGCCCCCCTGCACCATCATTTCGAGCTCAAGGGCATCCCGGAATCCAAGATCATCGTCCGGTTCTGGATTCTCTCCATACTCATGGCGCTCATGGCGCTCTCGACTCTCAAGCTGAGGTAGGCAGTGAACCGCATCGTCAGACAATTCATCGAGCAGCGCACCCTGGCGGGCAAGCTGGGCGTGGTGGTGGGCACAGGCCGCTCCGGTCTGGCCGCCGCGCGGCTGCTCGACAAGCTGGGATGCAAGGTGCGCGTGGCCGACAGCGATGAAACCGTGACCGCCGAGCGCCTCGGCCCCCTGGCCGGACGCGTGGAACTGATCACCGGCCCGCACAAGCCCGAACACTTCCGCGACGCGGACATGATCGTGCTCTCGCCGGGCGTGCCCGTGAAGCGGCTGGCCAGCGCCCTCGAGGGCGTCCCGGCCCGCACCATCGTGGCCGAACTGGAGTTGGCCTCCTGGTTCATCGAAGCCCCGGTGCTGGCCGTGACAGGCACCAACGGCAAGACCACGACCACCACCCTGATCAGCGAGATTTTCCGGCACGCGGGTGTCAGCGCCTTCACCGGCGGCAACATCGGCACGCCTTTGTGCGAGTACCTGCTCGACATGGAGCAGGCCGAGGTCATCGTGCTTGAGGTGTCGAGCTTCCAGCTCCAGAACTGCCACCTGTTCAAGCCCCGCGTGGCCCTCTTCCTCAACTTCGCGGCCAACCACCTCGACTACCACGAGGACATGGACGAATACCTGGACGCCAAGCTGCATCTCTTTGCCCGCATGACCGGCGACGACACCGCCCTGCTGCATGAATCCCTGCGCCCGGCCATAGGCGACAAAGGGTTCACCAACGCGCGCGTGGAATGGTTCGGCCCCACGGACCGGTTCGAGGCCCCGCACCTGCCCGGCGAGCACAACCGCTCCAATGTGGAGGGCGCGTGGCAGGCCGTGCGCCGCTTCGGCGTGACCGAGGCCCAGGCGGCCGAGGCCATCCGCGAGTTCCACCCCCTGGCCCACCGCATCGAGCGCGTGGCCGAGGTGGGCGGCGTGCTCTACGTGGACGACTCCAAGGCCACCACCCTGGACGCGGTCCTGGCGGCCGTGCGCAGCTGCAACACGCCGGTGCGCCTGCTCATGGGCGGGGTGTGGAAGGGTGGCGACGTGGCCGCCTTTGCCCGCGAGATCAGTGACTCGGTCATCCACATCGGCCTGTTCGGCGGCAGCCGCGAGGTGTTCGAGCCGGAACTCTCCAAGACCTTTCCCGTGACCTGGGATCAGACCCTGGAACAGGCCGTGCGACGGCAGGCGGCCATGGCCCGGCCCGGCGAGACCGTGCTGCTCTCCCCGGCCACGTCGAGCTTCGACCAGTACACGGGCTACGGCGCGCGCGGCGACGACTTCAAGCGCGTGGTGAGGGAGCTGTCATGAGCGGCACACTCAACGCCAAATCGACCGCGGGCCGCCCGGACCCCTGGCTGGTCACGGCCACCCTGTTCCTGGGCGGCTTCGGCCTGATCATGGTCCTCTCGTCGAGCGGCATCATGGCCGAGCGCGTGTACGGCGACACCTACTTCTTCTTCAAGCGCCAGCTACTCTACACCGGCGTGGGCCTGGTGGCCATGGCGGTGTGCATGCAGATGCCGCGCCGCCTGCTCTACGGCATGACCTATGTCTGGATCATGGCCGCCCTGGCTCTGCTCGCCCTGTGCCTGACTCCGGTCGGGTTCAGCGTCAACGGTGCCAGCCGCTGGATCAGGCTCGGCCCGGCCCACATCCAGCCGCTGGAGTTCGCCAAGGTCGCCCTGGTCCTGTATCTGGCCTACTTCTTCGCCCGCAAGCAGGAGCTGGTGCGCACCTTCTCAGTGGGCTTCCTGCCCCCCTTCATCGTCACCGGGGTCCTCTGCGTCCTGCTCCTGCTCCAGCCGGACTTCGGCGGGGCCGTGGTCCTGGCCGGACTCCTTTTCTTCATGTGCCTCGTGGGCGGCACCCGGTTCAGCTATCTCTTCCTCTCGCTCCTCTTCGCCGCAGGAGCGGGATGGCTGCTCATCTCGTCCTCGCCGTACCGCTTCAAGCGCTGGACCGCCTTCCTCGACCCCTTTGCCTCGGCCCAGAACGAGGGCTATCAGCTGGTCCAGTCCCTGTACGCCTTCGGCTCGGGGCGCATCTTCGGCACCGGGCTTGGCGCGGGCAAGCAGAAGCTCTTCTTCCTGCCCGAGGCGCACAACGACTTCATCATGGCCGTGGTGGGCGAGGAACTGGGCTTTGTGGGCATGTCGCTGTTCTTCATCGCCATCGGCTTCTTCCTGTGGCGGGCGCTTCGGATCTGCATCAAGCTCGAAGACCTCCAGGACCGGTTCACGGCCTTTGGCGTCACCTGCGTCCTGGCGCTGGGCATGCTCCTCAACCTGGCCGTGGTCCTGGGCACGGTACCGCCCAAGGGCGTGGCCATGCCCTTCATCAGCTACGGCGGCTCGTCCCTGACCGCGTCCTTCATCTGCGCGGGCATCCTGCTCAACCTCTCCCGGAGGGTGCCTTCATGACCCTTGAGCGGGTGCTCATCGCCACCGGCGGCACCGGGGGACACATCTTCCCGGCCCTGGCCGTGGCCGACGAACTGGCCGCCCGCAATCCGGGCGCGGCCATCCTCTTCGCGGGCGGCGCAGGCCCCGAGGGCGCCATGGCCCGTGACCACGGCCTCGACTTCCTGGAGCTTCCGGCCCGGGGCATCATGGGGCGCGGCCTGTCCGGGCTGCTGGGCGGGCTGTCCTGGCTCGGCCGAAGCCTGCCCATGGCCCTGCGCGAAGTCCGGCGCTTCCGGCCCGACGCGGCCATCGGCTTCGGCGGATATGCGGGATTCTGCCCGGTGCTGGCCGCCGCCCTCCTCGGCGTGCCCACGGCCGTGCATGAGCAGAACTCGGTGCCCGGCATCACCAACAAGGTCCTGGGCAAGATGGTCAAACGGATTTTCCTGAGCTTTCCCGACACCCGGGGCGTCTTCCCGGCCGGGAAAACGGCCCTCACGGGCAACCCGGTGCGCGCGGCCATCGTCGCGGCGGGCGATGTTCGCATGGCAGATGCCAGCCGCACGCCCGGCAAGGGGGTGCTCGTGCTGGGCGGCAGCCAGGGGGCGCGGCCCGTGAACGACGCGGTCATCGCCGCCCTGCCCCTGCTCATGGACCAGGGCGTGGCCCTGACCCATCAGGCGGGCCGGGCCGACGCCGAGCGGGTGCGCGCGGCCTATGCGTCGGCCGGGGCCGATCCGGCCCAGGTGCGCGATTTCATCGACGACATGGCGGGCGAGTATGCGCGCGCCGATCTGGCCCTGTGCCGGGCGGGCGCGACCACGGTGTTCGAGGTGGCGGCGGCCGGGGTTCCGGCCCTGTTCGTGCCCTTTCCCCAGGCCACCCACGACCACCAGACCATGAACGCGCGCGCCATGGCCGACATGGGCGCGGCCCGGCTGCTCCCCCAGGCCGGGCTGACCGGCGCGGCCCTGGCAGAGGCCATCCAGGCCCTGCTTGGCGACGCGCAGCAACTGAAGACAATGGAGCGCGCGGCCCGGGCCTTTGCCCGGCCGGACGCGGCATCGGAAATAGCCAAGGGCCTGGAGGCCCTGGCGGCCTAGCCCCCCGGGCAAGGCACAGGAGAAACGCCATGGCGGCAGCACAGGGACCATATCTGACCGTGGGCGGCGAAGCCTGCCCGGCAATGCGGGCGCGGGTCAACAACATCCACATGGTGGGCATCGGCGGGTCGGGCATGAACGGCATCGCCGAGGTGCTCATCAACATGGGCTTTTCGGTCACGGGCTCGGACCTGAGCGCCTCAGCCGCGGTGCGCCGCCTGGAAAAGCTCGGGGCCACCGTGTACATCGGCCACGGGGCGGCCAACGTGGGCGAGTCCGACGTGCTCATCAAGTCCACGGCCATCCCGGACAAGAACCCGGAACTGGTGGCGGCCCGCGAGCGCGGCATCCCCATCATCCCCCGCGCCGAAATGCTGGCCGAGCTGATGCGGCTGCGCACCGGCGTGGCCATCGCGGGCACCCACGGCAAGACCACCACCACCTCGCTTCTGGCCACCATCTTCACCGAGGCCGGGCTCGACCCCACGGTGATCATCGGCGGCAAGCTCAACACCTACGGGGCCAACGCCCGCCTGGGCGAGGGCGACTACCTCATCGCCGAGGCCGACGAGTCCGACGGCTCCTTTCTCCTGCTCTCGCCCATCATCAGCGTGGTCACCAACGTGGACAAGGACCACATGGACTTCTATGCCGACCAGGACGCCATTGACGACGCCTTCACCCGGTTCATGAACGCCATCCCCTTCTACGGCATGAACGTGGTCTGCGGCGACGACGAGGGCGTGCAGCGCCTCCTGCCCGCCATCAAGCGCCCCTGCCTGACCTACGGCCTGGGGCCGAAGAACCGGCTGCGCGGCGAGATCATCTCCTCGCACCTGCGCAGCCTCTTCCGGGTCTTTCTCGACGGCGAGCCCTGGGGCGAGGTGACCGTGGCCCAGCCCGGCATCCACAATGTGCAAAACGCCCTGGCCTGCATCGGCGTAGCCTTGGAAGCAGGGCTGGACAAAGAAGACATCGTCAACGGACTGGCCAACTTCGGCGGCGTGGGCCGCCGCTTCGAGCGCAAGGGCGAGCGCAAGGGCGTGCTGGTGGTGGACGACTACGGCCACCATCCGGCCGAGGTCCTGGCCAACCTGCGCACGGCAAAGGCCTGCTATCCCGACCGGCGGCTGGTGGTGGCCTTCCAGCCCCACCGCTTCACCCGGACCGAGGCCCTGTTCGGCGAATTCTGCAAGGCCTTCACCGATGCCGACCTGCTCCTGCTCACCGAGATCTATCCGGCCAGCGAATCGCCCATTCCGGGCGTCAACGGCCTGTCCCTGGCCCAGGGCATCCGGCAGGTGAGCGATACCAAGGTCCAGTTCTTCCCGGATTTCGAATCCCTGGAGAATCGGCTCAAGGACACCCTGCGGCCCGGCGACCTGTTCATGACCCAGGGCGCGGGCTCCATCTGGCGCGTGGGCGAAAACTGGCTCAATCAGGCAGACGAGCCGGAATCCCCGGCCACAACCGAGAGACCCGACCCCCTGGCGGAAGAGGCGTGAGCGCATGGCACTGCAACTGATCCCCGACCCGTCGCTGGCCGAGCGCACGACCCTTCGCCTGGGCGGCCATGCCGAGGTGGAGGCAGTGGTGCGCGACGCGGCAGACCTCGACGAGCTGGGGACATTCCTGACCCGCCAGACCCTGCGGCCCTTTGTCATCGGCCGGGGCAGCAACCTGCTGGCCCGCGACGGCCGGTGCGACCTCGCCCTGATCCGCGTGGCAGACACGCCCGGTCCGGTGCGCGTGGAGCGCACGGGCGAAAGGCTCACGGTGCGCTGTGGCGCGGCCCTGGGCCTGCCCGGCCTGCTCGGCTGGGCGCAGCGGGCCGGGATGACCGGCCTGGAAGGGCTCACCGGCATCCCCGGCACCGTGGGCGGGGCCGTGGCCATGAACGCGGGCTCCTACGGGGTGGAGTTCGGCCAGCGGGTGAGCCGGGTGCGGCTGTGGTCACCCGCGGGCGGCCTGACCTGGGTGGACGCGGACAGGTGCGTGTTCAGCTACCGCCATTTCTCGGCACCCGATCTCCCGGCCGGACGGCTGGTCTGGGAGGTGGAGCTGCTGCTCGACGAATCAAGCCCCAGCGCCGTGCGCAGGGCCATGCGCGAGGTCTATGACAAGAAGCGCGCCACTCAGCCGGTCACGGCCCGCAGCGCCGGTTGCGTCTTCAAGAACCCGGAGGGCGACAGCGCCGGGCGGCTCCTTGACCGGGCAGGCATGAAGGGCATGCGGCGCGGCCACATGGCCTTCTCGGACATGCACGCAAATTTTCTGATCAACCTGGGCGGCGGCACCAGCGCCCAGGCCCTGGAACTGATCGAACTGGGCCGCGAGGCGGTCAAGACCCGCTTCGGCGTCACTCTCGAAATGGAGGTCATCGTCCTATGAGCACCCTGACCATGAACAACCAGGGCCGTCTCGGCCTGGGCGGCAAACGCGGCAACTCGCTGCACAGGCGCAAGCCGAGCACGAGCCGGTCCCTGTCCCACAGCGGATTTTCCGGCTCCGTCTTTGCGGGCGCTGGCCGGATGGTGGTGCGGCTGGTCATGACCATGCTCGTCCTCTCGCTGGTGGCGGTGCTGGGCGTGGGCCTGCTCTACGGCTACCGGGTGCTCACCTCGCATCCCTATTTCGCCCTGGACGAAATCCACGTCACGGGCAACACCCGCGTCTCGCGCGGGGACATCCTCAAGGCGGCAGGCGTCGGCCTTGGTCTGAACAGCTTCGAGATGAAGGTTGACCTCGTGGAACGCAAAATCTCGGACAACCCGTGGGTCAAATCAGCCACGGTCCGGCGCGAGTTTCCCAACAGGCTGCGCATCGCGGTGGTGGAGAAGGTGCCCGCCTTCTGGCTGCGCCAGGGCGACGCCATGTACTTCGCCGATGCCGCAGGCCGAGTCATCGCGCCCATGCACCCGGGCGAGTTCGCCTCGCTGCCCGTGCTCAATGTGGCCGAGGGCGTGGACGACGGCGGGCCGGTGCTGGCCGGGCTGCTCCGGAAAATGGAGCAGCGCCAGACGCCGTTCACCCAGAGCCAGGTGGCCTGGGTGCGGCTGACCAGCGCCCACGACCTCGAAATCCACCTGGACGCTCAGGAGGGCGGGCTGACCCTGCGACTGTCCATGGATCGCTGGGAGGTCCAGCTTGACAGGCTCAAGGTGGTCTGGCGCGACCTGATGCGCCGGGGCGAGTTCGCGGACGCGGCCATCATCGCGGCCAGCGGCGACAAGGTATGGATAAAGAAGCGTCCCACCCAGGGCGCGTAGGAAATCATACGGCGACAACCGAATCAATTGCGGCGGGGAGCCGGGGCAGCGGCCCCGGGGAAGCTGCGGAGGAGACAGATCATGGCCAGAAATGAGCTTATTGTGGGCCTGGACGTGGGCACCACGAAAATATGTACCGTGGTGGGCGAGGCCACCGAAAACGGCGTGGACATCATCGGCATCGGCACGTCCCCGTCCACCGGCCTGCGCCGGGGCGTGGTGGTCAACATCGAGAAGACCGTCCAATGCATCAAGAAATCCCTCGAAGACGCCGAGCTGATGGCCGGATGCGACATCCGTACCGTGTACGCGGGCATCGCGGGCAGCCACATCCAGGGCTTCAACTCCCACGGCGTCATCGCGGTCAAGGGCGGCGAGGTCACCCAGCGCGACGTGGACCGCGTCATCGAGGCGGCCAAGGCCATCGCCATCCCCATGGACCGCGAGGTGCTGCACACCCTGCCCCAGGAATTCATCGTGGACGACCAGCGCGGCATAGCCGATCCGCTGGGCATGGCCGGGGTGCGCCTCGAGGTCAAGGTCCACATCGTCACCGGCGCCGTGACCTCGGCCCAGAACATCATCCGCTCCTGCAACCGCTCCGGCCTCGACGTCTCCAACATCGTGCTTGAATCACTGGCGTCGAGCAAGGCCGTGCTCTCGCCCGAGGAGCGCGAAATCGGCGTGGCCCTGGTGGACCTGGGCGGCGGGACCACGGACATCGCCATCTTCTCCAAGGACTCCATCAAGCACACCTCGGTGCTGGCCCTTGGCGGGCACAACCTGACCAACGACATAGCCTACGGCCTGCGCACGCCCATGATGAGCGCCGAGAAGATCAAGATGCAATACGGCTGCGCCATGGCCGACCTGGTCACCAGCGACGAGATCATCGAGGTGCCCAGCGTGGGCGGACGCGAGTCGCGCCGCATGAGCAAGCGGGTGCTGGCCGAGATATGCGAGCCGCGCTGCGAGGAGATTTTGGCCCTGGTGGACCAGGAGCTGATCAAATCAGGATTCAAGAACATGATCGCGGCGGGTGTGGTCCTCACGGGCGGCACCTGCCTGATCGACGGCATTCAGGAACTGGCCGAGCAGATATTCGATCTGCCAGTGCGCATCGGCGTGCCCGGCGAGGGCATCGGGGGACTGACAGAGGAAGTCAGGAGCCCGAAATACGCCACCGCCGTGGGCCTGCTGCTCCACGGGGCCGAGGAGCAGGGCCTGCACAACAAGGTGCGCCCCTTCAAGATTCGCGATGATTCCGGTTTCGACCGCATCCTCTCGCGCATGAAGAAGTGGTTCACCGACATCGCCTAGACATGAGGAATGACAGGGAACATCTAACAGGGAAGAGGATTTGAGGAGGAAGACACATGCAATACTTCGAGATCGAACACGAGAGCAACGCCAAGATCAAGGTCGTGGGTTGCGGCGGCGGCGGAGGCAACGCGGTCAACAACATGATCCTGTCCGCGCTCAAGGGCGTCAAATTCATCGTGGCCAACACCGACAGCCAGGACATCCAGAAATCCCTGGCCGAGCACAAGATCCAGATCGGCGAGAAGCTGACCAAGGGCCTTGGCGCGGGCGCAAACCCGGAGATCGGGCGCAGCGCGGCCATGGAGTCCGTGGACCAGATCCGCGCCGCCCTTGAGGGCTCGGACATGGTCTTCATCACCGCGGGCATGGGCGGCGGCACGGGCACCGGCTCCGCCCCCGTGGTGGCCGAGGTGGCCCGGGAGCTGGGCGCGCTGACCGTCGGCGTGGTCACCAAGCCCTTCTACTTCGAGGGCAAGCGCCGCCTGGAGCAGGCCGAGGCAGGCACCCGCGCCCTGGCCGACGTGGTGGACTCCATCATCACCATCCCCAACGACCGGTTGCTTCAGCTGGCCGCCAAGAAGGCGTCCTTCTCCGACATGCTCAAGAAGGCGGACGAGGTGCTCTACTACGCGGTCAAGGGCATCGCCGACCTGATCACGGTCCACGGTCTGATCAACCTCGACTTCGCGGACGTCAAGGCCGCCATGTCGCAGTCGGGCATGGCGCTGATGGGTACCGGCATCGCCAGGGGCGAAGGCAGAGCCAAGGAAGCGGCCATGAAGGCCATCACCAGCCCGCTGCTCGAAGACGTGTCCATCGAAGGTGCCAAGGGCGTGCTCATCAACATCACCTGCGGCCCGGACATGCTCATCGACGAGGTCTCTGAGGCGGCCGACATCATTTACAAAGAGGCCCACGACGACGCCGAGATATTCTTCGGCACCGTCTTTGACCCGGATGCGGGCGACGAGATGCGCATCACGGTCATCGCCACCGGCATCCAGGCCGCCATGGAAGAGCCCGAGCCCGCCATGAGCAAGGCCGAACAGCAGAAGCTGCTGCTCCTCGGACCCCGGGGCACGGACAAGGCCCCGGCGCGCCGCCCCGGCCACCAGAAGGTCATCGCCCAGGACCGGAACATCCCCGCCTACCTGCGCAAGGCCGGGGGCGACATGACCACCCCCGAAATCACCCAGACCCGCCGCAGCCAGCGCGCCGTGGCCGGGCCGGGCGAAGAGGAGTTCATCTTCGAAGAGGACAATTACGACGTGCCCGCCTTCATCCGCAAGAACGTGGACTAGGACCGGACGCATCAGACGAGAATACTGGTGATCCTCAGCGGCTCATGCGTCCGTCGATGTCGGCGGGCCGAGCGGTGTGCGCCCCATGCGGAGCGCCCGGCCCGGCCACGTCGGCCCTGGCGACGGTGCGCCGCCGAATGATCACAAGCGCGAAGCGGGGGCCATCATAGACACGCGAGTCCTGTATCACGGCACGTCCGAGCCATCGGCTCCGGACCTCGGCGGGCGGCTGCCCGTGGCCATCGCCATCCCTGGGGGCGAGGCTGCGGCCATCTCCACGCTGGGCTGGCAGGCCGTCTACAGGATGCTCGCCGAAGAGCCCGGACTTGCCGTCGAACGTGTCTTCCCGGACAAGCTCGGCCTCACCGAGGGCCACGAACCCGCAACGCGCGAATCACGAAGCCCACTATCCTCATTCCCTGTGATAGCCTGGAGCGTCATATTCGAGGAGGACTTCCTCAACCTCCCTCGAATGCTCCGGGCAGCGGGCGTTCCGCCACTGTCGGCGGAACGCCCGTTCCTTCCCCTGGTCATGGCCGGGGGACCGCCCGCCTTTCTCAACCCCGCGCCCATCGCGCCATTTGTCGATCTCTTCTGGGTGGGCGAGGCCGACGACCACTTCATCCCCTTTTTCCTCAAGCTGCGCCGCCTCTTCTTTGACGGCGCGGACAAGGCCGCCATCCTCGACGCCATCAAGGACGACCCTGCCATCTATGTGCCGGGCCGCACCAAAACCCCGGTCCGACGCGTGGTCACGGGCCGCTCGGGCGCGCCCCTGCCCGATCCCGCATTCTCCTGCTTCATCAGCGGCCAGGCCGCCTTTCGCGATACGCTGCTCCTGGAGGTCAACCGGGGGTGCCCCTACGGCTGCAGGTTCTGCGCCGCCGGGTTCATCTACCGCCCGCCCCGCCATGCCGATCTCGACGAGCTCAAGCGCATCGTCACCCTGACCGACCCGCCCAAGGTGGGGCTGGTGGGCACGGCCCTGACCGACTGGCCCGACCTGCTCCCTTTCCTCAAATGGCTGCACGGGCAGAAGAAAAAATTCGCCCTCTCGTCCATGCGCGCAGACGGAATCACCGAGGAGCTGCTCGTCTACCTGCGCGAGCGTGGCATCCGCACCGTGACCCTGGCCCTGGAAGGTGCCAGCGAGCGGCTGCGGCACATGATGAGCAAGAAGCTCAAGCCCGAGGATTTCCTCAATGCCGTCCGCTTGTGCGCCCGCTACGGGGTCAACCACCTCAAGCTCTACCTCATCGCGGGCTGGCCCGGCGAGACAGACGCGGACTACGACGAACTGCGCGAGTTCCTGGCCGGGATCATCCGCATCCGCGCCGAGGAGCCGGGAGGCCGCAAGAAGCAGTTCATGCGCATCACCATCGGCGTCAGCTCCCTGGTGCCCAAGCCCTTCACCCCGTTCCAGTGGGCGCCCATGGCCTCAGAGGGTGCCCTTGAGGCGCGCATGAAGCAGCTCACCGCCATGGTCAAGCCCTACAAGGGCGTGACCCTGCATCACGACGCCCCCTTTCAGGCCCGGCTGCAGGGATTGCTCGCCCGAGGCGGCGAGGAAATGGCCGAGTTCATCCTCCTGGCCGCTGACCACGGCGGCTGGAAAAAAGCCCTCAAGCTCTGGCCCGGCGACCAGTCCGCCATCATCGACCGCGAACGCGGCGAGCACGAGCCCTTCCCCTGGGAGGTCATTGATGTCGGCGTCACCCGCGAGCATTTGTGGAAGGAATGGCAACGCGCCAAGGAGGCGGTTGTCTCGGCAGGGTGCCCGCCCAAGGGGTGTGAGAAGTGCGTCGGGTGCGGGATGACGGAGTAGCCGTGTTTTACCGTACGGGAAGGCGGCTTGACTTTTTTCTCAAAGGCCGTATTTTCCCGTACGGGAGGTCGCCATGACGACACGATCACCAAATGCCTCTCAACCCGACACTGAGCCGACCGAGGCCGAACTCCAGGCAAAGGCGGCAGCGATAACAGGAAAACGGGCCCAAAAGGCTGACGATCCTGGAAAAACACTCCTCGCTTTGGGGGGGATCGCCCTTGGCGGGTGGGTCCTTAAATCCCTGCTCTCCACTCCGGGCAAACGATTCAGGGCCGATGCCGCCGGAACGGCCAAGGCCATCGGCGAGGCCATCAGACTGCGGCGGCTCGACCTGGGGATGACCCAGCAAGAACTGGCTACCCGCAGCGGCACGCGTGAGCGTTTCATCTCCGAGGTGGAACGAGGCAAGGAAACCGCCGAAGTCGGCAAGGTGCTTGATCTGCTGGACGCGCTGGACCTTGAGGCGCGCATCATCCCGAGGAGCTAGCCCATGAGCGAGCGCCTGTGCGTTTGGCTCGACAGCAACCATGTCGGCACCCTGACCCGCAAGGGGCGGACCGCGCTCTCCTTCGCCTATGACGCTGGCTGGATGTGCTCCGGGTTCCCGCTTTCCCTCAGCCTGCCTTTTCAGGAACACCCCTTTGACGATAGCCGCTCAAGGGCGTTCTTCGACAACCTGCTCCCGGAGCAGGCAGTGCGCGACAAGGTGTCCAAACGGCTCCATGTGTCACAAAAGAACGTGTTCGGCCTGCTGGCGGCCCTTGGCGGCGAGTGCGCGGGCGCATTGACGATTCTTCACGAAGGCGAAATCCCGGCTGCCAGGCCCGTATACGAGGAAATCAGCAGGGACCGGCTCGGCGAAATCATCTCGCTGCTGCCCCAGCGTCCGCTGCTGGCCGGGGAGGAAGGGCTGCGCCTGTCCCTGGCCGGGGCGCAGACCAAGCTGCCCATCGCCCGCCTGGGCAGCACCTATCTGCTGCCCACCCAGGGCGCGCCCAGCACGCATATTCTCAAGCCGCCCATCGACGACCTGCCTGGAAGCGTCGAAAACGAGGCATTTTGCATGGCCCTCGCCAAGCTCGTGGACCTCGATGCTCCAAAAGCCGAGATCACCGAGACATACCCGCGCGGCTATCTGGTCGAGCGGTACGACAGGGTTGTTCACCCGGACGGTATCAGGCGGATTCACCAGGAGGATTTCTGCCAAGCCATGGGGTTGCCCGCCGAGTTGAAATACCAGAACGAGGGCGGGCCGGGCACCAGGGAGTGTTTCGATCTGCTGGAACATTCCGCCACCCCGGTTGGGGACCGGACTCAGCTTTTCCGCCTCGTGGTCTTCAACCACCTGATCGGCAACACCGACGCCCACGCCAAGAACCTCTCACTGCTCTACGACGCGCCACCCCGGCCGCGGCTTGCGCCATTCTACGACCTCCTGTGCGTCGGCATGTTCGAGGCACAGGGCCTGGGGCAGAAGAACGCCATGAAGATCGGCGGGCAGTACGACCCGAAATTCATCATGAAACGCCACTGGCTCCGCCTCGCGGACGAGGCCGGGCTTGGCCACCCCGATGCCCTGACGATGATCACCGCCCTGGCGAAAACCCTGAGCACTGGCGCGGGATATGTTGCCGAGGCCTTCCGGGAACGATACGGGAAATCCCGCGCCGTCCCCCGCATCGTCGAGTTCATCCAGGAACGATGCCGGTTGACTCTGGAGAGGCTCGCACAATAGATGGGGGAATGGAGAGTGGGAGAAAAGAGAAGAGAGCGACCCTCAGGCCGCTCCCTTCATTCGAATCAATTCAGTCTCGATCTACCAAGCGTAGAGCGGGAACTCGCGGGCGAACTCCTCGACCTCTTCGCTGATCTCTTTCAGAATCTTGTCATCCCCGATATTCTCCAGCGCGGCGGTGATGGCCTCTGCCACCACGATCATGTCTTCCTCGATCATGCCACGGGTGGTCAATGCGGGAGTGCCCAGCCGGATGCCGGAGGTCTGGAACGGCGACTTGGTCTCGAACGGGATGGTGTTCTTGTTGACGGTAATGCCCGCCTTGTCCAGGGCGATCTGCGCGTCCTTGCCGGTGTAGTCCCTGTCGGACAGGTCGATGAGCATGAGGTGGTTGTCCGTGCCGCCGGACACCAGCTTGTAGCCCGCCTCCTGCATGCTGGCGGCCAGCACCTTGGCGTTCTTGACCACCTGCTGCTGATACTCGGTGAAGCCGGGCGACAGCGCCTCGCCAAAGGACACGGCCTTGGCCGCGATGACATGCATGAGCGGACCGCCCTGAATGCCGGGGAAGATATTGGAGTTGAGCTCCTGCTCCAGCTCCTCGCCGCCCAGGATCATGCCGCCGCGCGGGCCGCGCAGGGTCTTGTGGGTGGTGGTGGTGGTGTAGTGGGCGTGCTCGATGCAGGACGGGTGCTCGCCCGCGGCGATGAGGCCCGCGATGTGGGCCATGTCGACCATCAGCTTGGCGCCCACCTCGTCGGCGATGGCGCGGAAGCGGGCGAAATCGATGATGCGCGGGTAGGCCGAGGCCCCGGCGATAATCATCGTGGGCCGGTGTTCCTTGGCCAGGGCTTCCACCTGATCGTAGTCTATGGTCTGGGTCTCGCGGGAGACGCCGTAGTGCACCATGTTGAAGAGCTTGCCCGAGAAGTTGACCGGGCTGCCGTGGGTCAGGTGGCCGCCGTGGGAGAGGTCCATGCCGAGCACGGTATCGCCGGGCTTGCAGACCGCGAAGTAGACGGCCATGTTGGCCTGGGAGCCGGAGTGCGGCTGGACGTTGGCATAGCCAGCGCCGAACAGCTCGCAGGCGCGCTCGCGGGCCATGTCCTCGACCATGTCCACGAACTCGCAGCCGCCGTACCAGCGCTTGCCGGGGTAGCCCTCGGCGTACTTGTGGGTCAAGACGCTGCCCTGGGCCTGACGCACGGCCGTGGACACGAAATTTTCGCTGGCGATGAGCTCAAGCTTGCTGACCTGACGGTCGACCTCGTTGGCAATGGCCGCTGCGATCTCTGGGTCTTGTACGAACAACTCTTCCATGGTGTGAACCTCGTTTTGGGTGTGAATGCGAATGGCTTTCCCACCGCCTCATGCGGTGCGGCCGGTTTCTGGCGGCAGCCGTGCGCGGGGACATTCATCCCCGGGGCCACCGCGCCCGCCGTCCCATGCGGGGGTGGAGATCCGCGTTATATATCAAAAAAGGGAGGCCGTTCAGCCTCCCTTGTCGTTATCCCGTGAAGCGCTTGAACAGGACACAGGCGTTGGTGCCGCCGAAGCCGAAGGAGTTGCTCAGGGCGTACTCGGCCTGCTTTTGTCGCGGGCCGTCGGCACAGACGTCGAGGTCGCATTCGGGGTCTGGCGTGTCGCGGTTGATGGTGCCGGGGATGATGCCCTCGGCCAGGGTCTTGACCGCGAAGACAGCCTCCACGCCACCGGCCGCGCCGAGCAGGTGGCCCATCTGGGACTTGTTGGCGCAGATGGCGATGTTGTAGGCGTGGTCGCCGAAGACCTTCTTGATGGCCCGGGTCTCGCAGAGGTCATTGAGCTTGGTGGAGGTGCCGTGGGCGTTGATGTGGTCGATGGCCGACGGGTCCACCTTGGCCTCGCGGATGGCGGCGGCCATGGCCAGGGCCATGCCTGAGCCGTCCTCGGGCGGGGCGGTCATGTGGTAGGCATCGCCGGACGCGCCAAATCCGACCACCTCGGCCAGGATGGTGGCCCCGCGCGCCTGGGCGTGCTCCAGGGATTCGAGGAGCAGCAGGCCCGCGCCCTCGCCCATGATGAAGCCGGTGCGGTCCGCGTCGAACGGGCGCGACGCCTTCTCGGGCTCGTCGTTGCGCACCGAGAGCGCCTTCATGGCGTTGAACCCGGCCACGCCGAGCTCCGAGATGGTGGATTCCGCGCCGCCGCAGATCATGACGTCTGCCCGGCCAATGGCGATGTCGGTATAGGCCGCGCCGATGGCGTGGGTGCCCGAGGCGCAGGCCGTGGTGGTGCAGATGTTCGGCCCCATGGCCCCGGCCTCGATGGACACCTGCCCGGCGGCCATGTTGGCGATGAGGATGGGGATGAAGAAGGGCGAGATGCGGCTTGGTCCCTTTTCCAGCAGCTTGCTGTGCATCTCCTCGATGCTGTGCAGGCCGCCAAGGCCGACGCCGATGATGGTTCCGGCCCGGTCCTTCTCGGATTCGGGGATGGACCACCCGGCGTCGCGAAAGAGCATCTTGCAGGCGCAGACCGCGAACTGGGTGAAGGTTTCCATGCGCCGGGCTTCCTTCTTGTTGATGTAGATGGTGGGGTCGAAATCCTTGACTTCGCCAGCGATCTTCGTGTCGTACTCGGCGGTGTCGAATTTCGTGATCAGCCCCACGCCGGACTTGCCAGCCAGAAGATTCTGCCAACTGGTCTCAACGTCGTTGCCAAGCGGGGAAACGGCCGCGACGCTGGTGACGACAACCCTTTTCATAATGGATATCCGTGCTGTCTGCGTTTCAAAAAAGATAAGAGGAGCGCCTTACACCAATGTGTGCATAAGACGCTCTCGTGATTCGTCGCGTTTGGTCCGGGCCGGTTAGCCCACGGCCTTTTCAATGTGGGCGATGGCGTCCTGGACCTTGATGATCTTCTGCGCCTGCTCGTCGTCGATCTCCAGGTCGAATTCCTCTTCCATGGCCATGATCAGTTCGGTCAGGTCCAGGGAATCCGCGCCCAGATCCTCGACAAAGGCGGCGCCATCGACAACTTCATCGGCGCTCACGCCAAGCTGCTCCACAATGATCTCTTTGACTTTTGCGGCTACGTCGGACATGGTTTCCTCCAATACGATTGTTTTTTGTTTTATTTCAATTACATATACATGCCGCCGTTGACCCCGAGCACCTGACCGGTGATGTACCCGGCACCTGGCCCGGCGAGGAAGGAGACGGCGGCGGCGATGTCCTCGGACTGCCCGAGGGTATTGAGCGGAATCTGCGCGAGCATGGACTGGACCACGGCCTCGGGCAGTTGGTCGGTCATATCGGTCTGGATGAACCCCGGGGCCACGGCGTTGACCGTGATGCTGCGTCCGGCCAGTTCGCGGGCGGCGGACTTGGTCAGGCCGATGAGCCCGGCCTTGGCCGCACAGTAGTTGGCCTGGCCCGCGTTGCCCATCTGGCCCACGATGCTGGTGATGTTGATGATGCGGCCGAAGCGCTGCTTGCCCATGATCTTGGAGGCTTCCTTGAGAAAGGCGAAGCAGCCGGTGAGGTTGATGCGCAGGACCGTGTCCCAGTCCTCGTCCTTCATGCGCATCATCAGGCCGTCGCGGGTGATGCCCGCGTTGTTGACCAGCACCTCAAGGGTGGCCTTGCCCTTGATCTCGTCCCTGAAGAACCCGGCAATGGCGTCGCGGTCGCCGGAATCGAGCCGGAAGGCCCGGGCCTTTCCGCCGTCCGCCTCGATGGCGGCCACGACCTTGTCCGCCTCCTCGGGGCGGCTGACATAGGTCAGAAAAACCTCGAATCCGTCGCTGGCCAGCCGCTCGGCCACCTTGCGGCCGATACCGCGTGAACCGCCGGTAACCAGGGCGACTCTGGGAAGATCACTCATCGACATACCTCATGGTTGGCTCGTTGGTCAGCCCCCAATATACCAATCCCGACCGGACTGCAAACACTTGGGGGCGCAGGGTCCGGGGTATGCCACGACGCTTCCGCGCGGGCATGACCGGCAGATGACGATCACGCAACCGGCCGGTGACGCCTGCCTAGAACTGGACAAGCATGGCGCCCCAGGTGAAGCCGCCGCCAAAGGTGGGCACAAGCACCCGGTGGCCCGGCTTGATCACGCCCAGGTCCAGCGCCTCGGACAGGGCCACGGGCACCGAGGCGGCCGAGGTGTTGCCGTACCTGTCCACATTGGAGAAGACGCGCTCAAGGGGAATCCCGAGCTTGCGGCCCACGGCATCGATGATGCGCCAGTTGGCCTGATGGGGGATGAGCACATCCACATCGGCGCTGGTCATGCCGTGCCGGGTCAGCAGCGTCTCGCTGATGCTGGTCATATGGCGCACGGCGTGCTTGAACACCTCGCGCCCCTGGAACTCGACGAAATATTCCTCGCCCACGGACTGGCCCAGCTTGTAGGAGATGGCCGAGCCGCCGCCGCGCACGGTGAGCAGGTCGCCCAGGGCTCCGTCCGCGCCGAGCATGATGTCCACCACCCTCGGGGTCTCGTCCGCATCGCCGCTGGTGAGTACGGCCGCGCCAGCCGCATCGCCGAAGAGGACGCAGGTGGCTCGGTCCTCCCAGTTGACCCGGCTGGTGACCACCTCGGCGGCCACCACCAGCACCCTGGCCGAGGGATTCAGGGCCACATAGCCCCGCGCCGTCTCCATGGCGTAGAGAAACCCGGAGCAGGCGGCCTGCACGTCGAGGCACATCTGGCCCACGATGCCCAGCTTCTCCTGGAGCACGCAGGCGGCCGAGGGAATGGCGTAGTCCGGGGTGAAGGTGGCGAAGACGATGTGGGTCAACTCCGAGGGCTCCAGGCCCGCCGAGGCCAGCGCCTTGCGCGCAGCCACAAGGCCCAGGTCCGAGGAGGTTTCACCCTCGGCCACGATATGGCGCTGCTTGATGCCGGTGCGGGTGGTGATCCACTCGTCTGTGGTATCGACGATCTTTTCGAGGTCCGCGTTGGTCAGCACGCGCTCGGGCGCGTAGTGGCCGAAACCCCGGATGATGAAATTGGTGTGCATAGGTGGGTGGTGTAAGCGTTTGGTCTCCCCGGGTCAAGCGGCGCGACCCGGAGCCCTCGCCCCGGCCGCAGCCCGTCCGGGGTTTGCGTCAGGCCGCGTCCTTGGAAGTCTTCTCGAATTTCCCGGCCAGCCCGCTGTGGGCGGCCAGCCCCTCGGCCAGGTGTTCGTGCATCTTGTTGCGCACGCTGGTGGCGGCCATCCTGATGGCGTTGACAATGGCCAGCTCGTTGGACTTGCCGTGGCAGACCACCACAATGCCCTTGAGGCCGAGCAGCGGCGCGCCGCCGTACTCGGCGTAGTCGACCATCTTCTTGAACCGCCCGAAGGCGCGGATGGAAAGCAGGGTGCCCAGCCTGGAGAGCCAGCTCGACTTGAGCTGCTTCCTGAGGATGTTGCTCATGGACTTGGCCAGCCCCTCGGACAGCTTGAGGGCCACGTTGCCCACAAAGCCGTCGCAGACCACCACGTCCACATCGCCGGTGAAGATGTCGCGTCCCTCCACATTGCCGATGAAGCGCAGGTCGGACTGGCGCATCAGCTCGAAGGTGTCGCGCACGATGGCGTTGCCCTTGCCCTCCTCCTCGCCGATGGAGAGCAGCCCCACGGCCGGGTTGGCCACGCCGAGCACGCACCGGGAGAGCACGTCGGCCATCAGGCCGAACTGGAGCAGGTGCAGGGGCTTGGAGTCCACGTTGGCGCCCACGTCGATGAGCACCACCGGATTCTTCTCGGTGGGCATGATGCCCGCCAGGGCCGGGCGCATGACGCCCTTGATGCGGCCGAGCACGAACATGCCGCAGGCCACGGTGGCCCCGGAGTTGCCCGCGCTGACCACGCCGTCGGCCCCGCCCTCGGTCACGCAGCGGCAGGCCACCTGGATGGACGAGTCCTTCTTGCGCCGCAGCGCGTCCGAAGGCTTGTCATCCATCTCGACGACCTGCGATGCGGGCATGACGGTGATGTCCAGCCCGGCGGTGTTGAGCCCGGAAAGCTCGCTCTCGATGCGCGCCGCGTCGCCCACCAGGACGATGGCGATGCCGTCTCGCGCGGCCTCGACCGCAGCGGGCACGACAACCTGGGGGCCGAAATCGCCCCCCATGGCATCCACGGCGATGCGCGGAGCGATATTCGTCCCGGTGCTAGGCATCGTCGCCGCTGACGACCTGACGACCCTTGTAGTTGCCGCACACGGAACAGGCGCGGTGAGGAAGGTTGGGCTCGCCGCACTCGCAGTAGACGACGTTGGGAACGGCCACGTGATCGTGGGACCGGCGCATGCCCTTGCGGGAGCGGGAAGTCCGTTTCTTGGGAACTGCCATGATGTATACCTCGCTAAAAACTGGTTGTGGTCGTATTAGTGCAGGGCGTCCCGGCTGGCAAGGGCCAATTGCCCGGGTCGCTACTTTATCTTCAAGGAACGGAAGACCGCAAGACGTTCGTCGCCCTCGTCGTCGGCGCAGGCGCAGGCCTCGGCGTTGCGGTCCGCCCCGCAGCCGGGGCACACGCCCCGGCACGACTCGTCGCACAGGGGCTTGACCGGCAGGGCCAGAGCGAACTCCTCCCACAGCAGCGCGCCCATGTCGAGCTGCAATTCCCCGCCATGCTCGCGCACCCGGGGTTCCTCGCCCTCGCCGCCCTCCTCGCCGGGCAACTCCTCGAAGAGGTCGTAGCCGGTGTCGATGGCAAACTCGAAGTCGGCAGCACAACGGTCGCAGGGCAGGAAGACCGAGCCCTTGAGGGTCCCGCGCACCAGCGCTCCCCCAGCCTGGGGCTGGATCGTGTACACGGCCACGAGGTCGCGCCCGGGCTTCACGCGCAGGGAATACGTCTCGCACCCCTCACGCCAAAGCGTCTGGTCGTCGAAGACAAAATCCCTGCCGTGGGCGGGAATGTCGCTGATGGTAATCCAGTGTTCCTGCATTGTGTCCTCCGCCCGATGGCCGGAGATTCCGGCGCGGGCAACCGATGCTTCGTATATGGGAACTTTTTCCCTTGTCAAGAAAAAACCCCTTGCCATTTGGTCTTCAACTGGGTAAAGAATCTCTCCCGCTGCACGGAGGGTTCAGGCTCGGCGGCGGCGGTGAAGCAAAATTTTTCCAACGATTCATGCAGAGTACCCAGGAGGTCGCCATGTCCCAGGTTTGCGATATATGCGGTAAGGGCCCCCAGACCGGCCACAACGTCAGCCACTCCCACATCAAGACCAAGCGCCGCTTCATGCCCAACTTGCAGAAGGTGCGTCATCAGCTTGAGTCCGGCCAGGTGGTCAGCGTCAAGGCCTGCACCCGCTGCATCCGCAGCGGCGCCATCATCAAGCCCGTGGTCAAGAAGGCCGAAGCCTAACCCAAAAGCCACACAAATGCACCCAGCGCTGCCGCCGATTCCTCGGCGGCAGCTTTTTTGCGTTTCAGCACCCTGCCAAGACACAGCCTTGTGCAAAACTACGCAACCCGACCCGGCAACATGCTGCACTTTTGCACAATTCGCACCCAGGCAGAAAACACAATTCGCTGTTTTTGTTGGGTTAAAAACTTGGCACGCCTCCTGCTAACTTGAGAACAACAGGGCGAAACCGTTGTGACCGATGATTCCGAAGCAGCAAGGGATAAACCGGCACAAGCCCGGAATACGATTTTCTCTACAGCGTAGCAGCGCGACACCTCCCCCTTGTGAAGAGCCCCCTGCCGTCTCAGTCCCGGCAGGGGGCTCGCCGCTTGGGGGTCGGGCCGCCGCCCGCGTCTCAAGGTCCTCCCGACCAATCGCCCCCCTCGACTTGTGACATCGCCACCTCCAGACAATCATTGTGCCAAAACGAGCACAGTCGTGCAAAACCGTGTTACTGATGCGATTATTTGCATTCCTTTGGCAGGAGCCTATCGTGCAATCGAGTCAAAGGAGTGCGGACCACGATGCAATACGCGACAAACAGACGGGGAACGGCCGCCGGGGCCGGACCCGCCACCCCGATCCGGGCTGGTGGACCGTCTTGCCTCGCGTTGCGTCCCGGGCTGATCGTTGCCCGCCCACCTCTCCATCAAACACTCCTGTCGAGCCTGCCCTCCCCCCGGGCCACGAACCACGACAACCTGAGAAGCCAGTTCCTCGGGCCGCGCATCGCGGCCTGGCGACTCTGACTGACGCGCCATGGGAATCAGGTCTGGTCCCCTTCATACCCCGCCCCGCAGAGCAGCCACACGGCCCGTCAAGCCACGGCCCTCGCTCCGGGAGAGGACACCACACCCGGCAAAGCCTAGGCTTGCGCCCTTGCGTCCGGCCCGCTGGCCGGACCTTTCCCTGAATACGATCCCGACCCTTTTCCTGTCTGCCCCTGCACCAGCCCCGCGCCACGCGCGTGGCTGTCGGCCAGGGGCGGCTTTCATGCGCCCTTTTTCCAGACAACCCAGGATACGTCCCGCCCATGCGGGATGCTCAATACCGTCAGAGGAGGTGTGAGTGTTTTTGTCAACCGGCACAACAGACGCGTCATCTTTGCACACGGCCGCGCCGCCCCCGTTTTCCGGACTGGGGCACGCGCTGGAGGCAGCGGAGGTCATCGCCCTGGCCATGCGTCCCCACTGGGATGTCCATGACCAACCCGAGGCGATACCCATCCCGCCGCCCAAGGCGCACGGCTACGGCCTGCTGCTCGCCCTGAGCCGCGAGATCCGCGGAAGATGACACAACCGACAACCCGAGGAGTTCCAATGAAGATCAACAGGAGACGATTTCTCAAACTGACGGCCGCCACTGCGGTGGCCACGGCCTTTGGCGGGCTGGGCTTCGTGCCCGACGCCCAGGCGCTCGACAGGGTGGCCATGCTCGGCCCCAAGTGGAGCAGGCAGACCACCAGCATCTGCCCATACTGCGGCGTGGGCTGCGGCCTGATCGTCAACACCGACCTGAAGACCAGGCGGGCCATCAACACCGAGGGCGACCCCGACCACCCCATCAACGAAGGCTCCACCTGCGCCAAGGGCGCGTCCATCTGGCAACTGGCCGAGAATGACGAGCGCCCCCCGCGGCCCAGGTACCGCGCCCCCTACTCCACCGAATGGAAGGAGGTGTCCTGGGAATGGGCGCTGGGCGAGATCGCCAAGCGGGTCAAGAAAACGCGCGACGCCACCTTTACCTTGAAGAACGCCAAGGGGCAGGTGGTCAACCGGTGCAACGGCATCGCCTCGGTGGGCTCCGCAGCCATCGACAACGAGGAGTGCTGGGCCTATCAGTCCATCCTGCGCTCCCTCGGGCTGGTCTATGTCGAGCATCAGGCCCGCATCTGCCACAGCTCCACAGTGCCCGCCCTGGCCGAGAGCTTCGGCAGAGGGGCCATGACCAACCACTGGAACGACATCGCCAACAGCGACTGTGTCCTGGTCATGGGCAGCAACGCGGCCGAAAACCACCCCATCTCCTTCAAATGGGTGACCCGGGCCATGCACAAGGGGGCCAAGCTCATCAACCTCGACCCGCGCTTCACCCGCACCTCGTCCAGGGCGGACCTCCATTGCCATATCCGCGCGGGCACGGACATCGCCATCCTCGGCGGGCTCATCAAGTACATTCTGGACAACGACCTGATCCAGAAAGACTACGTGCTGACCCACACCAACGGTTCGACCCTGGTGGGCGAGAAGTTCGGCTTCAACGACGGCCTGTTCACCGGATACACCAAAAACGGCGACGACCAGGACTACGCCGGTTCCTACGACAAGTCCCAGTGGGCCTTCGACAAGGACTCGGATGGACTGCCGAAGAAAGACCCCTCCCTCAAGCACCCCCGATGCGTCATCAATCTGCTCAAGAAGCACTACGAGCGCTACGACATCGACACCGTTTCCTCGGTGTCCGGCGCAGACAAGCAGAAGCTGCTTGAATTCTACAGGCTCTACTCGGCCACCGGCAAGCCGGACAAGGCCGGGACCATCCTCTACGCCATGGGCTGGACCCAGCACACCGTGGGCGTGCAGTACATCCGCACCATGGCCATGGTCCAGCTGCTCCTTGGCAACATCGGCGTGGCCGGTGGCGGCGTCAACGCCATGCGCGGCGAATCCAACGTCCAGGGTTCCACGGACCACGCCCTGCTGTGGCACCTGCTGCCCGGCTACCTGGCTACCCCCAACGCGGGCCTTGCCGACTACAAGACCTACATCGACGCCAAGACCACGCCGCACCTTGAGGGAGCCAAGGACCCCATGAGCGCGGCCTGGTGGCAGAACACCCCCAAATACATGGCGAGCCTGCTCAAGGCCATGTACCCCAACGCCACGGCGGAGCAGGCCTACGCATGGCTGCCCAAGGCCGAGGACGGCAAGACCTATACCTGGCTCCAGCTCTTTGACGCCATGTCCAAGAGCGAGTTCAAGGGGTTCTTCGCCTGGGGCATGAACCCTGCCTGCGGCGGAGCCAATGCGGGCAAGAACAGGAAGGCCATGGCCAACCTCGACTGGATGGTCAACGTCAACATCTTCGACAACGAGACCGGCTCATTCTGGCGCGGTCCCGGCCAGGACCCCAAGAAGATCAAGACCGAGGTCTTCTTCCTGCCCTGCGCCGTGTCCATCGAGAAGGAAGGCTCCATCATCAACTCGGGCCGCTGGATGCAGTGGCGCTACGAGGGGCCGGTTCCTCGCGGCGAGTCCAAGTCCGACGGCCACATCATGACCGAGCTGTACGACGCCATCCGCTCCCTCTACGCCAAGGAGAGCGGCGCATTCCCCGAGCCCATCAAGAACCTGTCCGTGGACATGTGGAAGGGCGGCCACGGCTTTGACGCACACAAGGTGGCCAAGCTGATCAACGGCCACTTTACCCGCGACGTGACCATCGACGGCAAGACCTACAAGAAGGGAACCCAGGTGCCGAGCTTTGCCCTGCTCCAGGACGACGGCTCCACGGCCTCGGGTAACTGGCTCTATTGCAACTCCTACACCGAGAGCGGCAACATGGCCGCCCGCCGGAGCAAGGAGCAGACCCCGGAGCAGGCGAACATCGGCCTGTTCCCCAACTGGGCCTGGTGCTGGCCCGTGAACCGGCGCGTCCTCTATAACCGCGCCTCCTGCGACAACACCGGCAAGCCGTATGCCCCGCAAAAGGCCGTCGTCCGCTGGGACGGCGGCAAGTGGATCGGCGACGTGCCCGACGGCGGTTGGGCGCCCGGCACCAAGTACGCCTTCATCATGCAGGCGGCTGGCCTTGGCCAACTCTATGGCCCGGGCCGCCAGGACGGCCCCTTCCCTGAGCACTACGAACCCATGGAGACGCCCTTCAAGGCCCACAGCTTCTCCAAGCAACTGAACAACCCCGCTGTCCTGCGCTTTGCCCGCGAGGCCCTGGCCGTGGCCGATCCAAACTACCCCCTGGTGGCCACCACCTTCCGCGTCACCGAGCATTGGCAGACCGGCCACATGACCCGGCACACGCCGTGGCTGCTTGAGGCCATGCCCCAGATCTTCGTGGAGATGAGCGAGGAACTGGCCAGGGAAAGGGGCATCGAAAACGGCGAAAAGGTGATGGTCGAGAGCATCCGGGGCAGCGTCTGGGCCGTGGCCATGGTCACCAAGCGCCTGCGCCCGCTCACGGTCATGGGCAGGACAACCCACCAGATCGGCCTGCCCTGGCACTTCGGCTGGCAGATGCCCCACGACGGCAGCGGCGGCGATTCGGCCAACCTGCTGACCCCGTCGGTGGGCGATCCCAACACCGGCATCCCGGAAACCAAGGTCTTCGTGGCCAACGTCCGCAAGCTGTAAGGAGAACGCTATGAGTGGTAAGACCTTCTTTGTCGATCTGACCCTGTGCACGGCGTGCCGGGGATGCCAGGTCGCCTGCAAGCAATGGAAAAAACTCCCGGCCGAGAAGACGGTCAACTGGGGCTCCTACCAGAACCCCAGGGACCTCTCGTCCAAGACAATACGGCTGGTCCGTTTCTCCGAGGTGGAGGCGGGCGGCATGCTGCGCTGGCTGTTCTTCCCGGAACAGTGTCGGCACTGCATTGATCCGCCGTGCGCCGACGTCAATGCGAATCCGGCCTCCATCATCCACGACGAGGCCACCGGAGCGGTGGTCTACACGGACCAGACAGCCAAGGAAAAAGACGACTCCCTGCGCATGGGCTGCCCCTACGACATCCCGCGCACGGACCCGGAGACCGGGGTGGTGGTCAAGTGCGACATGTGCATCGACCGCGTCAGGGCGGGCATGCTCCCGGCCTGTGTCCAGTCCTGCCCCACCGGCACCATGAACTTCGGCGACAGGGACGACATGCTCGAACTGGCCGAGAAGCGGCTGGCCGAAGTCAGAAAGCAGTATCCTACGGCCATGCTCATCGATCCTGATATGGTCCGGGTGATCTATCTGGCGGCCTTCCCGCCCGAGAGCTACTACGAATACATGGAGGCCGACGCCTCGGGCGTGAAGCCCGGGCCGCTGACCAGGAAACAGTTCCTGGCCAAGCTCGGCTCGCCCTTCAAGCGCATGACCTCGTAACGCACCGTCCTGGCCGTGCCCGCCCGCGCGGAACACGGACCTATACCCTGCGGCCCGGGAGCGATCCCGGGCCGCCCTCCTTTGCCAGCCCGACGAGAAAACGCCCCTGCCGGAGAGATTCCGGCAGGGGCGATCCGATGTCTTTGCGGGTGGACGGACTAGAGGGCCAGGGCGCGTTCCAGGCGGGCCAGGGTCTGTTCGCGGCCCAGCACGGCCATGGTCTCGAAGAGGCCCGGAGACTGGGTCGTGCCCATGATGGCCACGCGAATGGGCTGGGCGATCTCCTTGAACTTGATGCCGCGTTCCTCGATGAACGCCTTGTGCATGGCCTCAAGGGAAGCCTCGCTGAATTCGGGCAGCGCCTGCATGCGCCGGGCAACGGCTTCGAGCAGGGGCTTGGTCTCGTCGGTGAGGAATTTCCTCACGGCCGCCTCGTCGTAGTGAAGGAAGCTGGCGTCCATGATGAAGGGCCGGGCCTGCTCAAGCATGTCCACCACGGACTTGGCCCGGGGCTGAAGCAGGGGTGCGATCTTGGCGAAGGTGGCCCGGTCCACTTTGGCGGCTTCCTCGGCCCCCACCTCGCGGGCCAGGAAATCGCAGAGCAGCCCGGCCAGCCGGTCAGGGTCGGCCTTTTGCATGTACTGGCCATTGACCCACTCGAACTTGGTCAGGTCAAAGACCGAGGGCGACGAGCCGAGATTGTCGGGATTGAAGAGGGCCTGCATCTCGTCCATGGTGAAGAGTTCCTGGTCGCCGTGGGACCAGCCCAGCCGGGCCAGGTAGTTGCACACGGCCTCGGGCAGGTAGCCCATCTTCTCGTATTCCATGACCGAGAGCGCGCCGTGGCGCTTGGAGAGCTTTTTCTTGTCCGGGCCGAGGATCATGGGCACATGGCCGAACTCGGGCACGTCCCAGCCCATGGCCTGATAGATGAGGATCTGGCGCGGGGTGTTGTTGACGTGGTCGTCGCCGCGCAGGACCGTGGTCACGCCCATGTCGTGGTCGTCCACCACCACGGCCAGGTTGTAGGTGGGCGTGCCGTCGCTGCGGCGCAGGATCATGTCGTCCATCTCGGCGTTCTCCACCACGATGGGTCCCTTGACCATGTCCCTGAAGGCCGTGGCTCCCTCAAGCGGCGCCTTGAGCCGGACCGCGCCCGAGGTCAGCCCGCGCTCGCGGCAGGTGGTGTCATACTTGGGCTTGCGGCCCTCGGCCATGGCCCTTTCGCGCATGGCGTCCACGTCTTCCTTGGAGCATTGACAGTAATAGGCGTGGCCCGAGGCGATCATCTGGTCGATGACCTCGTTGTGGCGGTCGGCCCTCTCGGACTGGTGGACGATCTCGCCGTCATGGTCCAGGCCGAGCCACTTCATGGAGTCGATGATGGCCCGGGTGGCCTCGTCTGTGGAGCGCTCGCGGTCGGTGTCCTCGATGCGCAGGCGGAACTCGCCGCCGCGGGAGCGGGCGATGAGCCAGGAAAAGAGCGCGGTGCGCGCGCCGCCGATATGCAGAAATCCCGTGGGGCTCGGGGCGAACCGGGATACGATCTTGCCCATGGGCATGGTCTCCTTGCAGGTGAACTCGTTTCAACAGGGCGCCCGGACAAGGGGCGCGGCCCAACGGCCAATCAAAGGCTAATCGACGGCCTCGACGGCCTTGACCTCTTTGATTTCCTTGAGAATGATCCGCTCGATGCCGTTTCGCAGCGTCATCTGGGACATGGGGCACCCCTTGCAGGCTCCGGTCATGCGCACCTGGACGATGCCGCCCTCCGTGATGTCCACCAGCTCCACGTCGCCGCCGTCAGCCTGGAGCGCGGGCCGGACCTTGTCGAGCACCTTCATGACTTTCTCGCGCATGGCGTTCCCTCCGTATGGGTTTATCAAGTTGTTGAAAAAGTCATTTTCTCAGGCTGTTCAAAAATGTTCGAGGGCAAGGCGCGAAAAAAGTTCAAGACCGAAGCGTACTTCCAGTACGTGAGGATTTGAACTTTTTGAAGCAACGCAGCTATCGGGCATTTTTCAACAGCCTGTTATGGGTGGCACAAGTACGGGGTTCAGCCCCCCCTGTCAATTGACCGGGCCGCCGCGCCCGGACTGGAAGATGAAGTGGGGGTTGTTTTCCTTTTCGTGGATCACGGTGGTCATGGGGCCGTGGCCCGGGTAGACGCGGGTGTCGTCGGGCAGGATGAAGATGCGCGAGCGGATGGAGCCGATGAGTTCCGGCCCGCTGCCGCGCGGCAGGTCGGTGCGGCCCACGGCGATCATGAAGAGCAGGTCGCCCACAAAGACGGACCCGGCGGCCGGAAAGAAGAAGGACAGGCTGCCCGGGGTGTGGCCCGGGGTATCGAGGACCACCATGGGCTGGCCGAGCACGGTGCGCCGCCCGGGCCCCAGCGGCTCGCAGGGGAAGTCCAGGAACTTTGCCAACTCGCGCACCCCGCCCGCCTCAAGGGAGATGTCCTTGAGGAAATCGTCGTGGGGGCTGGCGAAGACGGGCGCGCCAAACCGCCGGTGCAGTTCCCCGGCCCCGCCCGCGTGGTCGATGTGGAAATGGGTCAGGTACACCCCGCGCAGGGCCAGCTCCTGTGCCTCGATGCGCGCCACAAGCCGCGCGGGGTCCACGCCCGCGTCGATGACCACGGCCTCGCCGCCTGCCGAGAGCAGGTAGCAGTTGGTCTCGTCCGGGCCGAGTATGAAGGTCTCGACGGTCAGTGTGCTCACGCTTCCTGCCTTGGGATCAGCGGCGGGTCAGGCCGAATTTCTTGAGCTTGTATTGCAGGGTGCGGCGGCTGATGCCCAGGGCGTCGGCCGTGCGCTCGCGGTGGTTGCCGTTCTCCTCCAGGGCGCGCAAAATGGCGAGTTTTTCCGCCTCCTCCAGCGAGGCGGGGGAGGTCATGGCGTGGCCGTAGACAGGGGCCATGTCCACCACGGCCTCGCGCGCGCCAGCCACCTGGGGTGGCAGCAGATCCGGCCCCAGCGCGTCGGAGCGCGACAGGATCAGGGCGCGCTCCAGCACGTTCTCCAGCTCGCGCACGTTGCCGGGCCAGTCGTAGCCGGACAGGGCGTCGAGAAAGGCCGGGGTCACGGTGCGGATGATCTTGTTGTTCTTGTTGCCCAGCTTGCGCATGAGGAAGCTGACAAGGAGCGGCAGGTCCTCCTTGCGCTCGCACAGGGGCGGGATGCGGATCTCGAGGACCGCAAGCCGGTAGTAGAGGTCTTCGCGGAAGCGCCCGGCCTCCACCTCGCGCTTGAGGTCGCGGTTGGTGGCCGCGATGATCCGGGTGTCCACCTTGACGGTCTTGACCGAGCCCAGCGGCTCGATGGTCTTCTCCTGGAGCACGCGCAGCAGCTTGGCCTGGAGCGCGCCCGGCATCTCGCCGATCTCGTCGAGAAACAGCGTGCCGCCATCGGCCAGTTGGAAGCGGCCGGGCTTGTCCTTGACCGCGCCGGTAAAGGCGCCCTTTTCGTAGCCGAACAGCTCGCTCTCCAGCAGATCGTCGGGCAGGGCCGCGCAGTTGACCTTGATCAGGGGGCGCGAGGCGCGGTTGCTGGCCCGGTGCAGCCCCTCGGCCACCAACTCCTTGCCCGTGCCGGACTGGCCCAGGATGAGCACCGTGGCCTCGCTCGGCCCGGCCTGGGCGATGAGGTCGCGCACCCGCTCGACGCCGGGGCTGGCCCCGATGAACTTGAGGTCGCCGCCCACCTCGGCCTTGAGGCGCACGTTCTCCCGCACCAGCTTGTGGTACTCGAAGGCCTTGCCCAGGACCACGGTCAGCTCCTCGTTGTCCGCAGGCTTGGTCAGGTAGTCGAAGGCCCCGCGCTTCATGGCGTCCACGGCGCTGCCCACGCTGCCAAAGGCGGTCAGCAGGACCACGGGCATTCCCTGACGGCGCATCTGCAACTCCTTGAGCAGTTGCATGCCGTCCATGCCGGGCATCTTCATGTCCACCAGGGCCACATCGGGCAGGGTGCCGGATTCGGTGGCCTCGGCCAGCACGGTCAGGGCACGCTCGCCCGAGGAGGCGTCGAGCACGGTCCAGCCGTCGTCCTCAAGCACGGCCCGGACCATGAGCCGGTGTCCCGGCTCGTCGTCCACCACGAGTACCACGCGTTCTTCGGTCATGTATCCTCCCGACGGCCCGCCCCGGTCTGCCCGGGCACGAGGCCGTCATGTCCTTGTGATGCCGGGCCGTCGGCCCGGCCGGGCTCGGAATCGGACTCGCCATGGGGTTCGCCATGGGGCTCGCCGTCGGGCGGTCCGTCGGGGAAAAAGAGACGCACTGTCACGCCCAGGCCCGGCTGGGATTCCATCTCGGCCCGGCCCCGGTGGGCGCGCATGATGTTCTGGACGATGGCCAGCCCCAGGCCCGTGCCGGTCTTCTTGCCGGTGACAAAGGGCTTGAACACGTCGCCGGCAATGTCCGGGTCCATGCCCGGGCCGTCGTCAGCCACCAGGACGCACACCCCGCCCTCGACCCGCTCGCTGGTCAACCGGATGAGGCCGGGCCTGTCGCAGTCCTCGCAGTTGTCGATGGCGTCCAGGCTGTTGCTGATGAGATTGAGCAGCACCTGCCGCAGCGCGTCCTGATCGGCATAGACTACGGGCTGGGCAAAGTCGAACTCCGGCTCGACCCGCTTGCTCTTGAAGTCGAAACGCATGAGCTGGCGCAGGGACTCGCCCACGGCGATCAGGTCCGTTTCCTCGGGGTCGAGCCGCCGGGGCCGGGCCAGATAGAGCAGGTCAGTGACCACGCGATTGAGGCGGTCGGCCTCCTGGACCATGGTGGCCGCGTACTGATCCAGCGGGGGCTGGCCCTTGAGCTTGGTCGCGAAGAGCTGGGCAAAGCCGCGCAGGGAGCTCAAGGGATTGCGCACCTCGTGGGCCACGCCCGCAGCCAGGGAGCCGATGGCGGCCAGCCGCTTGGCCTCGTTCAGGTCCTCCTCCAGGGAGCGGACCTGGGTGCGGTCGCGGATGAGCACCAGCCGCTGGCCCAGCTCGGGCGCAGCGTCCTCGTCCAGGCCCTGGAAGGGAAGGGAAAGGATCTCCAGGCGACGGCCCTGGTAGTCGAACTGCTCCCAGTTGTAGGACGCGGACCCGGCCTTGCCGCCCGGCTCGCGGGCAAAGGGGAAGTCGGCCCAGTCCACGCCGAGGATCTCGGGCGCGCCATCCTCCCCGGCCGGGGCGAGCAGCCGCTTGGCCGAGTGGTTGGCGGCCATGATCTCGCCGGTCTCGGACAGGGTGACCAGCCCATCGGGCATGTTGTCGAGGAGTTTGCTCTGGAAGCGCTCCATGCGCACCAGCTTGCGCCCCTCGTCGCGCCGTCTCAGGTAGGCGAAGGCCAGGGACCACAGCCCCACCGCCGCCAGGAAGACATAGCCCGTCTGATAGGTGGCGGCTCTGCGATACTGGCGGAACTGGGCCAGATGCTTCTCGGCGTTGAGGCCCACCAGCAGGTAAACCGGGGCCACGTCGATGTCGAGGGGACCGTCAAGGCCCAGATCACGGCCCGTGCCCGGTCCCATCATGCCCTGCTCCATCATGCCTGGGGCCATGCCGCGCCCGCCGCTGCGGCCGGAGTCGCGCATTGGCACAGGCTCGCCCCGGCTGAGCAGGGCCGAGTCTGCCCGGACCCTGATGCCGGAGATGAGCACGGCCCGCTTGTTCATCTCGGCCATGGCGTGGAAGGCCCGGCCGGGCTCCAGGTCGCGGGTGACCATGTCGGGCAGGGAGATGATGGGGCTGCCCGTCTCCCTGTCGGAAGAGGCCAGGGGCATGCCGTCTGCGTCGCACAGGGCGATGAAGACGATGTCATCGGATTTGGAAAGCTCGGTGAACAGATCCTCGGCCATGGAGGGAAAGATGGGGGCCACTTGGGGATTGACGCGCAGGGAGCGGACGATGCGCGAGAGGTTGTTGTCCACCCCGCGCAGGATGGAGCCACCGGTCATGATGATGTGGCCCTCGACGATCTCGCGCTGATGCGCGATGGATCGCCACGTCAGATACAGGCTGCCCAGGCCCAGCACGATGAGGGCCAGGACCAGGGCCACCAGAGGGCCTTTCTCTTTGCCTGTGGTATTGATTTCCATGAACGCGCCTGTGTCCCCTTGGTGCCGCGACCGGGATGTCGCGGGGCGGAATCGGGCGGGGGGAGCCGTCCGGCCCGATCACGGATGTACCATTATTCCGCGCCGGAAGAAACCGCAAGCCGCCTGCGCAGGGCATCCCTGAAGGCGGCACGCCGGGCTCATGCCCCGACACACGGGAAACGGAGCGGCATTCCCGATGAATGACCGCCCCGCCCGTCCTGTTTTCCGCGGTGTTCGGAAATGTCTGTGCCTTAGGAGCGGCGCGGCTCACCGCAGGGGCCGCAGCCCTTGCCGTAGCCCTTGCCGAAGGCGGGGCAGCCGTCAGGCCCGAAGCCCGGACCGAAACCACGGCCCTTGCGGCCAAAGGGCGCCTCGATGCCGGTCTCCTTGGTCAACTCGTCGTTCATGTCGGCGCGCAGCTCGCCCATCTTCTCGCGCAGGGAGCGCAGTTCGGCCACCAGGGCACCGAGCTTCTTCTCGTCGGCCTTGCCGCCGTTGATCATGGCCTGCATGGTGGCGTGCTTGGTCCACAGGGAGTCGCGGAGCTGCTCCATCTGCGGGCGGTACTTGTCAAAGATGGCCTCCACGGCCGCCTGCTTCTCCGGGGTGAGCTGGGCGTAGGGATTCTGACCGCTGAAGCCGGGGCCGCCGCAGCCGCCGCGACCATAGCCTGGACCGGCCACGGCCCAGGACGCCAGGGCCAGGACAAGGATCGCCGCCAGGGCGGTGGTGGTGATGTTTCTCTTGGTCATGATGATTCCTCCAAAGAGATGGGGTGTGTTTATCGGGGGAAGCCGGGGTCGGCCTGCCTGCCCCTCATGTAGCACACCGCATGCCAATGACGTTTGTTGTTGTATTTCAAACTGATAAAAACTGTCTCCCCAGGTCAACCACGCCAATAGTGCACCATACTGCACATTCGGCACACTAAAACTTGCACACATCGGCGCCGCCTTCAAGCCCTGGGCGGTCCGTCGGACACATGATCATTTCCTTTCCGCAGGAGACATGATAGGGGGAGCTTGCCTCGCCTGACCAAGCAGCGAGCCGTGGAGGAACCATGCCCGAGAGACTGCCCTGGCCCGAATATTTCATGCGCATCGCCCATCTGGTGGCCCAGCGGTCCACCTGCACCCGCCGCGCCGTGGGGGCCATCGCCGTGCGCGGCAAGCGCATCCTGGCCACCGGCTACAACGGCGTGCCCACCAACATCGCCCATTGCGAAGAGGTGGGCTGCCTGCGCGACAAGCTGAACATCCCCTCGGGCGAGCGCCATGAGCTGTGCCGGGGCCTGCACGCCGAGCAGAACGTCATCATCCAGGCCGCCACCCACCACCTGGACCTGACCGGCTGCGACATCTACTGCACCACCAAGCCCTGCATCCTGTGCACCAAGATGCTCATCAACTGCGAGGTGAAGACCATCTACTTCGCCCAGAGCTATCCCGACGAGCTTTCCGAGCAGATGCTCGACGAAGCCGGAGTCAAGCATGTGTTCATGGAAGGCGACTTCAGCTAACGCCGCCTTCATGGCCCGGGCCGCGGAACTGGCCCGGCTGGGGCGCGGGGCCGCGGCCCCCAACCCCTGCGTGGGCGCGGTGCTGGTGCGCGACGAGCGCATCGTGGCCGAGGGCTGGCACATGCGCTACGGCGGCCTGCACGCCGAGCGCGAATGCCTGGTGGACGCCCGCAGCAGGGGAATCGACCCGCGCGGGGCCGACATGTACGTCACCCTGGAGCCCTGCAACCACCACGGCAAGACCCCGCCCTGCACCCAGGCCCTCATCGACGCGGGCGTGGCCCGGGTCGTGGTCGGCACCCGCGACCCCAATCCTGTGGCCGCCGGGGGCGTCGAGCGCCTCGCGGCCGCAGGTATCGAGATCGAGGTGGGCGTGCTCGAAGAGTTGTGCCGCGACCTCATCGCCGATTTCCTGGTCTGGCAGACCACCCACTCCACCTTCAACATCATCAAGATGGCCGCCACCCTGGACGGCAAGATCGCCTCGCGCCAGCGCAGGCCCGAGCCCGTGTCCTGCCCGGAATCCTTTGCCCGGGTTCACGAACTGCGCGCCCGGGTGGACGCGGTCATCGTGGGCGGGACCACCTTCCGGGCCGACGACCCGAGCCTGACCTGCCGCGCCCCGGACCTGCCCGAGGATTTTGTTCAGCCATACGGCGTGGTCATCACCTCGCGCCTGCCAGTCCATCCGGACGACCATGTCCTGACCCGGACCCGGCCGGAACGGGCCATCTTCATGACCACCAGGGAGAGCGCCCATGGAGCCGAGGCGGACAGGCTGCGCGGCCGGGGCACCAGTGTCTGGCCCCTGCCCGGCCCGCCGGGCGGGTTCAACCTCGCGGTGGGATTCGAGCGGCTGCGCTTCGACCTGGGCTGCCACACCACCCTGTGCGAGGGCGGCGGGCGGCTGGCCCTGCAATGCATCGACCAGGGGCTGGCCGACGAGATCGTCCACTTCGTGGCCCCGCGCATCCTGGGCGACGACTGCGCGCCCTCGGCCTACGGCGGACGCGGCGAGGTCTCCATGCAAGAGGCCACCAACTTCCGCATCATCGACGCGCGCCCCTCGGGCGACGATGTCATGCTCACCCTGCGGCCCAGGTAGACAGGCGGGCCGACGATTTACACTGCCCCGCCCGCCTGTTATAATGGCAGACGACAACGCATCAAGCAGGAGACGCCATGTTTACGGGACTGATCATGGGCATGGGCCGCGTGGAGGCGGCAGACGCGCGCGGCGCTGAGACCCGGCTGCGCATCCGCGCCCTCTTTCCCCTCGCCGACATCGAGGCGGGCGAATCCATCGCGGTCAACGGCACCTGCCTGACCGTGGAGACCTTTGGCGACGGCTGGTTCACGGCCTACGCCAGCCGCGAAACCCTGTCCGTCACCAGCCTGGGCGGTCTCAAGGTGGGGTCAAAGGCCAACCTGGAGCGGGCCATGGCCATGGGCGACCGCTTCGGCGGGCACATCGTGTCCGGCCATGTGGACTGCCTGGCCGAGGTGGCAGGGGTGCGCCCGGCCGGGGAGTCGCGCATCTTCCGGCTGACCTTCCCTGCCGACCAGGGGCGCTATGTCATCCCCAAGGGATCGGTGGCCCTGGACGGCATCAGCCTGACGGTCAACGACTGCGGCCCAGACTGGCTTGAGGTCAACATCATCCCCGAAACCCAGAAGGCCACCACCATCGCCGAGTGGACCCCGGGCCGGCGCGTGAACATGGAAACCGACATCATCGGCAAGTATGTGGAGCGCATGGTCGCCCCCTGGACCCACTCGCGGACCGACAGCCCGACCGGTGCGTCGGACAGCGGAAAATCCGCCATCACCATGGAATACCTGCGCCAGCACGGCTTCTGAGCACCGCGCCGCCAACCCCCTGCCGCCTTTTCCCTTTTTTCTCCCCCTGACCCTAAAGCCCGTGGAGCCGCGAGCCGATACGGCTAGATGAAAGGCCGTATATCCGGCCATTCGACAATTCAGGGCCCCACGGCCCATCAGCCCCGCATGGACGCGGGAAGGGAGCGGGACATGGCCAGGGACGGCGACATCCTCTTTTCGATCATCACGCCCACAGCGGGCAACCGGCCCAGGGCGCTGCGCAAGGCCGTGGAATCAGTGGAACGGGCCGCCCGCTTCGCCGGACTGGAAACGGGACAGGTGGAAATGCTTATCGGCTTTGACGGAGTCCGGGGCGAATGCCCGGCCTCGGCCTATGCCGTGCACGGGTTCAACCTGCCCGCCGACCGCAACGGCGGCAACGGCATCCGCGCCCTGCTCACCAACCTGGCCCAGGGCGACAAGCTCATCTACCTCGACGACGACAACGTCCTCAAGCCCCTGGCCCTGCGCCTGTACATGAAACACTTCAACACCGAGCTGATCATCGGCCGCATCGACACCCAGCTGACCCTTGACGCGCCACAGCTGCCCCGGCCAGGAGGCGACGTGGTCCGTCCGGGCAACGTGGACCCCCTGTGCGTCTGCGTCTCGCGCAGGCTGGTCACGGCCCGCTGCGGCGGCTGGCGCTATCGCGACCGCCACGACGCGGACTTCATGAACATCCTGGACTGGCACGTCAACGCCCACAGCGAGACCGTGGTCGAGGATGTGGTGGGCATGTTCGACGCCGGGCGCAGCCTCGACGCCTCGGCCCTGTCGCCCCGACAGGCCGCCCTGCTCGACAGGCTGGCCGGGGCGCGGGATTGTCCGGCAAGCCTGCCCGACACCCTCTGCCGCCTGACCGGGAATCAGCCTCGCCCCGCCACCAGCGCCACCCGGGCCTGACGGCCCGGGGCGGCCCCCCGGCTCCCACCGCATCGGCAAACCGCCTCATAGCCCTGATTTTTCATTAGAAATTTTCCCCTTCCCCAGCGGTGTCATTTGCGGTAAGTAGTGTGGTTCCGCGAGGCCGGGCGCGCCGGAAAATGAACAACGAGGTACTGTGAACATGGCACTGTGCAAGCTTGAAGAAGCCATCGAGGATATCCGCCAGGGCAAGATGGTCATCATGGTGGACGACGAGGACCGCGAGAACGAGGGCGATCTCGTCTGCGCGGCCGAAGCGGTCACCCCTGAGATCATCAATTTCATGGCCACCCACGGCCGCGGGCTCATCTGCCTGCCCCTGAGCAACGAGATGGCCGACAATCTCGGCCTGGAGCTGATGGCCAAGAAGAACGAGTCCGGTTTCGGCACCAACTTCACGGTCTCCATCGAGGCCCGCGAGGGCGTGACCACCGGCATCTCGGCCAAGGACCGCGCCACCACCGTGCTGGCCGCCGTGGCCGACGGGGCCGACGAGCACTCCATCGTCACGCCGGGGCACATCTTCCCCCTGCGGGCCAAGGACGGCGGCGTGCTGGTGCGCGCCGGGCAGACCGAGGGCGGCACGGACATCGCCCGGCTGGCCGGGTTCAAACCCGCTGCGGTCATCTGCGAGATCATGAACGAGGACGGGTCCATGGCCCGCATGCCCGAGCTTGAGATCTACGCCAAGAAGCACGGGCTCAAGATCTGCTCGGTGGCCGACCTCATCGCCTACCGCATGAAGTTCGGCGGCTTCTCGGTGACCAAGGTGGCCGAGGCCAACCTGCCCACCCGCTGGGGCGACTTCAAGAGCGCGGCCTTCTACTCCGAGACCGATGGCAAGACGCACATCGCCATCTACAAGGGCGACATCACCCCGGACGACCCGACCCTGGTGCGCGTCCACTCCGAATGCCTGACCGGCGACGTGTTCGGCTCCATGCGCTGCGACTGCGGCCCCCAGCTCCAGGACGCCATGTGCATGATCAACAACGCGGGCAAGGGCGTACTCGTCTACATGCGCCAGGAAGGCCGCGGCATCGGCCTTGGCAACAAGATCAGGGCCTACCACCTCCAGGACCAGGGGTATGACACCGTGGAGGCCAACGTGAAGCTCGGCTTCCCGCCGGACCTGCGCGAATACGGCACCGGGGCGCAGATCCTGCGCGCGCTGGGCGTCTCCAACATGCGGCTGATGACCAACAATCCCAAGAAGATGGTCGGCCTGGAAGGCTACGGACTCAAGGTGGTCGAGCGCGTGCCCATCGAGGTGGGCGCCTGCGAGATGAACAGGAGCTACCTCAAGACCAAGCGCGACAAGCTGCACCACATGCTCCACGTTGACGAAGACGACAAAGCGTAACTATAGTAGGGCTGACCATATTTCATCTTAACTGACCGTTGAAATGAGTCATAATATGGAGGCTGTTCAAAAATGGTGAGATGCTAGGCGCGAAAAAAGTTCAAGGCCGAAGCGTACTCCATGTACGCGAGGGTTTGAACTTTTGAAGCAACGACGCAGATCGCCGTTTTTCAACAGTCTCACACGGGAGATTCCATCATGCCCCTGAAGACCATCGAAGGACAGCTCAACGCCCAGGGCCTCAAGGTGGCCATCGTGGCCGCGCGCTTCAACGACTTCATCGTGGACCGGCTCATCTCCGGCGCGGTCGATTATCTGGTGCGCCACGGCGGCAGCGAGGAAAACCTGACCCTGGTGCGGCTGCCCGGCGCCTTTGAGCTGCCCCTGGCCGCCCAGAAACTGGCCCGCTCCGGCAACTACCACGGCGTGGTGGTGCTCGGCGCGGTCATCCGCGGGGCCACCCCCCACTTCGACTACGTCTGCAACGAGTGCGCCAAGGGCGTGGCCCAGGCCAGCATGGAGACCGGCGTGCCCATGGGCTTTGGCCTGCTCACCTGCGATTCGCTGGATCAGGCCATCGAGCGGGCCGGGAGCAAGGCGGGCAACAAGGGTGTCGAGGCCGCCTCGGCCATGCTCGAGACCATCCGGGTCCTGGAACAGCTCTAGCCCATGCACGGCAAGAAAAAGGGCAACAGGCCCGGCGTGCGCAGGGTCGGACGGACCCTGGCCTTTCAGGTGCTTTACGGCGTCCACTTCGACGACCCAAAGAACCCGGTGGACATCACGACCGCCTTTGACCGCAACCCCATGGTCGAGGAGCAGGAGTCCGATACCGCGCGCGAGTTCGCGCGCAGCCTCGTCATGGGCGTGGAGGCCAACCGCGCCCGCATCGACGCGGTCATCGGCGAGCACTCCCAGCACTGGAAGTTCGACCGCATCGCGGTCATCGAGCTGTCCATCCTGCGCCTCTCCCTCTACGAGATGCTGTTCACCGACATCCCGGTCAAGGCCGCCATCAACGAGGCCATCGAACTCTCCAAGCTCTTCGGCGACGAGAAATCGCGCGGGTTCGTCAACGGCATCCTCGACGGCGCGGCCCGCAGCGAGATGAAGGGACCGGCCCAAGACACGGGCAAAGAATAATTCCACAAGGAAAGACGATCATGGCCTTAGGCAAATACGATCCCCAGGCGATCGAGCGCAAGTGGCAGCGCATCTGGCAGGAATCCGGCTGTTTCGAGGTGGAGGTCGATCCGGCCAGGCCCAAGTACTATGTGCTTGAGATGTTCCCCTACCCCTCGGGCAAGATCCACATGGGCCACGTGCGCAACTACTCCATCGGCGATGTGGTGGCCCGGTTCAAGTCCATGCAGGGCTTCAACGTGCTCCACCCCATGGGCTGGGACGCCTTCGGCCTGCCCGCCGAAAACGCGGCCATCAAGAACAACACCCACCCCGCCACATGGACCTATCGGAACATCGCCGAAATGCGCGAGCAGCTCCAGCGGCTCGGCTACTCCTACGACTGGCGGCGCGAGATCGCGTCCTGCCGCCCGGAATACTACAAGTGGGAGCAGAAATTCTTCCTGAAATTTCTCGAAAAGGGGCTGGCCTACCGCAGGCACTCGCCCCAGAACTGGTGCCCGGACTGCAACACCGTGCTCGCCAACGAGCAGGTGGAGGATGGACGCTGCTGGCGGTGCGACTCCGAGGTGGAGCAGAAGGACATGGAGCAGTGGTTCCTGCGCATTACCGACTACGCGGACGAACTGCTGGCCGACCTGGACAGCCTCGAAGGCGGCTGGCCCGAGCGCGTGCTGACCATGCAGCGCAACTGGATCGGCCGCAGCTACGGCGCGGAGCTGACCTTCCGGGTCAAGGACACGGACCAGACCATCCCGGTCTTCACCACCCGGCCCGACACCCTGTTCGGGGCCACCTTCATGTCCCTGGCCGCCGAGCATCCCCTGGTGGACGTCCTGACCGCCGACGCCCCAAACAAGGGCGAAATCGACGCCTTTGTGGCCAGCATCCGCAACATGGACCGCATCAAGCGCGGCGCGGACGACCTGGAGAAGGAAGGCATCTTCACCGGCAAATACTGCGTCAACCCGGTCACCGGCGCGCTCATGCCCATCTATGTGGCCAATTTCGTGCTCATGGGCTACGGCACGGGCGCGGTCATGGCTGTCCCGGCCCACGACCAGCGCGATTTCGAGTTCGCCCGCAAGTACGGCCTGCCCCTCAAGGCGGTCATCAACCCGGCCGGTCTGCACGCCCGTGGCGAGGTGCTGGCCGAGGCGGACCTGACCGAGGCCTACACCGACCCCGGCTTCCTGGTGAACTCCGGCGAGTTCGACGGCATGGACAACGAATCGGCCAAAAAGGCCATCGTCGAGCACCTGGACGCCTCCGGCCTGGGCAAGATGGCCGTCAACTACCGGCTGCGCGATTGGAATGTCTCGCGCCAGCGGTTCTGGGGCGCGCCCATCCCGGTCATCTACTGCGACGCCTGCGGCGTGGTGCCCGTGCCCGAGGACCAGCTGCCCATCCTCCTGCCCGAGGACGCCCAGGTCAGGAGCGACGGCAAGTCGCCCCTGCCGGACATGGAGTCATTCGTCAACTGCGACTGTCCGACATGTGGCAAGCCCGCCCGGCGCGAGACCGATACCTTTGACACCTTTTTCGAGTCCTCCTGGTACTACCTGCGGTACTGCGACCCGCGCAACGAGGACACCCCCTTCAGCCAGGAGGCCACCGGCTACTGGATGAACGTGGACCAGTACATCGGCGGCATCGAGCACGCCATCCTGCACCTGCTCTATTCCCGCTTCTTCACCAAGGCCCTGCGCGACTTCGGCTTCGTCCAGGCCAGCGAGCCCTTCGCCAACCTGCTCACCCAGGGCATGGTGCTCAAGGATGGCGGCAAGATGTCGAAATCCAAGGGCAATGTAGTGGACCCCAACTCCATGATCGAGCGCTACGGCGCTGACGCCACCCGGCTGTTCATCCTCTTTGCCTCGCCCCCGATCAAGGAACTGGAGTGGTCGGACCAGGGCATCGAGGGCGCGTTCCGCTTCCTGAGCCGTCTGTGGCGGCTGGTGGAGGAGCTTGAGGACCGGCTCGACGCCGCCACCCCCACCTCCCACGCTGCGCCGCAGTCCGACGCCGCCCGTCAGCTGCGCTTCAAGGAGCACGACACCGTGCGCCGCGTCACCCGCGACATCGAGAACGAGTTCCAGTTCAACACGGCCATCGCCGCAGTCATGGAGCTGGTCAACGAGATGTATGCCCTCAAGGACGAACTGGCCGACAGCGAACCGGCCGCGCTTTCCTCGGCCATTGCCACGGCCGTGACCCTGCTCTCGCCCGTGGCCCCGCACCTGTGCGAGGAGCTGTGGCGCATCATGGGCCACGCCGAGCCCCTGGCCACCCGCCCCTGGCCGACCTTTGACGAGGCCGCCCTGATCAAGGACCAGGTGACCATGGTGGTCCAGGTCAACGGCAAGGTACGCGGCAAGTTCGAGGCCCCGAGCGACGCCCCGGCCGCCGAGGTGGAAAAGATCGCCCTCGAACTCGAAAACGTGGCCAAATTCCTCGAAAGCGCCACGGTGCGCAAGGTCATCGTCATCCCCAACAAGCTCGTCAACATCGTGGCCAACTAGGCCGCGCCACTCCTATCAGGTAGCAAGGCCGGGCGGATCGTGAGATCCGCCCGGCTGTTTTTTGCCTTGTGGTGAAGAATGTCCCATAAATTGGCATAAGGAGTTGCAACCGATGACACTGTAGTATAACAGGTTTTCAATAACCAGCAAAGAGGTGACATATGGATTTCGCCGAACGCCTCCACTCCTTGGCCGCCCGCATCCAAGAGCATTCGCATATGCTTTCCAATGAAGAGATGACCAAAAATGCCTTGGTGCTCCCCTTTCTACAGACCTTGGGTTACGACCCTTTCAATCCTCAAGAGGTTTTCCCCGAATACACTGCGGACATTGGCGTGAAGAAGGGGGAAAAGGTGGATTTCGCCGTCATGAAAAATGGCGACCCCATCATGCTGATTGAGTGCAAGTCGTGCAAATCGGATTTAAAAAAGGTCAACCCAACGCAATTATTGCGTTATTATCAAGTCACCCCCACTGCCAGAATCGGCATTCTCACCAACGGAGTCCAATACCAGTTTTTCACGGACCTCGACCGTGCCAACATTATGGACGACAAGCCCTACATGGTTTTTGACTTCAGTTCCCCCGAAGAGAGCTTGGTTACTGAACTTAAAAAACTGACAAAGTCCCAGTTTGACGTAGAAAAAACTCTCTCGGCCGCGAGCGAGCTCAAGTACACACGGGCCATAAAGCGTCTTTTCGCCGAGGAAATGCAGTCACCTTCTGATGAATTTGTTCGCATTTTCGCGTGCAAGGTTTACTCTGGGAAACTTATGCCCGCTGTGCGTCAAAAGTTTGCAGAACTGGTCAAGAAAGCCATTGGCATATACATCAACGATGTAATCAATGATCGTTTGAAGCATGCCATGATCACACAACCCGACGAGGACATCGAAGAAGTCGCTAACGTCGATGCACCAGATGAAAAATCGGAAATCATCACCACCGAGGATGAACTTGAGGCCTTTTACATCGTGAAGTCAATCTTGCGCGAAGTTGTTTCGCCTGACCGCGTGGTAATGCGGGACACAAAAAGCTATTGTGGAGTGCTACTGGATGACAACAACAGAAAACCCCTCTGCCGATTTCATTTCAACACATCGCAGTACTACCTTGGCCTGGTTGCCAATTCCGATAAAGATATGGAAAAATTTCCCATTAATGACCTCAACGATATATACACCTATGCGGATCGTCTGAAATCAACCCCTTCCTTCTACGAATAGGCGACGAACGAACCCGGAAGCCTTATCCGATGATGGTCAAAGATTCGAGCCTCCTCCTGCCCCGCAAGTGGACTCTTGCGCCGTTTCCCAGTAGTATCCGTCGTCATGACATCGAACCGCCGGGAGACTGCCATGCCCTTTGTCCGTACCTTGGCCCCGCTGCTGCTCGCGGCCGCCCTGCTCATGCTCGCCGCCTGCGGCTATTCCGTGGGCGGGGCCGGGGATCGCTCCGTGCTCGGGCCGGAGTTCCGCACCCTGGCCATCTCCGGGGTGGACAACCCCACCACCCTGCCCTGGCTTGAGCCGCGCATCCGCTCGCTGCTGCGCGACGAGCTGACCCGACGCGGGGCCATCACCTGGACCGACTCGCGAAACCGGGCCGACGCCCTCATCCACGTCACCATCCACAAATACTTCCGGCCCACGGCCGTTGAGGGAGCCAGGGACCAGACCCTGCGCTCCAGCGCCATCTTCCAGTTCTCGGTCGATATCACCTCGGCCACGGACAGCAGCGTGGTCTGGCGTTCCGGGCAGATATCCCAGGCGTGGCCTTTCTTCTCGGGCCAGGAGGACGAGGCCGACGCCGAAGTCACCAGCCTGGGCATCCGCAGGCTGGCCGATCTCATGGAACAGAACTACTAGCCCGGCCGCTGCGTGGCCGACACGCGCCAAAAACACACCATGAACCGCACCAGATACCTCATCCTCGTCTGCCCTGACCCGCAGCTGATCAAGACCCATATCGATCAGCGGCTGGCCGCGTCCGGCCGGGAGGGATGGGAGATCAAGCCGTTCTGGGGCGATGACGACGATCCGCTGCCCGCCGCCTTCTGGACCGACCTGACCATCAAGAGCCTTTTTCCCCAGCCCAAGGCGCTGGTGATCCGCCGCGCCCACGCCCTCAGGGCCGAGCATTGGGACAAGCTCGACGCCGGGGTCAGGGGGGTGTCGGGCGACATCCTTCCCATCTTCTGCCTGGAGGGCGAGTGGAAGGGCAAGAAGCCGTCGATTCCGGCCACCCTGTCGCGCCGGGCCATCTACAAGAAGGCCAGGGACGAGGGGTGGGTGTGGGAATCGGCCGGGCTGGACGCTTCGTCCCTTGGCGCGTTCGTCAAGGCATGGGCCAAGGAGCGCGGCATCACCTTCGAGCCCGGCGCGGACCGCGCCCTGATCGCGGCCCTGCCCCCGGACGCCGTGGCCGCGCGCCTGGAGCTGGACAAGCTCGACCTGGCCGCTGGCGATACGCGCACCGTGCGCCGCGAGCATGTGGAGCTGGTGGCCCCGGCGGGCGAGATGGAATTCTTCGAGCTGATGGACGCCCTGGGCAGGCCCGGCGCCGAGGTCGCTGTCTGGCGGCGGGTGCTGGGCGACCACCTCAAGAAATCCCAGGACCGGATGCTTTTCAACCTCATCGGCTATCTGGCCGGGCAGGCGCGCATGTACTGGATGCTCCAGGCAGGCGAGGAGGACAAGGTCAAGGCCCACCCCTACGTCAAGAAGCTCAAGACCCAGGTGGCCCGACGCCTCGGCCCCCGGGGCGTGGCCCGGATGATCGACCTGGCCCTGGAATCGGAGATGAGCGTCAAGACCGGCGCGCGCCATCACGAAGAGGTTCTCGACGTGCTGGTGGCCGGGCTCATCGACCTGTTCCAGCCGGGCCGGGCGACCCGATAAATCCCGCCGCGTTATAATCCGATTGAAATAATACCCCGACGCTTGACACGGAAGCTATGAAAGAGAAGGACAAACCGCACTATCTCGGCCACCGCCAGCGGCTCAGGGAAAAACTCCTGCGCGACGGGCGCTCCCTGGCCGACTACGAACTGCTGGAGCTGGCCCTGGCCGGAGTCCTTCCGCGCCGGGACACCAAGCCCCTGGCAAAGCTGATGATCGAGCGGTTCGGCTCCCTCAAGGACGCACTCATGGCCCGTCCCGACCAGCTGAAAGCGGTCAGCGGCATCGGCCCGGCGGCCGTGGCCCACTGGGGGCTGCTCCAGGAGCTGTTCGCCCGCATGGGCGAGGCCCGGGCGCGCAGCGGTGCGCCCCTGTCCGATGCGGCGGACGTGGCCCGCGCGGCCATGGCCCGCATCGGCTCCAAGGGGGTGGAGGAATTCTGGGTGGCGTTTCTTGACACCAAGAACCGGGTCATCGCCTGGGAGCAGGTGAGCAAGGGCACAGTGGACGCCACCCCGGTTTTTCCCCGAGAGATCATGGCCACGGCCCTGCGGCTGGAAGCGGCGGCGCTGATCCTGGCCCACAACCATCCCGGCGGCGACCCCGCCCCGTCCATGGAGGACCTGGCCCTGACCCAGCGCATCCGCGAGACGGCCCGGGGGCTGGATATCCGGGTGCTGGACCATGTCATCGTCACGGACCACGACTACTACAGCTTCAACGAGCACGGAAGATTGTAGATGAAAGAGGCGCGCTGCATCATACACGGCAAGGTCCAGGGGGTCTGGTTCCGGGCCTGGACGGCAGACATGGCCCGGGAGCTGGGCATCACCGGCTGGGTGCGCAACCTGCCCGACGGCGGGGTGGAGGCCCTGGCCCAGGGCGAAAAGGCCATCCTTGAACGGTTCATCGAGCGGCTGCACGACGGCCCGCCCCTGGCCCGGGTGACGCAGGTGGATATTGACTGGCGCGAGCCGGGCGATAGCTGGGACCGTTTTTCGGTCACGGGCTGAAGCCGATTTTTGCACGAAAAACATCCTTGCCAAGCCGTTTTGACGACTTATCTGGGGTAACACACGCACATTTCATCAGCCGAAAGGATACCGTCTTGAGCAGGAAAAAAAACAAATCGCCGGTCAAGCCCACGCGCATCCGGCGCATCACCCCCGATACGGATAGAAAATCCCCGGAACCCGGCAGGCCAGGAAAGAACTCCGAGGAGCTGCCGGACATCATCGAGGCGCTGACCGCCTCGGCCTCTGGCGGCAGCCCCCTGGCCGAAGGGGACGGCATGCCCGGCCCCGGTCCCGGCGACCTCCCCAAGTTGCTGCCAGTCCTCGCCGTGCGCGACATCGTGGTCTTCAACTACATGATCCTGCCCCTCTTCGTGGGCCGCGACAAATCCGTCAAAGCCGTGGACGCGGCCCTGTCCGGCGACCGCTACATCCTCATCCTGACCCAGAAGGACGAGACCGTGGACGACCCGGGCCCGGACGAGTTATACGCCACCGGCACCGTGGGCATGATCATGCGCATGCTCAAGATGCCGGACGGCCGCCTCAAGGTGCTGGTGCAGGGGCTGGCCCGGGCCAAGGTCAAGCGGTTCACGACCAACGATACCTACCTCGAGGCCGAGCTTGAGCCGCTCATGGAACCCGAGGTGGGCACCCTGACCAGCGAGCAGGAGGCGCTGATCCGCTCCTCGCGCGAACAGAGCGAGCGCATCCTCTCCCTGCGCGGCATCTCGTCCCAGGACATCATGAGCGTGCTCAACAACGTCAACGAGCCGGGCAGGCTGGCCGACCTCATCGCCAGCAATCTGCGCATGAAGGTCGAGGCCGCCCAGCGCATCCTCGAATGCCACGATCCCATCATCCGCCTTGAGCTGGTCAACAGCCAGCTGCTCAAAGAGGTGGAAGTGGCCAGCATGCAGAACAAGATTCAGACCATGGCCAAGGAAGGCATGGACAAGGCCCAGCGCGACTTCTACCTGCGCGAACAGCTCAAGGCCATCAAGCGCGAGCTTGGCGACGACGGCGACGAGAGCGAGGAGATGGAGGAGCTCAAGCAGGGGCTGACCAAGTCCGGCATGCCCAAGGAGGTCATGAAGGAGTGCTTCAAGCAGTTGCGGCGGCTTGAATCCATGCACTCCGAATCGAGCGAGGCCACGGTCATCCGCACCTACCTCGACTGGATGATCGAACTGCCCTGGAAGAAGCTCTCCCGCGACCGGCTGGACATCAAGCTGGCCGAACGGATTCTCAACGAGGACCACTACGACCTCGAGAAGGTCAAGGAGCGCATCCTCGAATACCTGAGCGTGCGCAAGCTCAACTCGAAGATGAAGGGGCCGATCCTCTGCTTTTCCGGCCCTCCTGGCGTGGGCAAGACCTCGCTGGGGCGCTCCATCGCCCGCAGCCTGGGCCGCAAGTTCCACCGCATGTCCCTTGGCGGCATGCGCGACGAGGCCGAGATACGCGGCCACCGGCGCACCTATATCGGGGCCATGCCCGGCCGCATCATCCAGGCCATCAAGCAGTGCGGCACCCGCAACCCGGTGATCATGCTCGACGAGATCGACAAGCTCGGCTCGGACTTCCGGGGCGACCCCTCGTCCGCCCTGCTTGAGGTGCTCGACCCGGAGCAGAACTTCTCCTTCACCGATCACTACCTCAACGTGCCCTTTGACCTGTCCAAGGTCATGTTCATCTGCACGGCCAACATGCTCGACTCCATCCCCGGCCCCCTGCGCGACCGCATGGAGGTCATCCGCATCCCCGGCTACACCGAGCAGGAAAAGACCGCCATCACCCGGCGCTACATCATCCCCCGGCAGATCAGCGAAAACGGCCTCAAAAAGAGCGAGCTGACCATCAGCGACAAGCTGGTGACCAAGGTGGTGCGCGAGTACACCCGCGAGGCGGGCCTGCGCAACGTGGAGCGCGAGATAGGCACCCTGTGCCGCAAGATGGCGCGCAAGAAGGCCGAGGGCGAGAAGGGACCCTTCAAGATCACTACCCAGAACCTCTACACCCTGCTCGGCCCGCCCCACTTCCTGGAAGACGAGAAGGAGACCACCCTGCCTCCGGGCGTGGCCGTGGGCCTGGCCTGGACCCCGGTGGGCGGCGAGATTCTGCACATCGAGGTGACCACCATGCCCGGCAAGGGCCAGCTCATCCTCACCGGCAAGCTGGGCGACGTGATGAAGGAATCGGCCCAGGCCGCCCTGTCCATCGCCCGGGCCCGGGCCGACGAATACGGCATCGACCCCAAGTTCAACGAGAAGCTGGACATCCACGTCCATGTCCCGGCCGGAGCCACGCCCAAGGATGGCCCGTCGGCAGGCGTCACCCTGGTCACGGCCCTTATCTCGGCCCTGACCAACACCCCGGTCAGCCCGGATATCGCCATGACCGGCGAGATCAGCCTGCGCGGCCGCGTTTTGCCCGTGGGCGGCATCAAGGAGAAGATCCTGGCCGCAGTCTCGCGCGGCATGAAGAAGGTCCTCATCCCGGCCCAGAACAAAAAGGATCTGGCAGACATACCCGACGAGCTGCGGCGGCGCATCACCATCAAGACCATCGAAAAGGTCGAGGATATCTGGCCCCTGGTCAGGGCCAGGTAGCGGGAACCGAGCCGCCGAATCGACACGCCAGGGGGCGCGCCGGATGTCCGGCGCGCCCCTTTGTTTCGTGAACACGGGCGGCCCGGCCCGGGCCATGGCCGGTTCAGATGTCGAACTTCAGGTCGTCCCGGGGTGCGCCGCTGCCGGTCCTTACCCGCCCTGTCTCCGGGGAATCGGTCTGGTCGGGACGGGTATCGGCAAGGGGCTGGTCGGCCGGGGCGGGCAGCGCCTCGCGGGTCTGGCCGGGCGGGATGGCCTGCTGCCCCCGGGCGGGCGCGCGGTCGCGCATGAAGGCCACCAGCCGGGCCGCCACGTCGTCGGGCACGGGCGGCTTGTTGTGCTGCTCGCGCAGGGTGTCGTTGTTGGCCAGCTCCACCAGCAGCTCGCCGAGCTGCCGGGCGGCCGTCAGCCGGGGATTGAGCGAGCAGCTTTTTCCCAGCGCCTCCACGCACTCGGCCCAGCGGCCGCGCTCGTAGTTGACCCGGGCCAGGTTGTAGAAAAGGTGCTCGTCGTCCTCCACGAACTCCAGCGCCTTGGCGTAGTAGTCGGCGGCCTCGTCATGAAGCCCGGCCTTGCGCAGGGCGATGCCGAATTCGTTGAACAGGTGCTGGTCCTTTCCTGAAAAGGCGGACCTGATCTTGAGCAGTTCGCGCATCATGTCGCGCGCCTTGTCCAGCTCGTGCAGGGAGAGGGCGATGAGCCCGAGGTTGAACAGGGCGCGCACATTGCCCTCGTCTATGCCCAGGGCACGGCAGAAGCTGTCCTGCGCGCTGTAGAGCTTGCCCTGCTCCCGCTGCTCGGTGCCCTGCTCCAGGTATTCCTGCAACAGCTCCATGGCCGGAACCGTGTTGCCCTCGAAGAACTCCACCTCGGGAATGTACCCCTCGATCAGCTCGCGAAGCGGGATGACCCGCTCCTCGCCCGTGGGCACATGGTGGGAGTTGATCCGGCGCAGGGAAAAGCGATCCTCGGCCAGTTGTTCAACATACCAGAAGATTCGGCTCAAGTGCTTGCGCGTGGTCGTTCCCGTGCCCACGCGAATCTCATCGCCCGAGGAAAAAACGCATCGGACGCTGCCGCCGTTTCCAGCCAGGGCCAGATGGACGGAGGTGCCGGATTCATCCAAAGAGTTCATCGTGCTCCGTTTCCATGCCGCTGTGGCGCCATGGGGTTTCGTGGTCACTTCCGCTTGCCGTTTCTGCCCCTGGCCGAGGGTGGAACAAGGCCGGTGCGCGCGCGGCCACGCTCGATCTTCTGCTCCATTTCCTGTTCCGCCACCTCTCCCGCATCCAGATCCGGTCCACGCCCCCAGTCGCGCTCCAACTCGCGCTCCAGATCAAGGACCAGGACCTCTTCGTCCAGGGGCAGGACACCGGCCTCTGCGGCCAGCACGTTCCTGGCCCGGCTGGCCACCTCGGGCGGCACCGGGGGCTTGCCGTAGCGCGCCAGCAGCCGCTCGTCCTCGGCCAACCCCACAATGACCCGGAACAGCTCGCGGGCCACCCGCAGCCCGGGGTTGAGCCGGTTGGACATGATCAGCGCCTCAAGGCATCCGTTCCAGTCCCCCCGCTCATAGCGGGTGCGCGCCAGATTATAGAACAGATTTTCGTCATTCTTGACGAAATCAAGGGCGCGCCGGTAATAGGCCGTGGCCTCGTCATACAACCCGGACTTGCGCAGTCCGATGCCGAATTCGTTGAACAGGTGCTGGTTCTTGCCGTCAAAGGCCGCCTTGACATCCACCAGCTCGAAGAGGACCGCCCTGGCGCGCGTGTGTTCGCGACGGTTCAGAAAGATGAGGCCAAGGCCGAACAGGGCGCGCACGTTGCGCTCCTCGATGCCCCTGGCCCGGCTGTAGCCCAGCTCCGCGCTGTAGAGGCGTCCGTGGGCGCGGTCCCGGTCGGCCCTGTCCAGGGTCTCTTCAAGGGCCTCCATGGCCGGGAGCACCACGTCCTCGTAGTAGGCGAGCCGGGGGGTGAACTCGTTGAGCAGCCGCCGCAGCGAAATGGTCTCCGGATTGCCAGCCGGGACATGCTTGGAATTGATCCGGCGTGCCTCGAACTCGTCGTCCTCAACCTGCTCCACGTACCAGTAGATAGTGCTCTCGTGGCGCTGCGAGGTGGAACCCTGGCCGAGCATGACAATGGCCGTGGAGGAAAAAACGCACCGGATGGCCCCGTCTCCGGGCAGGAAATCCCAGCCGGAGACAGTCTTCTTCCTTACGACGCCAGCCGTATCAGCCAGGCCGAATCCCTGTGGTGCGTCGGTCATGATTTTCCACTGTGCGCCTTGTCATCCGGCAATGTGAAAAACGTGCTCAAGGGGGGTGAACTCCTGGCCACCACCCAGGAGTCTGCGTTTGCCTCGGGAGCCCCGCCAAAGCACGTCGAGGACCAGATCGAAGGCGTGTCGCCTCGCCAGCAGCGGAGCCAGATTGTCATAGACCAGAGCCACCTCGGCCTGGTCCTGGAATTCCGCGTCATCCCAGCGGAAATTCATTGCTCCCTCGCGTCTGGCCCAGAAAACGGCGAGCATGTCTTTGAGCTTGTAGTCTTCCATCAGTTCCTGCGGGTGTAAAGTCCTATTTTTTGCCGCCACCATGGAAAGCGGCATATGCTCCCCGCCGTGGAACACCTCAAGGCCGAAGCGGTTGTCGTGCATGGCCAGCCCCTGGGCGCGGTAGACCTCGCGGACGGGATGCCCCAGGGTGTGGGCCACCTCGGCCATCTTGCTCCGGGCGTCCCGGCCCAGGGCCATGTCTCGGACAATGGCGTTCCATTTGGCCGGGCCATAGGCCTTGACCGCGGCCTTGACCGCCTCGCGGCTCAGATGCAGGGCGCTCACGCTGTAAAACGTGCCGAACAGGACCACCTCAAGCCGCTTGCCCGAGCCGAGCCCGCCGGTCACGAATCCTGCTCCAGGTCACGCATGAGGGCCGTGGCGGCCAGCCGCGAATCCGTCCCGTCGGGAGCCAGGTCCATGGTCATTGCCGGGTCGGCCGCCGTGGCACCCACCAGCCCGGCCGCACGGCGGGCCACACTCCCGGGCACCGGGGGCTTGCCGTAGCGGTCGCGCAGGGTGTCGCTGCCCGCCAGGGCCACGGCCACCCGGCACAGGTTCAGGGCGTGGCCGTGATCAGGCTTGAGGGAAAGGGCCCGGGCCGAGAACTCGATGCTGTGCTCCCAGTCGTTCTTCTCGTAGAAGGCGCGGGCCAGATTGTAGTGCAGGTTCTCGTCCGCCTCGGTCAGCTCCACGGCCCGCGAGTAATACTGCACGGCCTCGTCGAAGAGCCCGGCCTTGCGCAGCAGGATGCCGAACTCGTTGAAAAGGTGCTTGTGTTCTTCGGAAAAGGCCGCCTGCATTTCCAGCAATTGCTCGAACACGGCGCGCGAGTTGCGTCTGTCGCTGCGGCCCAGGTAGACAAGGCCCAGGCCGAAGATGGCGCGCACGTTGGTTTCATCCACATCCAGCGCCTTGGCGTACTCCATCTCGGCCGAGAGGGGCTCGCCGTTTTCGCGATGCCTGTCCGCCTTGGCGATGGTCCGGATCAGGGCGCGCATGGCCGGTTCCACATGGGCGTTGTGGATCTCGACCTCTGGGGTGTAGTCAGCCAGCAGTTCCTCCTGCCCGATGATCTTTTCCTCGCCCACGGGCACGAACTGGGGATTGATCTTGCGCACCCCGAACTCGTCCGCCCCGTGCTGGTTGACGTACCACAAAAGTTTGCTGCGCTGTTTTTTGGCCGTGGTGCCGGTGCCCACCTTGATCTCGGTCACGGTGGAGAAGACGCAGCGCAGCGGCTCGTCCGGGTTGTCGAGCCCGGAGCAGCCCCGCCCGGCTCGCGCGCCGCGGGTGTCCGCGCCGGTATGTATTCGCGCATCCGCCATGATCGTCCCGTCGCACTCTGTGGCTGAAAGGGTGTATTCGTTGGAACAATTGAACGCCCCCCCAAGGAAAGGCTTTCTGTCTCCGCCAAGTGGAGCCTAGCGCAAAGGGTCGTTGCAGGCAATGCGAACCCGGCGACAAAACTGTTGCGTTTGTTTCCGGCAGAATGCTGGACATGGGCGGCGCAGGCATTATCTGGTATGCACGGCCGAGGCGGCCCGGCGTTGCCAGCCGGGCCCTTTTCAGCTATGCAAACCTTCCCTTGGGACGATCCCTCCGGGCCCACCGGACAGGAAAACCAGACATTGGAGCATGCCATGCCCATTTTCGAATATCTCTGCGACGACTGCGGCACCGAGTTCGAGGAACTCGTCTTCGACAGGGAGGAGTGCCCGCCCTGTCCCAAATGCGCCTCGGCCAGGACCAGCAAGCTCATGAGCGCGGTGCGCTCACGAACTGGCGGGGCCACTGCCGACGCGGGCGGCGACACCCCGGCTCCGGCCGCCGCATCGAGCGGCTGCGCCGGCTGCTCCGGCGGAAACTGCTCAAGCTGCCACTAGAAGCCCGACACGGGCGCTTCACCACACGCAAAAAAGGCTCAATTTCGCATGAAACAACTGACCATCGCCACCCGGGGCAGCGCCCTGGCCCTCTGGCAGGCCAACCACATCAAGGCGCTGCTTGAGGCCGAGCACCCCGGTCTGACCGTGGACCTGCTCAAGATCAAGACCAAGGGCGACAAGATTCTCGACGTGCCGCTGGCCAAGGTGGGCGGCAAGGGACTCTTCGTCAAGGAGATCGAGGAAGCCCTGCTGGACGGCCGCGCCCAGCTGGCCGTCCACTCCATGAAGGACGTCCCCACCGAGCTGCCCGACGGGCTTGAGATCGGCATCATCCCCGAGCGCGAGGCGGCCACGGATTCGCTGCTCTCGGTCCGGTACGACGGGCTGGCCGGGCTGCCCCAGGGTGCACTGGTGGGCACGTCGAGCCTGCGCCGCCAGTCGCAGCTGGCCACCCTGCGGCCGGACCTGCGCATCGAATCCCTGCGCGGCAACCTCGACACCCGGGTAGGCAAGCTCCTGGACGGCCAGTTCGACGCCATCGTGGTGGCCACGGCCGGTCTCAACCGGCTGGGCCTCTCCGCACCCAGGCATGAGATCCTTGGCCCTCCCGACTTCCTGCCCGCCGTGGCCCAGGGAGCCCTGGGCATCGAGTACCGCACCGCCGACACCGAGGTGGCGGCCATGCTCGCCTTCCTGAACCACGCACCCACCCGCAAGCAAGTGCTGGCCGAGCGCGGCTTCCTCACCGGCCTGGACGGCGGCTGCCAGGTGCCCATCGCGGCCTGGTCGCAGCTTGAGGGCGACCGCGTCCACCTGACCGGCTTCGTGGCCGACGTGGACGGCTCGCGCCCCATCCGCATGACCGCCGAGGGGAGCGCGGACCGGGCCTGGGACGTGGGCATGGAGCTGGCTGACAAGGTGCTGGCCGCAGGCGGCAAGGCGATCCTCGACGAAGTCTACGCCCGCGAGAGCAATTAACGCCTTCGACACACAACGGACACCACGGGACGCACATTCGAAACATGAAAAAAGCACATGCAATCAGGCTGGTTGGGACCAAATCGTCCACCATCAGGACGAATTTCCTAAAGTTCCATGGATATGGGCCGATAAGAACTGCAAGAGTTCTTTTCACCCCCCCATGCAAGGAGGTTCGAATCATGGATATCGGTGGACTCGGAGTGCAAGGTGGAAGTTTCGCGGATCAGGTCAAGGACATCCGCAAGGTGAAACTGCAACGGCAGGTCCTGGAGAACCCGGAGTTGGCCCGCGAGCTGGTCAAGATGGAAGCCACGGGCACCTACAACGCCAAGGGCGACGTCATTCAGGCGGTCTCCAGTGACCTCGGTGAAGCATGATCAGGCCGCATCCTGCGGCACACTAAAGGGATAGGCCGGGCGACAAGTCGCCCGGCCTATCCCTTTTGCGGGCCCGGGAAAATCCAGGCCGAGCCTACTCCCGCGACCCGCTCACGCCCGCATCGACAAAGGTCGCCATCTTGGTGTACATGTCCGCCGCGCTGCGGACCAGATACATGGCGCAGGCTGCGCCCGTCCCCTCGCCCAGGCGAAAACCCAGATCAAGCAGCGGCGAAAGCCCGAGGGCGCTGACCACGGCCGCGTGGCCCGGCTCGGCCGAAGCGTGGCTGATGACGCAGTAGTCGGCCACGGCCGGGCAGAGCTTCCAGGCCGCCACATAGGCGGCGGTGGAGATGAAGCCGTCCACGCAGACCAACTGCCGATTCCTGCCCCCCCCAAGGACCAGCCCGGCCAGGGTGGCGATCTCAAGCCCGCCCAGGGCGGCCAGCACGGCCAGCGGATCGCCGGACTCCACTGCCTGCCGGTTGACCCCCAGGCCGCGCCGGATCACGTCGGCCTTGCGGGCCATGCCCTCGGCGTCGAGGCCGGTGCCCGGCCCGGTGATGGCCACGGGATCGAGGCCGAGATAGGCGCAGTAAAGGGCCGTGGAGGGCGTGGTGTTGGAGATGCCCATGTCGCCGGTGCCCAGCACGCGGACGCCATCGGCCAGGGCGCGGTCGGCCAGGGACACGCCGAGCATGAGCGCGCGGAGGCACTGCTCGCGGGTCATGGCCGGGCCCTTGGCCAGATTGGCCGTGCCGGGCGCGATCTTGGCCTGGATCAGGCCGGGGTGGTCGTCGTAGCCGCCGCCGCAGGAGCCCGCGTCCACCACATAGAGCTGCGCCCCGGCCGTGGCGGCCAGCACGTTGATGCCCGCGCCGCCGCGCAGGAAATTGAGCACCATCTGACGGGTGACCTCCTGGGGAAACAGGCTCACGCCCTCCTCGTTGACGCCGTGGTCACCGGCCACGGTGTAGATGCGCATGGGGTCGGCGCAAGGGGGCTGACCGCCCTGGATCAGGAACAGTTGCAGGGCCAGTTCCTCAAGGCGGCCCAGGCTGCCCCGGGGCTTGGTCAGGTTGTCGATGTGGGCCTGGCCGGACGCGGCCAGGGCACGGTCCACCGGGCAGACGGCGGCCAGCACCGCCTGAAGGTCTCCGGGCAGGATTTTCTCGGGCATAGTCTCGGGGGACATGGCTTCCTCGCAGGAAAGGGAGTTTCGATGGTCCGGGTGGGATACACCCTGGCTGCGTCCCTGTAAACCGCCAACACGCCGCCCCTTGTCTGGCCCGGGGATTCCGTGCTATCGGTTGGACACGGCCTTTTTCCGGAAAAATCAAACAGTTCCAGGGCGTCATGACCAAAGAGCTTTGCATCGTCCACGCCAACTGCCAGGGTGAGCCCCTCATGGAGCGGCTCATGACCAGCCCCGGATTCGCGGCCCGCTACCACTGCGAACTGTACACCAACTACATCCGCCAGCCCATCCCGCGCGAGAGGCTGGCCCGCTGCGACCTCTTTCTCTACCAGTATCTCGGCCCGAAGTGGAACGATCTGGCCTCGGCCGCCCTGCTCGCGGCCCTGCCCGCCTCGGCCCGGAGCCTGTGCGTGCCCAACATGTTCTTCCTGGGCTACTGGCCCCTGTGGAGCGGGCAACCCGGGTTCGACTACCGCTGCGCCCACCTGGACGAGTTCATCGCCCTCGGCCTGCAACCCGAGGAGACCTTGATGCCCTTCCTGCACTCGGACCCGGCCACCCGCTACGACCTGCCCGGCCTGATCGCCCGCAGCATCGCCCATGAGCGGGAAAAGGAGAGCCACACCCCGGTCAAGTACCTGGATATGATCCTTGAGCGCTCGAACCGCGTCCGGCTCTTCAACACCATCAACCACCCGGGCCGGGAACTGATGGACCACGCGGCCCGGGGCGTGCTGAAAAATCTTGGTCTGGACGCGCCCGACGAGGCGGCCCTGGCCCGGCTCGACGCCCCGTTTTCGGAGTTCGAGCTGCCCATCAACCCCAAGGTGGCCCGGTTCTTCGGCTGGGACTTTGCCACGACCGACACCCAATATCATATCTACGGCAAGCGGATGACCTTCGCCGGGTTCGCGGCCAACTACGTCATGGCCGCCCAGGTCGGGGTGAGCGACTTCATCGGCTTTCTCCAGGGGGACCAGAGTGTCATCTGACGCCATCGCCTGGCTGGGCGGCGACTATTTTCGCGACCAGTTGGCCGCCCTGGGCCACAGGGTGGTCCACATCCCCATGGCGGCCACGGAGATCCTCGACTGGGACACGCTGGTGTCCCGGGCCGGGTGCCAGCCAGCGGCCGTGATCTACGCCGATTGCAGCCTGCCGCCGCCCCTGGTGGGCATGGAGCGCTTCCCCTGCCCCACGGTCTTCTACGCCGTGGATTCGCACATCCACAGCTGGTATCCCATGTACGCCCAGGGGTTCGACCTGGTGGCCGTGAGCCTGCGCGACCACCTGCCGCGCTTCCGCCAGCGCCCTGGCGAGGGGCGGGTCTTCTGGCTCCCGCCCTTCCCCCTGGGCGGCGAGCGCCCCCCGGCCCGGCCGCCGGTCAAGGAATGGGACCTGCTCTTTGCGGGCAAGGTGGACCCGGAGCTGACCCCGGGCCGCCACGCCCTGCTGCGCGAGGTCAGGGCTCGCTTTCCCGGCCTTGCCGTGCGCCAGGGCCGGTTCGGCGACCTCTTCCCCCGCGCCCGCGTGGTCCTGAACATCGCGGAGGCGGGCGACCTCAATTTCCGGGTCTTCGAGGCCATGGCCTGCGGCGCGTGCCTGCTCACGCCCGAGGTGGGCCACGGCCAGTCCCGGCTCTTCACCGAGGGAGTGCACATGGCCACCTACCCGCCGGACGACCCGGACCAGCTGGTGGCGCGCGCCTGCGCCCTGCTTGATGACGCGCCCGCGCGCGAGGCCATGGGCCGGGCCGCCAGCGACGAGATCGACGCCCGCCACCGGCCCCACCACCGCGCCCACACCCTGGCCGAAGCCCTGAACGCCCTGCCCCGGGACGCCGTGGCCCAGCGGCTGGCCCGGGCCAGGGCCATCCACGCCAAATACCTGCGGCTGGTCTATCTGCACTGGGCCGAGGCCAGCGACGACCCCGTCCGGCGCGCCCGCTTCCTGGCCGCCGGAACCGGCTCCTGAACCCGCCCGCGCCCTGCCCCTTCAGAAAATCGGCTCCCTGGCCGATAGGATGTGTGGACTCCACGGAGGGCAGGCCATGCACATCGACACCCACCACCTCATGCCGGACGGCTACACGCCCGAAACCCTGACGCCTGACGTCATACCGACGGCCGCGGACGCTCCAGGGCCTGAAGCCGCGCCCTCCCGGTCCGTTGGCGACCTGGCCATCTTCTCGCCCGAGGCGATCCAGGCCTTTCGCGAGAGCGCCATCGAGCCCATCAAGAACGGCACCTTTTCCCTGCGCCAGATCGAAAGCCGCATCCAGACGGTGCGCGCCGAAATCGTCCAGGTCTGGAACTCGGCCCTGCCCGAGGACGAAAAAATGCGCATCATCAGCTCGCGCGAAAACGAGATCGCCCTGCTTCAGGCCGGTCAATTCACTTTTGCCAAGGCCGGGTTCTCAAGGACCGCCTGAGCCCTCCGAACACCCCTCACGCGCAAAGGCCGCCCGGATAGCTCCGGGCGGCCTTTGCGCTACGTGGCACATTCGACTACTTGAGCCGCGGCGGCCCGAGCACGATCATTTCGGCGATGGTGTGGTCCACCTTGGGCAGTCGGCGCAGGTTGGAGCCCACGAACTGCATCTCCAGGGCCACCAGATCCTTGTAGAGCGGGGTGCGGTCCACCACCGGAACCTCCCTGCCTTCGGCCCTGAGGGTCTCGGTCAGCCCCTGGCAGCGCTGGCAGCCGGGAAAGGACACCCGGCGGCCGTCGGGCCGGACCAGCTCGTTGGGCACGCCGTGCATGCGGCAGATCATCAGGCGGTGGTCGTACAGCCCGCACAGCCCCTGGGCCTCGTCCTCCAGGTTGAGGGGGCACATGGCGCGGGGGTGCTGCCCCTGGCTCAGGGCGTCGCGGGCCTGCTCCACATAGTCGTGGGCGCGCAGGCGGATGGCCTCCAGCCGGTCGGGCGGCAGGGCGGCCAGCCCCTCCCAGAGATAGGCCCACTCCACATAGGTGTGGTGCTGGAAAAAGGTCAGGCAACAGTTGTCCGGGCAGTCGGCGCAGGTCAGGTCGATGGCCTCGGCGCTTTGCGCGTAGCGGTCCACCATGGCGTCGTAGATGGCGGCCAGCTTGCGGAACGCGCCCTTGGGAGTCAGTTTTTTCATGCGAAATCTATGTGTTGGAGGATACAGTCCACGCACGCCTCGGGCGCGTCGCAGTCCGTGCGGACCACGATGTCGGCCACGGCGCGATACATCGGCTGGCGGCGGGCAAAGAGGTCGCGCAGGGTCTCGCCCGGGGCGATGGCCAGCCCCCGGTCGCGGCCGTCGCCCACCCGGTCGAGAAAGGTGTGCTCGTCAATGTCCAGCATCACCACCGGGCCAAGCTCCCTGAGCCGGGCCATGGCCGCCTCGCTGTAGATGACGCTGCCGCCGGTGGAGATGATGGTCCTGGTCAGAGAGAGCTGGCTGACCAGATGGCCCTCGATGTGCAGGAACTGCGCAAGGCCGAAATGGTCCATGATCCCTTGCAGGGGCAGGCCGTAGTAGGCCTCCAGGTGGCGGTCCGTATCAAGCTGGCCCCAACCCAGCCGCTCGGCCAGCGCCCGGCCCAGGGTGGACTTGCCCGCCCCGGCCATGCCAACCAGGGTGATGCAGGGCTTGAGAACCGCATCGCGCTCTATGACCGAAAATCCCATGGGCGATCAGCTCCGCACGAGGCAGACGCGGTCCTCATCGTCACGCTCGGACACCAGGACGTTGACATGCTCATGGTCCATGGTGTCGAGCTTCTTGCCCACATAATCGGCCTGGATGGGCAGCTCGCGATGGCCCCTATCCACCAGCACCAGCAGCTCCACCCGCCTGGGGCGACCATAATCGAGAATGGCCTCCAGCGCCGCCCGGATGGTGCGACCCGAGTAGAGCACATCGTCCACCAGGATGATGGACGCGCCCTCGATGTCGAAACCTATCTCAGAACAGTTGATGGTGGGCGCGAGTTCCAGGTTGGTGGTCCAGTCGTCGCGGTACAGGTTGATGTCGAGCTTGCCCAGGGGGACCTTGCGCCCCAGGCGCTCGTCAAGGCGCACCTTGATGCGCTCTGCCAGGTCTGCGCCGCGCCGCTGGATGCCGATGATGGCCAGCCGCTCGTCGTCGCCCCGGCGCTCGAAGACCTCAAGGGCGAGCCGCTCGATGGTTCTCGCCATCTCGCGCGCGTTGAGGATGGTTCCGCATTCTTTCATCTGGTCTGCCTCGCTTGCCCGCAGGGGCGGTTGCACCGTCTGGAATTATCCCATCGCACCCGGGGGGTCAACAACCGGGCCGGTCCTGCCTCCCTTTTTGCGTTTGACAAAGCGCATCTTTGATCTTACCTCTTCTTTTCGCACCATCGAACAGGAGGCAACAATGCTTGATGTGACAGACGCCGCAAAGAAGCAGCTTGATGGCTACTTCAGCGACAAGACCCCCTCTCCCATCCGCGTGTATCTCGCGGCTGGAGGCTGAGCAGGCCCTCGCCTGACTCTGGCTCTGGATGAGCCTAACGAAAAAGACGAAGTATTCGAGACGGCCGGATTCACCTTCCTCGTCGAGAAGGGCCTCAAGGCCCAGGTTGGCGCAGTCAAGATCGACATGACCTACTACGGTTTCGTCGTGGAATCCGAGAACCCCGTTGGCGGCGGCGGAAGCTGTAGCACCAGCGGATGCAGCAGCGGCTCCTGCTCCTGCTAGGTTAACCGGCCGACTGTTTTCGATGCGGCGTCTCCTCGCGAGGCGCCGCTTTTTTTCACCCTGCCACTGGACAAGCAATGATTACTAATTACCCTCTGGCTTGCAACCCATAACCCAGGAGACCCAATGATCACCATCACCGAATCCGCCCGTCAGGAACTGGCCAAATACTTCACGGACAAGACCATCGAGCCCATCCGCGTGCATCTGGCCGACGGCGGCTGCTCCGGCCCGCGCCTCTCGCTGGCCCTGGACGAGCTGCGCGACGGCGACACCACCGTCGAGCAGGGCGACTTCACCTTCCTCATTCAGGCCGAACTGGCCGAGGCCACCGGTGCCGTCACCATCGACATGACCGAGTACGGCTTCCAGATCGCCTCGGAAAACCTCGTGGGCGCAGGCGGCTGCGGCTGCTCCTCCTCCAGCGGCTGCTCGTCCGGAAGCTGCGGCTGCTAGAGCCGATCCGAACCCACCCGAAAGACACACGGCCGACAGGGAAATATCCCTGTCGGCCGTGTGTTTTTCTTGCCTTCAACTGACCATCGAGATTTCGCAGGGCGATCAAATCAAAAGGGGCGGTGCTCCTGGCACCGCCCCATCCGATGAGGACCGCAATCCCGGAACAAGCCGGGTTCAACCGAAAGTCCTTTCGTCCACCAGCCTCGGCGCGTCTGCCGGAATCGTACCCGGCGCGACCAACTCGACCTGGGGCTTCAGCTTCATGATGGCCTGGAAATCCGCGGCAAAGGCCGCCATATCGATTTCCACCGCTGCTTCCAGTAGCACGACAAGGGCGTCTCGTCCACCCGGATTCTTCACCCTGATCTGCCACGCGCACACATCCGGGTACCGGGCGCAGACCGCCCCGGCCTGATTCGGATAGATGAACTGCCCCTTGACCTTGGCCGTGTCGTCGGCCCTCCCCTTCCAGCCCGTCAGCTTGCGCGCCGTGCGGCCGCACGCACACTCGGAAAGGTCGATGGACGACAAATCGCCCGTGGCCAGCCGCACCAGCGGATAGTCCGTGAAGAACGGCGTGACCACCACCTCGCCCACCTCGCCCTCACCCACGGGCTCGCCCGTGACCGGGTCGCATATCTCCACATGCCGGGAGTTGGACAGGTGCATGCCGCCAAGCTCCATGCACTCGTAAGCGATGCAGCCCACATCCGCCGTGCCATACCCCTGGCGCACCGTGATGCCGAACATATCCTCCACCTCGCGGCGCAGGGTCTCGGGCAGCGGCTCGGCCGCCACATACGCCTTCTTGAGCCGGAAATCCCGCCCCAGGTCATAGCCCATGGCCATCGCCTTGTCGCCGATGACCTTGAGATAGCTGGCCATGCCCACAAAGGCGGTCACCGGCAGCCGGGTCATGAACTCGATCTGCTTCTCGGTATTGCCCGGCCCGGCCGGAATCACCCCGCACCCGATGGCCCGCAGCGGCTGCTCCAGCATCAGCCCGGCAGGGGTCATGTGATAGGAAAAGGTCATCTGCGCCAGATCGCCAGGCCGGAACCCGGCCGCAAAAAACCCCTCGGCCCACGCCCAGTAGTCCGGGTCCGTACCCTCGGGATCGAAGATCGGCCCCGGCGACTGATAGATGCGCCCCAGCTGCCCCGGCTCGCAACCCAGAAACCACTCCAGCCCATGCTCGGCCTGCAACCCGATGATCTCACGCTTCCTGAGCACCGGAATCCGGGCGAAATCATCAAAGTCCTTGAAATCCTTGGCGCACGCCCCAAGACGCTCCAGCCGCGCCCGGAACTCGCCCGACGACCGCTCGGCCTCAAGCAGCACCTCGCGCACCGCCTTCCACTTGCGCTTCATCCGCTTCTCGCGCGGTTCGGTCTCATACTCGTGGTAATACATTGAAGTTTGCCTCCGGCGGCCAGAGAACCTTTTGGAAAAGGTTCTCTGGACTCTCCAAAACTTTTTGTCGCTCCGCCTGCGGCGGAGAGGGCGTAGATCCTCAGCAGTCACTATCAGCTTACGACAACTCCGGAAAAAGCTCTACCACGACCGACTCTTTTTCATCCATGCACAAAACGTCCTTTTCCCCTGCCCCACCCCACAAAACGTTTAGGGGAAAGGAGGGGTTGGGGGTCCGGGGGAGGCATCACCCGAGCCAACGTTTCCTGCGGCGGTAGTGTTTGACATCGCGGTAGCTGCGTCGGTCTCCGGCGTGGCCCATGCCGAGGTAGAATTCCTGGACGTCCGGGTTGTTGAGGAGTTCCGAGGCGTTGCCGTCCATGACCACCCGGCCGTTTTCCATGATGTAGCCGCGCGTGGCCACGGAGAGGGCGGCCCGGGCGTTTTGCTCCACCAGCAGGACGCTCACGCCTTCCTCGGCGTTGATGCGTTTGATGATGTCGAAGATTTCCTCCACCAGCAGCGGGGCGAGGCCCAGTGACGGCTCGTCGAGCAGGAGCAGTTGCGGCCGGGCCATGATGGCGCGGCCGATGGCGCACATCTGCTGCTCGCCGCCGGACATGTAGCCCGCCAGTTGTCTGCGCCGTTCCTTGAGCCTGGGGAAATAGGCGTAGACCTTTTCCAGGCCCCCGGGGATTTCGGAGCGCGGCCGGGTGAAGGCACCGCAGCGCAGGTTCTCCTCCACGGTCAGGTCCTCGAAGATGCGGCGGCCCTCCATGACCTGGAAGATGCCCTTGCGCACGATCTTTTCGGGGATCAGGTGCTGGATGGGCTCGTCCTGGTAGATGACCGAGCCGTCCGTGACCTCGCCATGCTCGCTCTCAAGCAGGCCCGAGATGGCCTTGAGGGTGGTGGACTTGCCCGCGCCGTTTGCCCCGAGCAGGGCCGTGATCTCGCCGCGCGGACAGGCCAGGGAGAGCCCCTTGAGCACCAGCACCACGTCGTTGTAGACCACTTCGAGGTTCTCGACCTTCAATATCTCGTTCACTGTGCCTCCGGCCATTGGATTTGCCTCCGGCGACCGGGGGGAAACTTTTCCAAAAGTTTCCCCCCGGATTTCCATTCAACCTTAATGCCCCAGCCAGTCAGCGCGGCGGTCGAGGATTTCCTCGGCCACGAAGGTGAGCTGGCCGTCCTTGATGGTGTAGAGGAGCACGGCCATGTTGGGGCGGTGGTCATCCGGGAAGTAGGAGATGAACGGCGCCAGGCCCATGGGGTCGTAGTCGCGCAGGGTTTCGGCGGCGTCCTTGATGGTCTCGCCGGTGACCGGGCCATTGGCTGCGGCGCGCTTCATGGCCTCGGCCATGGTCAGGATGGAGACGAAGCCCCGGACGTAGTGGGTCATCTGCGGCTTGCCGCCGGTGATCTGCTCGATGATCTTCATGCCCGGCACATCCTTGCCGTAAACGGCGGCGGCCTGGTTGGAGAAGGAGCCGTCGGCGTCCGCCCCGGCCAGGGCCGGAAGGGTTTCGTCCGTGCCCCAGATGTTGGTGAAGAACACGCTGTTCATGCCGATGTTCTTGGCGGATTTGAGGATGACCGAGGTGGACGGCGTGGTTCCGCCGACCCAGCAGAAGTCCGGGGCCTTGTTCTTGAGGGGCAGCAGTTCGGTGGTGGCATCGATGGCGTTAAGCGCCACGTTGGTCTCGCCCACGATCTCGTAGCCGAGTTCTGCGGCGTAGGCCTTGCCAGCCGAGATGGGAGCCACGCCGTAAGGGTGGTCGGGATAGATGAAGGCCACCTTGGGGGCGCGCTCCTCGGTCCACTGGGAGCGGAAGTACTTGAGGGCGGCGCGCAACTGGGTCGAGTAATCGGCGGAGGTGAAGAAGTTGTAGGGGGCGGTCCTCGGATCGGTCAGGTGGGCCGAGCAGGAGCCCGAGAAGTTGGGGATCATGTCCTTGGCCAGGGTGCGGACCAGGGCCTCGGTCACTGCCGAACCGAATCCCTGGATGCAGACCACCTTGTCGGTGTTGACCATCTTCTTGTAGAGCGAGAGGCCTTGCTGGACGTTGTAGGCGGTGTCCTGGAGGTCAAAGGCGATGGGCCGCCCGTTGATGCCGCCGTTGTCGTTGATGTACTTGACGGCACCCCTGAGGCCATCGGCATAGGGCACGCCCACGGACGAGGTGGGGCCGGAGAGGTCGATGAGCCCGCCCACCTTGATTGGCGTGGTGTCGGGGGAGGTGTCGGCCGTGGCCTGGGGGCCGGTGGTTTCGGTTTGCGCCGGTTTGTCGCCTTCGCCTCCGCAGCCCATGAGCATCAGCCCGGCGAGGAGCGTGGTGCATGCTGCGGTTATGATTGTGCTTACCCTCATGTCGTAAACTCCTAAGGGATTTGAGGTTTGTCGCGCCGTGCCCCATCCAGGGCCGGTCGCGGACGCTATGTTCACCCGCACGCAGCGGGATTAGTGGGCGAACGGGTAGAGTTTCCAGTACGCCTTGACCAGCCGCCAGCGGTTGACCAGCCCCTCGGGCTCGAAGATCAGGAACAGGATGAGCACAAGGCCGAAGACGCCCTCGCGCAGGGCCACCAAGGATTGGGCAATGCCGGGGAAGACCGCGCTCAGGCTGTTGGCCACCGCGTTGAGGGCCTCGGGCATCAGGACCACGAACACCGCCCCGAAGACCGAGCCCAGTACGCTCCCCATCCCGCCGATGATGATCATGGCCAGATAGGAGATGGACAACCCGATGTTGAACTGCTCGGCCGAGATGTAGCCGGTGTAGTGCGCCCACAGGCCGCCGGACACGCCCGCAAGGAACGAGCTGACGCCAAAGGCCACGAGCTTGAACCAGAAGAGGTTGACCCCCACGATCTCGGCCGAGAGGTAGTAGTCGCGGATGGAGACAAAGGCGCGGCCGTAGCGGGAGCGCATGATGTTGGCGACCATGAGCAGCGCGGCCGCGGCAAAGAAGAGGAGCAGATAGTACATCCTGGCCTCGGTGTCGAAGACAAAGCCGAGGATGACGGGCGGGTCGAGGAGCAGGCCGCTGGAGCCGCCGGTGAGGGCCCCGCCGTGCAGGAAGACGAATTCGAGGACCAACTGGGCGGCCAAGGTGGCGATGGCCAGGTAGATACCCTTGAGCCGCAGCGAGGGGACGCCAAAGACCATGCCGACCATGGCCGTGATCAGCCCGGCCGTGAGGATGGCCAGGGGAAAGGGCACGCCGTTGAGGGTGCACTGCCCTGCGGCATAGGCCCCGACGCCGATGAAGGCGCCGTGGCCCAGCGATATCTGGCCGCACACGCCGGTGAGCAGGTTGAGGGCCACCGCGCCGATGACCGCGATGAACACGAGGTTCATGACCGAGGTCTCGTGAATGTTCAGGGCCAGGGGGGCCGCCAGCAGGGCGAGCATGAACAGGCCCACCATGAGCTTCTGGAACCCGCTCTGGAATATCTGGGCCTCGCCGCGATAGGAGGTGAAGAAGAGTCCGCATTTGCCCTGCATGGCTAGACCCTCTCTATTTCCTTGGTTCCGAACAGGCCGTAGGGCTTGATCATCAGGATGACCACCAGGATGATGAAGGCCGCCACCTCGCGGAAGCCGCCAAGGCCGAAGAACTGGCGGGCCACGCCATCGCAGAGGTTTTCGAGCACGCCGATGATCAGGCCGCCCAGGGCCGCACCAAGCAGCGAGTCGAGCCCGCCGAGGATGACCGCCGGGAAGACCTTGAGGCCGAGGTGGCCGAGGTGGGAGTTGATGCCGTTGATGTTGCCCAGGATCACGCCGCCCACGGCCGAGACCACGCAGGCGATGCACCAGCTCATGGCGAAGATGTTCTTGATGCCGATGCCCATGGACTGGGCGGCCTGCTGGTCAAAGGCCGTGGCCCGCATGGCAATGCCGGTGCGCGAATACTTGAAGAAGGCGGAGAACACGGCAAAGAGCACGGCCGACAGGGCGAATGCGGCCAGATAGACCGGGGCCACGGGCAGCCCGGCGATGACCACCGGCTCGGTGGGCAGCACCGGCGGATAGACGCGGATCTGGGTGCCCCAGAAGAGTTGCACCAGCGACTTGAGCACCGAGCTCATGCCCACGGTGACCATGATCACCGAGATGTGCTCCTCGCCGATGAGGGGGCGCAGCACCACGCGCTCGATGGCCAGCCCGAGCAGCACCGAGAAGACCAGGGTAAGCAGGAACGCCCACAGAAACGGGATGCTGAACTGGACCGTGAGGGCGAAGCAGATGTACGCCCCGGCCATGACCAGCTCGCCCTGGGCGAAGTTGACCACCTTGGTGGCCTTGTAGATGACCACGAACCCCAGCGCCACCAGCGAGTAGATGCCGCCGACCACGAGTCCGTTGATGACCAGTTGCAGATAGTATTCCACTTACGCCTCCATGTCCTCGATGCGGATGGTGCCGCACATTTCGCGCACCCGGCCGTCCTGATAGGTTATCTCTGTTTGCAGGTTCAGGGCGCAGGTGTCGGTGTAGAGCGCCTCGATGAGCTGCCCGTAGCGCTCGCCGATGGTGGACCGGCGCACCTTGCGGGTGCGGGTCAGTTCGCCGTCGTCCGCGTCCAGTTCCTTGTAGAGCAGGCAGAAGCGGCGGAGGCGCGTCTCCGGGGGCAGCATCTCGTTGGTCCGGGCCACCTCCTCGCGGATCAGGGTATAGACCTCGTCCTTGGCAGCGAGGTCCTGATAGGTGGTGTAGGTGATCATCCGGCCCTCGGCCCAGTGGCCGACGATGTCCATGTCGATGCACAGGATGGCGGTGATGAAGTCGCGCCCGTTGCCCAGCACCACGGCCTCGCGCAGGTAGGGCGAGAACTTGACCTTGTTCTCCAGGAACTGGGGGGAGAAGCGCGTGCCGTCGTTGAGGAGCATGACGTCCTTGAGCCGGTCGATGACCACCAGCCGCCCGGCGTCGTCGAAGTATCCGGCGTCGCCGGAAAGCAGCCAGCCGTCGCGCACGGTCTCGCGGGTGGCCTCCTCGTTGCGGTAGTAACCGATGAACACCGCAGGACTGCGCGAGATGATCTCGCCGGTCTCGGTAATACGCACCTCGGTCTCGGGGATGGGCGCGCCCACGGAGGTGAAGTCCACCTGCCCGTCCTGGTGGATGCAGGAGATGCCCGCGATCTCGGTCTGGCCGTAGATCTGCTTGAGCTTGACGCCCAGGGCGTGGAAGAAGCGGAAGGTATCCGGCCCCAATGCGGCCCCGCCCGTGGTGGCGCTGCGCATGCGCGAGAATCCCAGCCGGTCGCGCAGGGCGCGGAACAGCCCCTGGTCGGCGATGAAATACTTGAGCTTGAGCCACGGGCCGGGCTCGCGCCCCTCGAACAGGGCATCGGCGTACTCGTAGCCGATGGGCAGAAGCCGGTTGTAGAGCCAGCGCTTCAGCGGCGTGGTCTCCATGATGTCGCCGCGCACCTTGGCCGCCACGGACTCCCACACGCGCGGCGGAGAGAAGACAAGATGCGGCCCGATCTCGCGCGAGTCGGCCCGGGCCGTGTCCGGCTCCTCTGGGAAGTTGACGCAGAAGCCGAACATCAGCGCCGAGGCCACGGCCATCATCTGCTCGCCCATCCAGGCCAGGGGCAGGAAGGAGACGAACTCGTCCGTGGGGTGCTTGGGGTCCACCCGGCCGAGGTTGTGGGCCATGGAGAGCAGGTTGGCGTGGGAGAGCATGGCCAGCTTGGGCCGCCCGGTGGTGCCCGAGGTGGTGGCGATGAGGGCGGGGTCCGTGTCGCGGGTGGCCTTGCTCCAGAGGGTGTAGCGCTCCTCGGTGTCCTTGTGCTTCTCGCGCCCCAGGCGGCGCACGGCCTCAAAATCGATCAGTCCGGGGACCGTCTCTTCGTAGGCGGCCAGGCCTCGGGTGTCGTGGTACACGATGTGCTCAAGGCGGGGCAGGTTGTGGCGGAAGGAGAGGATCTTGTCCACCTGCTCCTGGTCCTCGGCCACCACGAGGCGGCACTCGGTCAGGGCAAAGACGTACTCGATCTCGTCGGCCGGGGAATCCTGATACAGCCCCAGCGCCATGCCGCCCAGTCCCTGGATGGCCAGCTCGGCCCATATCCACTCGGGCCGGTTGTCGCCGATGAGGATGACGATGTCGTCCCGGCCAAGGCCCAGGGCGTCGAGCCCGCAGGCGAACTCCGCGGTGATGCGCAGATTCTCGCGCCAGGAGACGGCCTGCCAGACGCCCCATTCCTTTTCGCGCAGGGCGGGCCTGTCCGGGCGCTCCCCGGCCTGACGCACCAGCAGCCTGGGCAGCGTGGTCTTGTATGGCTTTGTCATGAACTATCCGTGTATGATTGAGTCTTGGCCCCCGAGAGGGGGGACCGGCCTTCCCGTCTATCTCCCGCTGAAGGTCGCCTGCTCGGTCCCCAGGTAGGCGGCGATCACGTTCTTGTCGGCCTGCACCTCGTCCGGCGTTCCCTCGGCCAGCTTGCTCCCGAAGTCGAGGACGATCACCTTGTCGGAGATGTCCATGACCACGCCCATGTCGTGTTCCACGAGCAGGACAGTGGCACCCCACTCCTCGGCGATGTCGAGGATGTACCGGGCCATGTCCTCGGTCTCTTCGAGGTTCATGCCGGCCATGGGTTCGTCGAGCAATATGAGCTTGGGTTCGGCGGCGAGGGCGCGCCCGAGTTCCACCCGTTTCTGCACCCCGTAGGGAAGGCGTCCCGCGTGCTGGTGCCGGTAGGGGGAGAGATTGAGAAAGTCGATCACGTCCTCGACGCGGCGGCGGTGCCTGTCCTCCTGCCTCGCGGCGCGGCCCCAGTAGACGATGGAGGCGAGCAGCCCGTACTCCATCCGGCTGTGGCGGCCGACCATGAGGTTGTCCAGCACGGAGAGTCCCTTGAACAGGGCGATGTTCTGGAAGGTGCGGGAGAGTCCCAGCTCGGTGCGCTTGTGCGCGGGCAGGGACAGCAGGTTTTCGCCGTCGAGCGAAATCGTGCACGGGCCGGAGACGCCCCCGTCGGGGGTGTAGCGGCCGCTGATACAGTTGAGCATGGAGGTTTTCCCGGCACCGTTGGGACCGATCAGGGACGCGATGGTTCCCTGCTCGACGGTGAAGGAGACTCCCATGAGGGCGGCGATGCCCTTGAAGGTCAGGGTCACGTCGCGAACGTCAAGGTAGGCCATAATCCTGCAATTATGGTATGAGGCGTACCCGGTGGGCACTACGGTCATGCGGCGGGGCGGCGAATACCGTCTAACTCCGACCAGCCTGCATGGGTGGTGATTGCGGGTAAACCCTTAGGTCCATTCTCCCCGGAAATCCTCGGGGGCGACCAGTTTGTAGCCCCGCTCCCGCAGCGCTGCGGCCACTGCGGAGGGGTCTTCGGTATCTATTCGGACGACCACGATCCTGCGTCCGTTATAAAAGAAAGTTCCGGTGGAGATGATGGATATCTTCATGTTGGCGATGACCCCGGCGACCTCGTAGAGCACGCCGGAGCGGTCCTCCACCTCAAGGGTCAGGCGGCTGCCGCCCTCGCGGTATCCCATCTCCTCGGCCAGCACGTCGAGCATGACGTTGCGGTTGATGTACCCGATCAGTTCGCCCTCGGCGTCCACCACGGCCAGTCCGGCCAGGTTCATCTCGAACATCATGTCCGCCGCGCCCTCGATTTCTGTTTCCGGGCTAACGGTCTTGATGTCCGTGCGGTAGATCTTCTCCACCGTGAGTTTGCTCATCAGGTAGTTGAGCTCATGCTTCTCAAGGGATGTCATCAGGCTCGGCATGGCCGCGGAGATGTCCTCCTTGCGGACGTAGCCGACCAGCCTGCCCGCGTCGTTGACCACCAGGAGCATCCACAGGGTGCTGTTGTCCAGCAGCTTCTGGGCGTCCTTGACCAGGGTCTGGGGGGTGACCTTCACGAAGTCGCGCAGCATCTTCAGTCCGACGTACATGACACTCTCCTTGGCAGCATGGGCCCCGGCGGAAACCCCCGGGGCATCGGGTTCGCGTTGTCCCGCCACACGAGCGGGACAAAGACGCGAGTCCGTCCAGTACCGGTGCTTACAACCCGATTCCGGCGGTCAAGTCAAGCGGAATCCGGTTGATTGTGAAACAATTATCCAATGTCCTGCCGCCCCGAAGGAGCCACTGTCTCACGGTCGGCGCGCACGAAGTCGCCCATGGCTTGGGCCTGCTCGCCGTCCAGGATGATGGCCTCCCAGTCCGGCTCCTGCGGAGTCTTCTGCATGATCAGTCCGTCCGGGCCGAACCAGTGGGGCAGCAGCCCGCCAAAGAAATACCCTCGTCCGCGCAGCAGGGCCACGGCCTCATCCACGGCCGCATCACCCAGGTTGAGATAGACCTGCACGGTGCCAGCCCTGTCCTCGGCCCCGGCCGCCACGGCCTCGAAATCCGCCCCGGCCCGGGGCACGGTCAGCCGGGACAGCCCGGCCTCGGGCAGGAGGAACTCGGTCCACTCGGTTTCCCCGGCCAGGGGCTGCCGCGCGAGCTGGTCGCGCACAAGGCCGAACCGCTCCCACAGCTCGCGGATGATCGCGGCATAGGGCGCGGGAACGCACAGGTCGCAAGGTTGCGATCCGTGCACAGCGAACATGTACAAAAGCGAGACGTTGCGCGACACCCCGCCTTCGGCCTTGTATGTCTTGGCGGGCATGCACTCCACTGCGAGCCCGGCGCAGGCCAGGCCGTGATCGAAGGCAAGCCGTTGCGAAGCCGGATGATTGCACACGGCCTCGCCGAAAATGACGGGCAGCCCGAGTTCACGGGGCAACATCCCTATGCACCGGCGAGCGATGGCCGCGCCCACACGACCCTCGCGATACTGCCTGAGCACCATGAGCTGCCCCGCCTCGTACACGTCCGGGTTGGGCGCGTGGCGAAAGAGCCCGGCCAGCCCCACCACCTCGCCGCGCGGGGTGCGGGCCACGATGGTGTACTGGTCGTCCGTGGCGTTGCGCCGGACCACCTCGTCCGGGTCGTAGACATGCTTGACGGGAAAGGCGTCGCCGTACACCTCAAGATAGGCGAGACTGACACCCAGGGCATCCTCGGGCCGGAACAGTCCCACCTCCACCTCCTGGTCCGGCTCGATCTCGCGCCGCGCCGCGCGTAGCCTGGCTATCAGCGCTTCCTGGCTCACGCGGCTTCTCCTTCCAGCAGATCGGTTTTTCGCAATTCCTCGAACATGGCCTGGGCCAGCGCCTCGTGCCCCTCGGCCGTGAGGTGGACAAGATCGAGATACAGGTGAAAACGACGCGGATGGCTCCACAGATGCGGCCCGGTGCGCAGGACCGGCAGGCCGCGCGGCCCGGCCACGGCATCCACGGCGTATTCCAGGGCCTGGAACTGGCCCGCGCTCCATTCGCCCACGAAATTGCGCCAATTGGCCTGGATGGCGGACAGCCCGCCCTCGTCCCCGTCCGGGGACCGTGGCGAGTAGACCGGGGCAAAGTCGAGCATGGCCACCCGCGCCCCGCGCGACCCGGAGTACTCCACCATGCGGTCGAGATTTTCCTTCATGTACGCCCTAAGCCGGTCCGCCTGAAAGCCCGGCCTGGTCGCGAACCGCCCGCCCCGCGCGCCAAGGCCCATGCGGCGGCGCAGCAGCGTGCCCAGGCAGCTGCGGTCCATGAGCCGGATGTACCACGGCGCGCGCCGCTCCAGCTTGTGGATGAAGGCCATGGGCCAGGGCATGCCCGGCTCCCAGTCCGCACCATTGACCCGGGCGATGCTCGCGTCGTTGAGATTGGGCCGGATGACGAGGATGTCGCCCTTCGCCAGGGGCAGCCCCCAGACGGCCTCGGCGGCCTGTCGGCCGTTGTACCCGATGATGGAGGCGTTCATCACCTGATAGTCTGCCCCGGCCTCGTCCAGCCTTTTTTGCAGCGCCTTGAACCAGATGCGCGCCTCGTCCGGCAGCTTGGCCCCGAACAGCTCGGACTCGCCCACGAACCAGATGCGCCGCCTGCCGGGCTGCGGCTCGGGGCCGCGCTGACCCAGGCTGTTGATGTGCACCTGGGCCGAGGCATAGCCGGGCGCAAGCCGCCAGAACAGCGGCGGGCCGCACTCCTCGATGAATTCGCGGTAGGGATACTCGCCGATGCGCCTGGGTCGAAACCCCAGGCCGTGAATCTTCAAATAGCGTTTCCGGGCCTTGATCTCGGCCAGGGCGAGGAGCAGGACGGCGAGCAGCAGGTACAACACGGTAATCCCTTGATGACGGTTGGCGGCTTCAGCCCCGGCAGGCCGGGCAGCGCCTGAACGATTCGTCCACGATGCGCAACCCCTCGTCCTCGAAGTACGGCCCCTGCACGATCATGGGCGTGCTCATGTGCCGGACGCACTCGCGGCTGGCGATGGTAGTCCTGGGCCATGTGGAGAAAATCTCGTGGGCCGAGTACAGCCGCTCGGCGCTCAGGCCATAGACCAGCCGCCCTATCCCGGCCTTGAACATGGTGAACAGGCACATGGCGCACGGCTCCATGCTCGAATACAGGGTGGCCCCGGCCCGGAACGCGGGGTCGTCGTAATAGGCGTGGCAGAAGCGCGAGGCCAGCACGGCCTCGGCATGCCGGGTGTGATCCCGCATGGCAAGGGTTTCGGCCATCTGGGTCATGACGGCCACGCCGTCCGGCCCGGCCACCACGGCCCCGAACGGCCCCTCGCCCGAAAGGGCGGAGGCGCGGGCCGCGTCCATGGCGGCCCGGAGATTCCGCTCGTCCACGGGCGAAAGCGGCCCGGACGTATCGTGCGTGTGGGTCATGTCCTGCCTCCTTGGTGTGATCGTGCCCGCGCGGGTCACGCGGTTTCGTCCAGCACCTGGCCAAAGGCCCGGCAAAAATCCTCCATCACCGGCCGCTGCACCAGACTGACGCGAATCCAGTTGGGGAACCGGAAGCCGGTCATGGTCCGAACCATGACCCCCTTGCGCATCAGCTTGCGGTACATGAGCGTGTCGGGCATGGGCACCCGGACCATGAGATAGTTGCCCTCGTTGGCAATATATTCGAGCCCCATGGAGTCGAACATGGGGCACAGCAGCTCGCGGGCCTCCCGCACCATGGCCCGGGTGGCCGCGATGAAGGGGGCGTCGTTCTCAAGCGCGGCCTGGGCGCAGCGCTGGGCCAGGGTGTTGACCGAGTAGACCACATGGGTGCGCCGGACCATGTCCACCACCTCGACCGAGCCGCACAGGTAGCCCACACGCAGGGCGGCCAGGGCGTACATCTTGGAGAAGGTCCGAAAGACGATGACATTGGGGTGGCGCTCCACGAGCGACATGCCGTCCGGGTAGTCGTCCCTGTCCACGTACTCGCAGTACGCCTCGTCGATGACCACCACGGCCCGACCGGCCACCTCGTCGAGGAAGGCGTCCATGGTCGCCTTGTCCCAGTAGGTGCCGGTGGGATTGTTGGGATTGCAGACAAAGAGAACCTTGGTCCGCTCGTCCATGGCGTCGAGCATGCCCCGGGGGTCAAAGGCCATGTCCTTGAGCGGAATCAGACGGGCCTTGATGCCCGAGAACTCGGCCACCCACTCGTAGACCGCGAAAGTCCTGTCTGCGGTGACGATGTTGTCGCCCTCCTCGCAGAAGGCCTTGATCACGCTGGCGATGACCTCGCACGAGCCGTTGCCCACCAGGAACCGCTCCGCGTCCTTGTCAAAACGCCCGGCCAGACTGTGGCGCAGATCGAAGCAGTCGCCGTTGGGATAGACCGGCACGGCCCCGGGCGGGAAGGAGTCCACCACCTCGCGCACCGTGGGCGCCGGGCCAAGGGCGTTTTCGTTGTTGTTGAGGCGGTGAAGATGGTCCACGCCATAGAGGCGCATCAGCTCGCTGTCCGGATTGCTCGGCCGGTAGGCCTCGAAGGCCCGAACATGGGGCGGGACCAGCCGCCTGAGGTCGAAATCAGCCATGGAGGAACACCACCACGTCGGCCATGCCCGCGTCCGGCAGCACCAGCCGGGGCGAGAATCCGTTGTCGGCCAGGGAACCGGCCAGGGTCGCCTGCCAGCCATGGGCGAGGTCGAGCCGGAAGAGGATGCTGCGATAGCCGTCCCGGGTCAGGGCGCGCACGTGGTCGGCCACCGCCCTGTCCGCATCCCGGCCCACCACCATGGGGGCCAGGGTGGCGATGCCCAGCTCGGGCCGCAGCCGGGCCGAGAACACGCTGCGTTCGGGCAGGTTCGCGCCCGCGTGATCGGCCTCGCGGATATCGCGCATGAGCACCAGCCGGTCGTAGGCCGCCTCCAGGAAAGAACGCATGGAGGGGTGAGCCCACACCGCGCGGCCCGAATCCTCGCGCAGGTGGCGGAAGCGGATGTCCAGTTCGACGCCCTCAGGCCCGTCGCCCAGACCGCTGTCGCCCCGGGGACCGGGCCGCCCCAGGGGGAGCCGCCCGAGAAGTTCGTAGTTCTCCGCAGTCAGATCGTCGGTGCCCAGCTCGCTGAACAGGCTCACGGCCTTGGTCCGGGCCACTGTGGCGAGCATCCTGGCCTCCAGGAACCCGGCCGTGCCCCCACCTCTGACAAAGACATACGGCCCGCAAAAGCCCACGCTGCGCTCCGAGGGCGAACGCCAGACCATGAGCCCGGCCAACGTCCCCGCGCTGTCCACAGCCACGACCGCGTTCATGTCGCCCCGGGCCACCATGTCGGCGGCCTTGCCCGGTGTGAAGAAGGTCTCGTTGACGAGGTGGGCGGGATAGTGGTCCACGGCCAGGGCGCAGGCCTCGCGGATCAGAGCGGGCTCGGGGTCGTCCACCATGACGACCTCGCCCCGGGCGTCCACCACCCGAACCGGGCGCGGATTCGCGGCCTCGTAGGCGTGGTCCTGGCGCAGTTCCAGGTGGACCACCCGGCCGTCGAGCCTGATCTCGAAGCCGTCGGACATGCGCGCGGCCAGGAGCAGCCCAAGGCGGTCCATGGACTTGCCCGGGCCGATGTCCTCGCGGGCAGCGAGGTTCATGGCCCACAGGTCGGACGGGTCGGCCACAAAGGAAAAGTCGGCGCGCACGCACCAGCCGCCAGGGGTCAGGGTCAGGTCCACGGCGACCCCGCCCGAGGTCTCGGCCAGATGGGAGAGCAGCTCCTCGGCCGCCATGGTCAGCCGAAGCGCCTTGCCCCGGTCGAGCCCAAAGGCGGCCGCGCCCTGCTCCACCACCCCCTGGACCAGGGGAATGAACCGGGCCTCGGCGGCCAGCTTGAGCGAAACGGATTGATCACGGTCCTGCATGAACCCCCCTAGTTTGATCCTCCCCGGGTGTTACACGCCCCAGCCCGTCAATTCAAGGGGGCGCACGGAGGCCAACCGCGCACGCGGTCAGGCGTTGCGGAACTCGTCGGGGTCTATGCCGAAGCGGGCGAGCATGTTCTGCACCGCCACCCGGGAGAGGCCCGAGAACCGGGCTGCCCGGGTGATGTTGCCCCCGCTCTGGCGCAGGGCCTCGCGCACGTAGTTGGCCGTGAACCCATCGATCATCTGGGCCTTGGCCTCCTTGAATGGCGGCAGATCGCCCCCGGCCCCGCCTGCGGCCATATACGGCGCGACAGCGTCCCCGACCGGGCCGAACACGGCCAGCTTGCGCATGGCGTTTTGCAGCTCGCGAATATTGCCGGGCCAGTCCTGCGCGGCGAGACGACCCAGGGTGGCCGGGTCCAGATCTTTGTCGGGCAGGCCCAGCTCGCTGCACGCCTTGAGCAGAAAATAGCGCGCCAGGAGCGCGATGTCGCCCTGGCGCTCGCGCAGGGGGGGCAGGGTCAGGGAAAGGACGTTGATGCGGTGATACAGGTCGCTGCGGAAGGAGCCCTCGGCGATGCGCGCCTGGAGGTCCTGGTTGGTGGAGGCGATGACCCGGACATCCACCACCCGCAACCGGTCCGAACCCACGGGCCGCACCTCGCCCTCCTGGAGCACGCGCAGCAGCTTGGCCTGGGTTTCCAGCGGGATGTCGCCGATCTCGTCGAGCAGGATGGTGCCGGTGTGGGCCTTGACGAAGAGCCCTTCGCGGTCCTTGTCCGCGCCGCTGAAGGCGCCCTTGACATGACCGAACAGTTCGCTTTCGAGCAGATTTTCCGGAATGGCCGTGCAGTTGACGGTGACAAGGGGCTTGTCGACGCGCGCGCTCAGGTCTCGGACCATGCCCGCCACCACCTCCTTGCCCGTGCCCGATTCGCCGAGGATGAGCACGGTGTAGTCGGTGGCGGCCACGGCGGCCAGGGACCGCTTGAGCCGCTCCATGGCCGGGCTGTCGCCGATGAGCCGGTCCTTGTGCCGCTCCAGCCGGGTCCTCAGCCGCCGGTTCTCGCGCAGCAGGTGGCTGCGCTCCAGCCCCTTGGCCACCACGCGAAAGAGCGCGTCCGGCTCGATGGGCTTGGTCACGAAATCGTAGGCCCCGGCCTTGAGGGCGTCCACCGCGGTCTCGATGGAGCCGTGGGCCGTGAGCATGACCACGGACAGGGCCGGGGATTCGGCCATGGCCTTGCGGATCAGATCGAGCCCGCTCATGCCGGGCATCTGGAGATCGGTGACCATCAGGTCCACCGGGCTGCGGCCGAGCCGGGCCAGGGCCTGATCGCCGGACATGGCCAGATGCACCCGGACATTGGGGAAGTGGCCCTCGATGAGCCGCTTGAGCCCCCTGGCAAAGTCCGCCTGATCGTCCACCACCAGTATCTCGGGGGTTGGAGTGTCCATCACGCCTCCTCGGGGGGGTGCGGCGCGGCCGGAAAGCGCAAGGTGAACACGGCCCCGGCCGGGTGGCCGTCGTGGCTGTCCGCGCCGTCTTCCGGCAGATTTTCGGCCACGATGGAGCCGCCCAGGTCGCTCATGAAGCCGAAGACCACGGCCAGCCCCAGGCCCGATCCCTTGTTGACCTCCTTGGTGGTATAGAAGGGGTCGAAGATGAAGGGCTGGTGATCGGGGGCAATGCCCGGACCGTTGTCCGAGACCCTGAGCACCACATGGGCCTTGACGGAATCGTGACCAAGGGTGATGCGCACCCGGCCTCCACTCTCCGGCACCACGTCCAGGGCGTTGAGCAGCAGGTTGGCCATGATGTGCTCCACGGCCTGGGGCTCGGCGTTGACCGGCGGCACCGGGCCGTCCACGACCACCTCTATGCGCGCCCCCTGCTTCTCGGCCTGGATGCGGAAGACATCGACCACCGAGCGGACCACCGGGACCATGTCCACGGCCTTGTCCGTGGCCACCTTGGGCCGGGCGAAGTTGAGCAGGTTCCGAAGCACGCTCTGGGCCTGGCGGGTGTGCTTGAGGATGACCTCCACGTCGTCGGCGGCCTGCCCCTCGGGCACGCTGGTGCGCAGCAGTTCGCCGTAGCAGAGGATGACGCCCAGAGGGTTGTTGATCTCATGGGCCAGCCCCGAGGCGAGCTTGCCCACGGTGGCCATCTTCTCGGCCTGATTCATCTGGGCCAGCAGCCGCTTTTGCCGCGTGGTCTCATGGACGTAGACCACGGCCCGGCCGCTCTCGTCCGGCCCGTTGGCATGGACCGGGTAGATGCTCAGGGAAAAGCTGCGGCCGCCGGGCAGCGCCACCTCGCGCGAAAGGACCTGATCCATGCCGATGGAGCGGGAAATGTCGCAGTCCCCAGCCTGCCCGCCCATGCCGCACAAGAGGCCGATGATGTTGCCGTCTTTGGCCGCGCCGCCGGAGAGATCGCGCGAGAGGTCGCGCGCGGCCTCGTTGACCACGATGGGCGAGCCGGAGCTGTCGGCCAGCAGGAGCGGCTCGGTGATGCCCTCGAACACGGCCTGGAGGTTGACGTTGTGGCGCACGATGCTGTCCAGGGCCGCGAAGTTCTCGGCCGCGATGCCCAGCTGGCGGCCGATGGCGATGAGCACGGCCCGGTCCTGGGCGCAGAAGGAGCGCCCGGGCTTGTGGTAGAGGCAGAGCAGCCCCTCGGCGCTGCCCGGCGAGGATTCCTCGGGGATGAAGGCGCGGCCCGGCTCGATGAGGGGACGCGACTCCGAGAGCAGCGAGACCCAGTCGTCCGGCAGGGCCGGTGGTTCGTCGGACTCGGGCCAGGAGTAGTGGCGGTTCGAGGACAGGGCGCACAGATGGACCACGCGCTCAAGGTCGAAGCGCTCGGCGATGAGGGGCAGGGACGCCCGCCACAACTCGCGGCGCGACTGGCTGCGGCTCGACCCGGCCAGGAGCCGGGCGAACATCTCCACATCCGCCTGCCGGGCCTGGGCCAGCCGGGCCAGCTCGCGGGTACGCTCCTCGACCATGGTTTCGAGGTTGGTGGCGTAGTTTTGCAACTTCTGGCGCGTCTCGTAGAGATAGTCGCTCAGGCGCTCGATGCCTGCGGCCATCTCGTCGATCTCGTCGCCCTGCTCCACCTCGCGGAACAGGGCCAGGCTCGTGTCGTCGCGGAAATTGCGGCGAAAGCTGGTGGTCAGGGTGCGCACGCTGTTGGCCACGATGCGCTTGAAGATGATGTTGGTGGCCACGAAATAGAAGAGCGCGGCCAGGGCGAAGACAATGGCATAGGTGGTGATGGCCCCGTGGATGCGGGCCACGGACGCGGTCACCGGCAGTCCGACGAAATCCACCCCGCCCACGGTGTCGGCCTCGTGCTCGAAGCCCCGGTCGCCGTAGCGCTCCACCAGTTCCACCGGGGCGTCGCCGATGCTCCCGTGGCAGCGCAGGCACTCATCCTTGAAGACCACGGGCCGGGCCATGACAAAGTGGCGCACGCCGTCGATGTTCTCGTAGCCGTGCCAGATCTGGGCTGCCCTGTCCTTGCTGAACCGGGCCACCAGCTCGCGCTCAAGCTCGTTGGCCTCGAATTCCTCGTTACGCGCGCCGATGGCCACGCGGCGGTAGACGTGACGCGTGGGGCCGTCGGATATGCGGCCCATGATCCGCCGCGAGATGTAGGAGGTGGACATGGCCTCGATGATGAAAGTGTCCGGCAACTTCTCGAACATGGTGGGGCGCAGGTCTGTGATCACATAGCTCTGGATGGAGTCCACCTGGGCCAGGACCATGGTCGCCTTGGCGTGGACCTCGTTTTCGAGCAGCCTGCCCATGTAGTGGGAGAACACGGCGTAGAGAATCGCGCCGATGACCAGAGAGGTCAGAATCAGCCCGATGAGGAATTTGCCTTGCAGGGAATGGGGTCTGGGAAAATGCATCTGATCGCCTCGGCGCTCTGTAGAACCCGAACCCGGGCGGCGTCAAGCCCGACTTGACGCCGCCGCTTCCAAAAACGTAAGCTCAATGCAAGAGGTGGGAAATTTTCCGCCGGGGAGCGCCAATGTCAGACATCGCCCTTGCGCTGCTGGTGTCCGGTATGGTCGGGGTCGCCACCGCCGATGCCTTTGTCCAGTCCTGGACCGGCCTGCTGCGTGCGGCGGCCGCCATTGTCCTGCGCCGTCGCGGCCACATCGACTGGCGGGTCTTCCTGTCCCGGCTGAGGTCCGCCCTGCCCATGGCCGCGCTCTCCGCCCTGGTCATGGTCCTTTTTTTCGCGCTCTACGCGCGCGCCGGACTGGGCCAGACCGAGGGCGAGCAGTTGGCCTTCTTCCTCGGGGTCGTGCCCCGGACCATCTTCTTCCTGGTTGGAGCCTCCCGGCTCATCGACACCATGTTCGACCCGGCCGAGTAAGCCCGCCGGGCTACTCCGGCCTTGGCCCGTGGGGCTGGTATTCGATGGTGCTGCGGGCGTTGTGGTCGGCATGGCCCACGATCTCCACGCTGGTGTAGTAATACGCCCCGGTCTCTATGCCCGTCTCGTTGACAAAGGCGGCCAGGCTCCCGAGGGCGGGCACGCTGGCGGCCAGCCTCGGACCGGCCACGAACATGAATCCCCAGACCAGCGCCGCAATCAGGGCCAGGGCCGCCAGCCTGCGGCCAAGGCTCTGGTCCGCCATCAGGCCGTCTCCGGCCGTCTTCGTTGCCGTGGTCATTGCGCTCCTCCCTGCCTGTAACCGGTTCCCCCCCCCATCGCCTCCCCGGGGGGCGAGGAGGCGGAGGGGGCGGCCGGGAGAGTCCGAAGACTCTCCCGGCCTGTGGAGTGGGGTCAGTAGGTACTATCGATTAGATGCTGGCCGTGATGTCCGGGAACACTAGGTAGAACATGATGTAGGCCATCACCAGCGTCAGGCACAGGTTGAAGCCCTGGCCGCATGCGTACAGGATCAGCGGCTTGCCGCCCTTGAAGTAGTGGCGCAGCTCACGGAAGTTGGTGGCCAGGCCGATGGCGGCGAAGGACAGGCAGAAGAACCAGTCGCGCAGCGGGCTTGAGAAGCCGCGCAGCACACCCTGGTCAACCATGGTGAAGCCGACATCGGAACCCAGGGTGCTGTAGATCATGGAGAAGACCACCGACGCGGTCAGGAAGCCCAGCACGAACTTGGGGAAGCGGTGCCATATCTCCATGGCGCTGACGCTCTGGCCCTCGACGCACTCGACCTTGGTGCACCAGTACACGGCGACGCCAAAGGCGGTCACGCCGATGAGCACGTTCTGGATCATCTTGATGGTGGCGGCGACATAGAGCGCCTTCTCCGAGAGGAACGCGCCAGCCGCAGCCACTGCGCCGGTGGCGTCGATGGTGCCGCCCATCCAGGCGCCGCCCAGAATGTAGGGCATGCCGGTGGCCTTGATGATGATGGGCATGACCACCATCATGACGGCGGTGAAGACCAGGGACAGACCGATGGCCAGGGTCAGCTCCTCCTTCTTGGCCTTGCAGGCCGCGGCCGTGGCAATGGCCGCCGAGGTGCCGCACACGGACATGTCGGCCGAGATGACCATGTTCAGGGTCTTGGATTCGATCTTGAGCACCTTCTGGCCGAAGATGAAGGTGGTGATGAGAACCACGGGGGTGACCACCCAGGCCACGAAGATGCCGGGGATGCCGATGGCCACGATCTTGTTGAAGAGCACCTCGGCGCCCAGCAGGACCAGGCCGGCCTTGATGAAGAACTCGACCTGCAGGGCCTTCTTGGCCCAGTTGGGCGTGCCCACGGTATTGGAGATGATCATGCCCAGGGCGATGGCCCAGGCCGCATCACCAATGCCGTAGTAGGCCATGGTCTTCTGTCCGGCCAGCACATAGGCGATGAGCGCGATGGAGAAGACGAAGCTGAAGCCCTTGAGGAACTTGGCGCCCGTGCCGTCGATGAACTGCATGCCCACGGCAAAGACCACGCCGAAGACCACCAGGAGCATGATCAGACCGGGGATCAGGTTGTAGGGCTTGTTCCCGGTCTTGCTCTTGGCCGAGGACGCCTTGGTCCGCAGCTTGAGCCACTCCTCGATCTCGGCCGAGGTCTTGGCGTTGAGGGCCGCGTCCTTGAATCCGGCCTGGGCTGCTGCCGCCTGGGCGGCCAGGGCCGTGGTCTTGGCCTGGGCAGCGGCTGCCGCAGCTGCCTCGTAGGCGGGCATGGCCGCCGCGTTCATGGCGTCCGCCTCCTCCTTGGAGAGCATCAGGGAGTCAAGCGGATTGGTGGACCACTTCTTGGGCTTGGCCAGCAGGCCCGAGATGGTCTTGGCCATGGAGCCGTCCCTGGCCTTGATCCGCTCCTTGTCTGTCTGGGCCTCGTACCAGGCCACGGTCTTGAAGGGCGCCCTGGCCGCCTCGGCCTCCATGATGGCGTTGGCCTCGGCGAACTTCTCCCGCATACCGGCGGGCTCATTATTGAAATAGAATATGGAGCCGATTATCAGGATCAGGAAACCCAACCAGATGGCCCAGTAATCTTCTTTTTTCCAGAGATCGGACCACGAGCTGGTGGCCCTGTCCACCACCACATCGTCCCTTTCTTGCGCAACATTCTCTGCCATAGCCGTTCTCCTCGCAGTGATTTATTTTTCGCCGAAGGCCGCCTGCCCGCGGGCACGGACCGCCGCCGACGGGCCGCCTTGAGCAAGTGTCGGGCCATTGTCTTCGAAGGTTGCAACGACTTGAAATACTGATATTTTTGTGATCAGCCCTCCGCCGAACTGCAAAGCGGACTTTGCACAAGGGCCCTGGCTGCCGCCATGCGGACTTTGCGCTCCGGCCAAGTGGCGACCGGGGTTTCGCCACCCAAACGCCACGAGCAAGACGTTGCGTCTGTCGGCCCAACCATGGTATCGGTGTGCTGGGACACCCCACCCACCACCATCAAAAAAACCAAGGACGGGAATCATGACCAAGGACAAGGAAGCCAGACGCAAAAAGGTGATCGAGGTGCTGAACAAGGCCAGGGCCATGGAGCTGACCGCCATCTCGCAGTACATGAACCAGCACTACGGCCTGGACTCCATGGACTACGGCGAGCTTGCCAAGAACCTCAAGCTCATCGCCATCGACGAGATGCGCCACGCCGAGATGCTGGCCGAGCGCGTCAAGGAGCTGGGCGGCGAGCCCGTGAGCGAGGCGGACGCCAAGACGGTCCGCAATCAGGCGGTCCAGGACATCTTCGGCTTCTCCGCCGACCTGGAGGATGTGACCATCGACGTGTACAACCAGTTCCTGCTGACCTGCAGGGAGAACGGCGACAGCGTCAGCGTCAAGCTCTTCGAGACCCTCATCGACGAGGAGCAGGAGCACTTCAACTACTTTGACGGCGTGAACGACCACATCGCCAACCTGGGCGACAACTTCCTGGCGCGCATCGCGGGAACACCCGCGTCCACGGGCCTGCAGCCCCAGGGCTTCACCGTGGCCAAGGGCGCGTAGCATGCTGTTGAAAAACGGCGATCTGCTGTCGTTAAGTGACTGTAGGCGAATCTTCGAGCCGTACAGAAAACTTATTCAAAAAGCTCAAATCCTCGCGTACAGGAAGTACGCTTCGGCCTTGAACTTTTTTCGCGCCTTGCATCTCACCATTTTTGAACAGCCTGCATGTTTGGACTTTTCCAAGGGCGCGTAGCCGCCCTGGCCTGACCACACGGCAAGACAAAAGGCCCTTCGCGCGCGAAGGGCCTTTTCTCATGCGATGACGGCGGGCCGGGATCAGAGGATGGGCAGATACTTGTTCAGTTCGTACTCGGTGACCTGGGTGCGGTATTCGTCCCATTCGGCCAGCTTGTTCTCCACCAGGGCGGTGTGCAGATGCTCGCCCAGGACCTCCTTCATGAAGGCGGACTTGCGCAGGGCCGTGGCCGCCTCGTACAGGGAGCCGGGCAGGGCCTTGATCCTGTTGCGCTTGAGGGCACGGTCGTTCATGGCGAAGATGTCCTCCTCCACCGGATCGGGCAGCACGTAGTTCTCCTCGATGCCCTTGAGGCCGGAGGCGAGCTGCACGGCAAAGCAGAGATAGGGGTTGGCCGCCGGGTCCGGGCAGCGAAGCTCCATGCGGGTGGCCCCCTCCTTGCCCGGCTTGTACATGGGCACGCGGACCAGGGCCGAGCGGTTGCGCCTGGCCCAGGCGATGTAGACCGGGGCCTCGTAGCCGGGCACCAGCCGCTTGTAGGAGTTGACCCACTGGTTGGTCACGGCCACGAACTCGGGCGCGTGCCTGAGGATGCCCGCGATGTAGGATTTGCCCTCTGCGGAGAGATTGTACTCGTCGCTGGCGTCGTAGAAGACGTTGCGCCCGTTCTTGAACAGGGACTGGTGGACATGCATGCCCGAGCCGTTTTCGCCGAAGATGGGCTTGGGCATGAAGGTGGCGTAGCAGCCGTGCTTGCGCGCCGTCTCCTTGACCACCACCCGGTAGGTCATGGCCGTGTCCGCCATGATCATGCCGTCCTGATAGCGCAGGTCTATCTCATGCTGGGACGGGGCCACCTCGTGGTGGGAATATTCCACCTGGATGCCCATGGCCCCGAGGGCGAAGATGATGTCGCGGCGGATGTTGTTGCCAAGGTCCAGCGGCGGGGCGTCGAAGTAGCCGCCCGAGTCGAGCACCTGGGTGCCCTTGTCGTCGGCGAAGAGGAAGAATTCAAGCTCCGGGCCGACGTAGAAGGTGTAGCCCTTCTCGGCCGCCATGCCCATTATCCGTTTGAGCACATGGCGCGAATCAGCGGCAAAGGGCGAGCCGTCGGGGTTGACCACGTCGCAGAACATGCGCGCCACCGGACGCTCGGCGGGCCGCCATGAGCATATTTGGAAGGTGGTCGGATCAGGCATGGCCACCATGTCGGACTCGTCGATGCGGCAGAAGCCGAGGATGGACGAGCCGTCGAATCCCATGCCCTCCTCGAACGACGCCTCAAGCTCGCTTGGCGTAATCTGGAAGCTCTTCAGCGTGCCCAGGATGTCCACGAACCAGTACTGGATGAAGCTGACGTCGTAGTCCTTGACCGCCTTCATCACGTCGTCCGCGTTCTTGCAGTTGAATACCGGGATGCTCATGCGATTCCTCCATCTGTGTTTCGGCTGTGGTTTCCGGCTGCTGGTTTCCGACAATGTGCCGGGGGTGCCGCTTCGGGCCGTGGCCGGGAGTCGGCCCGGGAGTCTTCGGCAAATGAGGGAAGCGGCTCCATGGGTCCGTGTTACCCGCTTACCGTGGCCGTGATCAACACAAATGTCCGGCTATTTGATGACGCCCTGGCCGTCCAGGCGGGTGAGCCCCTGTTTCCGGGCCTCGGCCAGGGCGGCCGCAAACTCGGCCCGCGTGATCAGACGGTCCAGGGGCGGCAGGTAACGCGCCCCGCCGCAGGGGTGGTACTGCTCCATGAGATTGACCCAGGTTTGGCGTGACAGCCCGGCCAGGAACTCCATCCACTGCCCGGAGCCGGACAGGCCGCCCGGCAGCACCAGATGGCGCACCAGCAGGCCGCGCACGGCAAGGCCGTCCTCCACCACCAGATCGCCCACCTGGCGGTGCATGGCGGCCACGGCCCGGCGGGCGTGCTCCGGGTAGTCCCGCGCGCCCAGCAGCCGCTGCGCCTCGCCCGGGTCCCAGACCTTGACGTCGGGCATGTAGATGTCCACCACCCCGTCGAGCAGGGCCAGGGTTTCGGGCAGGTCGTAGCCGCCGGAATTCCAGACCAGGGGCAGCGACAGCCCGTGCTCCACGGCCACGGCCAGACCCTCCAGAATCTGCGCCACCACGTGCGTCGGGGTCACGACATTGATGTTGTGGCAGCCCCGGCGTTGCAGATCGAGCATGACCCCGGCCAGTTCCTCGGGCGTGGCTTCGATGCCCGCGCTGCCGTGGCGGCTGATGTCGTGGTTCTGGCAGAAGACGCAGCCAAGGGAGCACCCGGCGAAAAACACCGTGCCCGAGCCGCCCCTGCCCACCAGCACGGCCTCCTCGCCGAAATGGGGATTGAAGCTGGCCACCACGGCCCGGCGGCCCGCGCCGCAGGCCCCGGTTTCACCGGCCAGCCTGTCCGCCCCGCAGCGGCGGGGACACAGGCCGCACCCGGCCAGCCGGGCCACGGCCTTCCGGGTACGGCGGGCAAGCTCGCCCGTAGCGTGGAGGCGCAGATAGGACGGTTCCATGCGTGTCCCGCAATGACGGGCCGGTCGCCCGGGCGGGCCTACTTGACCACCAGCACTGGGCAGGCGGTGACGTTGAGCACCTTGTGAGTGACCGAGCCGAGGATGAGCCCTTCGAGGTTGGACTTGCCCTTGGACCCCATGACCACGAGGTCGCACTTCTCCACCTCGGCCACGTTGGCGATGGTATCGGCCACAGGACCGCCGATGACCAGATCGATGTAGTCGATCTTGGCGTTGTCCAGCTTGCCGCGATAGTGGGCCATGACCACCTCGGCGCTTTTGGTCAGGTATTCCAGCAGCTCGTTGGCGTTGGGCTGGCCCAGGCCTGTGGGCACGGTCTTGCGCACATGCAGGAGCACGACGGACGCATTGAAGCGCTCGGCCATGTCCATGGCCATGTCCGCGGCCGCGTCCGAAAAGCGCGAGCCGTCCACGGGCAGCAGGATGCGGGTGATGTTCACGGGTGTCCCTCCTTGTCATTGGGGTTGTCGGCGTTGCCCATGAATTCCTCGGTGGTGGCGTGGCCGGGCTGGCAGACGCCATCCGCCTTGAAGACCGAGCCAAGAGTCATCCAGAGGATTTTCAGGTCCAGGGCCAGTGAACGGTTGTCCACATACCACAAATCATACTCGAATTTTTCGTCCCAGGAAATGGCGTTTCGTCCGTTGACCTGCGCCCAGCCGGTGATGCCGGGCCGCACCTCGTGGCGACGCGCCTGCCGGGCCGAGTAGCGGTCGAGATAGGCCATGAGCAGCGGCCTGGGGCCGACCAGGGACATGTCGCCGCGCAGCACGTTGATCAGTTCGGGCAGTTCGTCCAGCGAGGTGGCGCGCAGGAAGCGGCCAAAGCGGGTCAGCCGGTCGCAGTCCGGCAGGGGCTTGCCGTCCGGCCCCGTGGCGTGGCGCATGGTGCGGAACTTGATAATGGTGAAGGGCTTGCCGTGCAGACCGGGCCGGGTCTGGCGGAAAAACACCGGGGAGCCGAGGCTGACGCGCACGGCCAGGGCCAGCGCCGCCAGCACCGGCCAGAGAAAAAGCAGGGCCACGCCCGCCATCATCAGGTCGAAGAGCCGCTTCATGCTTCTGACCCGTGTTCTGGCCCGGTTTCGGCGACCGCGTTGTCGGGCAGCAGCCCCATGAAGCTCAGGATGGCGTCGTTGACCCGGTTGACGTCGAAGCGCGCCTCGGCCATGGCCCGGCTGGCCGCTCCCATGGCCGGAGCCAGGGCGGGATCGAGGATGAACCGCTCCATGGTCTCGGCCAGGGCATCCGCGTCCCGGGGCGGCACGAGGAATCCGTTTCGGCCCGGTTCCACGGTCTCGCGGCAGCCCGGGGCGTCTGTGGTGACTATGGCCCGGCCCATGCTCATGGCTTCGAGGATGGAGCGGGGCACGCCCTCGCGGTAGTGGCTGGGCAACACATACACCCCGGCCCCGGCCAGGAGCGGGCGCACGTCCTCCACCGGGTCCAGCACCTCCAGGGCTCCGTCGCGCCGCCAGCGGGCGATCTCGTCCGGGGTCACGGCGTCGCCGCCGCTCTCAAGTGGCCCGGCCAGCCGGAACACGGCCCCGGGATGGCGCGCCTTGAGCCTTGCCGCCGCCTCGGCGAACAGGGCCACGCCCTTGGACCTGAGCAGCCGGGAGAGGCACAGGAACACCGGCCCCTGCGGCAGCGGGGCCACGGCGTAGTGGTCCAGGTCCACGCCCGAGCCGTTCACCACCGCGGTGGCCACCCGGTCGGCGATGACACCGAGCTTGCGGAAGAATGTTTCGTCGTCGGGATTCTGGAAGATAACCCCGTCGCAGGCGTTGATGCCGGAGCGATACATGCCCTTGGCCACGTTGAAGAGGATGCGCCGCTTGAGCCCGGCCGGTTCCTCGGTGAAGGCGTAGCCCAGGCCGGTGATCATGGCGTAGACGCGCTTCTTCTCCCCCACCCAGACCATGCGCGCGGCCAGGGAGCCGTAGACAGCGGGCTTGAAGGTGTAGGAGAGAACGATATCCGGCCGGATGCGGTGCAGTGTCTGCTTGATGTAGAGCAGCGCGCCGATGTCGGCCAGGGGATTGAGGCCGCGCCGGGAAAGGGGAATGCGGTGATAGTCCACGCCCATGCCCTCAAGCTGCCCCCCCACGTCCGGCACATGGGCCGGGGCCAGCCCGTGGACCTCGTGGCCCAGGGACACCATCCGGGCCAGCAACGGCCCACGAAAATTGACCAGCGACGGCGCGTACCCGCCGATGACGGCTATCCTCATTGCTCTCCCCGTGTTCAGACCCGGCCAGGCCCGATGGCGACCGGTCGTCACTCCCTATCAAATGCGGGCGTCTTTGGAAACAGCCCCCATGCAGGCGGGTTGCGCCAGAGGACTCAACTCTGCACTTGACAATGCCCTCCCGTCCCAGCTCATCCTTCCCCATCCCCATTATAAGTTGACAGCCGCGCCCATTGGCGGTGAAGTAACCATCCGCATTTCGACCAACGAAGGAGTCATCCCCATGCGCAGCAAGATCATGACCGGCGGGCTGGAAAAGGCCCCGCACCGTTCGCTTCTCCACGCCAGCGGCCTGACCAGGGAGGAGCTGGCCCGCCCCCTCATCGGCGTGTGCAACAGCGCCAACGAGATCATCCCCGGCCATGTCCACCTCCACACCATCGCCAAGGCCGTCAAGGACGGCGTGCGCATGGCGGGCGGAACCCCCCTGGAATTTCCGGCCATCGGCGTGTGCGATGGGCTGGCCATGAACCACGAGGGCATGCGCATGTCCCTGCCCAGCCGCGAGATCATCGCCGACTCGGTGGAGATCATGGCCACGGCCCATCCCTTCGACGCGCTTGTCTGCATCACCAACTGCGACAAGATCGTGCCCGGCATGCTCATGGCCATCCTGCGCCTGAACATCCCGGCGGTCATCGTCTCGGGCGGCCCCATGCTGGCCGGTCGCAGGAAGAGCGCAGACCTGATCACGGTCTTCGAGGGCGTGGGCCGGGTCAAGACAGGGACCATGGACGAGAGCGAACTGGCCGCCCTTGAGGAATCCGCCTGCCCCACCTGCGGCTCGTGCGCGGGCATGTTCACGGCCAACTCCATGAACTGTCTTTCCGAGTCCATCGGGCTGGCCCTGCCGGGCAACGGCACCATCCCGGCCGTGATGTCGGCCCGGGTGCGGCTGGCCAAGCGCAGCGGCATGCAGGTCATGGAGATGCTTGAGCGCAACATCCGCCCGCGCGACATCGTCACCGCGAAATCCGTGCACAACGCCGTGACCATGGACATGGCCCTGGGCTGCTCCACCAACACCACCCTGCACCTGCCCGCCCTCTTTGCCGAGGCCGGGCTCGACCTGAGCCTGGAAATGTTCAACGAGATCAGCAAGAAGACGCCCAACCTGTGCAAGCTCTCCCCGGCCGGTCCCCACTACATGGAGGATCTCGACGAGGCGGGCGGCATCCCCGGCGTCATGAGCGAGCTGGTCAAGCGCGGCCTGCTCAACCTCGACGTGATGACCGTCACCGGCAAGACCCTGGGCGAAAACCTCAAGGCCCTCGACGCCAAGGTCACCAACCACGACATCGTCCGGCCCATCGACACGCCCTATTCCGAGGAAGGCGGCATCGCCATCCTCTACGGCAACATCGCGCCCGAGGGGTGCTGCGTGAAGCAGTCGGCCGTGGCCCCGGAGATGATGGTCAACACCGGCACGGCCAGGGTGTTCCACTCCGAGGAGGAGAGCGTACAGGCCATTCTCGGCGGCAAGATCAAGCCCGGCGATGTGGTGGTGGTGCTCTACGAAGGACCCAAGGGCGGGCCGGGCATGCGCGAGATGCTCACGCCCACCTCGGCCATCTCGGGCATGGGCCTTGGCGGGTCCGTGGCCCTGATCACCGACGGCCGCTTCTCGGGCGGCACGCGCGGCGCGGCCATCGGCCATGTCTCGCCCGAGGCTGCTGCGGGCGGCCCGGTGGGATTGATTCGCAACGGCGACAAAATCGCCATCGACATTCCTGCCCGGTCCATCACCCTGCTGGTGGACGACGCCGAGCTTGAAGCACGGCGCAAGACCTTCACGCCCGTGGTCAAGGAAATATCCTCCCCATTCCTGCGCCGCTACGCAAGGCTCGTCACCTCCGCCTCCCGGGGCGCGGTCTTCGAGCGCTGATCCGCCCCGCAGATCATGTCAGAACCGGCCGGAGCCATCGCCCCGGCCGGTTTTTTCCGTCATGCGGCCAGCGATCCCCCGGCGCGGCCGCCCACCAGGGGCTCGAGCCTCGGGGCTGCGACCCGGAACGCCTCCACCACGCGCGGATCGAACTGGCCGCCCGAGCAGCGGATGATCTCGTCGTGGGCCCAGCCAAAGGTGCGCGACCTGCGGTAGGGGCGGTCCTGGAGCATGGCCGACAACGAGTCGGCCAGGGCGATGATGCGTGCCCCAAGCGGGATGGCCACTCCCTTGAGACCATAGGGATAGCCTGCGCCGTCAAAGCGCTCGTGGTGGTGCAGGACCATGTCCACCACGCCGAGATTGTTCAGGGCGAGCACCGGACGCAGGATGTCGGCCCCGGCCTGGGGATGCCTGCGGATGGCCTGCCACTCGCTTGGCGTCAGGGTGCCGCGCTTGCCGAGCACCGCATCGGGCACGCCGATCTTGCCGATGTCGTGCAGATGCGCGGCCACATGGATGATCCCGGCCTGAGCCACGGACAGGCCCAGCCCCAGGGCCAACTCCTGGGACACGCGCGCCACCTCGTCGGAATGCCGCCGGGTGGTCTGGTCCTTGGCGTCGATGGCAAACCCCAGGGACTCGGCGAACTGATGCAGGACGGTGGTCACGAAATGGGCCGAGCAGCCGCAATCCGGGTCCACCCCCTTTTTGCCGATGCCACCGCCATGCGCAGCGGGTTCACGCATGCACACCTCCTGAAACAGCCTGGAACGCTTCTCTCTTCTCACTGGGCATGGCACTCCTCCTCGGCCCTTGCGGCCGACTCGGACTATATTGATTATGAAAATCAATTTCAAGATGTTTCTGTACAATTCCGGGCCATGCCCACACTGCCGCGATGCGCCAATAGAAACAGCCGCGCTGCGAGACGCCGGGTTGGAGCGGGCCGAGGCGCTCAATTAAATGGGCCGAAAACAAGAAAACGCCCCGCCCGGCTGGTGCGGGCGGGGCGGCAGGGCGCGGGGTTTCGGCCGGACTATCGGGCGATCATGGCCCGCAGGAAATCGGCGCAGTTTTCGGTGTTGTGCGCCATGTCGTCCAGGCAGACAATGAAGTGCAGGAGCTGGTAGATGTCCTTGAACTCGATGTCCTTGGCGTAGACGGCCTTTTGCAGATTGGTCTTGAGGGTTCGGACATTCTCGCGCTCGCGGCGGACCTTGCAGTAGTAGTTCTTGGTGCCTTCGCGGTCCAGAGACTCGCCATGAACCAGGGCGATGGTGGCCTCCAGCGCCGGGCCGAGCAGGATGGTGGTCCGCTCCACCGCGTCGAGCAGATAGATGAGGTCCTTCTGGATGTCCTCGGGGATGTCCACCTTGCGCATGGCCAGCCAGTGCAGGGCCTCCTGGGCGGCGTCGAGGATGTTGTCCTGGCTCTTGGTATAGCTCAGGAACAGGGGCTTCTCCACGGGCATGAACAGGCCCCGGGGCAGATGGTTGCGGATGTTGCGCTTGATGACGTCGGCGTGGTTCTCGATCTCGTCGATGGTCCGGGTGAGCTCCTCGAACTCGCGGCACATTCCGCCGCCCACATAGCATTCAAGCGACTCGTCGATGGTGGCGATGCACTCGGCGATCTTGTTGTAGTGTTCGACCAGTCCTTCCATGGGGTCTCTCTTGGCGAGCAGACCGAAAAACGGCAATCTGATGGACATATTTCTACCCTCGTGAAAGATTGTTCAAAAATTCGTGTGACCTAGCTGTAGCACAACCATTTGAGCAGCACAAAGAAAATGATACTGGTCAGGGCGGCGATGGGCACTGTGGCCACCCAGTAGGACACGATGCGCAGCAGCACCCGGAAATCAACGGCCTTGAACCCGCGCGCCAGCCCCACGCCGACCACGCCGCCCACAGCCGCGTGGGTGGTGGAGACCGGCAGGCCGAGGTTGGAGGCCACCAGCACGGTGGAGGCCGCGCCAAAGTCCACGGCAAAGCCGCGGGTGTTGGTCAGGGTGGTGATCTTCTGCCCCACGGTGGCCATGACCTTGTGCCCGAGGATGCTGATGCCGAGCGCAATACCCACCCCGCCGAGCACGAGCATGGATGTGGGGATGTCCGCCTGGGAAAACAGCGCCTGCTCCTTGGCAATCAGGTAGATGACCGCGACCGGGCCGATGGCGTTGGCCACGTCGTTGGCCCCCTGGGCCAGGGCCACGTAACAGGACGTGCCCACCTGCATCCGGCGGAAGACCCGCTCCACGCCCTCGGCCCCCTCCTCCTCATCCATGACCATCTTGCCCACCAGCTTCCTGGACACGCCCCATGTCAGCAGGGACAGCCCCGCGGCCAGGGCCAGGGCCGTCAGCCAGTGCAGCTCAAGGGACTTGCCCGCCGGGGTCTTGTAGAGGAAGGAGAGCGCGATGAGGGAGACGGTGAAGGCGGCCCAGATGGGTGCCCATCGCTTGGCCTGCTGGATGAATTGCTTTTTGTAGAGGATGTATTTTCGGATGTGGGAGAAGACGCAGTAGGCGATGGTGGCGGCGAAGAAGGGGGAAATGACCCAGGAAAGGACAATGCCGCCCAGCTTGAGCCAGTTGACCACGTCCGGCCCGCCCACCACCAGCCCGAACCCCATTATCGCGCCGACGATGGAATGGGTTGATGAGACTGGCAGTGATGTGAGCGTGGCTATGAGCATCCATGTGGCGGCCGCGAGCAGGGCGGCGAACATGCCGATCATCATCAGCTTCGGGTCCGAGATGGCCGAGGCGTTGATGATGCCCTTGCTCACCGTGGCCGTGACGTGGGAGCCCATGAACACCGCACCGACGAAGTTGAGGATGCTGGCGATGAACACTGCCTGACGCACGGTGATGGCGCGCGCTCCCACGGCCGAGGCCATGGAGTTGGCCACGTCGTTGGCCCCCAGGTTGAAGGCCATGAGAAAGCCCGCGCCCAGCGACAGGTAGAAGAAGAGATCGTAAATATCCATTGTTTGGCCCCTCTTGCGAGGGTGTTGGTTAGACGTTGACCGGCCGCTCGGGGACCGGTTTGTTCAGACGGAAGCAGAACCGGGCGCCCCGGGTGTCTTCTCCGTAGCCGTCATGCCAGATTTCGCCCTCGAAGTTTCGCACGATGCGGCGGCAGATGGCCAGCCCCAGGCCGGAGCTGCCCGCGCCGTCGATGGTGTTCTCGTCCACCCGGTAGAATCGCTCGAAGACCTTGAAGCTGTGCTCGCGCGAGATGCCCGGCCCCTGGTCCTCGACGCAGAAAACTATGGATTCGCCGTCGTCCTCGGCGCTTACGGTGATCACTCCGCCCTCGGGGCTGTACTTGACCGCGTTGTTGAGCAGATTGTGAAAGACATGCAGCAGCCCGTCGGACTCGGCCATGACGAGCATCTCGTCCTCTGGCGTGCGGCTTTTCAGCGTGATGGAGCGCTCGGCAGCCCAGGGGGTGACATCTCCCACAGCCCGGCCCATGCACTCGCGCCCGGAGACCGGCGACAGGGCAAGGGTCTCGCCCAGCTGCTCGGACCGGGCCAGGGCGAGCATGCTGGAGATGACCTTGTCCATGTGGTCGGCGTTCTTGAGGATGATTTCGAGGAATTGGCGGCCGCCCTCGGGCGTGGCGGGCGGATTGTCGAGGAGGGTTTCGGAGTAGCCCTTGATGGAGGTCAGGGGCGTTCGCAACTGGTGCGAGGCGTTGGCCACGAAATCCTTAAGGCTCTTCTCGCTTCGCTTCATCTCGGTGATGTCGTAGAAGACCAGGATGACCTTGCGCACTCCCTTGTAGTCGAAGAAGGGCACCCCGCTGACCTCCACGGTGCGCGAATCCATCAGGTCCATCTGGACAGTGGCCTCGTTCACCCCCGCGTCCGGCCCCTGCTCGGCCAGCAGCCTGTCGGCCAGATCCTGTATCTCGAAGCGGCGCGTGACCTCGATGGGCGTGCGGCCCACGGTGCTGGCGGGCAGGTTGAACATCTCGTCCAGCGCGCCGTTGAAGGACTCGATGCGCCCCTGGGTGTTGATGGTCATGACACCCTCGCGCATGCCGTCGAACACGGCCTGGAGCTGGCCCCTCTGGTCCTCGATGATGCGCACGTTGCGCTCGATGGACTGGGCCATGGCATTGACCGACTGGGCCAGGGGCTTGAACTCGCCGCCGGGCAGGGCGCGCAGCCGCTTGGCGTAGTCGCCCTCGCCGATAGCCCTGGCCAGCTCGGAAAAGGCCGTGATGTCGCGGCTCATGTTGCGCGACATGAGCGCGCTCAGGACCCCGGCGCAGATCAGGGTGATGAAGAATATCCAGGAGAAGTTCTCGCGTAGCGAGGCCAGCCGCGCATTGACAGTGGAGATGGGCACGGCCAGCCGCAGCACCCCCGGCGGCATGCCCGGCACGGCCTCGGCCCGGACCGCCACGTAGAGCATGTCCTTGTGCACGGTGCCGGAGTAGCGCACATCGGTCCCGCGCTCGCCCTCCATGGCCGCCGCCACCTCGGGCCGGGCGCTGTGGTCCTCCACCGTCCCCAGCTCGGCGTAGGGCACGTCCGAATCGGCCGCCACCCTGCCGTCCACGATGTAGGTGAGCCGCACTCCCAGCCTGAGCCCAAGGGCCTCCACCAGCGCGGCGAACTCCCGCTCGGACCCGAAGGGCGGGTGGTTCTCCACCAGCCACTTGAGGGCGTCGAGTTCGTTGAGGGAACGGCGCTCCGTCTCCCGCACCAGTTCGTTGCCCACGATGCTGGTGGTGTAGAAGAAGACCACGGCCAGGACCACGAGCAGCAGCGCCCAGGTCCACAGCAGGATGCGCATTTGGAAGGAATGAAGCTTCATTCACCTTGCTCCGGTTTTGTCGTTTGGCAGGGGCATGCGAGCTTGAACGGGCACCGCCACACGACGCCCGCGCTCTGTAACACAATCGTCACCGAAATGTAATGTCTTATCGCGTTACAGTTCTGTGACAACGCATTTCACCAACCATACCGGAGCATTGTCGCAATCACGTGACGCCAGCGGCCAAATTCTGTCACACTTGGCGACCGGCCCTCGCGAGCTGTTTTGCACACGGCCGCCTCAACAGGAAACAGACGTGACGCTCCGGCCCTTTCAGGCCGGGGCGTCCTCGCCATCAGGGCCGCGCCCGGACCGGGCGTCTCCCTCCTCCAGCACCACCCGGTGTCTGGGCAGACACCCGGGATGGTTGGCCTGGAGAAAGGCGACAAGCCCCTCGCGGACCAGACAGCGCAAGTCCCACGCCCGGGAGGCGTCCGAGGCGCTGACCAGGGCGCGAACAGTCATGGTCTGCGGCCCGGCCTCGGTCACCTGGAGCAGGCAGGTCTTGCCGTTCCACAGCTCCCCTGCCCCCTGACACAGCCGGAGCAGTTCGTCGCGCAGCGGGGCCAGGGGCGTGGCGTAGTCCACATGCAGGAAGACCGGGCCGAGGATCTCGGCGCTCTTGCGCGTCCAGTTCTGAAACGGCGTTTCGAGGAAATAGGTGATGGGCACCACCAGCCGCCGCATATCCCATATCCTGACCACCACGTAGGTGAAGGTGACCTCCTCGATGCGACCCCACTCGCCCTCCACGATGACCACGTCGTCGAGGTTGATGGGGTGCGTGAGCGCGATCTGGATACCCGCGATGATGGAGCCGAAGGTCTTCTGGGCCGACAGGCCGAGCACGATGGAGAGCACGCCCGCCGATGCCAGCAGCGTGCCGCCGAGCAAGCGGAAGCGCTCGAACTGCATGAGCACCCCGGCCAGGGCCCCGAACCAGATGAGGACCACCACGATGCGCTGGAGCACCTTGACCTTGGTGTGCACCTGGCGCGCACCCAGATTGTCGGCCACGGACACGTCGTATTTCCAGTCCACCAGCACGGTGAGCGCCCGGCAGACAAGGGTCATGGCCCAGGCAGCGAGCATCACCCACGCCCCGCCGAGCAGCGACAGGGCCAGAGAGGCGGCCCCAGGCTCCAGCCCGCCCGTCGGAATCAGGGCCGAGGCCACGGCCAGGGCGGCCACGGCCAGGACAAGGGGCGCGACCCTGGGCGTCATCTCGGTGGCCAGCATGGTCCAGAGGCGGTCGCTGCCGCCCCGCTTGGCCTTGAGCCAGCGCATGGCCGCGACGCACCCGGCCAGCACGGCGGCCGCAGCCACCGCCCGAAGCGCCCAACCCAGAATATTCAGCGGTTCCATGGTTCCCTCCAGGGGTTTGCAGCCTGAAGCATACCAGACATGCCCGCCCTGTCCAGTTTGGTCTGGCAATCGGCCCGGGCCAAAAAACACGAAACGCCCGCCTCCCTTGTGGGGAAGCGGGCGCCGTATATCAGGACGGATCCTTAACTACGGAATTACCAGCGGGGACGTTCTTCGCGAGCCTTGGCTTCGTTGACCTTGATGTTGCGGCCGCCGAAGTCCTTGCCATCCAGAGCGGCAATGGCTTCGCGAGCGCCGGCATCGTCCATTTCAACGAAACCGAAGCCGCGGGGACGACCGGTTTCACGATCCTCGATGAGGTTGACGGAAATCACTTCGCCGTAGGCTTCGAAAGCGGAGCGGACGTCGTCTTCAGTGGAGGACCAGGACAGATTGCCGACATACAGTTTTTTGGACATTCGATTTTTTCTCCTGAGAAAGTGGTGTTGCAGTGGCGCACATGCGCCTATATCAATAAAGGCAGCGTACAAGATGCGCACGCTGCCTCCCGATATTCCTGTTCGTTTTCAACCAGCCCGGGCCACAGGGGGCCACGCCTCCGCGGGCGTTGCTGGCGTTTGAGGCCCACCTATTCTCCATCTGCCGACGAAAGTCAACACATATTTTCACTCTCCCGATAAAAAAAACCCGAACCAGGATGCCTGGCCTTGAAGAAACACGCCCATCACCCTGTCTGGAAAGGATAAAAATA